>NZ_PISE01000003.1 GCF_002835805.1 Niallia nealsonii | reverse complement strand
CTGCTTATAAGGGAGATAGATTCGGTAAATTTATATATTTTTTTCTTCTATTCTATTTTTCTCTTTAAACTTAGAAGGCAAATAACTGTAATGTTTCTTAAATAGTTTGCTGAAATACTTTGTATCAGAATATCCAACTTTTTCTGCAATCTCATAAACTTTTAAATTTGTCGCAATCAGCAGCTGCTTCGCCTTTTGCAGCCGTTTTCGAGTAATATAATCCAGAACTGTTTCTCCTGTTTGACTTTTGAATATTTCACAAAAATAGGTTGGGTTTAAATACACTTCTTTGGCGATTTTTTCAATCTTTATATTTTCATGAAGATGATCATTAATCCACTTTTTCCCTCGAACTACCGGGTCTCCTTGCTGCTCTTGAAAAATTATTTCTAACTGTTCTATTACCCGATTAATCCATGAACCAATCATTAGCTGTAATTTTTCCAAAGATTCAGATGTTTTAGTAAAGGTTAATCCTTCTTGAATAAAAGGAATATTCATTTGTATGGAGGTTCCCTGAATAGTGGAATAAATAACTTGAATGCATAAGTTTTGAACATTTTGTTCTAATTCTTCTATAGAGGCAGATTTCTTCAGTACATAGAAGTAATCTTGCAATAACTCATTCACTTTTTGTTTTTCTATTCTTTCTAATGCTAGAGCAATTTGCTTTATTATGCTATTTATCTCATTAGTGGCTTTAAATTCCTTTTGATTCTTATTCATTTGTTCAATTTGCATGGTAGACAATATATGATCTCCACTATACAGCAACCTTATTGATAAATAGGCAGAAATCTTCTCCTTCATTTTTTCTAATAAAGATAAACCCACTGCCTCACTGATTAAGATAAAAATAGTCTGATTCGTTCTTCTACTTAGTTCGAGTTTCATAGTATGCAACAAAGAAACACTAGTTGTCTCTAAAATACTTTCTATACTTCTTTTCTTTTCTCCTAACAAAATCCAAAAAGAATGATCTCCTCCTTTACATTTCCAATAATTTAATTGTTCTGTATGGGCTTTCTCTGCTAAAAAGCGCTCACATATTTCTTCAGCCTCATCCATTGTTCCATCAGAAGAAAAATTATTTACCTTCGCATGTATCAACATATAAGAAGCATCATTAAACCCTATATTCGTCCATTTCTCTTTTGGTATATTTATAGGAGTCTGCCAAATGAATTGAGAAAAAAGTTCTACTTGTTGTGCATAACTTTTCTGCTCTGAATTTTGCTTTAATCCTTCATATGCAATGTTTTGCTGTTTTCCTTCTATTATTTTTCTTTTTACTTTATCCAACTGTTCCATAAATTCATCTCGATCAATTGGCTTTAGTAAATAATCAGACGCTCCTTCTCTAATCGCTGTTTGCAAAAAAGTAAAATCATCAAATCCACTTATAACAATCGCCTCAAAATTCGTGGATTTTTTTAATTCTTTTATTAAAGTCAAACCATCCATTAATGGCATTTTCACATCTGTAATTAACAAATCAAAATAAAAAGGGGCTGCTTGATAATATTCTAAAAAATTTTTTCCATTATTATATGTTTCTACTACTTCCCATTCCTCCCCACACGAGCTTACAATCCGTTCTATTCCTTGACGAATTCTTGTTTCATCATCTACAATTACAACTTTGATGTTGTCCATGTAATCTCCCCTGTCCATCAGGTTTCATCTATCTTTAATGTAGGAATATTAATAATTATTTCTGTTCCTTGATTCTCTTCACTTTTTATTTGAATGCCATATTGTTTGCCATAAGCCATTTGCAATCTTCCATGGACATTTACTAGTCCAAAACCCGACGCCCTTTTCTCTGAGGGATTCCCATCTAGCGTTTGCATAATTTTATGTAAGTCATCTTTTTTAATTCCAGGTCCGTTATCTTTTATATGATAAATAATTTCTTTTTTTTCGTGATCTTTATAATAGATATAAATCTCCATTATTAATTTTTCTTCTTGCTCTAATCCATACTTAATGCTGTTTTCAATAATGGGCTGCAAAATAAATTTTGGGGTCGTATATACTTTTGATTCCATTGTTTCCTCAATAAAAAACTCTAATCTTTCTTCAAATCTTATTTTTTGAATAGTCAAAAAATCTTTCATATGCAGAATTTCTTGAGATATTGGAACAAAAGATGCTTTATTGCTGATCGAATAGCGAAGCATTCTCCCTAAGATTGTAACCATTTTGACAACCGTTTTATTATCATTGCTTTCTACTGCCATTCCGATGGTTTCTAATGTATTGTACATAAAATGGGGATTAATTTGAGACTGCAAAGCATATAATTCTGCTTCCTTATGTTTAAGTTCCAGTTGGTATTTTTCCCTTATCAATTCTTTAATTTTTAAAACCATTGATTGAAAATTTTTTGCAAGCAGTCCTATTTCATCTTGAGAACGAATAGTAATATCTGCTTGAAAATCTCCCTGCTCCACTTTTTTCATTATTTTTGTTAATTTATGCAATGGATTAGCGACATTCCAAGCAAGAATAACCGATAATATCGTACTAATGAGAACAAATACAACAAATAGAATAATCGTCGCATTTCTAGCCATATCCGTTTTTTCTGTTAAAACACTTACTTTTACACGGTGAAAAATGGTCCAATTAACGCTATCTAATCGCTGCATGCTTATTAGATAATTTTGATTATGGCTCGTTGTGCGAATACTTCCGTTAATTAAGGGATATTTTAATTTATCTTTAAATGTAGAGCCGATTTTCTTGGGATTTGTGTGGTAGATCATTCGATTATGTTCATCTGTAATCCAAATATCTGATTGATTTTTATTCTCTAATTTTTCTACTATGTCTTTAATAAATTGTATATCGACTGCTAAAAAAATATTGCCTATTTTTTTTCTATTATCTACATCAATTAAATCTTTCATAATTAATATATATGGTGGATTGCCTTCAAATGATAATGATGTTTCATTAGGGAGAATCATTTTTGTCTGTCCATTTAAATTGATTTCTTGGCCATACGGCAAATTTTCATAAAAATCAAAAGAAGTATAGCTAATTCTTGTACTTTGAAACAGGCGATTATGGGAAACAATAAAAACGCCTAGAACCCCTTCTTTGCCTCCTTTAATATACGATTTTGATAAATAGCTGTTTACTTGAAATTGATCCTTTAAAAGTTCAGATGTATTTGCATACTTATCTTTCCTTAATATCTCAATGACTTGGGGAGAATTGTACAGCATTTCATTTATTTGCTGGAAACTTTTCATTTGATTTTCAATATCTTCGCTCGATTGTTCTAAAACAAGCGGGAGATATTCGCCAACCTGTTCTTCAATAGAAGAAGTGTACTGGCTATAAAGGATGTATCCAAGAATTGCCACAGGTATTACTGTTAGAATCATATAGGAAATAATCAATTTTGTGCGCAGACGATAATTTTTAAACTCATACCATTTAAAAGTCATATTGATCCACATTATCCTTTGTAAAATCAATAGGATCGCCCATAATAATTGCATCGCCTTTTCTAGTTATTTTTCCCACCCCATTAATATCTTGGCGATCATATGGCGAGATATCGCGCAAAAGATTAACTGCAATTGAAACTGTTAAATACCCGAGTTTTTTGGGACTCCATAATGTAATCATCTGTGCAGTTCCATCCTTTAAATATTCATTCATAGAATTAGGAGGAGAAAGGCCAACAACCGCTACTTTCCCTTGTTTTTCCTCTTCCTTAATTGCTTTTGAAATGCTTGGCGGCCCTACAGAAGAACCACCAATAATCCCTTTTATATTTGGATATTTTTTCAATATTTCTTTTGCCGCTAGGTAAGCCTTCCGAGGATTATCATCTGATTCTGCTAATTTTACAAGTTCCATATTCGGGTACTTATCCCTCTGTTGTATCTGAATCCAATCCACCCATTCCTTTACATTGGCAGCAGATGTAGATCCAGTGATAATAGCATAGCTTCCTTTTTCATTTAATGCCCATGCGAGCGTATCCATTATATGTCTCCCCAATACTTCAGGATCAACCATATTAATAAAGAACTCTCTTCCCTCTTGCTGTACATCTGAATCCCATGTAAATACTCTAACTCCCTGGCTTTTTGCTTTTAATAAGACTGGAATTAGATCTTCAGGATCATTTGCAGAAACAGCCAGCACATCTACATTTTTTTCTATCAATTCATCAATTATTTTAATTTGCTGCTTTGAATCAGCTACTGTTGGTCCAATATACATTACCTCTACACCCAAATCTTTTCCTGCCTCTAGTGCCCCTTCCTCAACTGCAGTAAAGTACGGAATATTTTCCACTTTGGGAACAACGCCGATTGTGTATTTTTCTGTTTCCTTTATCGCATTTTCCTTAGAATTTAATTTTTCTTTTATATAGACTATTTTGTAATCGCCACTACTGCAACCGCTTACAAATAAGAGTAAAATAATAAATAATGCTTGCCTTTTTTTCACATTTCCCCTCCATCCGCCTCTATATTATTTCTCTGCTTTGTGCGTATCTGAATCTAATCTTAGTATATATGGGGGGACTGTTCTTTTCTATCCTTTTCGCTATATTTCACTGTATTTTATAAATTAGTATTCTATATCATGGTTAAAACAGGTGGATTGGAGTGAAAGTTGCGAGACTCCTTTGGGATGAGCGGGACAGGTGAGACTCTGCAAGGCACAGCCTGACCTGAGGAGGCTCACCGCCCGTCCCACGGAAAGCGAGCATCCGGGAACGGAAATCACCTACTTCTTTCAAAGCAACAAAGTTTACGAAAACAACAAAAGAGAAAGAGCAAAATGCAAGCTCTTCCTCTCTCCTATTTCTCCTGGGCTAACTTATCTCGTAAACGCTGCCGGTACACCGCCGTCTACTGTCAACATACATCCAGTTGTTTTGTCAGCCTTTGATGAAGCAAAAAAGGCAATGGATTCAGCAATATCTCTTGGATAGATATTCACTAATAACGTTGTACGTTTACGGTAATGATCTTCTAATTGATCTGGTTCGATGCCATAAGCTGCGGCTCTTTCTTCACGCCATCTTGATCCCCATATTGCTGAGCCTTGAAGCACTGCATCAGGAAGCACGGAATTTACACGAATTCCAAACTCTCCTCCTTCTGCTGCAATGCATCTTGCCAAATGTGTTTCCATTGCTTTTACAGAACTGTATGCAGCTGCATTTTTCCCAGCATATACGGAGTTTTTGGAACCGATAAATACCATATTTCCGCCGATTCCTTGTTCTTTCATGTGTTTAAATGCTTCTCTTGCTACTAAGAAATAACCTGTTCCTAGTACATTCATGTTTAGATTCCACTCTTTTAATGTTGTTTCATCAAATGGACTAGATGTTGCAAGACCAGCATTATTGACAATAATATCAACACCACCGAATGTAAGTGCAGTCTTTTTAAATGCTTCTTGTACAGCTTCTTCACTTGTCACATCCATTTTTACAGCAAGAGCTCTGCCTTCTCCGTATGTTTCATTAATTTCTGCCGCAACTTTTTCAGCGCCTTCCAGATTTAAATCTGCAAGTACAACATGTGCTCCTTCAGAAGCGAACAACCTGCTCGTCTCACTGCCAATTCCGCCGGCTCCACCTGTAATAAAAGCAATTTTTCTTGAAAATTCGCTTTCAGCTGGAGCTAAAGATAATTTATATAGCTCTAATGGCCAGTATTCTACATTAAAGGACTCATTTTCATTAAGAGATACGAATTCCCCTAAAGCCGTAGCACCCTTCATCACAGAAATGGCACGGTGATATAATGCACCACTTACATTTGCCATGGGAACATTTTTTCCTGTGTTCACCATTCCAATACCTGGGATTAAAATAACACGTGGTGCTGGCTCAAACATTTTATCGCCTTCATTTTTATTTCTGTCAAAATATGCTGCATATTCTTCTTTAAAACGTTGAACTCCAGCCTTAATATTATCTTTTAATACATTCATATCTTTTGTTGATGGCTCCCACTCAATAAATAGTGGTTTCATTTTAGTATGGACTAAATGATCAGGGCAGGCTGCACCTACTTGTGAAAGAGTCGGAGCATCATAGCTATTTACAAACTCCAGAATATCTTCTCCTCTGTCAAACGTTAACAACATTTTCTTTTCATCGCTTACTGCACCACGAATTACTGGCATCACAGCAGCTAAAATATCCTTTGCTTCTTCCTCTTCTAATGATTCAAATTTTGCTCCGCCAAATACTTTGCCAGCAACAATCTTGCTATTAATATAGTTTTCTGCTTCATTAATAATAGCAATAGTTTTTTCATAGCTTTCTTGAGCCGTATCTCCCCATACTACTAATCCATGTTTTTCCATCAATACTAATTCCGCATTTGGATTATTTTTTACTCCTTCTGCAATCATTTTTGATAAAGTAAATCCTGGGCGGATGTATGGAACCCATACAAAACGATTGCCATAGATTTCTTCTGCAATTTGTTTTCCATTATCTGCACAGCATAAACTGATAATAGCATCAGGATGTGTATGATCCACATGTTTATATGGTAAAAACGCGTGTAATAGTGTTTCAATAGATGCACGAGGATGTGTACTGTCAATCATGCAATGTGCTAAATACGACACCATTTCTTCATCAGGCATTTCCTCTTTTTCTATTAATAGACAAATATCATCCATTTTTAACCCTGTGAAGTTTTGCGCTTTCATTGTAGCTAGATCGGATCCGCTTCCTTTTACCCACATTACTTCCACATCACGGCCGCGAAAATCCTTTTCAATTGTTTTCATCGATGTATTTCCGCCACCCCAATTGCATACTGCTCTATCTGTTCCAATTAAATTGGAGCGATATACCAATTCATCTAACCCCTTAGATAACTGCGAAGCCTTTTCGTTCTCCCATAAGCTTTTGACCATTGTGTTGACCTCCAAATGTTCATTAATATTTCATCTGCGATTTTCTTTATTTTTTATGGATTTATTTTGTTTTGTTACATTTCAAATATAATTATGCTATCAATCTACTTTTTTTAAAAAACAAGCAACAAAAACAAAAATGAAACCCCTTTCTTAATTTAATTATAATATAATTTTATTTTAATTACACTACTTTTTTTTGTTTATTTTTATTTTATTTTAAAAACAGAAAATTATTATTGGATTTACTTTTGAAAAAAATCTCCTGCTATTTATAAGCTATTGTCACTTATCCCCCGAATGCTAATAGTATATATAATGTTTCAGCCTAAAATAAAAAGGCATATAATAAACAAACAGTAAAAACGGCGATATAAACATGACACAAAGATTGCATCTATTTATAACATCATAGAGACACATTTTTGGGATGAAAAGCATCAACTATACATCGATGCATTTAATGAAGATTGGAGTAAGGTTCTCCTTATAGAGGATAAAATGCCAATATGCATATGTGTGAAGCATTAATAGCTGCATATAAAGCATTAGGGGATTTAAAAAATATATACTATTGCCAATCGTCTTATTCGAGAAATTGCTCCACAATCGAATGGAACAAACTTCTTTTAATAGTAGCAAGGCATATCCATGAACAATGGCTGATAGATAAAGTGAAACTTCAATCAGTGGGGGTTTTTCCATCCCCCGCTAATTGTTAGTTGCACCAATCGGGCTTTTACAGGCAGTTGTCCCCCATCTAAATTCCTCATTTCTTCCTATAATTTGGAAGTGTGAGTCAAAAGCCCGTTAATGTGGGATAAAACCATTCAATTATATAACCTAGCATTATCTAAAGGATGGGATTAGCAACTTAGCGGCAGTTTTTCTCTTCAGTAAAAGATGTATCTATTATTGACAGCGATAAAAATTATTGGGTGCAAGCAGAAGCTATCGGATCTCCCATCTTGCTTGCTGAGAAAACTGATTTATTCCTTTATCAAACAAACTATCTTTATCTCCTTCACTGTGTTTGGAATTATTTTATAGACTATGAATATGTTGGCTGGTATCCATTACTAAACTGTCAAAATAAAAGTTACAGCAATATAAAAAGCCCTGTGAATAAAACAATTGCCCATTGTTCTGAAGCTATACGCACCCTTCCCTAAAGACCACATTGCATGTAGTGGTCTTTAGCCTTTCTTCTAATTCCTTGGAGCAAACAAAATAATCGAAGCACCAGCCAAACAAATTGCAGCTCCAAGCCAATCATAAAAATCTGGTGTTTTCTTATCTATTCCCCATCCCCATAATATAGACAAAATAATAAATACCCCACCATATGCCGCATATACTCTCCCAAAGGAAGGAAATGTCTGAAACGTTGCAATAACGCCATAAAGAGCTAAAATAATTCCCCCTAATAAACCAAATAAACCAGATTTTCCTTCCCTCAGCCAAATCCATATAAGATAGCCGCCGCCAATCTCTGCCAAACCTGCCAGTAAAAATAAAAGGATGGTCATTGTATCTTCTTCCTTTCCTTTATGATACTTACAATAATACTATTTTTTGTTTCTTTAAAAACTAGAAATGTCTCATATCTCCAATTAATAGGCATACTAAAAGGGCCCCCAATAAGTCGACTTTTCGGCTATTGGAGGCCCCTTTTCATGGAATTTATCCTTTTGAGACAACTTCTTCGAAATGTAGACAAAGTTCATTTTGCTCAACCTTCAGACTGATCAAAAATATTTGTCCCATCCCAAAAATGGAACTGCTGAGTTTAAGCCATGAAGCAAACAGCATTTGTCGAAAGACTGAAAAACTTAATGTTGTTTATTAGGAAGTTTTTTTTCAGGATGTCCTTTTCCATGATTCTTATTTTTTTCTTGTTTTTTTTGATTTTCCTTTAATTCTTCCACAAATTCATGTGTATTTTCCATTTTATTCTCTCCTTTTTTCTATTTACGAAAAATTCATTTTCTTTTTCTATCGTTTGATAGTTCCTAATTGCTTAATGATTTTTGAATATCATTTTCACTACATCCAACTATATTTCTTCATGTCTGACTATTTGCATTATTGGATGTCACTGATTTTCCATTCACTCTTTTTCTTAAGTAAAATCCAATAATACAACAGTTATTATGCCGCTAATAACTCCAATTAATCCCCAAATAATTGGTTCTAAATATGGTACACATCTATAAGTTGGACCCCAAAGCATACTAATGAAATAATTCATGTCTAGAAATCAGTAAGATTTCAGCCCCCATTTCTTCCATTCATTTACTATCTTTTTATAGAAATGATAATAGTCAACTGTCGCATCATCATTTGTTCCTTCAGCTGTTTTTCCAAGCAGTTTTCAGAAAATGTCTTCATTCGTTCTCCCTATTCCCTATTCATTATAAAAATTCATTTCACTTTAGCTGAACGTTCTACTCTTTCTAGTGCAAATATAGAGAATCTTTATAGTTTAACTTTCTAAATAAAGTGAAACTTCAATCAGTAGTTTTTTTTCCATCCTCTGCTGATTGTTAGTTGAACCAATCGGGTTTTTACGGGCAGTTGTGCCCCACCTGAATCCCTCATTTCTTCTCATACTTTTGAGGTGGGATTAAAAGCCCGTTAATGCGGGATTAATATACTTTTCACAGAAAAACCCTTATTATAATTATTTTAAAATAAATATTATGGAATTTAATTATTAAAAATATGCAATCGACCATTTATCTTTCAAATTAGAATTTTCCTTCTTTTCTAATAAATAATTATATTATTTCCTATTTTATAATTATTTTAAAATTCACTTTGACAAAACAAACTTTCAACTAGTATTATATTAAAATAATAGAGGAGGTTTCATTATGTCAGGAATAAATAAACAGAAAATTGTGGACAGTGTTCCTCAAAAGGGTTTTTTCGGACATCCTAAAGGATTATTCACACTTTTCTTTACAGAGTTTTGGGAGAGGTTCTCCTATTACGGAATGCGCGCTATTCTTGTTTACTATATGTACTATGAAGTAACAAAAGGCGGATTAGGCATTCCAGAAAACACAGCACTTGCCATTATGTCTATCTACGGGTCACTAGTATACATGTCAGGTATTATTGGCGGCTGGTTAGCTGATAGAATATTCGGGACAAGCAAAGCTGTATTTTATGGCGGAATTTTTATTATGCTTGGACATATTGTTCTTGCCATTCCTGGAAGTGTTTCCTTATTTTTTGTCAGTATGGTGCTGATTGTAATTGGTACAGGTTTATTAAAGCCAAATGTATCAAGCATTGTTGGAGAAATTTACAGTGAAAAAGATAATCGCCGCGATTCTGGCTTTAGTATTTTTTATATGGGTATTAACCTTGGTGGTTTCCTTTCACCGCTAGTTGTCGGAAAAATCGGAATGGATTATAATTTCCATGTAGGATTTGCATTGGCAGCCATCGGGATGCTCCTTGGACTAATAGTATTTGTCACTACAAAGAAAAAAAATCTTGGTCTTGCTGGTACAACTGTTCCAAGTCCTTTATCACAAGAGGAAAAGAAAAAATACTATGGCATTTTTGGTGCCGCAATTATAATAATAGCAATAATTCTAGCCATTACTATTCCAGCTGGCTATTTAACATTTAATTCTTTTGTAGCATTAATTGGAATTTTAGGTTTCTTAATTCCTGCCATTTATATAACAGTTATGTATCGCAGTCCAAAAACTACTGCTGTAGAACGTTCAAGATTACTTGCCTACATCCCGCTGTTTTTAGCATCTGTTATGTTCTGGGCTATTCAAGAGCAAGGCTCAACTATCCTAGCTAACTATGCGGATAAACGTACCCAATTAGAAATTGCTGGGTTCAGTATTTCACCAGCCTTTTTCCAATCATTAAATCCAATGTTTATCATTATTTTCGCACCTACATTTGCATGGATTTGGGTAAAACTTGGCGATCGTCAGCCATCTATTCCAAAAAAGTTTTCAATTGGTTTATTATTTGCTGGACTATCTTTTTTAGTCATTCTATTGCCAGCTTATTTAGGTGGTCAAGATTCTTTAGTAAATCCATTATGGCTCGTACTTAGCTATTTTATCGTCGTAGTGGGAGAACTTTGTTTATCCCCTGTTGGATTATCTGCTACAACAAAATTAGCTCCAGCAGCATTTTCAGCACAAACAATGAGCCTTTGGTTCTTATCAAATGCTGCTGCACAAGCATTAAATGCACAAATCGTTAAATTCTATACACCGCAAACAGAAATGATGTATTTCGGTATTATTGGTGGAGCTTCCATTGTTTTAAGTATTATTTTATTTGCCATTTCTCCAATGATTCAAAAACACATGAAGGGCATTAAATAGTAACAAACAAGGACAAAATTCAAGTCGATTTTTCCGACTTGAGTTTTGTCCTTTTCTTTCATATATATCCATCTAAATGTTTATCTGCGGCATTTATATTACTTCTCATATAACGATAATCTATATTTTAATTAAGGAAAACTTCCATTAGTGGGTGGCAAAAGCCCGTTAACGCATGATAAAAATGAAACCATCAGTAATTTTCCTGCCACATGCCCATATTCTCTATCGATATATTTACTTTTGGAGCATGAATTTTTCCCTTCCAAAACAACACAATTCCCTTTTAGCTGCTTAAATTGAATGCTTTTGATGATAACATCCCTCTCATTGTTCCTTTCTTTATTTACTGAAAAGCTCAAAAAATTCTTTATGCCTTACAATAATTTCTTTACAAATTTCTAAACCTGGTTAGCTTCCTTTTGTGGTTCATTTTTTCTTTTGGCTGGCATTGCAAAAAGAAAAAACACACAGTTCCCTCACCATTCAATTTAACTGTCCCATTAATATTGTCCTATTATACCGTCGAAAAAGATTCTGTATTATCGTCTTTCTTCTGCTCACTGCTCATATATCTTCGCAGTACCTTTAACGCCCTGTGCTGCGTTATTTTCACCTTACTTTCCGACCAACCTAAATACTCAGCTGTCTCTACAATAGAAAATTCATGCATATACCGAACTAAAATCACAAGTCTTTGGTCTATTGTGCAATGTTTTAGAGAATCATTAATCCAAAATAGATTCTCCTTCTTTAAGGCAATTTCTTCAGGCAGTGCGCTTTCATCTGGCATTTTCGCCAATTCCTCGAGCTGCGGGCTGCAATCGTAAACTCCAAAAGATTTTTGCTTGCGAAAATGATCTACCGCAATATTTTTAGCTATTGTATAAAGCCATGTTTTTTCACTGCTTTTGCCTTTAAAACCACTCTGTGTTTTTAATACACGCATAAATACTTCCTGTACCAAATCTTCTGCTTGTTCTTTTTTCACTCCCATAAATAACAAAAAGTGTAAAACATCATGACTATATCTTATATATAGATCTTCAATAGAAGACAATTCCCCCACCCCTATAATTATTTCATTGTTATTTATCGCATAGGAAAAAACTCTAAAAATCATATGTATTCTGTATCCGCTATATACCAGTATTTTTCTATTTTTTTAAACACTAATCATCACTCACTATTACTATCACAATCTTTAAACTACATAAAAAGTCACAAAAAAGTAACATTATTTTATTCTTATTGTAACTATTATGTAATATTTATACCATATTTAGGAGAATTCGTCTGTTTTAAAACAAAAAAAGACGATAAAACAATGTATTTTTGTTTTATCGTCCTTTTTTTCATGTAGGATACAATTAACTATTGTCTCCTAATTTTATCTATTTCATCTGCCACAAACTGCACTTGTGTTCCAACAATTACTTGAATACTTGTTGGTCCGATAATATTAATTCCTGGAACACCTGTCGCTTTGATTTTTTGCTGATTTACTTTCTCCATTTCCTTTACTTCTATGCGCAAACGAGTAACACAATTGTCGACAGAAGCAACATTGCTGTCGCCGCCAAGTCCTGCGTAAATTTCAGAAGCCATATAGGCAAATTTATTTTCAGAGGATGATACTGCTACTTGTTCTGCAGCTTCATTCTCTTCCTCAATCTCTTCTTCTCTTCCTGGTGTATTTAACTGAAACTTCGTAATTAAAAAGCGGAATATAGAATAATAAATAACAGCAAACACTAAACCTTGCACGATCAGCATAAATGGTTTATTGGCTAATGGAAGTCTAGAGCTTAATGTAAAATCAACAAGGCCTGCACTGAATCCAAAACCTGCTGTCCAGTGAAAAGCTGCTGCAACAGCTAAAGATAGACCTGTAAGAACTGCATGTACAATATACAGCATTGGTGCAGCGAACATAAAGGCAAACTCAAGGGGCTCTGTTACTCCTGTAAAAAATGCTGCAAAGCCGGCTGCTAACATTAAGGAAGCAACTTGTTTTTTTCTTTTTGTTTTTGCTGTATGATACATTGCTAGAGCTGCTGCTGGCAAACCAAACATCATCACAGGGAAAAATCCAGCTTGATACATGCCCGTAACCCCTTTGGTTCCTTCTCCAGCCCAGAATTTCCCGATATCATTTATGCCTGCTAAATCAAACCAAAACACTGCATTTAAAGCATGATGCAAACCGGTAGGTATTAATAATCGGTTAAAGAAACCATAAAGTCCTGCACCAATTGCACCTAGTTTACTGATTGCTTCCCCAAAATTAACCAGTCCTGAAAAGACAAGGGGCCAAACAAAATATAAGATAGCGGAAATAGCCAGCATCGAAACAGCACTCATAATCGGCACTAATCTTTTTCCGCTAAAAAATGCTAGAGCTTGAGGCAGCTGAACTTGGCTAAAACGATTATACATGACAGAAGCAACAATACCTGATAGCATTCCAATAAAGGCATTATTAATTTTTGAAAATGCCATATTGACGTTTTCTGGATCAACGCCTTGCAGCATCGCAACTGTATTTGTAGACAATAATGTCGTTACAACAAGAAATGCGACTAGCCCGCTTAATGCAGCAGAACCATCTTTATCTTTAGACATTCCAAGTGCCACCCCAACTGCAAATAAGAACGGAATATTATCAATAATCGAAGAGCCAGCTTTAATTAAAAATGCAGCAGCAGGACTCCCAGCTCCCCATCCTGCGGGATCAATCCAATAGCCAATTCCCATAAGTATCGCTGCTGCTGGCAAAACAGCAACAGGCAGCATTAGCGCACGACCTATCTTTTGCAAATATGATTTCATAAAAAGTTCCCCTTTACCCAAGTATTTTCTATTACTGAATACATGCACTACTGAATAATCCTGCTGCATTATATTTCATTTTATGAATCACATACGTTATTATTTTTCCAATATTCCACCTTTGCTGCTCCTACACTCCTTTCTTTAAATATTGCTGAACTGCTTTTTTTAAATGTCCATTTGTCTGCGCCAAATAATAAGATGCATCTTTAGTTGTTCCATCTGTAAGCACCGTAAAAAGGGCAGACTTTAAATCAAATGCATTTTCCATCAGTGCATTCAAAGCAGCTTGTTCTGGAATATCCGTTATGTTCATCAGTGCTTGAACAGCACGTTTCACTAATTTTTTATTAATAAGCTTCATATCTACCATTTCATTTTGATAGACTTTTCCTAAGCGAACCATTGTTGCGGTAGACAGCATATTTAATATCATTTTTTGAGAGGTCCCTGCTTTTAATCTAGTTGACCCTCGGATTACTTCCGCTCCTGTTGCTGCTTCAATGCCATAATCGCAAATAGCTGAAAGTGCTGTATCTTTATTATTGCTGATGCCTATCGCTAAAGCGGACAATTCATTCGCATATTGAACGGCGGCAAGAACAAATGGTGTAGATCCGCTTGCTGTGACTCCTATAACGATATCTGACTCTCCAAAAGAGTAACGCTTTAATTCTGCGATAATTTCTTTTTCATCATCTTCCGTTTCTTCTAGCGATTGCAGCATCGCTTCCTTTCCCCCAGCTACAAGACCAATCCAGCGATCTTGTTCAATAGAGAAAGTCGGCCCCAATTCAACTGCATCGACCATTCCTAAACGGCCACTTGTACCTGCACCAACTACAAAACATCTGCCCCCCATTTTCCACCTTTCTGCAATCGCATCTACTGCATGCGCAATAATCGGCAGGGCTTCATTCACTGTTTTCGCTATCTTTTCATCTTCTTGATTCATAAACTGAATAATTTCTAATGAACTCCATTCATCTAACTGAACACTCTCCTGGTTTGTCTGTTCTGTAGCATTTTGTTTGTTCATTCTTGTCCCCTCTTCATATCGATTACGAATTTATAGCGATCTCCACGATATATTGATTTTACATATTCAAAAGGAGTACCTGTTTCCAAATAACTATATCTTTCAATAAGCAGTACAGGAGATCCATCCTTTAACTCTAATAGGGGGCTTTCATTTTTTTGTGAAAGAGATGATTCTAATGTTTGTGTCGCATGGCTTATTTTTAGCTGTAATGAGTTTTCTACATATTCATAGAGAGAAGCATGAACAATTTCTTTCGTTAAGCCTTTAATTAAATCACATGGCAAATAAGATGTTTCAAGTGCCATTGGAATATTATCGGCAAGCCTTAATCTGCGCACTTCATAAACAAGACTTCCCTCTTCTATTTTTAATTTCCCTGCTGTATTTCTATCAGCAGGAATCACTTGAAAATTAAGTATTTTTGTTTGAGGAGTCATTCCTCTTGAACGCATATCCTCAGAAAAACTTGTCAATCCAGATAAAGGCTGCTCTACTTTAGGGGCAGCAACAAACGTTCCTTTTCCTCTTTTCCGAACCAATACGCCTTCGTTTACTAAATTATTAATAGCCTGTCTCACCGTCATTCTGCTAATATCATACTTTTCTGCAAACTCTCTTTCCGAGCTTATTGGATCACCTGTCTTCAAATCTTTAATCAGTTCTTTTATCTCTGTTTCTAGCTGGAAGTAGATCGGAATATGTGAATCCTTGATAATCAACGAAAAACACTTCCTTCTTTTTCTTTTAACACAGATAACGCATCTTGATCTGCTATGATGGTGACATTAGGATGTGTTTTTAATATAGATGCTGGCAAAGATTCATCGACATCCTCTGTTAACACCCTATAAAGAATTTCTGCCTTTTTGCTGCCTGAAACTAGCAGTAATATGTTTTTACTTTGCATAATGGTCGAAATCCCCATCGAAATAGCATGTGTAGGCACTTCATTCATACTAGAAAAATATCTCGCATTTGCTTCTCTAGTAGACTCCGCTAATTGAACGATTCCTGTTTTAGAAGCAAATGGTGTACCAGGCTCATTAAAACCAATATGGCCATTCTCGCCAATTCCAAGTATTTGCAAATCAATGCCGCCAAGTGATGCAATTAGTTCCTCATATTTGTCTCCTTGTTCTTCAGCTGGCAAAAAAGTCTGTTCAATTGGAATGTGAATATGCTTAAATAAATGATTTTTCATATAGTACGCATAACTTTTAGGGTCTTCTTTTGATAAACCGACATATTCGTCTAAATTTACTGTATGCACATTTTGATAAGATGTCTGATTTTGTTCATAATCTTCTTTTAAATATTGATACATTCCAACAGGAGTTCCCCCTGTCGCAAGGCCCAACACTGTGTTTGGTTTGCTTTTTACTTGTTGGATTACTAATGCAGCTGCTTTTTGGCTCATCGTTTCATAGTTTGCTGTTTCAATTAGTTTCATTTACATCTCCTCCAATTTGTTATAAGCAATTTCTCCATTGCAAATAGTCATTACTACTTCATTGTCTTTATTTAATATAGCTAAATCTGCATCCTTGCCTTTTTTTATCGAACCCTTTTTATGAAGTATTCCCAATTGTTTGGCTGGATTATAGGAGCCCATATAAACAGCATCTTCCAAAGAACATCCTGTATAGTTCATGATATTGCGTACTCCTTCATCCATTTTCAACGTACTTCCAGCAAGTGAACCATTTTCTAATAATGCTTTTCCATCTTTCACTATCACTTTTTGTCCGCCCAATGATGAAACGCCGTCATCCATCCATTTGGCACGCATACTGTCCGTTATTAGAACAATGCCTTCTTTTCCTTTTTGCTGATACGTAAGATTGACAACTTGTGGATGAATATGAATGCCATCTACAATCATTTCAATCAGTAATTCTTTATGAAGCAAAGCTGCTCCAGCAACCCCTGGATCACGATGATGCAATCCTCTCATTCCGTTATACAAATGGGTAACATGACTTACTCCTGCTTCTATTCCTCTCAAAACATCTTCATAAAGAGCATCCGTATGGCCCATTGATGCAACAACACCTGTTTCTTTTAAATAAGCAACTAAATCTAGGCCATTTTCTTCTTCAGGTGCTAGCGTTACTAATTTTATGTGATTTCCTGCAATGTTCTGCCACTTTTTAAATAATTCCACATTTGGTTTTTTAATCGCGTGAAGCGGTTGTGCCCCTGCTTTAGCTGATGTAATAAATGGACCTTCTAAATGAACTCCCAATACTTCTGCCATTCCAAACTTTGTTTGACTTGCGATATAGGCAGCTGCATTTTTTAAAGCTGATTCAATTTCCTGCTCTTCTTGAGTCATCGTTGTTGCCAAAAAGCTTGTCGTTCCCTCTTTCGGCAAAGTCGCTGCCATCTTTTCTAAAGCTTTGCGAGTTCCATCCATTACATCAGCATTATATGCGCCATGTATATGAATATCGATCAAACCAGGAATTAGCTTATAGGAATTAGGAAACTCTACTATTTTATCTACTCGCTTTTTATCAGCAGATAGCTCCTCAATTGAACCATATGATTCAATCAAACCATCTACTATTTTTAAATAGCCGCGAGAAATGATAGTTTCTTCTGTATAAATAAAAACATTGGAAAGCAGCATGGATTTTCTGTCTTTTTGTTTCATTGTCATTTCCTTTCCTATTTCACTCATAGTACAAATAACTATATAACTAGATGTCTATACCAGTTACTCTATAAGTAATTCTTATCTTATTAAAAGATAAGAAAAAAAGCATTTGTTTTGTTAGATTATTTAACATAGTTTTTTTAAGATTACTATCAACTACTAAAGTAACCGTTTACATTGTAATTGTAATCTATCCTCTATCAAGTGTCAATTGTCCTTGCCCATTATTTTTCAAAATAATAAAAAGCTTTTAGAAGAAACACATCCATTTAGTTGAATTAATGATTATACTTCTAAAAGCTTATAAAGCGAAGCTTCAATCAGGCTTTTACTCAGGAAGTTTCTACTCACCTAGATTTCTCATCTTATCTTATCATCTCTTAGGTTGGGGGCAAAAGCCCTTTAATGTGTGATAAACTCTAATTAAGTAGTTGCAATTTTATTTTTAGCAGCCAGCTCCAAAACAGCTTCTCTCGTTGGCAGTGAAGATATAGCACCTTTTCCAGTCGTAGTTAACGCTCCACTTGCATTAGCAAATGCTAATATTTCTTTATGATATTGACTGATAATATCTACTACATTCGATTGATTTGCTCCTTTTTTAAGCAATTGATATAAAAATCCCCCTATAAAGGCATCGCCAGCACCAGTGGTATCTTGTACATCTACAGAATAGCCGCTAGAAGCATATCTACTATCCTTCACAAAAAGAACCGCACCATCTGCACCTTTCGTATAAATAACAGCTTTTACTTCTCCTACAAATAGCGATGCAATAGCTTCCTCTATATCTGTAATCCCCGTTATAAATTCCAACTCTTCATCAGAAATTTTGATTAAATGGCTTTTTGGAATAAATTCTACTATCGTTTTTCGACAGTCTTCTGGATTATTCCAAAGAGGTAAACGTACATTGGGATCGAAGCTTATTAATGACCCGTTATTTTTTGCTGCTTCAATTGCAGCAATATGTGCTTTTTTCATGGGGCTATCAACAAGATCAACAGAGCAGAAATGCAATATATCCCCTGGGCTAAACCAACTTTGATCTATTTCATCCTCTGCTAATAATAAATCAGCAGAAGGATTTCGATAAAAAGAAAAATCTCTTTCTCCATCTTCACGCAGGGAAACAAATGCAAGTCCAGTATTTGCTTGAGAAGTTCTTGAAACTTTATCTATTTGAACTCCTGCTTCTATCAGTTGCTCCAATAAAAAATCACCAAAGGCATCATTGCCTAATTTCGTTATCATCGAAGCCTCTGCTCCATATTTTGCAACCGCTGCAGCAACATTCGCTGGTGCCCCGCCTGGAGCTCGTTCAAAAGCAATGGCATCCTTTAACGCCTTTCCTTTTTCTAAAGGAATAAAATCAATCAATACTTCTCCTATTGAAAATAAGCGGTTCATCCTATCTCCCCTTTTCACCATCTAGATTTGCCACATCGTCGCTTCAACTGCACAGCCTCCTTCTTCTGCAAAAAATACAATTCCTTCGCTCCCTTCACTTGGAAATATTCTGCTTGTAAATACTTCTTCACCATCGTTTATAAAAATTTCCACGGAAGATACATCTACAAAAAGATGGAATGTTACTGCAGCAGCATCTAAATGGCATTTTCTAATCGTTCCATTAGTTAAAGCAAATGGTTCTCCTGCATCGGTGCGGTCTAATATTACCTTTTTTTCTAAACTGTTGTACATGATAACTGTCTTTTCCCCATTATTCGTTGCACGAAATTCAATTCCTACTAATGATGCATCAATAGAATGAAATGTAGCTGACATTTCATAAGTTTTCCCGTTAAAACCTTCCAATGATTTTCTTTCACTAGTAAGAACAGCCTTTTTAGACTGCTCATCTTTACGCAATAACTTTAGTTCTGCAGCTGGCTTTTGTACCAACTTATTATTTTTTACAGATAACTCTCTTGGCAATGTTAAACAATGAGCCCATCCATTTCTATCTGTTGGATAATCAATTTCTGGAAGCCCCATCCAACCGACTAGAATTCTGCGTCCTTTCTCATCCGTTGCAGTTTGTGGTGCATAAAAGTCAAAGCCGCGATCAAGCTCTGTAAAGCCAGTATGATGTAAACTTTTATCTTTAATATCTAAAGGTTCTCCCAACAAGTAGCCTGACTGATAGATATTTTGATAGATATCACCAGTCGGCTTTAAACCTTGTGGAGAAAAGATAAGTACTCCATGGTTATCTAATTCAAAATAATCTGGGCATTCCCACATATATCCAAAATCATTTAAACCAGTATCCACTTCTCCTAAAAGCTGCCACTCCAACAAGTCAGGTGATTCATATAATACAATACATCCTGTCTCATTCTTTCGCTGAATTCCTAGGACCGCATAAAATAAATCATTCTCCTTCCAAACTTTCGGATCACGGAAATGATCTGTATATCCAGCCGGCACTTGTGTAATAACAGGATTGTCTAATTTTTTAATCTGGCCTTTTTTATCCATAATAGCCATACATTGATACGGATGCCTTATCCAGTTTTCATCTCTTGTATTCCCTGTATACATTAAATAAAGTAAATCATTATGAACAATGCCACTTCCAGAGTATGCTCCATGGCTTTCATAATAATTCTCTGGCTTAATGGCAACTCCTTGATCTTGCCAATTGACAAGATCTTTTGAACTCATATGATACCAATACTTTAATCCATGAACAGGTCCTAATGGAAACCATTGATAAAATAAGTGATATTCTCCATTAAAAAAAGAAAATCCATTTGGATCATTCAGAAGTCCTGTATTCGGCTGAATATGGTATGTTTGCCTCCATGAACAGTTTGTTACCTCTCTTTTTAAGTCTGTTAATTCCTTTTCACTCACTTCTTCCAGTCGACGATATCGCTGTTCTTTCGTCCATTCCATCCAAATCGCTCCTTAAAATAAAAGAGAGAAAATAGTATTCTCCCTTTTAAGTTATATAAAATTTATTTTGAGTAATATCTTCTTAGTATTAAGCTGCTTTACCGTTCACTCCATTTGCCGTTTTCACTGCATCTCGTTTTGCAAGGAAAATAGTAACCACAAATGCAACAACAAATGCAACTGCCATACTAATCACATAAGCAATGATTGATCCTGGTTTGATCGAAATAATTCCAGGCAAGCCTGCTGCACCTAATGCAATTGCTTTTACTTTAAGCATGGAAATAAATAGAGAACCTGCCGCAGAACCAATAATGGCTCCTATAAATGGATAACGAAGCTTTAAATTTACTCCAAACATCGCCGGCTCTGTAATTCCCAATAATGCAGAGATGCCTGCTGCTGAAGCTACTCCTTTTACTTTTTGGTCTTTTGTTAGAAGCAATACCGCAAGTGTTGCAGCACCTTGAGCAATATTGGACATTGCTGCTATCGGGAAAATAAAAGATCCTCCTGTTTTAGCAATATCAGCCAGCAACTGTGTTTCAACTGCAATGAAACTATGATGCATTCCTGTTATAACAATTGGTGCATAAATTAAACCAAAGATTGCTCCACCAATAAATCCAGTAGAATCATATAACCATACTAAGCCATCTGTTAATAAGTTTCCTGCTGATCTAGTAAGCGGTCCTACTAATGTAAAGGTCAAAATTCCTGTAATAAAAATGGAAAGCAACGGTGTTAATAAATTATCTAACGCAGATGGTGTTATTTTTCGAATATAGGTTTCTAACTGGGCTAAAATAAAAGATGCTACTAATACTGGCAGAACTGTACCTTGGTATCCTACTTTTTCTATTTCAAATCCAAATATTTTCCAAACAGGAACATCTCCACTCAAAGTAGCTGCTCCGTAATTGTAGCCATTCAATAAATCTGGATGCACCATCAGCATTCCTAAAGCTACACCTAAGTATGGATTACCCCCAAATCTTTTTGTCGCTGAAAATCCAATTAAGATTGGCAAAAATACAAAGGCAGCGTTTGCAAAAGTATTAATAAGTGCAGCTAAATCTGTTAAACCTGGGTTAGCATCAACAAGGGATTTACCGTCAATAAATAAATCCTGTGCCGTTAATACATTGTTTATTCCCATTAACAAACCGCCTGCAACAATTGCTGGAATAATAGGTACAAAGATATCAGAAAGCATCTTTACAAAGCGTTGAAGCGGGTTTAGCTTTTTGCTGCTGGCACTTTTCACATCACTTGTGGACATCTCTGAAATACCAGTTAGTTTCGTTAATTCTTTGTATACTTCATTTACAATTCCTGCGCCTAAAATAATCTGGAATTGCCCGCCGGTAGAAAATGTTCCTTTTACTGCGTCCATTTGATCCAACGCTTGCTGATCTACTTTGCTTTCATCCTCTAACACTAATCGTAGTCTTGTTGAACAATGAGCTGCGGCGCTGATATTTTCTTTATCGCCTATGCTTGCCAGTATCTCTTTAGCAATTTCTTGATAATTCATAACAATCCTCCTCAAATATAATGTAAGAATGGAACCGGTTTCTAATACAACTAAAAAAATATTTATATAATAACAAAACCTTAAGGAACCGGTTCCTTTTTTGTCTTTTTTATTGAAACCGATAATAGGAACCGGTTTCAACACGATTATAGGATAATTAAACTATACTGTCAACGCTTTCTCTGAAAATTAATTGAAAACTTGAAACATTTAATAATTCCAGTTCTTCTTGCCGAACTAGTTTTACAATGCTCCTTGCCGCAAGTTGACCAGCTTCCTGATAAAAGAATTTAGCTGTCGTTAAACCGGGATGAATCATGCCAGTAATTTCATAACCTCCAAATCCTGTTATTGATAAATCTTTAGGTATATTTAATCCTTTTATAGATGCTGCTTTCATCGCACCAAGTGCAATATTATCAGTAGCGCAAACCAGGATGGACGGTTGAAACGAATCAATAATTTCCGGAACCTTTTCAAGAGCTTCAGTGATATTAAAGCTTGTCTCATAATACTTCACTTCACAGTCTGAAGTAGATTTCATGCTTTCTTTAAACCCTTGTTTTCTTTTCACTCCGACAGCAATATCCTTTTCTGTTACACCTAAGTAAGCGATTTTTTTATGCCCTTTATCCAAAATATATTTTCCCATTTCATATGCTGCATGATAATCGTCATGAATCACACTGTATATATGTTCATGCTGCTGTCCTACTAATAAAACCGGAACATCTATTTTAGCGAATGCTTCCAAATGCATTTCTGTTATTTCTGCCGCAAGCAGGATAATGCCTGCAACTTTTTGTTTTGCTAATGTATAAATATTTTCTATTTCTGTTTCCAAATGCTGATTGGAATTAGAAATTAACATTTGATAATTTAGTTCCTTTAATTGTTCGTCAATTCCAATTAATGTTCGAGATGTAGCATAAGAATCTAATCTTGGAACAATTGTGCCAATTATATTTGTATTTTTTGCTTTTAAACTTTGTGCAAAAGCATTAGGAGTATAACCCGTTTCATTAATTACTCTCTCTATTTTCTTTTTGGTTCCTTCGCTAACAGAGCCATCATTTAAGTAACGGGAAACTGTACTTTTTGCAACACCTGCAAGTTTTGCTATATCTGCGATCGTTGTCATGATTCCCTCCATAATATAGATAATAATTTTATTATACTATATGGCCAATTTTCCAGGGAGAATTTCACTATAATATTCCATTTGTCGCCGATTAACAGGCAATAAGACAAGGATTAGAGTATTCAAGAGAAGTTTAGTTGGGAAACCAGATTGGTTCAACTAACCATATATTGCAAAAGAATTCATCCGTTCATGTATAGCTACAGAAAAATCTATAAATAATGGAGAATAACTATATGGAGAAAGAAAGGGTCACAATGAATATTATTCCTTTTAATTTACGTAATAATCTAAAGCCTAAAGCAAAAAAAATGGCATATGAAATCATTCAGCATAATCGTACCTCGCAAAAGCCATTGGTTTCTATTATTACACCGATTTTTAATAATGAAAAAAACATCCATCACACTGTAGAATCTGTGTTAAACCAGTCTATCGGCCATGATCATCTAGAATATATACTTATAGATGATGGCTCAACAGACAACACTCGCAATATTTTAATAAAGTATGCAGAAGAATATCCCTCTATCACTCTTGCTTTTTTAAAAAGCAATACAGGAACTCCAGCATTCCCTAGAAATCTTGGCATGGAGTTAGCCACTTCTCCATATTTAACATTTCTTGATGCAGATGATTGGCTGGAAAAAACAGGTTTAGAAAAATTATATTCTGTATTAGAAGAAACGGGCGATGATTATGTAGTTGGCAGAACAATAAAAATGGGAATGAAGCAGCCAAAAGTGATGGCAGAACATGAATCATGTATAGATAGACGAAGTGTGTCACCATCCTCTATTCCACATATTTTTCATCACTTAGGTCCAAGAGCAAGAATGATTAAATCTAGTATTGTAAAGAAGCATAATCTCACCTTTCCTGAAATGAAATACGCGGAAGACAAACAGTTTTTTATCGACTATCTTTTACATGCAAAAAAAATTTCTACTACAACTAGCACGGTTTATTATTTAAACCGTTCAGATGATAACGACCACTCTTTAACCAAACAAACCAATGTTCTAAAAAAAATGCATTGCAATATGAAAGTGATGCATTATTTTCACCAAAAAAAAATGGAGCCAGAATTAAAACAGATGGTGATGAACCGCTTATATGAATTTGATTGCTTTAACCAGTTTATGCACCGATACTATACATTACGAAGCGATGACTCATCCTACCGAATAAAGACAAAAGATTTTTTCAAAAGGATTGCTTACATACGAACATTTCGCAGCATATTAAACAAAACTGCAAAGCTTAATGAAGATGTTGCAAACTATGTTAACGAGCCAATTAATCATATTTGCTACGAGCTTTTTCAAAAGAAACAGTATAAAAAGATAGAGGAACTTTTCAAATGGCATAAGGAAGAAAAAATCAAGCAATATGTTATTAAAAAAAATAAGGCATGTATGATATCTCCCTTAATGGAACCTTATCATTTAATTCCGATTCCAATGTATGCAGAAGTTATCAAAATATATATATTAGATAATAAATTTCATTTACATCTTAAGATTGCTGGTGATTTTCTAGACACTTCCGCTGAATTACTGTTCCGTGATCGAAAAGCTATAGATAATGAATTCTCTGTTAAACTTTCAGCTGTATCCTTTGAAAATGCAGTTGTAAAATTGCCAATATCTTGGTTTCAACCATTCAGCTCCACCGTTTACAGCATCTTTTTCCGCTATAAAGAGTATCATAAAATTCATATACTAATACCACACTCTAAAGCTAAAGTTCAATTTACAGACAAAAAGAAATATCTGTTTTATACAACAAATCATCATCAACTCGCTTTAAAGGTGGAATAAGCCCTGACAATATTGAATAAAAAAGGACTGTACATATAACATTTATAGACAGTCCCCCTTATCTTTTTTTAGTTATTTATTTTTTAATCTGTTTAATATATGACTAGGGATTTATTAAAGCTTGTCATTTTTTGATTTCTGCTAAGAAAGATAAGGTATACTGATGAACTCTCGAAAAAGAGTATATGCTACAAAAAGAAAAATATAAGTGTTTTATCTATCAATTAGAAGACTAATTATTAAAAATCCTACAAATCTCTGATGATCTTTGAAAACTCATAAATATTCTTCTAAGCTTTATAATAAGGCGGGATACGAAGCCATTTATGCTGATCTAAATATTGTTTAACGGTTAAGCCAGCAATAGTCTTCTTCAAGATAAATTTGGAAAAAAGCAATCCAACATCTGCGCGAATGGATTCCGTAAGTCCTTTGGCTGCATAATTTACTCCCATCGCAAGATTATAGGACATTAAATTAGCCGTTTCTTCGTCATTTAATTTAGCCCCCTCCGGTATATTATGAAAATCTCCAAGAGGTTTTTCTGGAGTCGATTGGGGTAATTGAATGCCTTCTTTCATTAGGAAATCTTTAAGCTCGTCTCTCATCGGTGCATGTACCGATGTTGTTATATCCCTTATTATTTTTCTCAATTCTGGATCCTCAACTAGGTTGTCAGCAAGTTCCTCATTACGCATCGTCGTTTCCGTTCCTAAAAGAAAAAACCAAAGGTTGGAAACCTCCATTACATTTAATGGTCTTTTCTCTCCATCCAAAAAGGGTTCAAATGCATCATGAATCACTTCAAATAGTTTCATTTTTAAAAATCCCACCGATCTTCAGATATAATTTGTTATGATGGTATTTTTTCCATTTTGATAAAAAACATGCTAACAAAAATAATTTTCAAATAGCTTTTCAGCTGTTCGTACAGCCAAGGCTTGTGTTGTAAGGGTTGGATTTACTCCGCCTAAACTATTGAAATGTACGCTGTTGTCAGCAATATACAGCCGCTTTACTTGAAATGCTTCACAATTCTCATCCACTACGTGACCTATTCTCATTGTGCTTTCTATATGAATCATCATGCCTGGCGACCAATTGGATCTGATGATTTTTTTTGCTCCTGCTTTTCGTAAAAGATCAGCTGCTATTTTAACCAGCTCACTGCGTTTTTTGATAGATTGTTTGGTAGGCGTATAGCTTATTACAGGAACAAAGCCATTTTCATCGCTGATTAATGGATCGAGAGTAACTCCGTTTCGCTGATCAACTTCATCATCAGTAGTTACTAATATACTTAATGATTTTCGGTAAGAATCCATCAACTCTTTTAATTCATATCCAAAAGAACGACCTTCTATATTCCATGGAACATTCTGTTTGGGCGGGTATAAGAAAGAGTATCCAGATTCACTCAATCCATGAAAAGAAGCCGTTAATCCAGGACTCATCCCAACTGACTGCAATGCCCCTAATCCTGGATAATCCAACCTTGCCCCGCATGTATTTCCGACAAAGGGATTAATATCAGTGGTACCCAGAATAGAAATTAAATCTTTTTCATCAAAAATTCCGGTTAGCCAGTCCATATAATGATTTACTAATCCTCTCCCCACCCAAGGATTTTCCGGCAAGTCTGAATTTAACCATAAACGCGGGCTTTCTATACTTCCACAAGCCATAACAACAATCTTTGCTCTTATGACTTCTTGTTCTCCCGTCCATGTGTTCCTTATTTTTACGCCATTGGCCCTCAGCTTATTAGAGCTACTCTTTTCAGTTAGTATTTTCACGGCAAAAGCATTAGGATGTATGCTGACATTTCCAGTCTTTAAGGCAAGAGGAACATAACTGACATTTGTTGAACGTTTTGCCACTTTATCCATAGATGGTCCATGTGGACAACCATTGATGCAGTGTCCCGCAAGTGTACAGCCTTCCATCCAAGAAAGTTGCTCATCAGAAATATTTGGATTGGTAATATTTTCATTAGGAGGTAAAATAGCATTCGGCTGCGATCTATACCCAGGCACTATCACATCTAATGTAGGTATCATAGGCCAGCCCATCTTTTTAGCTCCATAATAAAATAATTCTTCTTTGGCAGTTACAGCGGCAAAGTTTACAGGCAATGTAGCCTCAACCTTTTCATAATAAGGAATAAGTTCCCGATAAGAAAGGGGCCATCTATCATTTATAGCCATTGGATATGCCCTGGGACAATTCGCCGTATAGATTTGAGTTGTTCCCCCGACACCAGCGCATTGCCAGATCATTGCCTTTTGCTTTATATTTCGAAACCATTGAGCACGGCTTCGATCTGCTGGCCCCCAACGAAACCTTCCGGAAACCAAATCATTCATATTCATTTCATACTTGTTTAATAATTGTTTATATAAATTTATATCCAAATCAGCCGTTGAAGAACTAAATTGATCTCCGGGCTCTCCATTTGGGATGGGCCACTTTTTGTTTCCATACCATGGACCAGCTTCCAGCACCAATACCTTTAATCCTTTTTCTCCCAATTCCTTTGCTATAACGGCTCCGCCACCGCCTGCTCCAATGACAATCACATCCTGATTCTCCATTAGTTTTTCTCCTTTTTATTTGGCATATATGCTAAAAAACCACGAAAATCACGGTAAGCAAAAGATGGGCCTGGATAATGGGAAAGGATCCATCCCGTTGGAAAATATTCGACTCTTCTCATTTCAGGAGAAAATTGCTCTGTTGTTCCGTATCCGGTCCATTCCGAATAGAAGCCAAATAATGTGAGTTGATTTATTACATCTATCATATTTGGAATAAGTCCCGGATTATTTTGATAAGGAGGACTTACCTTTTCCAAACTCCATTCACAGCACTCTAAGAGGGCAAGTGCTCTTAGCCGGTCAACTGGCGATAATTTAGAGAATGGTCCGCCATCAGGAAATTCATTTATATGAAGGGGATACACATTTTGAGCAGTCTGGACTAATTGAACCGCACCCAGATCGAGCAGTTCAACAGTTGACTTCGTCATAGATGTTAGATTTATTTTCATCTTTGCCGGAAGAGCGATAGAATGGTCCAACACCCACATAACATATTTATAAACTTTAAGTTCCAATGCTCCTGGCACTTGAACAGGCCCTAATGCTTTTGCAATAATAAGAGATGATGGAATAATAGCCTGAACAAGCGACTGAAAAGTGGACCTTATATAACGATCGCCAATTCCCTCACTTCCTCTAATCTCCATCCCACACCCCTTATACCATTTTAGAAAGATTCTTTACCATCCTAATATTATTCCTGTATTCATTTTTATATGTCTGCAAGTGTTTTAGTTTAGGTTTTAACAAGTCAATTCTTTTATCTTATACAGCCTAATGGAAGATTGGAGAACTAATAAAAATCATTTCTCTTCTAAAAAGAACACCAAAAAGCAAATAATTTAATTAAAGAGGCTGTCTCAAGAGGACAAATCCATTGAAGTCTAAAAAACAAGGAGGGTGATGTACCAACATTCTTTCATATGAAAAGGAGCATCCAACAGCCGAAAAAATTGACTTATTGGACAGCTCCCCAGGATATAGAAAAAGTTTATTTTGCTAACTTTTCAAGGTAATCAAAAACATTTGTCTTTTAAGTCTTGAAGCCTTAGGAAGAACTGAGTTATCAAGGCAGGTAATAAGCACCCGAGCAAGGAAAACAACGAAGAAAGCGAACTATTTGTCGGCAGCCTGTTCTAATACTTGTTGCAGTGTTAGGCTTTATTATTTTATTGAACTAATGCCCGAACCCTTAGTGAAAGAAGGATAAACTACAAATAGATATATTTTTAAATAGCTCTATTGTCCCTTAATGCTTCATCATCATTTATTTTTCCCCCATGCGCTGACCTTAATTCTTGCACTCCCTAAATCTCTGTATTTCATCCCCCCTCCATATCGGCTGCACATTTTACTTTCTAAATTCTAGCAATTCATCATTAATTGACTTTGTTTGCTGATAGACTTGTTTGTATATCCGGAACAGCTTTTGATATTGTTCTGCATTCTCAGTCACAGGATTATAAGTCTTTACTGATTCCAAAAATTTTTCTGCACATTCCTTTAATGAAGAGAACCAGCCAGCTCCATATGCTGCGAGCATTGCTGCTCCCATTCCAGGCCCCTGCTCGCTCGAAAGTTTAACGATTCTAGCGTTAAAAATATCTGCCTGCATTTGCAGCCACGTTTCATTTTTTGCTCCGCCTCCTATGGATATAACCGTATCAATTTTTTTGCCGTTTTCTCTGAAGATCTCAATCGATTCATTCAGTGAAAATGTAATTCCTTCCAGTACAGCCCGAACAAAATCGCTTCTTTTATGGGAAGCATCCATTCCAATAAAGCTGCCACGAATATTCGCATCCGCATATGGCGTTCTTTCACCAGCTAAATATGGGGTAAATAGAAGTCCATTTGCACCAATTGGCACCAAATTAACATCATTTAATAAATTTTCGAAATTTTCATGCTGTGCAAAGTTATCCTTAAACCAGCTTAAACTATGGCCTGCGGCTAATGTTACCCCCATTGTATAATAAGTATTTTCTTCCCCATGGTTAAAATAATGGACCTTCCCTTGAAAATCTTGGTCATTTTTTTCTTCATAGGAAAGGACAACTCCTGATGTACCGACACTGCATAATGTCCTGCCCTCAGACAAGATTCCTGATCCTATCGCGCCGCAAGCATTGTCAGCACCACCTGCAAAAACCTTTGTTGATTCTGCTAAACCAGTTTTACTTGCGACATCTGAATTAATTTCTCCAACAAAATCATGAGATTCTACTAAGGGAGGACAAATATCTAGCTGAAATCCAAATAGATCACAAATTTCAGTGCTCCACTTTTTCTCACTTACATTTAAAAGAAGTGTTCCTGCTGCATCTGAATACTCGCTATATATTTTACCTGTTAAGCGGAAACGAAGATAATCCTTAGGCAGCATAAATACAGTTGCTTGTTCAAAAATTTCTGGCTCATATTGTTTCACCCATAAAAGTTTAGGCAATGTAAAACCTTCTAGCGCAGGATTTTTTGTAATAGCGAGTAATTTCTCTTTGCCAACAGTTTCATAAATTTGCCGGCATTGCTCTGTTGTTCTTGTATCATTCCAAAGAATAGCATTTCTTAATACATTGTTTTCTTTATCTAACAACACAAGACCATGCATTTGTCCGGAAAAGCTGATGCCTTCAATATCTCTTGAATCTCCATTAAACTCTTGCAGAAGTTCAGAAATGCCTTCTATTGTTTTCTCTATCCATTCTTCTGGATTTTGTTCGCTGTATCCAGATTTTTCATGAATTAAAGGATATGCTTTTGAAACTTCACAGCTAACCTCTCCTGCCATATTTATAAGCAATATTTTAACCGCACTTGTTCCAAGATCAATGCCAATAACGTATTTCATTTCATTCCCCTCTTTTCTTTGATTCAAAAAATGTGCTGGACTTTTTACATTTCCAGCACACTTCTATGATGATATTAATTCTAATTTTTTGTTATACAGAAACAGTAGATAATGTTTCTAATAAATATTGATTCACAGTTGCTTTTAATCTTTCTTGTCTGCCAGAGACATTTTTGATTTCTCCAAGCTGCAATGCATATTCTTCCAGCTTGCGGAAATCTGTTTTTCCTTCTACCACTTCTAAACCGATTCCTTCTTTAAAGCTGCTGTATCTATCAGCGATTACATCTTCTAATACTCTGTCTTGCAAAAGTTTATTCGCTACTTTTAGGCCAATAGCAAATGCATCCATTCCAGCAATATGTGCATGGAAAAGATCTTCAGGTTCAAAAGATGCTCTTCTGATTTTAGCATCAAAGTTCAATCCACCTTTGCCGAGACCTCCATTTAATAAAATTTCATACATTGCTAATGTCGTAGAATATAAGTCTGTCGGGAATTCATCCGTATCCCAGCCGATTAGTGTATCTCCTTGGTTTGCATCTACAGATCCAAGCATTCCATTAATGCGGGCAACTCTTAGTTCATGCTCAAATGTATGGCCAGCAAGCGTTGCATGGTTTGCTTCAATATTAAATTTGAAGTAATCTTGCAGATCATATTTTTGCAAGAAAGCAAGTCCTGTTGCAACATCAAAATCATATTGATGCTTTGTTGGCTCTTTAGGTTTTGGTTCAATTAAGAAAGGTACATTAAAGTCAATCTCTTTTGCATAGTCAATAGCCATATGGAAGAAACGAGCTAAGTTATCTTGTTCTAGCTTCATATTTGTATTTAATAAGGTCTCATATCCTTCACGACCGCCCCAAAATACATAGTTTTCTGCACCAAGCGCTTTTCCGATTTCAAGTCCCTTTTTAACTTTTGCAGCAGCATACGCATAAACATCTGCATTATTTGTTGTTGCAGCGCCATGTACATATCTTGGATGTGTAAACATATTGGCAGTATTCCAAAGCAGTTTTGTTTTGCTTGTTTTCATGTATTCCTTAATCATAGAAACAATTGGATCAAGGTTGTCATATGTTTCTTTTAATGTATTGCCTTCAGGAGCAATATCAGAATCATGGAAACAAAAGAAAGGTGCATTAAGTTTTTCAAACAATTCAAATGCTGCTTCTACACGTGCTTTCGCCAAATCCAATCCTTTATATTGATCCCAAGGTCTTATCATTGTACCTACACCAAATGGATCTGATCCGTCTGCAGTAAATGTATGCCAATAAGCTACAGAAAAACGCAGTGTTTCTTCCATTGTTTTTCCATTAACCAATTCTTCTGGATTGTAGTATTTAAATGAAAATGGATTTTTTGATGTTGGGCCTTCATACTTGATTTTGCTAATATTTTGAAAATAAGTCATGTGAGTTTCCTCCTACTTAATTTAAGTACTTTGAAATCCTTCATTTTGTTACCGCTTACAAAACACTGAAAAAATTATAGGAAATTTCCTATATACTTTCTCCTTTCAGCTTTAGTATTTGAACTTATTATATCAACAACAACTTTGTTTGTCTACTGACTAAACAAAGTTGTTTAATAATTTAATAGATACTATAAACGACAAATTAACATACTTTTATTTCTTGTAATGAATAGACTACTTCAAAAAAGTTTAGCTTTCTTTTTACAGATATCCTACTATAAAATAAAGGGAATCTTCAATCAGTGTGTTTTTCCATCCTCCACTGCTTATTAGTTGTACCAGTCAGACATTATCCCTCATCTCTTCTAGTCTCCAGGTGAGAGTCAACTGCCCGTTAAATAGAGATAAATTATATTCCCAAAAAGTTTGTTTATCTATCGAACTAACTTTTTGTATACTATCTATATAATAATTCATCATGAGTGCTTTTTCATTTTATATAGCTATGTTGTCCTTTAATAGCAGATAATTTAATGAAATCACTGCTTCATGCTAAATTTAAAAAGAATAGGCTCAAGAAAAAGGAGATAAACCTTATTATGCATGTTACTTGGAATCAGCAGTTAGTAAAAAAAGAAAATAAATCCCTTGTTTTAAGTTTAATTATCAGCCACTCTCCTATTTCCCGCGCTGACATTGCTCAACAATCTGGATTAAATAAAGGGACCGTTTCATCATTAGTTTCTGAACTTCTTGAAGAGCAATTAATCTATGAATCAGGTCCAGGAGAATCAAGCGGTGGCAGACGCCCTGTAATGCTTCTATTTAACCAAGGAGCTGGCTATTCTATAGGCCTTGATCTTGGAGTAAATTATATTTTTGGAGTATTAACAGATCTTCAAGGAAATATTGTCGTTCAGAAAAACGAAAAATATAAAAACAGTTCTTTTGAAGAAACCCTTCAACTTATTCAAAAGGTTATTTCTTTTTTAATAAGTGCTGCTCCTTCTTCTCCTTATGGCATTGTCGGAATAGGAATCGGCGCACCAGGCATTGTCAATAAAGAAGGGGACATCTTATTGGCGCCCAATCTTGGCTGGAAAAATATCTCTTTAAAGACAGAGATAGAAAACGTCTACAATGTACCTGTTATAGTTGAAAACGAAGCAAATGCCGGTGCTTATGGAGAAAAAAAATTTGGGAGTGGCAAACATTTTGATCATTTGGTATATGTTAGTGCAGGTATTGGCATAGGCGCAGGCATTATTATGAACGGTGAGTTATATAATGGATTTAATGGTTATTCAGGTGAAGTTGGACATATGACAATTGATCGAAATGGCATCAAATGCATATGCGGGAATAAGGGATGTTGGGAACTATATGCATCAGAACAAGCCCTGCTGTCTAAAGCACAAATAGTAAACATAAATAATAAAACAGAATTAAGTTTAGGAGAATTAATGGAACGTGCCCGAAATGGCGAACAAGCTGTCATCACTCTTCTAGAGGAAATTGGCCAAAACCTTGCAATTGGGATTATTAATATTATCCATACTTTTAATCCTCAGCAAATTATTATTGGAAACCGTCTTGCTGCTGCAAAACAGTGGATTGAACCACAAGTTCAATCCACGATCAATAATTTCACATTGCCTTTTCATCAAACAGATATCAAAATTAATTTTTCAGATTTAACGCTGCCTGCTTCTGCTTTAGGTGTAGCTGCATTTTCATCAGAGAATTTTCTTAAGTCAAGACTACAAATGAATAAGGAATAGAAAGAGGGAGTAAAAAATTACTCCCTCTTTCTATTCCTCTTATAAAATTCTCCAACATGTTCAACCCAGTTTTCTTGGCTATGTTAATGCAAAATCAACAGAATTGTATAAAGGGAAGAATTCAACTAGCTTTATCCTATTTATTGAATATTTTTTTCGTTTAATCCAATCTGTTCAAAAGTGCTTTGTTACAGAGTGGATTTTTCATTTCCTATTTTTCTAAATTAAAGTATAACCTTTCCATTAATTACTCATAATGATTATAGTTGCATATACAATTGTACTTACAAGTAAGGAGGTCGCCATGAATTTTATTTATAAACAAAATCTTGTTCTCTTAATAAGAGCCTTATATTTTTGCATGGAAGAACAATGGGCAAAATTAGGAAAAGAGTATGATCTTTCACCAGCACAGCAGCATATCTTATTTATTCTAACTACCAACAACAAAACTTTAACACCTTCGGAAATCAGTGCAATTGGCTGTTGGCATTTATCTACTGTTACTAGACTGTTGAAACCCTTAAAAGAAAAAGGTTTTATATCAATAAAAAGGGACCAAAACCACTCCAAGTTTAAAAGAGTGACCATAACAAAAGATGGGGAACAATTATTTATGAGGATTATTTACAATATTATAGAGAATGACTTTTTCCCATTTAAAATGAATCAGTTATGCGAAAAAGAAATAGAAATTTTTTTGCAATGCGGACAAAAAATTTTAGATATTAATAGAGGATTATCTATTAGAGAAAAAATATTTGATGCTAAAATTGACGGCATCCATTATGAATACTGATTTTGAAACTTATAAAACCGAGGTAATTTAGAATGCTTCTAGTTTTTATCAGCATTTTTTTGCTTGCTTTTACAGCTATTTGGGTTCCTAAAAGAATTTCCCAAATAGAAATTTATGCTACTTCATTTTTTGCCTATTCTTTTGGGATTACAACAGATATTATTCTTAATTTTAAATATGATCTGTACGGCTATGGACAAGAAGGTGCACAAATATATACTACTCTTTGCATAATAGCTGTTTATTTTTCAATAAATATTTTATATTTGAATTTTTTTCCTTTGTCGAAAAACTTTCTTTATAAAATACTTTACGTGGCGATTTGGTCTTTATTTTCAATTTTATATGAATTATTTATTGTCCATACAGACATGTTTTATTATAACGGCTGGAAACTATGGCACTCTGCATTTCTGTATCCAATCATTTTCAGTATCTTATTCTTTAATTGGATGGCTGTAAAAAAACTTTTGTTTAAATATATACAAAAGCAAATTTAAACATAGTCTATAGTATTTTTCATATACAATCGAAAAGACATATTATCAATTGCCCTTTTTCATGCTTTTGTATCCCAAATTAATAGGCAGTATGACCTCTACCCCAAGATTAGAAGAGAAAATAAGAAATCTAAATGGAGATAACTAACTGCCTATAAAAGCCTGATTGTTTTCACTAATTGAAGTTCACTTTACTTCTTGAGTACAGTAGACTATTTTTTAATGCAGAAATTAGTTATTAGAGGTCATTAACAGGAAAATTTTCTTATGCAATATAAAAACTCATCATCTCATTCTAAAATATTAATGATAACCTTTATTAAAATTAGTTTATAAAGTGTTATCAACTAACTTTGTTTTGCTTTCGGCAAATATAGCCTATAAATCAAAATTCATAAGATAATCAATTTTATCCTCTTTAACAAAACTGCAATTCGGAACTAATGGATTACTGCGATATTGTTCTAAGAAATTATTTAATGTTTCTGTGATATGTTCTTTATCATTTTTATTAAAGGTAAACTGAAGACCGTATTCATAGATATCATGCATTTCCTGTTTCCAGATAACATATCCATTCATTGCTACTTTTTCATTCATTATTTTTGTTTCAAATTGAAGAAGGATTTCCGGTCGTACCGGCAAATCAATAGCAGAAAGAAATCTTATGCCTCGAAAGCTCAATTCTTCCACTAAAACCTCCGTTTTTCCCAAATTAACCTTTTTATCCTTTATTGAAGTTACAGACATTTTTGTACTGAGTGGATACTGTAAAATGATTCTAGACTCATACCTCCTATCAACCATTTCATCCATTTTTGAAAGTTGGCTGTTAGGCTTAAGTTTAGTTTTATTTAATAACGATTGAAATTCTTTTTCTGCAACAGGTTTACTAAATAAATATCCTTGAATTTCATCACACTCTTGCTGTCTTAAAAAAGACAGTTGTTCATTTGTTTCAACACCTTCGGCAACTACCTTCATCTGCAATCCTTTTGCTAAAAAGATAATCGATTTAACAATCATCTCATCTTTTCCAAAAACTGAAATATTTCTGATAAAGGATCTATCAATTTTTATTGTGTCTATTGGATACTGCTTTAAATAGGTTAAGGAAGAGTACCCTGTTCCAAAATCGTCTAACGCTATACTTATCCCCATTTCTTTTAATAATTGAAGAGCTGAACTTACAGCTTCTTCATGATGGATTAATGTAGTTTCTGTTATTTCAAATTCTATTAATTTTGGATTGATTTTTGTTTCTTTAAGGACTTTTTTCACTGTTTCAATAAAATCATTTTTTAAAAATCTTTGAGCTGATATGTTAATGGATATGGGAATAATAGATAGTTTTTTTTGTTCCCAACTCTTAATGAAATAACATACTTGCTGAAATACCCAGTCTCCTATTTCTAAGATTAGCCCATTCTCTTCTGCAAGGGGAATAAATTCTCTTGGAGAAACAATCCCCCATTCAGGATGCCTCCATCGCAGCAATGCTTCTGCGCTTACGATAGTCCCTGTAGAGGCATCTACCCTTGGCTGAAAATGAAGAAAAAATTCATTGTTTTCAATTGCTTTACGCAAATCTCTTTCAAGAGCATATAGCTTATATGAAGAAATATTTAATAAGGAAGAATATATTTGATAATTGTTTTTCCCTATTTCCTTTGCTCTATGTAAAGCAGCATCTGCGCTTTTTATTAAATTTTCTTTCGTTTCTCCATTCATAGGAAAAGTACTTATTCCAACACTTGTGGTTATATATAATTCAAAATCATCAATTAAAAATGGTTTATTCATGCAATCGATAATGTTTTTGGCAACCGTAACAGGAAAGTCAGAACCTTCGTATCCCCAAAGAATGATTCCGAATTCATCTCCTCCAATTCTGGCAAATAAAGAATTATCCTTTAATAATCCGCCAACTCTTACTGTAAATTGTTGCAATAATTTATCGCCAATACTGTGCCCAAGAGTGTCATTAATATTGTTAAAACGATCAAGATCTAGGTACATAATAACAAAATCTGTTTTATTTATTTCAAAGCGGTTTACCAGTTCTTCCATCTTCTCATCAAACATTCTTCTGTTTGGCAAGTTTGTTAAATAATCATGATAAGCTAAATGTTTGATCTGCTCTTCTGCTTTTTTTATTTTTGTAATACCTGAAACAATGCCATCAATTCTAAGTAATTTCCCTTCACTATCAAGTACTGGAATTTTCTGATCCTGAACCCATTTTATATCCCCATTTTTTGAAACAATACGATAATTTTGATGAAGACTTTCTCCTAAATAGAGCTTTTTTTGCAGAGTATTGAATTCCAAAAGGTCCTCAGGATGTATAATGGATTCCCAGGTTCTTTCTATAATTTCCTTTGACGTATAACCGGCAACAGCTTCAACTCCTGGTGAAGCCAATTCAAAAGTATTATTTATTACATCATATGACCAAATGCCAACTTCTAAGTTATCATAGATATTTTTTAATTTTTGTTCTGTTTCTTTAAGCTTAATTTCAGCTATTTTTCTTTTGGTTATATCTTGTATTGTTCCAATAAACCTGACAGGCAGCTGATTTTCATCTAAAATAACATCTGCTTGTTCATATACATATATATAATTACCATCTGCATGCATAATTCTAAATTCCATATTATAGCTTTGCCGTTTTTTTATTGCATTCTTAAAAGTAAAGTCAAAATATTCACGGTCATCTGGATGAATCCTTGACAAAATCTTCTTATAGGTCGGCACGAAATCTTTTTTACTTTTAATGCCATACAATTCAAAAGTTTGATTCGACCAATACGATTCATCCTCAATAAGATCATAATCCCAACTTCCAATTTTAGCTACCTGCTGTGCTAGTTCAAGCCTCTCTTTTACTTTTAACAATTCCTGTTCCTTTTGAATATTTTCGGTTATATCCTTTGCTATTCCATATATGCCTATTACTTGCTTTAAATCATTAAATATTGGAAAATAATTAAATTCAACGTGTATTTTTTTTCCGTTTTTATGATAGATATCAGCTGTAAACTTTTGAACTTCCCCATTAAGAACTTTTCTTATATATGTTTCTCTTAAATGCTGATAATTTTCTGCATAACATTTCCCTAAATCCCCGTTTAAATCTTCTTCCTCATATCCAAACAATCTTTTTATAGATTCGCTAAAGTTTTTTAAATTCCCATTACCATCCAATATAAAAACAGCATCTGGATGGTTCCTAAATAATGCTTTAATAGTTTCTTTATTCAGAAGATAATCATCATTTTTATCCGTTAAAAAAGAGTTTTTTGTTAATTTTTTTTTCTTTTTATGCTTTAAGCTATTAGAATTTTTCATAAAAATGTCTCCTAAACATAAATAAAGTTGGTAGTTATTCTAGAAGGGCATCCAATATAAGCTTTTATTTTATTATCACTGTTCATTTTCTTTTTTTCTAGGAATTAAGTCACAAATAATCCTAACAGGAATTAATCCATTTTAACTATATGTACTAAGAATATAGCAAAAAACAAGATTTTCCAATAGGGATTATTAACCAATACTTGTTAAGGAATTTAAATAAATTGCAGAAGATTCTTTTTACTATTAAATATGTTGAAGATGTAGGAGGAGCGTATGCAGTCTGATATGAACCGCTTTAAAGATGAATTATTGAGACGATTTTTTTGTATGTAATTTTAAAAACAGCTATGTTCATGCTGATAATTGATTTTGGCACCTTGTTGATTGGAGGACTCCTGCGGGAAAAGCGTGTCAAAGGGAGACCCCTAAGACTTTATGCCGAGGAGGCTCCCAGACCGCCCGCGGAAATCAAACGCCTGGAGCGGAAATCAGCAGGCAAGTTTAATAGCACTAAACATAAACAAGAAGAAGAGGCTGTACTCAAAAGTCATTTTTTAATGACTTTTGGGACAGCCCCATTCTTTATGGCACCTAAATTAATTAATTGCCTCTTAATTTTTTAATAAACTTTAAGAATGCCAGTTTACCAGCATCTGTTCGTTTATAAACACCTGCATGATGCAGTATCTTTTCAAACACGATGCCAATTTCTTTTTTAATGATCGTTCCAACATTTTCTTTGGAAAGGTCATGATACTTTCTTTTTATTTCTTTAGCCCAATCTAAATGTTTAACAATTTCAGCATGATTATAAATATTTTGTTCGCAATCTTCCAATAGCAATAGTTCTTCTAATAATGCCATCTCTTCTTTTAATCGACCAGGAAGCACTGCTAATCCCATTACCTCAATCAGTCCAATATTCTCTTTCTTAATATGATGCACTTCTTTATGTGGATGATAGATTCCTAGAGGATGTTCATCATTTATACAATTATTGCGAAGAACTAAGTCGATTTCAAACAAACCATCACGCATGCGAGCAATAGGCGTTATTGTGTTATGGCGAATGGAATCTGTATATGCAATAATTTCTGCACCAGGATCACTGTAAGCAATCCAACTCTGTAAAATATAATCAGAAGCATCGATTAAGTCTTGGATTGATTCTCCCTGTAAGCGAATAACGCTCATCGGCCATTTTACGATTCCAGCACGAACATTAGGAAGTTCCTCCAATAGGAAATATTCCTCTATTTCTGCCTTAGCCATCGGAAACTCATGACAGCCCCCTTGGTAATGCTCATGGGATAATATAGAGCCTCCGACTATAGGCAAATCAGCATTGGAGCCAATAAAATAATGCGGAAACTTCTCTACAAACTGCAATAATCTTTTAAATGTTTCCTTTGTAATTTGCATTGGCTTATGTTCAGCAGAAAAACAAATGGTATGTTCATTATAATAAACATATGGAGAAAATTGAAAAAACCATTGTTCTTTATTTAATTCTACTGGAATAATCCGATGATTTTGTCTCGCTGGATGATTGACTCTACCACCATATCCCGCATTTTCTTTACATAATAAGCATTTAGGATAATTATTTTGCGCTAGTTTTTTTGCTGCAGCAATTGCGACTGGATCTAATTCAGGTTTGGAGAGGTTAATGGTAATTTCTATGTCGCCATAATCAGTCCCAACAAGCCATTCTTCGTTTTTGGCAATTCTGTCTGTCCGAATATAATCTACATCTTTTGATAATTCATAAAACCATTTCGTTGCTTTTTCTGAACCTTCGTTATCGTATGTTTTATAAAATTTTCGATTGATTTCTGATGGTAGAGGAACAAAACAACCCATTACTTTTGTATCCAATAAATCCCGATACGTAATTGTGTTTTCTGGAAGTCTGTCATTATCAGCTGCCCAATCTAAAATATTCCCCATAATCTCCTGCAGTATATACTTTTCTTCTGCTAATTGATTAGACCATTCAAAATCAGTTAACTCTAGCACTTCTAGTATTTTATTGCGAACTACTTCAATGTCCCATTGTGTTATTAATTTTTTCTGTAATCCATATTGAATAAGCTGTTCTATTTCATTATAGATATTCACTTTGTATCCCTCGCCCTTTAAAAAAGAGAGTTGGTTTGTTTCCTATTCTCTTCCTCTTATTTGGTTTTCGCTTTTATCTGATAGCCGTTTGGATTTTTTTGAAACCAATTCCAGGCACTATGGATGATTATTTCTAATGATGGATATTTAGGTTGCCAGCCAAGCTCTTTTTTTGCTTTTTCAGCAGAGGCCACAAGTCTTGCTGGGTCTCCTTCCCTTCTTGGAACTACTGTTGCTGGAATAGCATGGCCTGTTACTTTCCTCGCCGCATCAATTACTTCTTTTACAGAAAATCCATTTCCGTTCCCTAAATTATAAGTGCCGCTTGTTTCGTCACGATATAATTTATCTACTGCCATTAAATGAGCTGCCGCCAAATCTGTTACATGTATATAATCTCTAACGCATGTACCATCCTCTGTATCATAGTCATTGCCAAAAATGCTGATGCTCTCGCGTTTTCCCAATGCTACGTCCAGTATAATTGGAATTAAATGTGTTTCAGGAGAATGGTCCTCTCCTAATTTACCTTCCATATGTGCACCTGCTACATTAAAATAGCGCAATACAACATAGCGAATACCGTAAGCTGCTTCTGACCACTTAAGCATTTTTTCAATGGCAAGCTTTGTTTCCCCATAAGGATTGGTAGGAACCGTTGGATCGTTTTCTTGAATAGGAAAGTTTTTTGCTTCTCCATACGTTGCTGCTGTAGAAGAAAAGACAATTTTTTTTACAGCATGCTGCTTCATCACTTTTAATAAAACCAATGCTCCATTTACATTATTATCATAATATTTTAATGGCTCTATTACACTTTCGCCAACTAGCGAATCTGCCGCAAAGTGGATGACTGCATCCACTTCATTGTGTGCAAAAACTTCATGCAAAAATTCTTCATCTCGCAAATCTCCTTGGTAAAATGCTGCCCCTTCTAAAATTGCTTCTTTATGCCCTGTCTGCAAATTATCAACAACAATTACTTCCTCCTTTCGATCCAATAACTCAGAAACAGTATGACTGCCAATATATCCTGCTCCACCACAAACTAAAATAGCCAACTTTTTTCCTCCTTCTATCCCCTTTTTTAATTGCGTTACAAAAGGTTATTTTGTTATTTCTGTTTGACTGATTTCTTTTGCTCCTTCTCCTACTTGAACCACATAAAAATCTGCTTGCAGACCCGTTTTAGCAGTATACTCTTCTCCGACTTCTTCAATAAATGAATCCAGCTGGCAATTCTCCACAATACTAATAGTGCAGCCGCCAAATCCTGCTCCCGTCATGCGTGAACCAATAACACCAGGTTTAGTCCATGCAGCTTCCACTAATGCATCCAGCTCTTTTCCTGTTACTTCATAATCATCCCTCAAAGAAACATGGGACTCATTCATTAAGCGGCCAAAACCACTGATATCTCCGTCAGTTAATTTTACTACCGCTTCTTTTGTTCTTGCATTTTCATAAACGGCATGTTTTGCTCTTTTTCTCTTCATCTCATTTTTTATTAAATGCTGATTCTTATCAAACGCTTCTGGTGTCATATCTCCTAATGATTGAATAGCCATTTCCTTTTGCAGATCTGCTAATGCACTTTCACATTCACTGCGTCGCTCATTATATTTGGAATCAGCAAGCCCTCTTCGTTTATTTGTGTTTGCAATAACAAGTGAGGCATCCTTTAATTGTAGTGGACTATGCGTATATTCTAATGTTTGGCAATTTAGAAGAACTGCATGCTCCTGCTTTGTCATTCCAATCGCAAATTGATCCATAATTCCGCAGCTTACACCGACAAATTCATTTTCTGCCTGCTGACAAAGCTGCACAAGCTTAATTGAATCGACATCTAACCTATAAAGATTTTTTAATAGAGTTGCTGTTACTACTTCAATAGAGGCAGAGGAAGAAAGACCTGCCCCATTTGGTATTTCTCCTGTAAAAAGAACATCAAATCCTGTATCAAGCTTCATTCCGGCTTGAGCAAAAACATAGATAACGCCTTTTGGATAATTGGCCCAATCATGTTTTTCTTCATATTTTAATTCATTTAACGAAAATTCAATCAAACCAATCTCTTCAAAGTTGACTGAATACATGCGAACAAGATTGTCTGATCTTTTTTTTGCAATCGCATATGTGCCAATTGTCAGCGCACATGGAAATACATGTCCTCCATTATAATCTGTATGTTCACCAATTAAGTTAACACGACCCGGTGCAAAAAAAGTGCGTGCTCCTTCTGCATTTGTTTGAAATACATCTGCAAATTTTTTTATTAGTTCTGTCTTTGTCATATCTATCACCTATCTATTCGTATTTTTATATTAAGCGTTTACATATTTTTATTTTATGGTTTTTACTTTATCTGCTCAATGGTAAAATTAATCGTAGAAAAGGGTATTATTTTGCTTTTGATTTATTGGAATGGAAATACTTTATTCCCTATTCCAGAGAATCCGCCTTTTCTACTCTTCCATAGAAAGTAGGTAAATATTTTGCAAAAAAAAGATTATAATATTTTTGCCTATCGCTTTAGCGAGCAATTGACAAAAGAAGTGGCGCAAATCTGGTCTATTGGCTGGGAAAAGCAAACAAGCTCCCTGTATAACTGGAAAGGAAAAAAGCGTAAAGAAGATAGCATGTTTGTCTTTCAATATACTGTTTCTGGTTTTGGGATTCTTGAGCTTGGAGGAAAAGAATATAAATTAAACGCTGGGAAAGCATTTTTAATCGATATTTCCGAGGAATATTGCTATTATCTTCCAAAAAACAGTGATCATTGGGAGTTTATTTTTATTACTCTTTATGGAGATGCGGTAAAAAAATGCTGGGATTTCATTTACACACATGACAAACCAGTGATTCATTTGCATACAGAAGCAAATCCGATTCTTCACCTTTTGCAAATCTATCAAATGGCTAGTGAAAAAAATATAAAAAATGCCTATCAAGCTTCTAGTCTTGCTTATCAATTTGTAATGGACCTTTACCAATATATAAAAAATTCAAGCAACAAGGATCTGCCTGAAAGCATATTAAATGCTACTCTCTTTGCTCAACATCATTATCATGAAGAAATCGGTCCCGATGAAATGGCGGAAGCTTCTGCTCTTTCAAGATTTCATTTTACCCGCCTATTTAAAAAAACAACGGGCATTACTCCCATACAATACTTAACAAATTTACGTATTTTAAAAGGTGCAGAATTACTATATGAAACGAAATATTCCATTGAAGATATTGCTAAAAATATTGGATATGCTAATGCTAATTATTTTACGAAAGTGTTCCGCCGTTCTACTGGCATTACTCCAGGGGAGTTTCGAAAAAGCAATCAAATCCCCTCTAATGATATTTTTCTTTAATAGAAGATGCTTAAATCACCGAAAATAAGAAAGTGATTTACTCATCTTCTTTTTCTTCGGCAAAAATTTCAAGATGCAAGGAACCTTTTTCATAGATAAAATTTAGTTTTTTCCCTGGGATTAGCATATTTTCTAAAATATCTTTTGATGCTTGCAATGCCATTTCCATTCTCTCTACTTTTTCTGCATCAACTTCTGTTAATTCCTCCTTATTAATCTTCTCCACACTTTTTAAATGATTATAAACAGATTGATAAATTTGATCATATAATTCTTCCATATTCCTTTACATACTCCCTTTCAATTTAGCAAATATCTTAAATAATGTTAATAATAGCATATTTTTGCTCTTTATTAATGAAATCAACAGCAAAAATTTCTCTTCTTGCATCCTTACTATATAAAGAACTTATTTGCCAAAGTCTTCGAGTTGATTTATCTACATAAAAAAAGCCTGCAGACTTATTCTGCAGACTTTTTATGTAGATAATTAAACCTCTTTTATATGCCAAACATAGCTTTGAAAATCTCCTTGAATATCATGAGGCACACTTAAACCAACATATGCTAACTCATCGCCGCCATGAACCTGTTCCGTATTGTCCACTAAATATTTCTTTTTGGCATCCAAGCCTTTTAATCGAATAGAACGTAATGGTGCAGCAGGCTCTGCCAATACACGGAAATAAAAGACTAGGCTTTCCGTTTTTTCTTTATTTACAAACAACCACGCCGTTTCATTTCCTTCAAATGGGCTTAATAAACGATAAAAATCTCCAAATTGAATTAATTTTCGATGCTTTTTATAAAAGGCTGTTTGTTCTTTTACTGCTTCTTTTTCTTCTCCCGTTAATTTTGTTAAATCAAGCTCATAACCTAAATTTCCAGACATCGCTACATCTCCACGCATCTCAATGGACGTAATTCGATGCACTTGGTGGTTAGGAACAGCTGAAACATGAGATCCCATCGATACAATTGGATAGACTAGACTTGTTCCATACTGAATTTTCAAGCGAGAAATGGCATCCGTATTGTCACTCGTCCATGTTTGCGGCATATAATAAAGAATTCCTGCATCAAATCGACCGCCACCGCCAGAGCAGCTTTCAAATAAAATATTAGGAAATCTAGTTGTGATTTCTTCCATGACTTTATATAAACCTAACATATAGCGATGGGCTGTTTCTCGCTGCTGATCGCTTGGCAATAGAGCAGATCCTATTTCTGTCATATGGCGATTCATATCCCATTTCACATAAGAAATCGGCACACTTGAAAGAATAGCACTTACTTGTTTAATAATTTCTTCGCAAACATCTTCTCTTGAGAAATCAAGCACTAATTGATTGCGACTTTCCGACTTGCGACGATTTGGGACATGCAGACACCAATCTGGATGTTCTCTATATAAATCACTATCAACAGAAATCATTTCTGGTTCAAACCAAAGCCCAAAATTCATATCGTAAGTTTCTACTCGTTCCGCTAAATCTTTTAAACCATTTGGCAGTTTTTCTTCATGAACAAACCAGTCCCCTAATGAGGATGTATCATTATCCCTTTTGCCAAACCAGCCATCATCTAAAACAAATAGCTCAATGCCAAGTTCTTTGCCTGCAACTGCTATCTCTTCTATTTTTTCTGCATTAAAATCAAAATATGTTGCTTCCCAATTATTAATTAAAATGGGTCTTTCTTTATCCCGATACGATCCTCTACATAAACGATTGCGGTACAATTCATGGAAAGTTCTCGACATTTCTCCAAGACCTTGATCTGAATAAGTCATGACTACTTCAGGTGTTTGGAATGTATCACTCGGACCTAGTTTCCAACTAAAATCAAATGGATTAATCCCGATTGTAATCCTAGTGTTTTGGAATTGATCCACTTCTGCTTGTGCTAAGAAATTCCCACTATACACTAAATTAAAGGCAAATACTTCACCAAAATCTTCTGTTGTATTTTTTCTTGCTAATGCAATAAATGGATTATGCTGGTGACTGCTTGCCCCCCTGACACTTTCAATCCCTTGCAATCCTGGACGAAGCGCCTGTCTTTCGATTTGTCTTTCTTTGCCCCATGCACCTGGCAAATGAATAAAATCAAAATCAGCTTCACGAAAATCTACATTTGCGCTTAATGCTCGTAAAATTTTTAGATTTTCAGCTCCCTTATTTGTAATAGCAGCAGAGCGCGTAATCACATTATAATCAGCAAAAACCGTATAGGTTAATTTTACTTCCAGGCCTGCAACTGGATCTTCTAATAAAATGTTTAACGTCTCTGCTTCTTGATTATTTTCTACATATGTTGCAGGAAGCCCAGGCAACTTCTCTTTTCCTTGTTTAATTTCATGAGATTTATAGCGTAAATCAGTTATAGTTGAACCATTCTCTAATTGAATTTGAAAAGCTGGTTTGCGAAAATCAGTATTTCCATACTGTGAGTATTCTTGTGGAGTTGTATCTAACGAAAAAGTACGATCTTCCTTATTTGGATTTCCTGAAAAAGCCCGATCTAAAAACTGCAAAGGATTGCTGTTTCCAAACGCTTGCACTTTTTTCCCCCAATAAAGATGCACTAAATAATTTTCTTTTAATATTTCCATTGCATAACTAGCATCTTTAGCACTTAAATGAAAAATCTTTTTCTGTTCATCAAAATGTATTCCCATAATTTGTTTCCTCTCTCTCTTTCTATTTAATTGCTCCTCTTACAACTCCTCCAATTAACCATTTCTGTGCGAAAATATAAACTATCACCATTGGAGCTAGTGCTAAAATATAGGATGCAAACGCTAAGTTAAAATCGGTTCCAAATTCAGTTTGGAAAACATATTGAACAAGCGGCAACGTGTAATCTCCTGAATCGTTCAAAATAATAAGTGGAAGCATAAAATCATTCCAAGTCCATAAGCATGTTAAAATGCCTACTGTAGCATTAATTGGTGATAATAATGGAAAAATAACCTTCCAGAATACTTTCCAAGTACTGCAGCCGTCTACAATTGCTGCTTCTTCCAATTCTTTTGGAATAGAACGGATATATCCTACATAGATAAATACATTTGTGGACATTCCATACACAATATACAATAAAATTAATCCCCAAGTATTATTCATTCCAAGCAATGAGGTTTGTTTTACAATCGGAAGCATAATGATTGGAAACGGAATAAACAAAGCACTAACAAAATAAAAATATAAACCTTTAAAAAATTTGCGATGCATATTTCTTGCTATTGCATATGCAACAAGGGAATTTGTCAATATGGTAAAAACAAGTGTAACTACTGTTATCAAAACACTATTTTTTAATGCCTGGAAAAAATTTGTTGCTTCAATTGCACGTACAAAGTTTTCAAAATGAAGTCCGATTGGAAACGCTAGTGCTGATTTTGCTAATTCATCCGGCGTTTTAAGTGCAATAGATAACGCGATATATAATGGAAATAGTACCAGCAAGGATCCAAGGGCAATTAACGTCGTTACACCCCAATTCTTTTTCTTTGCCATTACATGTTCATCTCCCTTTTTTGCAGAACTTTAATTTGGAAAACAGATATTAACATGATCACGATAAAGTAAATAACAGCATTTGCAGATTGATATGCAAATTCTCCACCCATAAATCCACCTGTATAGATTAATAGAGAGATTGATTCTGTTGCACGTCCTGGACCGCCATTTGTTAATGCAATTATTTGATCAAAAACCATTAAGAAATTTTTCATCGATAAGACCATATTGATTGTAAAAAATGGTGCAATGACTGGAAATGTAATTTTCCAGAATGATTGCCATTTATTAGCCCCGTCTAGGCTAGACGCTTCATATAATTCAATCGGCACTGTCTGCAATCCAGATAGATATAAAATGACGTTAAACGCACATGCCTGCCAAACAGCTACAATTAAAATTCCAATCCAGGCCAAGCTTTCACTTCCAAGAATATTAGAAGATAAAAAGCCAATATTCATTTTTTCACCAAGGTCTGGAATAACATTTGCAAATAAATAATTAAAGATAAATCCGACGACAAGAACACCTAAAACATTTGGCAAAAAGTAGACTGCCCGAAAGAAGTTCTTACCTTTAATCTTAGAATTAAGCCCAACTGCAATCGCTAAACTAAATATATTTACAAGAATGGTTGCAATAATAGCAAATTTAAAAGTAAATAAATAAGAGTTCAGTACATTAACATCTTTAAATAGATTGATATAATTTTTAAAACCGACAAAGTTATAAACTAAGCTCAATCCATCCCAGTTGGTAAAAGAATAGTAGATTCCTTGGAGAGCAGGATAGGTGTGAAATGCAGCAAATAATACGACAGCAGGAATTGCCATTAAATAATAGGCTAAATTTTTCGAAATCTTTTTCCGCTTTTTCTGAATCATTGTTTTTGGGGGAGTAATGGTATTTTTTTCAACATTCACATAATTTTTTTCCATTTTATCCACTTCCTATAATTTAGATAAATACTTGTTTATTTCAATACCGTCTTTGCAAAAGACGGTATTGAATGAAGCATTTTAAGCTTTACTTACGATCTTGAACTTTTTCCCATTCACTTTGTAACGTATCTAGGAAACTATCAATATCTTTTTTCTGTGCTAAAGTTTGCAAGTTTTTATCAAGAGCAACCCCTACAGGAACATAATGATCTGGGAAATCTGTTAATGCGCCTGAATCAAAGTTTGCTTGAAGTCCTTCTAAGATAGTATCTTTTTGCTCAATTCCAATTTGTGCTGAAAATGCCTTTTGCTCATCAATATACGTTTTTGTGTTTTCTTCATCTAATAAAAATTCAACAAATTTCTTTGCTTCTTTAGCATTTTTTGTTTGAGAAGAAACACTTAATTGTAAATCTACACCAGATACTAATTTATTTTTCGCAGCATCATTAATTGCAGGGAATGGAAATACGCCTAAATCAATATCCGGGTTAGCTTTTTGAATTTCAGGAATTGCCCAAATTCCTTGTAAATACATAGCAGATTCACCATTTGCAAATGCTGTATTACCATCAGAATAAGCATCTCCAAATTGGTCTTTATGCCCTAATTCTGTAAGCTGAACAAATTTTTCTGCCGCTTCTTTATATCTTGTATCTACTTTAACCTTTCCTTCTTTAAGCAAGCCATAGAAATCATCGCCTTGAGTATTAGCCGCTAAAGCATTAAATGAAGGCAATGTTGTCCATGCGTCTTTAAATGTAAGATAGAATGGAATTTTGCCTGCAGCTTTTACCTTTTCTGCTGTTGCAATAAATTCATCCCATGTTTTCGGCACTTCTAACCCCAATTCTTTAAAAATTGCTTTATTGTAGATAACGCCAACTGCATTTGCTACATAAGGAATAGCATAAATTTTATCTTGCTCACTAACATCCTTTAACATTTGTGTATAGGCTGGCTGAATTTTTTCCAAATTGCTGTCTTTTGATAAATCTTCAAAAACACCTGCCTTTGCCAACTCTTTATATGTAGAATTTGCTCCAATCCCAATAATATCGGGAATATCTCTTTTTGCTATTCGAGTTTTCAAAACAGTTTCTGCTTCTGGCGGACTTTTTTGTTCTATATCAATATTAGGATTTTCTTTTTCAAATTTTTTGATTAGCTCATCAAAAGTGCCTATTGCTTCTCTTTTATAATGGAAAAACTCAATTTTTACTTTTCCATCATCACTAGATGCATCTTTAGAGCAGCCGCTGAAAATAGATAACGATAATAGTCCTGCCGACAATAACGCAATTGTTTTCTTCATTGTTTTCCCCCATTTTAAGTACTATTTTAGAAAATAATTAGTTAAAATAATTTTCAAATAATTGAATTCGGTTACATTTTATCTTAATAGAAACGATCCGCCTCCTTCCTAATAAAGTTTATTTTTAATTCCTTTTTCTACTGATAGATTCTCTTTCAATTAAATCTGTTTGTAAAACCGATTTAATTGGCACTACTCTGCCATTTAATCGATCCAATAGAAGCTTAGCCGCTGTTTTTCCCATTTCCTCTGTATGTACCTTTACCGTCGATAATCTTGGATACAGGTAAGCAGCTGCCTCAATATCATCAAAACTAAAAATGGACACATCTTCAGGAACTTTTATATTTGCTTCATGAAGTGCACGCATTGCTCCGATTGCAATCGGATCACTTGCAGTGATAATCGCAGTAGGAAAAGGTGTCTGCTTACTTGTTTGTTCCAGCATTTTTTTGATGGATGAATAGCCCCCATTTGGTCCCCACTCATCAATATAAATATTTCCCTCATTATATAAATCGTGATCCTGCATTTTTCTTGTAAAGGCCTCTAATCTAACATCCTTAATTTCTTGCATCCCGCTATTGCTGATTGTTTTTATAATAGCTTTTCCGCCTAAATAGGCAATATTTCTATGTTCTAGCGCCATCAATCGATCAATAATTTTTTCTGTGGCCTGTTCAAAATCCGATATCACTACATCAAAGGATCCCGATTTTGAATCAAAATCACATAAAACCACATTATGATTTGCCTGAAAAATTGTTTGTAAATCGACTACATCAACTCTTCCAATAACAATAACACCGTCTAACGCATTTAATTCTTCAACAAGGAATTTTGATTTTCCAACAATTAAAACACGCGCAATATTAAGCGGAAGTTCTCGACAGATACTTTCGACACCTAAACGAATAGATAAAAAATATGGATCAATTATTTCCTCTTCTTGTGAAACTGTTAAAATTAAACCGATATTATAGGATTTTTGTTCTGTCTCCTCTTTATTTGCCTTTTTTCTAGTTGGTTTATAATTTAAACTTTCAGCAGTTTCCAACACTTTTTTTCTTGTTTCTTCTGAAACGGATAAAGTAATATCTCCATTTAATATTCTTGATACAGTGGCATTCGACACACCTGCTTTATTTGCTACATCCTTCATTTTTGTCATTATGCATCAACCGCCTAACTTCCATTTACTAAAATTCAGTAAAATTATTAAATTAAATATAACAAATAAAACGTTTTCATACAATATTTTTTCGAAAATTTACTTAAATATAATTTTTTCAGTAAATTTTCATGCTTTCTTTTTGTAGAAAAAAAGAAATTCACTGCTACTAAATGGCTTAAATCCTGCATTATCTTATTAAATAACCTTTCTTTTATAATAAAACAAGAATTTCCCCTCATTTCATCTTCATAAACCCCACTTATAACCACCCTAAATTTTTACTAAAATTATAAGTAAACAAAATATTTTCCCTAAAAAAACAACACATTCTTGCTGAATAATTCAAATAGAAAAAAGAAATATTTTATTTTACTGTATATTTCCCCAAAAAAATTCTAATTCTTAACTATATTAAAAGAAAAATAAAAGGAGTTTATTATAAAATAGAATGGAAATATTTTATGAAAACAGTTCCAATACCTTTTGTTTTCCTATAAAATAGAATGAAAGAAATATTTTTTCTTACTTTCAATTATCATCGATAAATTTTTTTCACACTTTCTTTTACTTAGACTTTTTATATAAAGGAGACTTATATATGTCACATGATTTCTACTATTTAGGCGTTGATATCGGAACAACTAGTACAAAATCTGTATTATTCGGTGAAGCAGGCAAAGTAATTAGCATGCATCATGTTGAATATCCTCTTTACAGTCCAGCACCTGCCATTGCAGAACAAGACCCTGAAGAAATCTTTCAAGCAGTGAAAGAAACAATAAAAACTGCTTTAAAAAAAGGAAATATCAATAATAAAAAATTAAAGCTTGTTTCTTTCAGTTCTGCTATGCATAGTGTTATTGCATTAGATGAAAAAGGAAAACCGTTGACTCGCTGCATCACATGGGCAGACTCTAGAGCCAGTGAATGGGCAGCTAAAATTAAACAAGAATATAACGGGATGGAGATTTACCGAAGAACAGGAACACCGATCCACCCAATGGCACCGCTTTCTAAAATAGCGTGGCTGCGAACTGATTTCCCAGAGATTTTTTCCAAAACAAAAAAATTCATTGGGATTAAAGAGTATATCTTTTATAAACTATTTAATGAATATGTAGTGGATCACTCTATTGCATCGGCAACTGGGATGTTTAATATTTTTGAATTAGATTGGGACAAAGAAGCATTAGAAGTTGCGGGAATATCTAAAGATCAATTGCCAAAGCCTGTGCCAACTACTCATTATCTGCAAAATTTAAAAGAAGAGTATGCAAGTGAACTTGGCATTTTGCCAACTACTCCTTTTGTTGTCGGCGCAAGTGATGGCGTTTTATCCAATCTTGGTGTAAACGCTATTGATCCTGGGGTTGTTGCTGTGACAATTGGTACAAGCGGCGCCATTCGCACGGTAACAGATAAGCCGGTAACCGATCCAAAAGGAAGAATTTTCTGTTATGCTCTAACAGAAAACCATTGGGTAGTAGGGGGTCCTGTCAATAATGGAGGGATGACATTCAGATGGGTGCGAGATGAATTGGCATCTTCTGAAGTGGAAACGGCTAAACGCCTTGGCATTGATCCATACGAAGTATTGACAAAAATTGCATCACGAGTCTCTCCTGGCTGTGATGGTCTTCTTTTCCATCCATATTTAGCTGGTGAAAGAGCTCCGCTTTGGAATGCAAATGCAAGAGGTTCTTTTTTCGGCCTAGGTTTGCATCATAAAAAAGAGCATATGGTTCGAGCGGTGCTAGAAGGTGTTATCCTAAACCTTTATACCGTTATGCTTGCATTGCAGGAAGTGATTGGTCAGCCTAAACAAATTCAGGCCACAGGAGGATTTGCTCGCTCTGCATTATGGCGTCAAATGATGGCCGATATATTTGATCAAGAAGTAACCGTTCCAGAAAGCTTTGAAAGCTCTTGTTTAGGTGCCATTGTATTGGGAATGTACGCACTCGGCGACATTAAAGACTTCTCCATCATGAAAGAACTAGTCGGCAGCACCCATTCCCATGAGCCAATTAGAGAAAATGTTGACATATATCAAGATTTAACATCTATTTATATTCGCATTTCTCGCTTATTGGAAACTGAATATGATCAAATTGCAGACTTTCAGAAAAAATGGGTAAAATAAAATCCGTTGCTATAAAGAAACATACTAAGTTTAGTAGGAGCCGTCTGATAAGTCCCTAAAACAAAGCCAGTGGAAAAAACGAGTTTTTCCCACTGGCTTTTGTTCTGGTTTTTTGCTGAAAGCAGCTGGCGAATGCCTACTACTTTCAGGATGTTATTACCTTCAAAACTCTCCATATGCTTGATCGAGTCCCCGCAATCAAAACATGTGGAATGACTAATTATTCTTAATATGATTGAACTTACTTTCTACTCCAACTTTATGTCGTGAATAGAAAGAAGACTGTTTGAGAAGCATGGTGTCACCTCTATTATTTATCTATATTTTAAAGCCTGAATGTTTGAAATTCTATACTTAATGGGTGGAAGATAGGTTGATTGGAGTGGAAGGGGTAAGACTCCTACGGGATTAGCGAGACAGTCCGAGACCCTGCAGGAGCGAAGCGACGGAGCGGCACGGCGCTCGCCCCCGTGGAAAGCGAACCCCTGAAGTGGAAATCAACCTCCCCATTTAAAAGAAAGAAAGAAAAATAAATAAAAAAATGTAAACAAACTTCCTTTTTAAGGAGAATTTGTCTACATTCTGAATCATCCTATTATTCAATAATTATATTATCATCGATATGCTTAAGCATTTTCCACACTATGCCCACCAAATTCATTTCGCAGAGATGCTACAACTTTTCCTGCAAATGTATCTTCTTCCAATGAACGATAGCGCATCATTAAAGATAATGCTGTTACCGGAATAGCTGCCTGTAGCTCCAAAGCCGTTTCCACTGTCCATTTCCCTTCACCAGACGAATGCATAACTCCTTTAATTCCCTCTAAGTTAGGATCTTTGGAAAATGCATTTTCTGTAAGCTCCATTAACCATGATCGAATAACAGACCCATTATTCCATACTCGTGCAACACTTTCGTTATCAAAATTATATTCACTTTTTTGCAGCAGTTCAAACCCTTCTGCGATCGCTTGCATCATACCATACTCTACACCATTATGAACCATTTTTAAAAAGTGTCCACTTCCACTTTCACCTGCAAACATATAGCCGTTATCAACACATAAATCTTTGAATAACCGTTCAATTGACTGAAAGATTTCTTTGTTTCCACCAATCATCATGCACGCACCATTTCTAGCTCCACTTGTTCCCCCACTAGTGCCAACATCTAAAAAGTGAATGCCCTTTTCCCCAAGTTCCTTTGCTCTCTGCTTCGAATCTTTATAATGGGAATTTCCTCCCTCGATAATAGTATCTCCTGCTGATAACAATTCCTTTAATTCTTTAATAACACCTGTTGTTATCTCTCCTGCTGGAACCATAACCCATATCACTTTTGGACTTGGCAATGTCTCTACAAGTTCTGCAATTGAATAAGCGCCATTTGCACCTTCTTTTTTTATTTTATCTACAGCGCTTACATTTACATCAAAAGCTGTTACACTATACTTATGGTCCAATAAATTCATTGCTAAATTATAACCCATTTTTCCAAGACCAATTAATCCAATATTCATAGTCGATACTCCCTTTGAAAATTTATTTCATTTCTTATTATTATTATACGAAATTTTTTTCGTAAAATAAACCTTTTTGAAAAATATTTTTCCAAAAGAAACTATGCTATAATTTTTATATTACAATCGAAAGGATAGAATACTATGGCGCAAAACTGTATAGGTAAAATTCGTTCCTATTATGCGAGATTAAGTGAAAAAGAAAAGAAAATTGCCAATTATATTCTAGATAACCCAGAAAAAATAATTCATTCTACCATCAATGAATTAGCAGAGGATTTAAATGTGGCAGACGCAACTGTTTTTCGCTTTTGCAAGCGGATTGGCTTTAAAGGATATCAAGCAATGAAAATTGCCCTTGCCTCTGAAATCATTAAGCCTATTCAACAAATTCATGAAGAAATTTCAGAACATGATACAGTAAAAACTGTTACAGAAAAAGTGTTCAAATCAAATGTACAAACCTTAGATAATACCCTACAGATTCTTAATGAACCATCTATTCAAAAAGCGGTTGACTTACTGAGAAATGCAAAACGAGTAGAGTTTTATGGTACAGGGGGTTCTGCTGTTATCGCGATGGATGCATTTCATAAATTTGTACGCACAGGAATAAAAGCGTTTTCATTTATTGACTCTCACTTTCAGCTTATGTCTGCTTCTCAATTGTCCGAAACCGATATTGCAGTGGTTATTTCACACTCTGGAACCAACAAAGACACGTTGAATATATTAAAAACAGCAAAAGCCAATGGAGCTAAAACACTCAGTATTACTGGATATCCGAAATCTCCTATTGCGCAAATTGCTGACGTTGCATTATTTACTAGTTCAGAAGAAACAGAATATCGTTCTGAAGCATTATCTTCTAGAATTGCCCAACTTAGCTTAATAGATGCACTATATGTTAATATGATGATATTGAATAAAGAAACTGCTAATAGATCCCTTGATAAAATACGAAGTGCCATATCCGATACAAGAATGTAATATAGCTTACTTAAAGATCCTACTCTACCCTTTGAGAGGATCTTTTTTTATTCCTATTTTACAGTCTTTTTGTCCACTAGCTCCAGATGAGAAACGATCAGGAGAATTCTTAAGACTTACTAATTAAAAGCCTGATTTGTTCAACATAAAAAGGTGCGCTATTCTAGAATAGCTCCCCAAGTTTATAAAGGGAAAACTAATTCTTTTAATAGCACACCTTTTTTAACAAATGCTTAAACAAATAAATCTAAAAGTAAAACACCGCCAAATGCTACAAATGATAATACTGTTTCTAAAACAGTCCATGTTTTAAATGTTTCTTCTACAGACAAGCCCAGATACTCTTTTACCATCCAGAATCCTGCATCATTTACATGGGAGAACATTAATGAACCCGCACCTGTTGCAAGAACTAACAATTCTAAATTAACCCCAGACATATGTTCAATAATCGGCGAAACAATCCCTGCCGCTGTTGTCAATGCTACTGTTGCAGATCCAGTTGCGATTCGAATTAATCCAGCAATTAAAAAAGCTAAAACAATTGGTGATAAGGACAAGCTTTCTGACATATTTCCTATTGTTGCACCTACACCACTGTCGATTAATACTTGTTTAAATGCTCCGCCTGCTCCAATGATTAATACAATAGAACCAACAGGCAAAATGCATTCTTCAGTAAACTTTTTAATTTTATCTTTATCCATTCCTTGACGGAAGCCAAGGAAATAAAAAGCAAAGAATACAGCAAGCAATAAAGAAACTAACGGGCTGCCGATAAAAGCCAATGCACTTCTAACATCGCCTGAGAAAAATTTCATATATGGAGCAGCAGTTCCAATAATCATTAAAATAACCGGCAATAGAATGGCAAAAAATGAAAGTCCTGTATTCGGCAATTCAGATTCACTTTTTTGTTCTACCTTAATTAACTCAGGATTACCCTTTGGAACCACTCGTTTATTTACCCATTTCGCAAATAACGGTCCGCCAATAATACCTGCAGGCAATGCAATAATTAATGAATATAATAGCACTTTTCCTAAGTTTGCTCCGTAAATGCCAATTGCAGCAATCGCTCCAGGATGCGGCGGCACAAGACCATGTACAATGGAAAGTCCAGCAATACCTGGAAGAGCAATCAATAATATATTTTTTTTCGTTGCTTTTTGAATAGAAATAACAAGCGGCAATAAAATTAAAATACCAACTTCAAAAAATACAGGTATTCCAATAATAAATCCTGAAAAGAACATCGCCCAAGGCAGTTTCTTCTCACCGAAAGCCTTTACAAAAAAGTTTGCAATTTGTAAACCTGCACCAGATTCAGACAACATTTTTCCTAGAATCGTACCAAGAGCAAGAATTCCGACTAAATGTCCTAAAACACCGCCAACCCCAGTTTCATAAGCGCTTACAATTTTATCCCATGATAAACCTGCAAATATAGCTAAAAATAAACTCGCAACTGTTAAACTAATAAATGCATGCCACCTAAATAAGGAAACTCCTAAAATGACAAGAATAATAGAAAGCAGTGTGATGATTAATAAATAGGCATCCATAAAACTACCACCTTTGTCCATTTGTATATCAAATATGTTTTGTAAGCATTTTCATTTGATAATTGTATTATACGAAAAAATATTTCTTAAATCAACAGTAAATCGAAAAAAAATTTTATTTCAGTATATTTGATTTTTTCCGATTTTTACTTTATATATATAGCTTATCTACTTCTTTTCAACGAAACCCTATTTTATTTTCTACAGAATTTAATTTCTTAATGCATTTTTCATTTTTATTTCATGTATCTTTCATGTTGCCTCCTTATTATTAATCCGAAGAAAATGGAACCATTTTTATGTTTAGACAAAAGGACGTTGTTTCTATGATAGTTCGTATACGAATATTTCGCCCTCGAACTAAAAATATTAATTTCTAAAGGAGACGTGATATGAAAGACGCTTTAAATAATGAACTTCTACGTTCGTATGCGAATATTAACAAGGCTTATTTTCAGCTTCTTAAAGTAGATGCAGAAAGAATGGGAATAACAGTCGTCCAATTAAAAACAATGTATCGAATATCAGCTCACCCTAATACCGGATTAGGAGAACTTGCCGAGATTTTGCGATTAACAAAAAGTACAGTTAGTGGTGTCATTGATCGCCTGGTTCACCAAGGTTTAGTCGAACGGACCATTCCATCAACTGACCGCCGTGCGGTTAATCTCAAACTGACTGACAAGGGACAAGAAACTTTAAAGCAACTATTTGAAGGAAAAACTGTTGTATCCGAAAAAATGCATAAAATAATGAATATGCCAAAAGAAGATATAAATAAACTTTTATCTTTGAACAATCAAATCTTATCTATTTTAACCGCTAGGGAGGACATTTATTAATGAACGCAAAACGTATGATTTTAATCAACATCATTCTGCTGATTGTTTTAGTAGGTGGTGGCTTTACAGGATATTATTTTTATGATAAATCAGTTTCTTATATTTCTACTGACAATGCACAAATTGCTGGGCAACAAATCAGCATCGCTGCACCTGCATCTGGAAAATTAACATCATGGGATGGAAATGTTAGCGATCATTTTAATAAAAATGACAAAATTGGAACAATTAAAGTAACAACAGAAACAGGTACAGTTGATATGCATGTTGCTGTTCCTGCCAACAGCACAATTGTACAATCAAGCGCAGTAGAAAATTCTTATGTAGCTGCTGGTACATCTCTTGCAAAAAGCTATGATATGAGCAATCTTTGGGTAACAGCCAATGTAGACGAAACAGATCTAAACGATGTAAAAATTGGGCAAGATGTTGACTTATATGTTGATGCATATCCTGATACTACTTTAACAGGTAAAGTTGATTCATTAGGGTTAGCAACATCAGCAACATTCTCTCTTCTTCCAACAAGCAATAGTTCTGGAAACTATACGAAAGAAACACAAGTTATTCCTGTTAAAATCTCCATTGATAATTACGGTGGTTTAGATCTAGTACCTGGTATGAATGTAACTGTGCGAATCCATAAGTAGGTGATGACATGACCATATATATCGCAAGTTATGCTGTAATCAGTGTTTTATTATTAATTGTAGTAAACTACATGATTCGAAAAAGAAATAAACGCTCCACATTCGATTCGTCTCAACCTATTACAGGCAAAGATGAATGGACAAATAACGACACAGCAGAACCTGAGTCGATTCAATCAATGGATAATACAATGAAAGAAACGATGCAGACATCTGCTATAACAGAACCTGCATTAGAATATATAAGTGATCCTAGTGATGCTGCAACGAAAAAAACAAACACTGCTTCTAATAAACCAAAAGAACAAAAAGATTTTAGTATGGATTTTGAGGGTGGCCGAGGCAAAATTATTGCAGCAGTAATGCTTGGCGCATTTGTAGCTATTCTCAATCAAACTTTATTAAATGTAGCTATTCCTCATATTATGAATGATTTAGGTGTATCAACGAGTACCGTTCAGTGGCTATCTACTGGCTATATGCTGACAAATGGCATCTTTATTCCCATTACACCATTTCTAATAAACAAGTTAGGAACAAGAAAGCTTTTAATACTAGCCATGACTGCCTTTACGATTGGTTCATTAGTTTGTTCCATATCAACGGGATTTTCTATGCTCATGATTGGCCGCGTTATTCAGGCAGCTGGAGCAGGCGTTATTATGCCATTGTTAATGACCGTTTTCTTAACGATCTTTCCTCCAGAAAAAAGAGGTGCGGCAATGGGACTCATGGGTGTAGCTATGATTTTTGCACCAGCAATCGGGCCCACATTATCTGGTTGGCTAATCGGCCACTACTCATGGAGAGTCTTATTTGATATTGTTATCCCATTTGGAATAATTGATATCATTATTGCTGTTCTTTGGATGAAAAATGTTACAAAAATCACCAATCCTAAATTTGATACTTTGGGTTTTATCACCTCTACTGTTGGATTAGGTTTCCTTCTTTACGGATTCAGTGAAGCAGGAAATGATGGATGGGACAGCAAAACGGTTGTTATCTCTCTTCTTATAGGGATTGTGTTTTTAATTTTATTTGTCTGGAGAGAGTTTACGACAGACACACCAATGCTGGATTTGCGCGTATTCAAATATGATATTTATGCTTTAACGACTGTTGTAAGTATGGTTGTGAATATGGCCATGTTTGCTGGAATGCTCTTGCTTCCTATCTACTTGCAGAACATCAGAGGATTTACAGCACTTCAATCTGGTTTATTAATGCTCCCTGGTGCAGTAATCATGGGGATTATGTCTCCTATTGCTGGTAAACTGTTTGATAAGATGGGAGCTCGACCACTTGCAATCTTTGGTCTGATTATTACGGTTCTGACAACATGGGGCTTTACACAATTAACCATGCAAACAACTTATGCCCATATTATGATGCTATATATTTTCCGGATGTTCGGCATGTCCTTTATTATGATGACCGTTATGACAGAAGGCATGAATCAGCTGCCTCTCCATTTAACAAGTCATGGAACAGCTGCTTCTAATACAGCAAGAACAGTTGCTGGAAGTATCGGAACTGCATTTTTGGTTACGGTAATGACAAATCGTACTCAGTTTCATACAGCCAACTATCATAATATTATTACAAGCGATAATCCTTATATTGCGGAAAAAATGGCACAGCTTGGCCAAGGATTTTCTGCACTTGCAGGTCTTCCAGCAAGCTCAGGCAATGCATTAGCTATCTCCACTATTTATGGAAAAGCTGCACAACAGTCTACCATTAATGGTATAAATGATGCATTTATTGTCGCAACAGGAATCACAGTAGTTGCTTTGATATTAGCTTTTTTCATTAGAAGATCTGCTACTGCAAAAGCATCTAAATAAATCTAAACGCTCTTTTAACCTTAACAGGCATAAAAGAGCGTTTTTTTATGCCAAAACTCCTGTATTCTATTCACTGCACCGCTCATTTGGAACCAAACCAAAAAGATATTCACAAATTGTTCAAAAGATTATGTTCCATTTGTGAAATTAATCACATTATTATTTTATTTTCTTCTTTTTTTGTTATATTTAATGTGTAATCATCATTTACTATATCTTTTAAAAAGGAGAGATTTTTTATGTTCGTTTCTTTTATTAGAGAAAATAAAATTGCAGCAGGGATTTTAACGATTCTTCGATTATATCTAGGTTATTCTTGGCTTACTTCTGGCTGGGGGAAATTAACGGGGGGCAGTTTTGATGCAGGGGGATTTTTAGCGAATGCGGTCAATAATCCTGTGAAAGGACCTGATGGCACTGCAGTATATGGCTGGTACACCACTTTTATTGATGGCTTCGCGCTTCCGAATGTAGGACTATTCAATACTCTTATTCCTATAGGTGAAGTATTAGTTGGATTAGGAATAATACTCGGATGTTTAACAACTGCCGCTGCCTTTTTTGGATGTTTAATGAATTTCTCCTTTCTGCTTGCAGGCACCATTTCTCATAATCCAACAGATATTCTATTAAGCGTTTTTCTCCTGACTGCTGGTCTGAATGCAGGTTACTATGGCTTAGATAGATGGGTCATTCCTTATTTGAGAAAAACTATTTGGAAACGTTCTGCTAATCAAATAACCAATACTCCACTATAAATGCTTCCTTTCATATTAGGCATAAAGTGAAACTTCAATCAGTGGGGGTTTTACTGCCGTTAATGCCGGTTAAAAAAGGTCATGTGCATAAGACATGACCTTTTTTGTTATTAATCTTCATTTTCTACTAAATGTTTTAACATGGATAATTTATTTTCCCAGAAACGTTCATAATATGAAATCCATTCTTTTACATCCGCTAATGGTTCAGAGGAAAGTGTATAAAGCTTTTCCCGCCCGGCTTTTTTAGAAGTGACAAGTTTTGCTTCTGATAAAATATGCAGATGTTTCACAATTGCTGTGCGGCTTATTGGAAATTGTTCTGCAATATCTGTAATTGCTAAATCTTGTTTTGCTAATAATTCCATTACCTTTCTTCTTGTAGGATCCGCTATTGCCTGATAAACATCATGTTTTTTTGCTGTATTATCCATTGCTCTCTATAGCTGCTTTCAGCTTAGCAACAATCTGCTCCCATCCGCCATTCATGCGATCGCGAATAACAGATGCTTTTTCATTTGCTTTTTCAACCGTTTTATCAGATTCTTTCCATCCCCCATGAATAACGGTAAATTCAGTTCTATTGTTTTCCAATTCTGTTAATAAAAAAGACACAATCCAACCATCTAGATCCCAAGTAAAGGTTAATTTTTTCGGTGGATCTACTTCTATTACTTTACAAGGGGACGGCCCAAAGGGACCATGCAAATGAAATTTGTGCCCTTCTTCTAACTGAAAGTCATTTGGCATAAACCATGCTGCTATTCCTTCAGATGTTGCAGCTTTTTTCCATACCTTTTCTATTGATGCATTTATTACTATCTTCTGAACAATATCCTGTACTTTTTCACTCAAAGTAAACACCCATTCCTTTTAAAATATAACACCTTTTGGTTACATTCATTATAACACCTTTTAGTGTTATATCAAGTTTTTATTATTAGAGATTTCCTTAATACCATTATTCATATAAGACAAGTTTATTTTCAAGCAAACTTTTTTGGCAATCTATCAAGCGCTGATTACTGCTTCCTTTAAATAAAAGCGCTAAATCTCTTTTTTGCAAAATAAATGGACCATCCACTAATATATCTATCTCAGAACAAAACTCCAGAAACTTTGCCCCATGTAGGTTCACCAGATTCTCCCACTTATATCCAGTATAGCACCAGATATTTTTTCTCCTTTGCTTTAATTTTTTTGCCAAAATAATAAGTTCATCTAATTGAAGAAGAGGCTCTCCCCCGCTGAATGTAATATTTGTTAATGTATTCATCATCAGTTCTTCATAAATGTCATCCACCGAACGGCTTGCACCAAAGTTTTCAACCCAGCTTTTAGGATTATGGCAGCCGAAGCAATGGTGAGGGCAGCCAGCAAAAAAGACCGTACTTCTTAAACCAGGACCATCTACAATACTATCATGAATAATTGTTATTACTTTCATTGATGTTTCACTCGTTCCCGCTCTTCTGCACGTTTTGCTGTATTCCATTTATCCAATGATCCAACAAGATATCCAGTAATTCTGCGTATTCTTTCTATATTCTGTTCCATTTTTTCTCCGCAGCTTGGACAATCCCTATTAATAATTCCAGAATATCCACATGATAGACATCGATCAACTGGATGATTAATGCTTCCATAACCAATGCCTGCTTCCTTCATGGCACAAACAATCGTTTTTACTGCATCTATATTTTTGCTTGCATCACCATTCAACTCCACATATGTTATATGTCCTCCATCAGTTAATTCATGGAATACAGCTTCTTTTTGTATCTTTTCCAATGCTCTAATAGGATAATAGACAGGAATATGAAAACTATTTGTAAAATACTCTCGATCTGTAACTCCCTTTATATAGCCAAACTTCTTTTTTGTAATTCTCAACGCTTTTCCAGCAAATGATTCTGCAGGTGTCGCAATCAAAGAATAGTTTAGACCGTACTCTATTGTTGCTTCATCAGTGTATAATTGCATCTTTTTAACTATCTGAACCCCTAACTCATACGCATCCATACTTTCCCCATGATGAACACCTAATAAAGCTACCAAACATTCTGCTAAACCGACAAATCCAATGGATAATGTGCCTTGTTTTAATGTTTCTGCTAAATGATCATCAAGCTTTAACTTTTCTCCATCTGCCCATACTCCTTGCGTGTAAAGAAATTTAAAATTTGCTGCCTTTTTTGTACTTTGATATCTATACCGCTCCCATAATTGTCTAACCACAACTTGGCAGTACTTCTGCAACTCAATAAAAAACTGTTCAATAGAACCTGTTTCTAATGCAAGCAAAGGCAGATTAATGCTCGTAAAAGATAAATTTCCTCTTCCTACTGATTGTTCTTTTCCATGAATATTGCCCATCACTCTTGTTCTGCATCCCATCGTAGCTATTTCCGACTGTGGAGTGCCATCGTAATATTTGGAATTAAACGTGGCATCTAAAAAAACAAAATTAGGAAAAAGTCTTTTGCTTGTTGTTTCAAGAGCCAAATCAAATAAAGCATAATTTGGGTCCTGTGGTGCATAATTAATTCCTTCCTTTACTTTAAATACAACAATTGGAAAAATTGGCGTCTCACCTTTTCCCAATCCTGCTTGTACAGCTTTTAATAAGCATCTTGTGAGCATTGCCCCCTCTTTTGAAGTATCTGTTCCTAAATTAACAGACACAAAAGGAGTTTGACCCCCGCCCCGAGAGTTCATGCTATTGCAATTATGAATAAAAGCTTCACAAGCTTGAAATGTGTCTTTTTTTGTCCATTCCCATGCTTGTTTTTCTAATTCCTCTTTTGTCTCTATAAAATTTTGCAAATTCATTCGATGTTTTTCATATGTCTTTTTTATATATGGAGCCAAATCATAATCTAGCATAGGAATTGCTTGTCCCCCATGCTGCTGGTTTTGATTTGCCTGCAAAATGATAGATGTTAGCGCCATTGCACTCATAATGCTATTCGGCTCTCGCATATATCCATGTCCTGTATTAAATCCATCTTCTAATAGTTTCCCCAAAGGAATCTGGCAGCAGGTAGTTGTGCCAGAAGAATAAAAATCCAGATCATGTATATGTATGTATCCCTCTTTATAGGCAGTCTTCACTTCCTCGGAAAGAAGGTTTTCAATCGTATAATGCTTTGACGAAGAAGCAGCAAAATGCATCATATGCCCCATTGGAGAAAGGCCATCCACATTCGCATTCTCCTGAATATAGTCTGGATTATCACTTTTCATAATCTCTTCGAATTCCCTAATAAGTTCTGTATAATTAGTCATTTTTACCCCTCCATATTTTTTCCCTAATGACATTATAAAGGAAGACGGAGGAGTAAATACTATATATTGTGCATATTTCATTAAATATACACAATATATAGTTCGTCTCGCTATTCTCAAAAAATCAGCTACATTTTTAAAAATACTAGCTATCTTCATCACTTTTTATGTATATATGATTATTTCCCCTCATAATTAATGTTAAATCAACTCTTCGCTTCTACCTTCTGCTTTATGTTACACTAAAAAAAACAAAGCATAACAAAGGAGGTTTTTTATGAAAACTTCAAAAGGCACCATTCAAGAATTAACTTTTAAAAGCAAGGAATTAAAGGAAGAAGTGACATTGCTTGTATACCTTCCTCCCGCATACTCTCCACTGTATAAATACAATGTTCTAATTGCCCAAGATGGGAAAGACTATTTTCAATTTGGTCGAATTGGAAGAGCTGCAGATGAACTGCATACAGCAAATAAAATGGAAAATACTATTATTATCGGTATTCCATATAAAAGTGTTCAGGATAGACGGGAGAAATATCATCCAAAAGGCATTCAAAATAAAGCATATATCCGCTTTTTAGCACATGAGCTGGTTCCATATATAGATGAAAGTTTCCCAACACTAGCTATGGGGCTTGGCAGAGGATTAATCGGCGACTCATTAGGTGGGACTGTGTCTCTTATGACAGCGCTGCAATACCCCCATACATTTGGAAAAATAATGCTTCAATCACCATTAGTAAATAGCGACGTTCTTAACATGGTCCATAGCTTTGAACATTTTCATCTTCTTGAGATCTTCCATATTATAGGAAAAGAAGAAACAGCAGTAAAAACAACAGCACAGACGATTGAAGATTTTTTAACGCCAAATCAAGAGTTGGCTGATTATTTGACTCGTACAAATGCCGATTATTTTTATGAAGAATTTAATGGAGATCATACGTGGAAATACTGGCAGCCTTATGTAAAAAAAATACTTGAAGCAATGTACACATAAACGCACTCACTATTTTATATTTTCATGATAAAAATGGTCTAAATATTAAACTAAATTTTCATTATTTTGTTATAATATCTTACATAGTAGCTGACAGGTTGTAATGGTATAAGTTGTCTTGTGTTTATCTAAGCCTTTTCGCTTCATCAAAAAATGGAGGTTATGAATATGAAATATGGTATTGCTATTTTTCCAGGAAAAGAGTTGCAAGATTTAGCCAATTCTTTACGAAAACGGTTTGATCCTAAGTATGCATTAATTCCCCCACATATTACACTTGTAAGTGATTTTGAAGCCAATAATGAGGAAATCAAAGAAATTAGTAAAAAGTTAGAGCAAGTAGCGAACCATTTTCAGTCTATTGACTTGAAAATAAAAAAAATAAGCACCTTTCAGCCTGTAAATAATGTTGTTTATTTAAAAATTGAACCTAATGTTGATTTAACAGATTTACATACGGAGCTGTTTAGCACACTTCATTTAGAGAAGCCAACTCATGCTTTTGTTCCTCATATCACACTTGGTCAAGAATTATCCCATGACCAGCATTTGGATATGTACAGTAGTTTGCGTATGCGAAAGTTTAACTATGAAGAAACAGCAGATCGATTTCATTTATTATACGAATTAGAAAACGGTTCTTGGACTGTTTTTGAAACATTTCGTTTGAGAAAGGATAAGTGAAAAGTACGTGAAAGTTACTATCGTAAAAACCGAAAAAGAATTAGAAGATGCATTTGCCATTCGTCGGACTGTTTTTGTTGATGAACAGCAGGTTCCTTTGGAAGAAGAAATGGACCAGTTCGAAAAGGATAGCACTCATTTTGTTTTATATAATAACCAAAAGCCGGTTGGTGCTGGCCGGTATCGCTTAGTCGACAATTATGGCAAAGTAGAAAGAATTTGTATCCTTAAGGAAAACCGCAAAGACGGCGCTGGAAAAATACTAATGAATTCTATTGAAGAATATGCCTATGAACACAAAGCGCCCGCATTAAAATTAAATGCCCAAACGCAGGCTATTCCCTTTTATGAAAAGCTTGGATATAAAATCGTCTCCGAAGAATTTTTAGATGCCGGTATCCCGCACAAAACAATGACAAAAATATTCAATCATTAATAGCCTAAAAAGAGGAGCTGTCCAATGCATGAATTTTTCGCTGTGGACAGTTCCTTTATTTTCTAGACACTCTCCTTTTCACCAATTCCTCCTCTTTTTTGCTACAATCCCTCGCTTTTTTACTGAACTTTCATTTCTTTTTACCAATTCAGCGGATGAATTAGACATCCCGCTATTTTCTCTCTGATAAATTTTATATATATGTAAGTCCGTCTTTTTTCGTTTAAATTTTTGCCATTTGCCTACAATGATAGAGAAAGGGGGATTTTTTCTGAACTTTTTTCATATTTTTATTGAACTATTGATTGGCTTTATTGCTTTGCTGCTTTTAACAAAAATATTAGGAAAAACAGAGATTACTCAAATAACTACGTTTGATTTCGTATCTGTACTGGTTCTTGGTGAACTGGTCGGAAATGCTTTATATGATGATAAAATTGGCATTCCTGAAATTTTATCTGCTGTCGGTATATGGGGATTTCTTATTTATTTAACAGAGTTTTTTACACAAAAATTCCGTGCATCCCGAGCTATTTTAGAAGGAAAGCCATCCATTATTATAGATAAAGGAAAAATCGACTATAATGAAATTAAAAAAAATCACTTAGACTTAAATCAATTGCAGCATCTTTTGCGTGCTAAAGATATATTTTCGTTCAGTGAATGCTATTATGCCATTTTAGAAACAGACGGCACAATCAGCGCAATGAAGAAGCAAATGTTTTCAACTCCTACAAAACAAGATTTAAACCTTCCATTGCAGAATACATCCTTGCCGATTAGCGTGATAATGGACGGAGAAATTATACAGGAGAACTTGTCTCTTATCCAATATGATGAGGATACATTAAGTAAAGAGCTCAAGCGTTTAGGTATATCCTCATATAAGGAAATTCTTTATGCAGAATGGCAAGAAAACATGCCTTTGTATATACAAAAATATTAATAAAGCACATGATATACCTGTTGGAGCTCATTTTTAAAAAGTGAGTTCCTTTTTTGTTTAGACAAAGAGATCAATATGCGTTCCTTTTCCTGTTGCTTTCGCTATTAATTCTTGTATTTCTTTATTTTTGACTGCATCTCGCTTCTCTCTTGATTCCTCTTTTTGCAATTGTTCTCCATTTGTTTGCCTGCCTATTCTATTCTCCAAAGAATTAGTTATAGGAAATAACTGAAAAACTTCCTGCTGTTTATAGGGATTCTTTTTTCTGCCAATATCACGTAATGTATACTGCTCATATTGATAATTATTTACTGGAAGAATATAGCCCATCCTTTTTCCCCCTTATAATAATATAGTTTCAACCATCTTTTACATGCAATCTCTCTTTATTGATACTATTAACTATTTATTAATATTTTCCACTATAGGAATAGGTTTAAACCTTTGACTCTCTTTCTTCTCTCCGATGATTTTGATATGATAGAATGTATTCCTTGTTTTTTTAAAATAGCCTATAAACGTTACAAAACAATAGATTTGAGGTTAGATATGTTATCTGCTTTTTACGTAAATACACTTATTCATTTATATTCCATTAATAGAGAAAATCTACAAAAAATATATGAAGATGGAAAAAAAGGGCTGCTTGCATGCCCAGCCTGCGGGGAAGCAGTAAAACTCTATTTAGGAATGAAAAACATTCCCCACTTCTATCATTATTCCAAGAAGGCAGATTGCAAGGAAGATGCTAGGGCCTTAAGCAGCGAAACAGCTGCTGCGATAGAATATGAAGAAAGAAATGGATTTAAAATCCCTAAATCGCGAGCCATCATAAATGAATCGACTATGACAGAGTATAAAAAAACAAAACAATTAACCGTACAGGCTAATTTTCAGCCCACTGCAGCAAAACCTTCTTTCGAAGAAAATTATCTTCACCAGCTTTTTAAGTCAGGGGTAGCTTTAGATTCTTCCCAAGCAAGCGCTGTTACTTTAGATAATGGACGTGCATTAGTTATTGCAGGGGCAGGAAGCGGTAAGACTCGTGTATTAACAACAAGAGCCGCTTTTTTAATACAGGAAAAGCATGCTGAACCTTCATCGATTATGCTTGTTACCTTTACTAATAAGGCCGCAGCAGAATTAAAGGAACGTTTGCTGAAATATCCAAATATGTCCCGTTCAGTCGTTAATAAAGTAGTAACAGGCACTTTTCACCGCATTCTTTATCAAATTTTACTGTTTCATGAGCCAGATAAATGGCCGCGGCAAAACTTAATTAGCAAAGATTGGCAAAAAGAAACTTTGTTAAAAGAAGGAGCCCATCAATTAAAACTGGATACAAAAGAGTTCCCTTATGATGGGGCTATACAGCAAATCGGAGCCTGGAAAAATTCCATGCTTTTTCCAAATAATATTACTGCATCCAGCGATTGGGAAGAAACTCTACTCCTTCTGTATAAATGGTATGAAGAGAAAAAACACGAACGTAATCTTTATGACTTTGATGATATGCTTCTTGGAGGCTATTATTATTTTTCAGAAAACCCTCCTATATTAGAAATCTATCAAAATCGCTTCCGTCATATTCTGTTAGATGAATTTCAGGATATTAATAAAGTTCAATATGAATGGGTAAAGTTGATTGCTGCTAAGGCAGAAAGTATTTATGCCGTTGGGGATGATGATCAGTCTATTTATGCATTTCGCGGCAGTGATCCTAAATACCTTCTCGATTTTGAAAAAGATTTTGCAATGGCCAAAATTATTATTTTAGATCATAATTATCGCTCAGCACATGAAATTGTCTCCACTGCGAATGCAGTCGTCAGCAAAAATAAAAAAAGACGCACAAAAAAAATGATCGCGGCCTTTAAAGGCGAAGCCCCTTTTCTTTTCTATCCTTATGATGAAGAAGAAGAGGCAACAATGATTGTCACAGATATACTGGAAAAAATCAGTCAAGGATATGAACCAAAGGATTTCGCCATTCTTTATCGAACCAATACAAGCAGCCGGGCTATTTTTGAACGTCTGACATCTTCTAGCCTGCCTTTTAAATTAGAAGCTGACAGCGGCTCCTTTTACAGCCGTTTTATTGTTAAAAGCATGCTTGGATATCTAAAACTAATAGTTCATCCTGATCACGGCGAGGCAATAAAAGACATTTTTCCGTCTCTGTTTCTCAAAAAAGCAATTCTCCAAGATATAAAAGCTGCTAGCATATTAGAAGACTGCAGTCTATTAGAAGCACTGGCGAAAGTGAAAACAGGTTTTGCCTTTCAAGAAGCAAAACTAAAAAAAATCCCTGCTATCCTTGCTTCTTTAAAGCAAAAGCAGCCAGTTGATGCCATCTCTGTTATTGAAAAGGAACTAGGTTTTCAAGAATTTATTAAAAAGCGGGGAAATGAAGGAAATCAGTGGGATAAAGGTTCTGATGATATTCGTGATTTAAAAGTAGTCGCAAAAAAATTCACTTCTATCATCGATTTGGTTGCACATACAGATCATATGACTGCAATGAACGCAGAAATGAAAAAACAATATATGCATGCAGATAATACGATTACATTAAGTACAATACACCGGGCAAAAGGCTTAGAGTATAAAACAGTTTATATTCTAGGAGCAGTGGATGGTTCTATCCCCCATGATTATGCATTAGAAGCACAACGAAATAACGATCTTGCTCCCCTTGAAGAGGAAAGACGCCTTCTCTATGTTGCCATGACAAGAGCGCAAGAAGAGTTATTTGTTTCTGTTCCAATGCAACACAAAGGAAAAAAAGCGAAAATATCTCGCTTTTTAAATTTCCTATAAATATAATACTGCCATTATTCTGTTCCTTTAAGATAAAGGCTGTTTTCGTAAACTTTGTTGCTAGGTTGATTTCCGTTGGGCGGGCGGTGAGCTTCCTCGCGCAATCGCCTGCGGGGTCTCACTTGTCCCGCTAATTCCACAGGCTTCTCGCACCTTTCACTCCAATCAACCTGTTTTAACAATGAATTTACTCATGAAAACTATCCGAAAAACAACAATCTTTAAAAAAACAGCCAACATAAAACAATAAAAATGGGTTCTCTTGAAGTGACCCATTTTTATTGTTTTATGCAGATAGACTTAAAAGATGTCCCATTATTTTTTGTTAATCATTTTAGACAATGTATTAAAGTCTAATTGTTTGCCATCTGCCACAATAGAGTTAACAATTTTATCTTCTGTTTCTTTCGGCACCGATTTTCCAGCAATTTGTGAAACTTTGCGAATTACTCCTCTTACGGTTTTTTCATCTTTAAAATTAGCATTTTGCAGGGAATTAGCCAATTCAAAAATATCTTTCATATTCACGCCAGTTTTAGACTCTATATTCTTAAAGAAGTTATTGTTCATATTCGTATATTCCTCCTTCTTAAGCTACTTTACATAGTATGAAACTTAAGAAAAAAGGTGAGCAGAAAGCGAAAAATCCACACTGAACCTATCCTCAGTCCAAATTAGCATTTTTCCCCTCAAATATTTGTCAGCGAAAAATGGCAGCAATAACGAGAAAAACCACGAAGAAAAATTTCCCTCGTGGATTAGAATATAATCTTTTATTAGTTATAGAAGCTAGCACCAACAATAATTAAAAGGATAAATAAAACTACGATTAAAACAAAAGAGGATGTACCATAACCAGATCCACCGCCGTTACCACCATAACCATATCCGCCGTAACACATTATATCTTCACCTCACTTATGCCGTTTTCCTTAATAGCATATGGCTTATCTCCTATAATGTGTAGGCAAGCTACCAATAATAAATAGAATGTACGATTGTCTATGACTTAGATTCACTTTTGGTATCATCATAAAAATCAAAAGTTAAGGTTCCGTTATGATCTACTTGTGCGAGAAACACTTCTTCTAATAGTAAACCTCTTTTATTTAATGCACTTTCTACCCATTTTTTGCTTAATTTACATTTATCCATTGCTTTATCATTTAATTTTCCATCCATTATAATAGAATAAACTTCCTTTTCAACAGGAGGAGTGTCTATCATATCTTCCACTAAAAGTGGCTGTTTCGATTTTTTAAGAAGCACACTTAACTCCCCATTAGCTTCAAGTGTTGCGAATTCAATATCTTCCACCCGAAAAATACTTTTTGTTCGAAGCTGCTCCAATAATTCGTCTAAACTGTATTTCTCTTTTCGCAAATGTTCTTCTATCAGATTGCCATTTTTAATAAAAATCGTAGGTGTACCTTCAACAAAATCACGAAACCTTTTGCTTCTTAAGGAAAAAAAGCTGATAATTAACGGAATAGACGTCCATATAATGATAGAAATGATTCCTTCTTTCATGTTTAGCGCCGAATCCATAGAAATACTGCCAGCAATATCTCCAACTGTAATCCCAACAATATATTCAAAAAAGGACAATTTCGATAACTGTTTTTTGCCAAGAAGCTTTGTAATAAAGAATAGACTTATGATGATCAACAGGGCTCGAATAATGGTATAAACAGTTTCAGACATGGGATTAAGTCTCCTAGAATAATTTATTATCCTTTTGGCTTAAATAACAATGCACCTATAAACCCAAATACAATAGCTGCTGAAATCCCTGAACTGGTCACTTCAAACATCCCCGTTAAAACACCAACTAAACCGTGTACCTCAGCTTCTTGCATAGCTCCGTGCACAAGAGCGTTGCCAAAGCTTGTAATCGGAATGGTTGCACCCGCCCCAGCAAAGTCTGCAAAAGGTTCATATAAACCAAAACCATCCAAAATAGCTCCTGCAACGACTAAGGTAGATAATGTATGGGCAGGAGTAAGTTTTGCCACATCAAACATAAGCTGCCCAATTACACAGATGATTCCACCAATAATAAACGCCCAAAAAAACATGGGGAGCATACTTCATTCCTCCTTTTTATTTTTAACCAATTATAAAAGTAATTAGGGCAATCCTTTACCCTCCGTTTATTTCAATCGATACTGCATGAGCTATACATGGAATTGTTTCATTTTGCTGTACTGTTAATGGGGACAATAAAGCGCCTGTTGCCACAAGCAATATTTTCTTATATTTTCCTTTTTTCATTTCATTTAATAAATGACCATATAATACAGTTGCTGAACAGCCAGCGCCACTTCCTCCTGATTGAACAGGCTGATTTTCTTTATAAAGAAGGAGTCCACAATCTTTAAATTTATCTGGATTAATATCCCAGCCACTGTTTGTAAGCAAGGCGATAGCTGTTTCTCGACCTATTTTCCCTAAATCTCCTGTGACAACTAAATCATAATACGACGCATCTCTTCCTAAATCATTAAAATGGGCAGAAATAGTATCAGCTGCAGCAGGAGCCATTGCACCACCCATATTAAAGGGATCAGACAGGCCCATATCCATTACTTTCCCAATGGTGGCTGATGTAGTATAAGGGAGATTTGGCTGATTATTATTGGCCGCCACTAAGGCCACACCAGCCCCTGTCACAGTCCATTGAGCAGTCGGAGGCTTCTGTCCCCCATATTCTGTTGGATATCGAAACTGCTTTTCCACTGCGGCATTATGACTGGAAGCACCTGTTAAAATTTTGGTTGCACCTTGATAATTAATAAGGAAGGAAGCTAAAGCTAGTCCTTCCATAGAAGTAGAGCATGCACCAAACAAACCAAAATACGGAATCTTTAAATCCCTTGCCGCAAAACTTGTTGGAGTAATTTGATTGATTAAATCACCAGCTATAAAAAACTGTGTATCTTCTGGTTTTATTTCACTCTTCTGTAACGCAGTTTGAGCCGCTTCCTCTAATAATAAACGATGCGCTTGTTCATAAGAATCTTTCCCCATCCATAAATCATCATGAAGAATGTCAAAATCATCCGACAAGTAGCCATTTGCTTCAAATGGACCGCCGGAAACACCTGTTGACAAAATAACTGGATGATTAGGAAAAAGCCATGATTGTTTTCCCTTCAGCACTTATAATCCCCCCAATTCGATAATAATGGTTTTAATGAGTGCCACAATAAAGGCCGAAAAGACACCAAATAAAATAACGGATCCTGCCAGCTTAAAGATATTTCCTCCTACACCAAGCACAAACCCTTCTGTACGATGTTCAATAGCTGCTGAAATAATGCTGTTTCCAAAACCAGATACAGGGACTGCACTTCCTGCTCCAGCAAATTGGCCAAGTCGATCATATATGCCAAAACCAGTTAATAACATGGAAAAAAAGATAACTGTTGCACTTGTGGGATTTCCAGATGTCTGTTCTGTAAAGTGAAAAAAATAAATATACAAATAGGAAATGACTTGACCGATTGCACAAATGAGCCCGCCAACCCAAAATGCTTTGACACAATTTTTAAGAACCGGACGTTTTGTTTCAAATTTTTTTTCTAATTGCTCATACTGCTGCTGCTGAGGTGTTTTTTGTTTATTTTTTTTATTGGCCACTTTTATGCCTCCCTTATGTTAACTCTTTTTTTAAGGCAATAATTTGTTTTATTCGTTTATTTGCTTCCTTTTCCGAATATTGATTATGCTCCACGCGGTCATATAACCTTACTGTTTCTAGAAAAATTTTAAAGTCACTCGATACGGTAAATATCTCATCTGGGAAATTCTTTTTCAATTTATTTTTTAATTCCTTCTCAATGCTTTTCATCCTAAAACGATGCATATGTTCCACTTTATAAGCAACAATAATATTTTTTGCTCCTTTTACAACTGCCACATCATATATTCCATCTGTACTGCTTGTTTCTTTTTTTATTTCTTCGACCACTTGTTGATCTGAACTACTTTCATTACCTCCAATTGTGATTGGCTTTGGATCTACTGTTTTAAGCAAAGCCCATCTGCTTATGCTTGAATACTCCTTTTCACAGCCAGCAAGCAAGAAGCTTAATATAAAAAGAAAATAGACTAGTTTTTTTTTATTTTTCATAATATCCCTTCCTATGTATATGGTAATATTTCTTTAGTCTTTTTATTGTCCTCGATTTATTCTCTTTTTATGAAAACTTTCCATGATTTCCTATAAACCAATTTTTGTAAAGGATATTTTTTATTTGTCTAAAATGGTTTCATTTATACAAAAAAGAACCCCCTTTTTCAAAAGAGATTCTTTTTATTATTTCATATGGTCATAAAAATTATTTAGATGTTTTTTTGCCGCAGCCACAGCCTGATTTTTTTATTTTCTTTTTTTTCTTTGCCACTGGCTTAACAGTTTCTGCAGCTTTTTCTATTTTTTGATTAAACACTCCATATCCCTCCAAAAGTAGTAATAGATACTACTCCTATAGTATGTTTTCATAAATACACCTGTGTGAACAACTTGCCTACTGCGGACATTTTCCTTTTCTATTCTGTTAATAATAATTTTTGCAATACCGCTTCTATAAAAGCTGCCGCCCCAGCAATAGCAAAAACTAATACAAATGGTGTACAGATAGCCGGAAATAAATAATATAACAAGATAAGAAAAATAGCGGACCAAACACCTGTACACCAATAACAGCTGATTAATTCTCCAAAAAATCCTCTAACCCTGCCTGGCCTTGGCACATAATATACTGTATCTTCTCCCATTTCATTTTTTTCCGTTACTTCCTCCAGCACTACACTTCGAATAAACTCTGTGATTCTGTCATATACCAGTAATCTTGTTATTCGAAAACTTGCTAATATAAGTAAAATAAAATCCATTAAGCTAATATCCACTCTGATTCCCTTCTTTCATTAGTTACTGAAAACCCATAAGGTATTTAGGGAAAATGCCCAAATTTCAAGAAAAAAGGCGTTTGTCCGTAACCCATAAGCCCCTTTGGCAATATGTTAGTAGTGTAGTATCGAAAAAGAAAAAGAAAGAAACAAATAAGGAGGAAATAAATTATGGGTTGTGGAAAAAAAGATGATGTTTTAGGTACATCTAGCTGTGTTTGTGAAGTGGTTCGCGCCATTAAAGATATTCAAGATAATGCAGAAGATAATTGCGAGTGTGAAACAAATTGTTTCTCTGAACCACTAGGCTCCCTTGTCTCTCCGACAAAACGCCATAAAGCAGATACTCGTGTATTCACTTTAAAAACTGCTGACGGTTCACCATTCCATGCTTTCTTTAGAGGAGACGACTGTGCATGTGTATCTATTTTCTTCCGAGTAGAAGATGTATTTGACAACTGCTGTGCAGTATTAAGAGTTCTTGCTCCTGTAAAAAGAACAGAACATGGCAGAGAAACACTTGATATTGTCGGCCATAAAGGAATTGATTTAGGAAAAATTTGTGAATTAGATGGATTCCGCCGTACAAGCGACTGCATCACAGTTGATTTAAAATGCTTCTGTGCAGTTCAATGTATTGCTGATGTAGACTTAGATATTTGTGACTAATAAGTACCTAAGCAAACTAAAAAGGCAAGCGGTTATCCCTTTTACCTTATAAAACCAGTCGATTTCGGCTGGTTATTTTATTTTAGCCTTTTCTTTATGCATAATGATTTCCCTCTATGTTAAACATACTTTTCCCTCACTTTTTAACGTTCATTTTCAATACCTCTTAGTTTAGCTTTCCTCCGACTCTCTCCCATTTTATGCAATATTATATATCTTCATGTTAAAAGAAGTCCCTTTTCAATATACTTCATAAAAATTTCATATTGCGGTAAAAAAACCTCTCCTATTAGGAAGAGGTTTTTACCGCAATATATTATAAACCAATCATTTTTACTTCCTGTATCTTTTCCAAGGATATTTTCATGACGGATTCATTCATTAGCTTCAATTGAACATACTGTTCATCCTTGCCAATAACAAATCCCCTTACATTCTGACTTTCTGTAACTACAATACAAGGTACAGGTGGAAGCTGTTTTGGAAAATTCAACAAATAGATAAGCTTTTCATCTGTAGACATTTCTTTAAAACTTTTTAATCGTTTAAATGCAGTTTGTTTATGTTGTTTTTCCTCTTTTCCTTGTGACTCATTATATTCGATAATCTGCTTTTGCACATCCAAAGAACTGCTGTCTGGAAACTTTTCTTGCCGTATTTGTTTTTCCTTTTCCATAACTTTTTTTTGTTTTTCTAATTGCTTTAGCTGTTCTTCTCTTTTTTTAGCTTCTAAATTTGCTTTTTGTTTTTCTTCCTTAAATTTTTTTGAGGAAAAAGTCGTCTGCATCGTATTATTTAAGATAGATGGGTTTGGTTTTTGAACAAATGCTGAGGAATTCTTATCCTTCATCTTCTTCTTAGGCATTTTTTTCACCTCCTAAAAAGCACTCATTTTTCTATAATCTTATTTTCTCTTAATGTATGCATAAATCGCTCAATAAGTTAACAAGTGCCTTTGCTACATTTTATTAAAAAAGGTGGATGCTTATTTCTTTTCCCACAAAAAAACGTTATTTTTCTATATAGAAAAATAACGTTAGTACATAAATTGTAACCTTATGAAATAATATGATACCCAGAATCCACATGAATATTTTCGCCAGTAATTCCTCTTGCCATATCACTAAATAAAAATACTGCCGTATCTCCCACCTCTTCGGGAGTAGTAGTTCTTCTTAGTGGAGAGCGCTCTTCGATTTCCTTCAGAATGGAATTAAAATCACTGATTCCTTTTGCAGAAAGTGTACGAATTGGACCTGCAGAAATAGAGTTCACACGAATGCCTTCTTTACCTAAATCAGATGCTAAATAGCGGACACTTGCATCCAATGAAGCTTTGGCAACACCCATTACATTATAATTTCTTATCGCACGCTCGCCGCCAAGATATGTTAATGTAACAATGCTTCCTCCTTCTGTCATTAATCCTTTTGCTTCTTTTGCCACCGCTGTTAATGAGTAAGAACTGATATTATGAGCTAATAAGAATCCTTCTCTTGTTGTATTCATATAGTCGCCTTGTAATTCTTCTTTATTGGCAAAAGCGATACAATGGGCAACACCATGAATAACACCCACTTCTTTTTGAATTTCTTGAAAACAAACTGCCACTTCTGCATCATTTGTTACATCACAAGGAAGAACAATGCTGTCTTTTGTATCTAATGTTGCCACAAGATCACGAACACTTTTTTCCAATCTTTCCCCTGCATACGTAAAAATTAAACGTGCACCGGCTTTATTCAGGGAAGTAGCAATTCCCCATGCAATACTTCTTTTATTTGCAACACCCATAACAACAAAGGTTTTGCCTTTTAATGAAAGAGTCATTCTGTTTCCTCCTATATACTATTACAAGTTATTAGTACCTAGTACTAATTTTACTACAAAGAAGCAAAAAAGAAAAGCCTTGTCCTATAGTCTATTTACTTATTTTACTTATTTTTCCTATTATAAATTTAAGATACAAAAGAATCCATCATTAAAATAAAAAGAGCTATCCAATAGCTGAAAATCAACTTATTGGATAGCCACATTTTTATCTACAAAATTCTAGCTTGTTTTTTAATTCTCTTACATACTCTTCTGATCCTGTAACAATTAAATGATCATTATAATGCAGTTCTGTATCACCATGTGGTACAACCGAATCACTTCCTCGGAAAATGCGAACAAAAATGACATCCCCGGTAAACGGAAACGTTCTTAATGATATACCTTCAAAATCTCTATTTTTCAGCGTGATTTCATGCAAAGCTGTTTCGTTATTTCCTAATAAAGAAAAAATGCTTGGAGATTGAATTAATGCACTCAATAATGTTTTCGTAGATGACAGCATCGAGAATACTTCAATTCCTTCTCGTCTTAGCGCTTCTTCATTTTCTATATCTTCTGCACGACAGATTACTCGTTCTACTCCTGCTTCTTTGAAAAATAAGCCTATCTCTGCATTTTTTACAGTATCGCTAGTAGAAATAACGACAATATCAGATAAAAAGATATCTGTTTGTTCTAGCACTTCCTGTGAATATTGATCTAGCTCATTTATTTCAAAAAGTGAATCAGCAATGGTAAAATCCTGTTTTTCCTGCTTTTTATGATAAAAAGTAACTTTATATAAAGAAGATTTTAAATCTTGGTATACTTGCATGGTTACTTGATTTACTCCAATAATGGAAATGCGAAGCACTTTTTCTTCCACTGCTTCTTTTGGAAAAAGTTTTTTAAATAAAATTGGTGTAATAATACAAGAAATAATCGCAACTAAAATAAAAATGCCGCTCATTTGTGTTGAGATAATGTTCATTCTTTCTCCAATAGCAGCAGCTGCAATCACTAAGGATAATGTCGAAGTCAACAAAAAACCTGAGGCAAAAATCGTTTTTATATCATACCATTTTTTTAAATAAAAAATAGGAATTAGCTTGCTTGCTAATAATGCAACTAATAAAAGAGGAATGAATAAAAGCAGTTTTAGATCTGTAAACAAAGACCATATATCCATTTTCACACCAATCATTACAAAGAAAGTGGGAATTAAAAAACCATAACCAAAGGAATCTAATTGATGCACCAATTCCTCATTTGGCGATAGCAAGGACACTAACACGCCTGCCAAAAAAGCTCCCAGAATGTTTTCTGCCCCAACACTTTCTGACAATGCCACTAAAAAAATAATAAGGGCAAATACAGCTCTTGTGCCAATTTGAACGGTTCCCCGCGAAAGAGAATCCATTATTTTATTGTTTTTAAATCTTCTCCCTGCCGCATATAATAAAACACCTGCTGCAAATAAAACAAGAAGCAGCCATGTATTTCCACCACTCTCATGAATGGAAGCAAATATAGCTAACAAAATCATGGTAGCCAAATCAGCAATTACAGCAACAAGCAGAATAATTTGGCCAATTGCTGATTTCATAATATTTGCTTCTTTTAAGGTTGGCACCACTACACCTAAAGAAATAGTGGAGATAATGATAGTCATAAGGAAAACACTATCTACAAATCCTGCCAGTACAAAACAATAGCTAAGCAGAACAGAAAGAATAAAGATGCCGACAAAAATAATCATGGATGTATTAAATGGATTGGGTTCTGATTTTCCATTGGAAAGTTTTTCTCTTTTTTTCTTGTTAGAAAATGCCGAAAAATCAATTTCAAGTCCGCTTAAAAACATTAAAAAGATAAATCCTAAAGTAGATAGTGTCTCTAGCCACATATCCTCACTCACAACATTGAAACCACTTTTTCCAATAATCAGCCCCATTAATATCTCTGCTACAACAATTGGGATTACATTTAATTTTAATCGATGAAGCAGAATAGGCGTCAACAGCGCCACAACAATAACTATCATTAAAGAAATGACCGATGCCCCATGCACATCTCATTCCCCCTTTTTCGTTATATTTTTCTTTTATCCTCATTTAACGGGAAGACATCACTAATAGCGGTTTTTCTTTATCTTGTTAAATAGCTCATAAACATGGTTGCCATTCCAAAATAAATAAAAATGCTGATAATATCGTTTATCGTTGTAATAAATGGACCAGAGGCTACAGCAGGATCAATTTTAAATTTATTCATAACAATAGGAATAATGGCACCCGCGATTGTCGCCACAATTAATGTTCCTAGAATAGATATTCCTACAAGCATTCCTAAATAAATATCTTGTTGCCAAATAAATACAATAACAGCTACCAGCACTCCACATACCAATCCAGTAATAATTCCTGTTCCAGCTTCTCTTGCAATCAGCTTCCACTTATTTTCTTTTTCTAAATCACCTGTTGCAAGCCCCCGAACCGCAACAGCAAGTGCTTGCGTTCCTGTATTTCCTGCCATGCCGCCAATCAGCGGGATAAACACTGCTAAAATGGCTACTTGATTTAATGTTTCCTCAAATCTGCCAATAAGGCTTGCTGTAAACATCCCAAGAAACAATAAAATAATGAGCCAAGGCAGTCTTTTTTTGGCTGCTGAAAATGGATGTTGGTCAATAAAATCCATATTCGATACTGCGGCAAATTTTGAATAGTCCTCGGATGCTTCTTCTTCTAATACATCAAGAATATCATCCACGGTAATAATTCCAAGCAATCTTTGCTGAAAATCGACAACTGGCAATGCTAAAAAGTCATAGTCTCGCATTTTTCTGGCGACATCTTCCTGATCTTCACTTACACCAACAGAAAATACTCTTTCCTGCATAATATCAGCAATTAACACATGATTATCACTAACAATAAGACTTCTTAAAGATACGACACCGACTAGACGTTTATTCTTATCGACAGCATAAATATAATAAATAGTTTCAGCATCTGGTGCTTCTCTTTTTAAAATAGTCATGGCAGAAGCAACGGTTTGATCTGTAGGAATACTGATATATTCCAGCGTCATAATACTGCCAGCTGTATCTTCCTCATAATCCATTAATGCTTTAATATTATCTGCAGCCTCTTTTTCCATAATCGCCAGATAGCTAATTGCCTGATCTTTTTCTAACGCATTTAATATATCGACAGCATCATCTGCAGACATATCTGCTAACATTTCGGCAACATAGGATGGGATTAGAGTAGCTAATAACTCTTGGTATTCCCAGTCATCCATTTCTAGATTTTCAAACAAATAGGCCATTTCATTTGGCGATAAATAGGAAAAAACCCTTTCTTTTGTTTTTTTCTCCAATTCCTTAAAAAATGAAGCTTGATCATACGGATGAAGTTCTAAAAATTCTTTTCTAAATGCACTTAAGTATTCATTTTGTAAGGAATGGAGCAAGTCATCAAATTTATAAGTTTGTGTAGTTCCTTGTTCTGACATGTTTTTTCCTCCTTTCAAAATTGATATGTTTTTTATAGTAACAAAACATACCGCATTTGTCGTGAATAAACTATTAATTATCTTCTTTTTAATAGATATTATTTTTGCTGGACTAGATTATTTTCCCCTTCTTTAAATAAGTAAAACCATTTTTAAATTTTTCTATTCCATATCGTCTAGTTTTTTTAATATGGGGGTTCTTTGCACAATTAAGGATAAAATAGAAAATATACTGCAACTTAATAGAAAATAGAAAGCTAAGTGGAGGATTTTTATGAAAATAGATATTGTAGGAGATATCCACGGTTGTTTTGCTGAATTCCAACAGCTGACTGAATTGTTAGGCTATCATTGGGATAACAAATATCCTATTCACCCCGAAGGAAGAAAACTTGCCTTTGTTGGAGATTTAACAGATCGTGGCGCTAATTCTTTAGCAGTAATTGAAACTGTTTGGAACCTAAGCAAAAAGGAGCAAGCCTTTTATGTGCCTGGCAATCATTGCAACAAGCTTTACCGTTACTTATTAGGAAATAAGGTTCAAATTACACATGGCTTAGAAACAACTGTTGCAGAACTTCAGGCTTTAAACGATAAGGAGCAAAAAAAAATAAAGCAAATGTTTATCGAACTGTATGAAAATGCACCATTATATCATGTTTTGGATAATAGCCAATGCATCATTGCACATGCAGGAATTCGCGAAGATTATATTGGTAAGTATACGAATAAGGTGAAAACATTTGTTTTATATGGAGACATTACAGGTCAAACACATGAAGATGGATCTCCTGTTCGTAGAGATTGGGCCAAAAATTATCATGGAAAAGCTTGTATCGTCTACGGACATACCCCAGTTAAAGAAGTGCGGACAATAAATAATACTTATAATATTGATACAGGAGCAGTATTCGGAGGGAAACTTACAGCACTTCGTTATCCAGAATTGACAACATTATCTATTCCTTCCAGCATGCCTTTTGTAGAGGAAAAATTTAAAACTTTTGCCTAAAGATAAAAAACGCTTGGGAATTATCCCCCAAGCGTGAGAGTGTAAACAAAGTCAAGAATACACACTTTCAGGCTGATGATTGGTTTGAATTAGAACTGCTTTATAAAAAAACAAGACCTGCTCTTACAATAGGCGCTCCATATCTTTAGGAAGGGGAGCAAAAAAAGAACAGCCCCTCTCCGTAACAGGGTGAATAAATTTAAGAGAAACACAATGAAGTGCTTGCCTATTGATAAGCGTTCTTTTCCCTCCATATAAATCGTCTCCTAATAAAGGATGGCCCATGCTCGATAAATGAACCCTGATTTGATGGGTTCTGCCAGTTTCTAAAAATAGTTCCACTACTGAAAAATCATCATGGACTTCTTGTACGGAAAAATGTGTAATAGCGGTTTGTCCGTCACTTTTTACTTCTCTTTTAATAATACTATCATCCGAACGGCCTATCGGTTTATCAATTGTTCCCTTTAACTCTTGAAATCGACCTTCTGCAAAAGCAAGATAACGCCTGCTAATCGCTCTTAGCTTTTGCTGCTGGCTCAACAAATGATGAATATGCCTATGTTTGGCAATGAGGGCAATCCCAGAGGTATCTCGGTCCAATCTTGTCACGATATGGGTAGTTACATTAAGATTTTTACTGTTGTAATAGCCAACTAATCCATTGGCAAGACTCCCTCTTGGATGCTCTCTTGAAGGGATTGTGCTCATGCCATACTCTTTATTTATAACTAAAAGATAATCATCTTCATATAAAATATTTAAAGGCAACTTCTCTGCCAACAGTCCGCTGCTTTTTATTTCAGGAGGAAAAAAAATCGTTACATGATCATGTTCTTTTAGCAAATAGCGAACATTTTGTTCCCTGCTATTCACCAATATTTTTCCGCCTTTAAACTTAATATCTGTTAATGCTGCTTTCGATATATTTTTTTCTTTAAGAAAATCCCGCAGCAGCATTTTTTCCTTTTCTCCAACTGTCCACTCTAGCTTAAACACTGACAATTTCGTTCATCCTTTGCCATTACTCTGAAATAAATGAATCATGTACTCTTTTCCAAAAAGGAAAAGATCTGTATCTAGCAAATCGAATCTTTTCATCTGCCACACGATATTGTATTGATTTGACTTCTTTATGCAAAAGTGTTAGATGATCTACAGAAATTTGAAATTTTTGCCCATTTACTGGTTTGAGCACACATGTATGATGTGCAGGCAATATTAATGGCGATCCTACCGTTCGAAAAACTCGATTATTAATAGATGCCATTTCTGCTAATTGAATGGCTTCAAGGGATGGATGAACAATTGCACCACCCAATGCTTTATTATAAGCAGTACTGCCAGATGGCGTAGAAATGCATAAACCATCTCCTCTAAATCTTTCAAAATGCTCTCCTTTTATTTCTACATCCATAACAAAGGTTCCCTCTATACTTTTAACAGTCGATTCATTTAATGCCAAATATCTAGTTGCCTTTTCTTCTCCCTGATAATGAACAACTACCTCTAAAAGTGGATATTCCACCGGCTTATAGGAAGTTTTCGCTACAGCAATCACTAATTTTTCCAATGCATCTGGCGTCCAATCCGCATAAAACCCTAAATGGCCAGTATGCATGCCTACAAAAGCCGTTTTATCCAAACGGCTGCTGTATCGGTGGAATGCATATAAAAGGGTTCCATCACCACCAACAGATATCACAATGTCTGGCTCTTCCTCATCATATTCTAGTTCAAAATCAAGCAAATATGTTTTGATAACATCCACTAATTTATCTGATTTTGAATCCCCTTTTGAGGTTACGGCAAATTTCATTGTATTATAGCTCCTCTTTTAACATTTTATTCCTATACAACGGGCAGCCAGACTTTCTACCTAAATAAATTAGGAGAAGTTCTAGGGGAAAAAATCTTGCTCATAAAAGCCCGTATAATAAGAACAATACAGTTTTCCACGATTATACGATTATTTGCTATACACAATTAACAGTCTCAACAAAAGCTGTTAATCATCGTTATCCAATCACTGTTTACCTTACAATCAGTTGTTTTTTGTTTCTTTTTTTCTATTAAAAATCGCCTGAGCTTCTTGAATTTCTCCGCGAATGGTAGACATTTCTTCATCTAATCGAAATGCTGCTTCTGCTGCACTTTGCAATCTCATTTGAATATCCTTTGGAAATTGTCCTTTATATTTGTAATTAAGGGAGTGTTCAATTGTTGCCCAAAAATTCATTGCAAGTGTGCGAATCTGTATTTCCATTAAAATTCTTTTTTCTCCCTTTATCGTTTGTACAGGATATGTAATGACAACATGATAAGATCGGTATCCACTTTTCTTTTTATGTAAAATATAATCTCTTTCTTCTACTATTTCAAAGTCATTTCTTTTTCTTAATAGTTCTACTACTCTTATAATATCGTCAACAAATGGACACATCATACGCAGTCCTGCGATATCTTGCATCTCTGTTTCTAACTTATCTAAGGGAATCCCCTTTACATTCGCTTTATCCAAGATACTTGCAATGGGTTTTACTCGCCCTGTCACAAACTCAATGGGGGAATGCTCGTCTTCCTGATTAAACTGGCTGCGCATTCCTTTTAATTTTACTTTCAGCTCATCAACCGCTTGTTTGTAAGGGGCCAAAAACTGCTCCCAATTCTTCATATGTACAACACCCCATTTTCATAGGCTCCCCTAGATCGATGTTTATTGCGTTTTTGTCACAAAATTATTCTTAAATTCATGAATATGCGTTATTTTTGTATAAATGCCGCTTCTACAGCCTTCTCCATTTCTTCTCCATAATTCCCATTTCCTTCTATATTCTGAATTAGGTAATCTAATTCTTCTAAAAATTGCTCTAAGGCTATTTTTTCGCTGCCATTGCTTATATAAACAGGAACCCCTAACTCTTTGCTTTCTTTTATTTCGCTCCAATATTCTTTTGCAATCACCAAATAAACATACTGATCATCTGTTTCTAATAAATAGATAAAACTTATATCATCAGAATCTACTAACATTTGTCCCGCTGCTTTTATATGATCAAATGGAATCGACTGATCCACACTTAAAATTAGTTCCTTTTCCATTAATTCTGCTTTTATAATTTGTAATTTTTTATTCATTTTTCACCCTCCATACTACGCACTATTTTACCACATCCATTTAATTTCTCCTAAACATTGAAGTTAACTAGAAACAACGCGATAATAAAGGAAAAAAGCTTATCCTTAAACGATTCAAATAAAATTGTTCATTCATACAAGAAAGGATTTTGAAAATATGTCGCAAAATATCGAAATTGAATTTAAAAATTTATTGACAAAAAAAGAATATTTACAATTAAAAGGCCATTTTGGCATAAAAGATGAGGATTTATTTAAACAAGAAAATCATTATTTTGACACAAGTGATTTTCTCTTAAAAAAAAATAAAGCAGCACTAAGAATTCGAAAAAAACAAGACTTTTACGAATTAACTCTAAAACAGCCACATAAAGAAGGTCTGCTAGAAACAAATAAAACACTTACGGAACAAGAAAGTGATGATATTTTTAAAACAGGTGTGATTAAAGAGGAGCAAATAATAAATTTATTAGTACAAATGGATATTCCACCAGACAATATTCAATATTTTGGTTCCTTGACTACTGTTCGAGCTGAAAAAAAAATTGGAAATGGTTTACTTGTTTTAGATCATAGTTTTTATTTAAATGAAGAAGATTTTGAGTTAGAATATGAAGTGACTAATCGACAAAAAGGCCAAACGAATTTCGAGCAAATTCTACAAAAATTTCAAATTCCAAAGCGCCAAACAAAAAATAAAGTTCAGCGCTTTTATGATAAAAAATACGAACAGCAAAACTAATAGCTGCTGTAAACATATCTTCGTTAAATAATTTGGAGGATGTTCATGAAAATTGATCAATTAAAAGCCTTATTGGAACTACAAACGATGCAAAATTTTTCATTAGGCAATACTAACAGTACAAATAGCACAAACACCTCTCTATTTCAGGAATTGCTTGGAAACATGACAACAGATACATCGATGCAGGAAAACAATATCCTAGAAAACACGCTTGGTTCCGCTGTTTTATCAAACACAAATGTAAATAGTTTGGCATTGCTGCCAAAGAGTCTAACAAAATTAACAGATTCATCCAGTGCAAATTCAGACTATCAAGAAATTATTCAAGAGGCAGCTGCTAAATATAATGTGCCAGAAAAGCTGATCGAATCTGTTATTAAAGTAGAATCAAACTTCAATCCGAATGCTACCAGCTACGCTGGGGCTTCAGGATTAATGCAGCTTATGCCTAGTACTGCTAAATCCTTAGGTATAACGAACGCCTTTAATCCAGAAGATAATATTATGGGAGGAACAAAGTATCTAAGCCAAATGCTGGATAAATATAATGGTAATGTCAAAATGGCGTTGGCAGCGTATAATGCCGGCCCGGGGAATGTTGACAAATATGGCGGAATTCCTCCATTTAAAGAAACACAAAACTATGTTGAAAAAGTGACAAATCATTACTTTGCATAATCTCTAATCATTTAGAATACTGATAAATTTTTATATTCCAATTCTCCTTCTGCTATGGGAATTTATAAATTGTAGCAGGTGGGGTTTGGGACTGCATTTTGTTTCATACACCGCTTAAAACTAAAAATCAAGATAGATATTTAGATAGATAATGACTTCATTTTGAAACTTGTTCTATTCTCCACAAGCTATTTATTTGTACAAAGAAACCACGATTGCTAAAATATAAAATATACAACAATAACTAACTGTTATTCTATTCGTCGTAATATCCGTATTAATAGTAACTACTTGTATGAATAAAGGAGTTTTTTTTGATGGTTGAAAAAATGCCCACACCTTATGAAATGATTGGTGAACACACATTAAGTAAACTCGTAGATGCTTTTTATAAACGTGTAGCAAGCCATCCTGATCTGGCTCCTATCTTTCCTAAAGATCTCACAGAAACTGCCCGTAAACAAAAGCAATTTCTTACTCAATATTTAGGAGGGCCCTCTCTTTATACAAAAGAGCATGGACACCCTATGCTGCGTGCTAGACATTTGCCTTTTCCTATCACAGAAAAACGAGCAAATGCCTGGTTATCCTGTATGTATGATGCAATGAATGAAATAGAGCTGGATGCATCTATCCGCGAAGGATTATTTTCAAGACTTGCGTTAACAGCAAAGCACATGATTAATTCGGTGGAAAATGAAAATAAAAAAGGTGATAACTAGTGATAGAAAAAGAATTATTTACATCCAACCCGAACACAGCTTATGACAGTTGCCAGGACAGCAAACCACTTGAAATATATTTATTTATTGATCCGCTATGCCCTGAATGTTGGGCCCTTGAACCTATTATAAAAAAACTGCAAATTGAATATGGCCAATATTTTTCCTTAAAACATGTTGTAAGCGGAAGACTGTCTGCACTTAATGCATGTAAAAAGGACAATTACAGCACGATTGCAGAATTATGGGAAAAGACAGCTAGCAGAACTGGCATGTCCTGTGACGGTTCTGTTTGGTTTGAGAATCCAATTGTCTCCCCTTATTTAGCTTCTATTGCACTCAAAGCTGCAGAACTCCAAGGGAGAAAATCAGGTTTGCGTTTTTTAAGAAAGCTTCAAGAAATGCTTTTTCTTGAAAAACAAAATGTAGCAACATTTGAAGTGCTAAAAGAATGTGCTAAAGATGTTGGTCTTGATGTAATCGAGTTTGTCGCAGATATTCATTCTGAAACTGCCTCCAAAGCATTTCAGTGTGATTTAAGAATTACATCAGAAATGGAAGTATCAGAAAGTCCAACACTTGTATTTTTTAATGAAAACATTGAAGAAGAAGGAATTAAAATAACAGGCTATTATTCATATGAGATATATGTTCAAATCATAGAGGAAATGCTGCAAGTGATCCCGGAAAAAGCAGAACCGCCATCGCTAGAAGCCTTTTTAAAATGCTTTAAACTAGTTGCTTCAAAGGAACTTTCCGTAGTATATAACAAATCTATTCAAGAAATAGAAAGAGAAATGAAAAAATTACAATTAAAACAACTAGTAGAACAGATCCCTGCTAAGTACGGTATGTTTTGGAAATATATAGATTAGCAAAAAGGATAAGAAAAAACGCTTATCCTTCCCTAACCGTATGTTTTATTTTTACTATTCGTTAATGTATCAAAAAGGGGAACAATAAAAAAAGGGCTTGACGTCACAGCGCAAGGCCTTTTTTTATTTTTATTACGAACAAAGGGGATGGGAGAAATTTTTCACGGTCAAACAAAGGGGTATAAGTTTGTTTGTGATTAACTTCACAACACAATAGTATCATAGTAATTTAGCGTTTTCAATAACTTGTGCTTCTGTTCACAAAATAGACAAATATTAAAGTGAATATTTGCAAATAAAGTGGAACTAGCAATCAGTGGGGGGGTTCTCGCCTCCCACTGGTTGTTTCTCGAAACAAGGTAGATTATAGGCTGCCACAACTATATTCTATATTCTGTATCCTTTTCTATTAGGCTTTTACTCAACAAGTTCTCCCCACTTAGATCCTAATCTCGAGGTAGCAGTCAATAAGTCCGTTACTGCGCTATAAAACAAAAAGCATACGAAAATTTTCTTCGCATGCCTTTTGTTTTATAGCCTTATATTTTTTAAAGTTTAACTAAACAACCAGTTCTCTTCACTGGTTGTTCAGTTCCCTTATCTTAAGCTTTTATTTAAGATAATAAACTTTCCATTTCATTAAGTTTTTCTTCAAATACCTTACATGCATTAATGATCGGCATTTTGCTTGTCATGTCTACGCCTGCTTTTTTAAGCACTTCAATTGGATAATCGGAACTGCCGGCTTTTAAAAAGTCAATATAGCGGTCAACTGCCGGCTGTCCTTCCTCTAATATTTGTTTGCTTAATGCGGTTGCAGCACTATATCCTGTCGCGTATTGATAAACATAATAATCGTAGTAGAAATGAGGAATTCTTGACCATTCTAAGCCAATTTCCTCATCAATCGTAATATTTTCTTCACCAAAGTATTTTTTGTTCAAATCATAGTATTCTTGCGTAAACAATTCTGCGGTCAAAGCTTCGTTATTCTGCGCTTTCACATGAATTAAATGTTCAAACTCAGCAAACATAGTTTGACGGAATACTGTTGCTCTAAACCCTTCCAAATAATGGTTCAACAAATATAATCGCTTTTTCTCATCTGTAATTGTTTTTAACAGATAGTCATTTAATAGAGCCTCATTACATGTAGATGCAACTTCTGCGACAAAAATGGAATAATTCCCATAAGGATATGGCTGAAATTTGCGTGTATAATAACTATGAACCGAATGGCCGAATTCATGCGCAAGTGTAAATAGATTATTTACATTATCCTGCCAATTCATTAATATATAAGGATTTGTTCCATATGCACCAGAAGAGTATGCACCACTTCTTTTTCCTTTATTTTCGTGCACATCTACCCATCTATTCTCAAATCCTTCTTTTAGAATAGATGCATATTCTTCTCCGAGTGGCGCTAGCCCTTTTATCATATAATCCTTTGCTTCTTCATAGCTGACTTCCATTTTCACATCTTTCACTAGCGGTGTATAAAGATCATACATATGCAATTCTTCTACACCCAACACTTTTTTGCGAAGCTTAATGTAACGATGCAGCAGAGGGAGATATTCATTAATTGTTTCCACTAAATTTTCATAAACTTGCTCTGGAATATTATTTGCAGAAAGCGCGGCATGACGTGCTGATTTATAATTGCGTACTTTTGCATTAAATGTATGATTTTTCACTGTTCCACTTAATGTAGAGGAAAATGTATTTTTGAATTTTCCATATGTTTCATACACTGCCATGAATGCATCATGGCGCACTCTTTGATCTTCACTTTCAAGAAAACGAGAGTATCTGCCATGTGTCACTTCTACTTCTTCTCCGTTTTCATCTTTTATGCTCGGAAATTCTAAATCTGCGTTATTTAACATGCCAAATGTATTGCTGGATGCATCCAATACTTCTGAAGCTTGTGCAAGCAAGGCCTCCTGCTCTGCTGAAAGAACATGTGGACGCTGCAGGTTAATTTCTTCTAACGCTTTTTCATATAACTTTAATTCTTCCTTTTCTTCTAAAAAGCTTTTAATTGTTGCTTCTTCAATTAATAAAATTTCTGGCACAATAAAGCTGAGTGAGCTGGCAGCTTGAGCATAAAGATTTTTAATTCTTCCATCAAATCCTTGATAGAAGCTATTTGTCGTGTCTTGATCATAGCGCATATGGGCATATGTATATAGCTTGCCTAAACGGCTTAACAGCTTATCTTGAAAGTCAAGGGCATTATACAATGTATCTGCTCCTTCTGCTAATTTCCCTTGATATTCGGCCGCATGTTCTGAAATCTGTTGTACTTCTTTAAATTCTTTTTCCCATTCTTCATCTGTTGCATATATATCTTCTAGCTTCCATGTATCCTCTGCTGGAACTTCCTTTCGAAGCGGCAATTTTTTTACATTTGACTCTTTTGTCATTTTTAGTCCCCCAGTCCTAAATTTCGCATAGCGAAACTCTATACTATTCTTCAATAATTCTACCTTTTTACCGGATTTCCTGCTTTAGCAGCCATTTTTCTAAAAGCCATCTCTTTATGCATATTTAATTTACCCTATTCCTCCTTCATTTATTTTCCTTGCTAACAAGACTTTAGCATATTTTTTATAAAATTCATCTTCCCAAAGATGCTGGTTCTGATAATGAAAGTCTGTTTTTATTTCTCCTTTAAATAAAAAAAAATTCGGTTTAATTTCCTGTACTATATTTATTTTCACAAGAGTTTGTAAGTAGTCTAAAACAGCATGTTTCCAGCTCTTTTCATCCGTTTCTAATAGAAGTTTTCTTAATTTAATATGCTGATTGTCTATTCGTCGATAAAAATAATCCAATATTTTTTGAAAGGAAATTATTTTCCCTTTATTTTCTCCTAAAAAACTATCGATAATAACAAATGTTTGCCAAAATAAAGAAGGTGTCTCAAATAGGATAGTAGATGGTAGAGGAATGCCTATATATGGAGGCAAAAAATGTGGATGGAGTTTATGGAGATATATTTCTTTTAAAAACTGGTTATTTATATTTGTTTGATAATGGATATGATACATTTTCTGTTTTCTAATCCCATGCTTCCATTGATCCAATGGAAGCATGGGATTATATTTTTGAATAGAAGGAAAATCAGTTAACTCTTTTAATGATTTTGTTGTGCATATGCAATAAGTTTGATTAACTGTTAAAGGAAAAAAAGAATGGTAAAAGTAGAATTTTTGTTGGATGGAGCAATAAGATGGAAGAATATACTGCTCATGATAATTTACGATGAATTGAGATGAAAATGTGGATAAACGAAGCATACCTCTTGTTACTTTTTTCATATTTTTAAATCCAAGAATCCAAATAGGCACAATCTGTCTACTTAAATAACCAGATGTCCGTTTCCTTAATAAGTCTGTATTAATGGGAGAACATTGATATTCTATCACATAGTACTGATTATTGATTACAACTCCTATATCTCCTCGTTGTTTAATAAAAGAAAAATATGGCTCTAATTCTGGATTCAGTCCCATCCTTTTAAGATAATAATATAACTGTAGTTTTCCCTCTAGATGATAACTTGACTCAGCTTCCGCATTTGCCTGACACCCCCTTTCTCTTTCATGTGCAAAATGCATGATTTTTTTCTCCCCCATTTTCAAAATCACTTTTCCATTGCATTCAGGACAGTAAAAGGAAACATTTTGACGCATTTTTTTGAGATTTCCCCTTTTTGTCTTCCATAAATTAATTATCTGTCCACTTTCTAGCTTGGCGGTAAACAATCTAGATCACACTCCTTTTCGTATTATACTTCTATTCTCCTTAAGATTGTCCATTTCCTTCATTTAATTATCTATCTTGCTGCAATCCCTCTCTACCTAAGGAATAAGGAAAGGCAACGAGAAATCAAGGTTAATAGAAACCTTGCTAAGTAAAAGCTCGATAGAAAACAACACAGACTATACCCCGTCCTGTTACAGCGTCTGTGTAACCTCTAGCTCTATCGTGCCTTAAAAAGCAATCAGTATGGAAGTAGAAGCTTCACCTTATAATAACGGCGACAATAGTCTAGAAGTAGATTCTAATATCCGAAACCCTATATGTCTTTTATTGAATTCAGTTAAATGAAGCTCCTTGGAATACTGCATATCATGCACTAACTCTTTTACTAATTTCTTCGTACTATTTGTTTTATATAAAAAAGCACTGACTTCAAAATTCAGATGAAAGCTCCGCATGTCCATATTGCATGTTCCAATTGAAGCGATTTCTCCATCTACTACAACAATTTTGCTATGCATAAATCCTTTTTCATACTCGTATACACGGACTCCTGCTTCTAATAAATCTGTAAAATAGGAACGTGAAGCATGAAAAACAATTCGCTTATCTGGTTTATTGGGGACAAGTAGTCTAACATCAAGTCCACTTAATGAAGCGATCTTAATGGCTGAAAAAATATCTTCATCTGGAATGAAATAAGGGGTCGCAATCCATATCGATTTTGTCGCTGTTGTCATCATGCTAAAAAATATATTTTTTATAACACTCCATTCATTATCAGGTCCGCCAGCAATTAACTGCACTCCACCATGTGTATTTTCTTCCGAAGCAGGAGTTAAATAGTCGATTGTCAAAAAACTGCTGTTTGTCATATAAAACCAATCTTGCAAAAAAATAAGCTGCAAAGATCTAACTGCTTCTCCTCTCACCATTAAATGAGTATCACGCCAGAAGCCAATGGAAGGATTTCGACTTAAATACTCATCTCCAATATTTAATCCACCAACAAATCCTACATTGCCATCAATCACAATAATCTTTCGGTGATTTCGAAAGTTAAATTTACTATTTAATACAGGCATTCTAACTGGTCCAAACGCAATCATTTCAATGCCAGCTGACTTAAGATTTTGAATATATTTTTTCGATAATTGCCAAGAACCAACTGAATCGTATAAAAATCTAATTTTCACTCCCTCTTTTGCCTTTTTTACTAATATTTCTTTTATTTCTTCACCAATTTTATCGTGGCGGACGATATAGTATTCTAAATGGATATGATGCTTTGCCCCTTTAAGCGCTTCAAGTATTGCAGAAAAAGTCTCTTCTCCATTTGTTAGAATATTTGTTGATGACCCAAAGGAAATAGGGGTATTACTCAATTTTTCAGCCAGACGAAATAAATTTTTTTGATGCACTTCTAATTGTTCTATTCGTTCTTCAGTACCATAACTAATTTCCCTTTCAATACTAAGGAATGCCTCTTTATCCAAAAAATACTTCTTTCGATACATTCGCTCTTTCCGATAATTCCGACCAAATAATAAATAAAAAATAAATCCAACTATAGGAAAACTGCCCAATACAATAAGCCAAGTTAATGTTTGGGTTGGATGTCTGTTTTCAAAAAAGATAACAAATCCAATAAAAATAACAGAAAAGCTAATCAGCATGCTTAACTGTCCATAAACTCCTCCTTTTATCGTAATAAAAAAATTAGAAATATAAACAAACAGTCCTGACACTGCTAAAAAAATACTTAATCTAGCTGTATGATTCACCTGTGAACACCTGCCCATATTTCTTTTTTATCTTTACTATTAATAGTCTTCCCTCTTAATTTTATATGTACCCTAATGATGAATAATAAATGCCTCTTCCTAAACGATATGTCATTTATTCAAAAAAAAATACCGATTTCATTAAAAATCGGTATTTTAAGAAAAGTACTTTCTTAATTCTTCCATTAAATTATTTTCAATAATTGTTTTTCCATACTCTTCTAGTACATGAATGGTTGTTTTTGTTTCCTGCCCATATTCTAAAAGAATGCTTAACAGGTTATCTACTTCTTCCTCATCTACATCTTCTAAAAAGCGCATAAATACATAGTATATATTTTTATAGCTATAAAGTTTTAAATCCACATCTTCTAAACCATGCACTTTTGACAATGCTATCACATCTTCAAAATCTTTGAATTCAATTACAAATTCTAAAATTTCATCATAATCTTCTTCGATATCGTTAACAGAAAACTGCTGATCAATTAAATCTTCGAAACGCTCATCTAGCGGCAAATCCTTTAGCTTATCCTCTGGTATAGAAATTTCAAATTTTTGTCCATCTTTAGATAATTGTGCTCTTGTTACTAATATCTCTAAGCCTTTATCTAATGCCTGAACTTGAATCCAAAGTGGTCCATCTAGAATGAAGTCTTCTTCTTGATGAACTTCATCCATCATTTCCCAAAATAATTCTTCGCTTCGTTCTCTGTTATACCAAATTTCCTCTCGCTTAAATCCACGCTCTTCTATATCAATGTACGAAATATAAAACTTAACTGTATGATCATTAATGCGTTCTATTTCCATTCTGCAACACTCCCTTCAGGCTATGATGGAAGGGACTAATACCCCCATACAGATCATTTAGTTACTCTTTACCCAATTTATCATATTCGTACTTAGTCATTTCAGCATTTTGTACCTTGTACTTCTATATTTTATGACAAAAGTGATGCAAAGGGAATTAAAATATACTGATAATTTTAAAAACCATTATTCGCCTATTTAAACTTTCTTCCTATTTTATTTATATTAACTAATCTACTCAAAAAGAATGATATTTAGTATTATAGCCGTTCCTAACAATTTCAATCCTTACAGCTTTTAAAGGCATATTAAGAGTTTAAAAAAACATAAAAATAAGTTGTTTTTATTTCTTGTATTTTATCAAAAAGAATCTTCCTTCACAAATTTAATGTTTCTGTTATCATTCTCTTCTTGCCTACTGCATATTATATATATAAAAAGGTCTGACCCTTCTATCCAAATACACACAAGATAGAAACTTGTCAGACCCTATAAATTATAAATAAACTATATTTTTTATTAATTTACTAAACGCTGTGCTTCAAGCAATTGGAATGTACGTACTTTTCTTGGTAAGAAGCGACGGATTTCATCCTCATTATATCCAACTTGAAGTCTTTTCTCATCAATAATAATCGGACGACGCAACAGCCCTGGATTATCTTTAATTAATCCAAATAGATCTTGTAATGGCATCGTTTCTAAGTTTACATTTAATTTTTGAAACGTTTTGCTTCTTGTTGAAATAATCTCGTCTGTTCCATCTTCTGTCATGCGAAGAATCTCTTTGATTTCTTCGATCGATAATGGTTCAGAAAAAATGTTTCTTTCTTTATAAGCGATTTCATGTTCTTCTAACCATGCTTTTGCTTTTCTGCAGGATGTACAACTTGGTGAAGTGTATAATGTTACCATTTTACAAATTCACGCTCCCTTTATTTAGACATGTAATGGAAATAATTTTAAACTATTATAAACACTTGAACATTATATATTCTTAAATTGTAATTAATTTAATCAAGTAATTTATATTAAATATTATACACTAATTATATATATTTTGGTATATGTTTTTTTAAATATGATCAGCCAATTATGCAAACAATTTTTGAAAGGTTCCATCTACTTATTATTTATACTTTTTGCTGTGATTTCCTCCTTTTAATTTTTAGAATTCTGCACTTTTTTTACAGATTTCCTTTGTTTATTTTTAACTTATTAATATAGACGATTAAGATAGAAAAAGGTTTCATTTTTATTATTAAATATTATTTTTTTTTATGTTTTTTATTATTTTAAAAGCTACTACTTTTTTATACCCGTCCTACTTATTTTATAAACCCACTAAATAAATTCTCAATTACGACAACTTCATTGAAAATTCGATAGAAACATACATACTATTTTTAAAGGCTTTACATAATTAGTCAAATTTCATCAAAAATATCTTTCCTTCTGCTTTTACTATTTTTTTGAATTACTTCATCTACGGGCTCGTACGCCTCCCCATAAAAATGTGTATCTTTATACGTATGAATTTTTTTATAAGTTTTTACTAGTGCTTGTAAAACAACATCTTCTCCTTCTCCATTTGGAGCCCAGTACAAAATTTCCATCTCATTAATTTCTTTAGTTGCCAATGACTTTCTTTTATAACCAATAGAAGTCGCATGTTGAAAACCTTCTCGCTGATAAAACACTAGTCTTTTTTTGGTGTCTGAATCTTTATAATTAACAGGTTCCACTTCTAAAATAATCGGCTTATCTTTTGCCTTTAATTTTTCTATTAGTTGATGGCCAATTCCCATCCCTCTTGACTCAGCTGAGACGAATAAATAGTCTATAAAAATAAACTCATCTGCTTCTACATACATTAACACATGGTATTTCCCCTCATCTTTATGATACAATTCCGGAAAATCCTCCAACAGTGCCTCTATATGATCTTGTGATTTCATTTCTTCAATTGGAAAATATTCATTTAATTTTTCATACCAATGCATAAATAAAACTCCTTATTACATTATTTAAAACTCACTTTATGTATTATTCTATTATTAACATACCCTAATCTTCTTTAAAATAGCTTAATTCTTTTTTACTTTATTTTTTAACGCGTATTAGTTCTTTCTCAAAGCTATTATTAAACATAAAAAAATAACGATCTCATATTTAGAGATCGTTATTAGTCAATCTTTATATTCTGCCTGGTATTTTTTAAATTCTGCTTCTGAGCAATAAACAAAATGTCCTGATCTTACTTCACGCATTTTTACTTCTTCGCCTTCTTTATATTGATGAACACGAGGATCATAAGTTGTTCTTTTACGAGTGCGCTCTGTTTCAGGATCAGGCAAAGGAATTGCAGATAAAAGAGATTTTGTGTATGGATGAATTGGATTATTATATAGGTCATCTGCTGGTGCAAGTTCCACCAATTTGCCGAAATACATTACACCAATTCGATCACTTATATATTTTACCATGGATAGGTCATGGGCAATAAATAAATACGTTAATCCTTTTTCTTTTTGAAGTTTTTTCATTAAGTTAACAACCTGTGCTTGAATGGAAACGTCCAAGGCTGAAATTGGTTCATCCGCAATAATGAAATCCGGATCAACAGCAAGTGCTCTTGCAATTCCAATACGCTGTCTTTGTCCACCTGAAAACTCGTGTGGATAACGGTTGGCATGCTCTTTATTTAGACCAACTGTATTAAGCAGCTCGTATACCTTTTCCATACGCTCTTGTTTCGTTTTTGCTAAGCCATGAATATCGATGCCCTCTGCAATAATATCAGCAACCGTCATTCTTGGATTTAAGGAAGCGTAAGGATCTTGGAAAATCATTTGCATTTTGCGATTGAATTTTTTCAAATCTGCTTTTGATTTTTTCCCGTGAACATTTTCTCCATTAAATAAAACTTCTCCACTTGTTGCTTCATATAATCGAATAATCGTTCTTCCTGTTGTTGATTTACCACAACCTGATTCTCCAACAAGTCCAAGTGTTTCCCCTTTATAAATGTCAAATGTCACATCATCAACTGCTTTTACTAAGTTTGGTCTTCCCACATTAAAATGCTGTTTTAAATGTTTAATTTCAAGTAATTTCTCAGCCATTGATTTTATCCCCCTCTACTAGTACTGGTTTTGCAAAGTTAGAGGATAACGGACGAATTTTTTCTTTAACTGATGCAGGCGGCTCTACTTTTGGAGCATCTGGATGCAATAACCAAGACTTTACAAAATGAGTTTCTGACACTTGATAAACAGGTGGTTCTTGTTCAAAATCAATCGCCAAAGCATATGGATTTCTTGCCGCAAACGCATCTCCAACTGGCGGATTTGTTAAATCTGGCGGTGTTCCAGGAATAGCTGCCAATTCTGTTTGATCATCATTATCTAAACTCGGCATAGATGCAAGTAAACCCCATGTATATGGATGTCTTGGATCATAGAAAATTTCATCAACGGTTCCCATTTCCACGATTTGGCCAGCATACATTACAGCTACCCGATCAGCAACATTCGCAACAACGCCAAGATCATGGGTAATAAAGATAATGCTTGTTTCTAATTTATTTTGCAGTTCTTTCATTAAATCAAGAATTTGCGCTTGAATGGTTACATCTAGTGCTGTCGTCGGTTCATCAGCAATTAGCAAATGAGGATTCGCTGCCAATGCAATAGCAATCATTGCCCGTTGTCTCATACCACCAGAAAACTCATGGGGATATTGATTAACACGCTTTTCAGGCATGGCAATCCCTACAAGCGTCAACAATTCGATTGCTCTCTTTTTAGCAGCATCTTTGGACATATTTTGATGCTTAATCAATACTTCCATAATTTGATTTCCAATACGCATTGTCGGATTCAAGGATGTCATTGGATCTTGGAAAATCATACTCATTTCTTTCCCACGAATTTGCTGCATTTGTTTCTCTTTTTTTGGAACAATATCGACTCCATTAAACAAAATTTGTCCACCTTTAATTTCACCTGGCGGCATTGGAATTAGCTTCATTAATGTTTGAGAAGTCACACTTTTTCCTGATCCTGATTCTCCTACAATTGCCAATGTCTCTCCTTTATATAAATCAAAGGATACACCACGAACTGCTTGCACTTCTCCTCCATACGTATGGAATGAGACCTTTAAATCTTTTACTTCTAATAATTTTTCCATCTATCTCACTCCTTACTTACGTTGTCTTGGATCTAATGCATCGCGAATTCCGTCGCCAATAACATTAAACGCAAAAATGGTTAAACAAATAAACATAGCTGGGAAAAATAAGCGCCACGGATAATAAGTCATAGCAGAAATTCCATCATTTGCCATTGTACCCCAACTTGCTAATGGCGGCGTTAACCCTAGTCCTAAATAACTTAAAAACGCTTCTGTAAAGATTGCAGTTGGAACTGTTAATGTTAATGTAACTAGAATTGGACCCATTGCATTTGGAATTAAATGTTTGCTCATAATTCTTGTAATTCCTGAACCTAATGTTCTAGAAGCTAAAATATATTCTTGATTTTTTAGAGACAATACTTGTCCACGCACAATACGCGCCATGTTGATCCATCCAGTAATACTCATAGCAAGAATCATTGTGCCTAATCCTTGGCCTAGAACAACCATTAATAGAATTACTAATAATAAATACGGAATTCCGTATAACACGTCGGCAATACGCATCATTACTTCATCTGTTTTTCCGCCTTTATAACCAGAGATACCTCCCCAAATTACACCAATTGCCAAGTCAATTAACGCTGCTGCTATTCCGATAAACAATGAAATTTTTGCACCATACCAGATACGTGCAAACATATCCCGTCCAAGATCATCTGTGCCAAAATAATGCTCCGCACTTGGAGGTTGATTTGCTTTCATTAAATCATTTTGATAATAATTATACGGCGTTAGTAATGGACCAATAAGTGCCATAACAATAAGAATAATCAATATCACTAGACCTGAAATAGCAAGTTTATTTTTTCTGAAACGCATAAAAACATCTTTCCAGAAAGAAAGACTAGGTTTCGTAATTTTTTCCGCCTCTATCTTGCTGTTGCCTACTACTGTAAATTTATCTTTTGAAATTTGCTGCATGCTTATTCTCCTTTCTTCCCGCCAGCTAATTTAATGCGCGGATCGATTAATCCATACAAGATATCGACGAGAAGAACAGATACTAATAGGATAATACTATAGAACACTGTTACACCCATAATAACTGTATAGTCACGGTTTCCAATACTTTTTACAAAGTGAGCACCAAGCCCTGGAATACCGAAGATTTTTTCGATAACAAAACTTCCTGTTACAACACCTGCTGATAATGGCCCCATATACGATACAACTGGAAGAATCGCATTTCTAATAGTATGCTTCACCGTTATAACAAACTCTCCTAGACCTTTTGCTTTTGCAGTTTTAATATAATCATTGTTTAACACTTCAAGCATAGAAGATCGAGTTAGTCTTGCAATAAATGCTGTTGGTCCTGCAGCAAGTGCGATTGCTGGAAGCACACTTTGAGAGAATGTTCCCCATCTTGCAACTGGGAACAAGCCTAATTTTATTGCAAATATATATTGCAAAAAGGCTGCCATTATAAAAGAAGGCACAGAAATTCCTAGTACTGCAATAATCATTGCTAAATAATCTTGCCATTTATTATGCTTTAATGCTGCGATAATTCCTAATGTTACTCCAACAGCTAAAGCAATAAATATCGCTTCAAGTCCTAATACTAAAGAAACTGGGAAACCTTCATTAATTAAATCGTTCACTGTTTGACTTTTATATTTAAAAGATGGGCCAAAATCCCACTGTACTATTCGTAGTAAATATTCTCCATACTGTACATACCATGGGTCATTTAATCCATAGTGCTCATTTAAATTAGCTTCAATTGCTGGCGGTAGCTGCTTTTCTGATGTAAACGGATTACCTGGTGCCAAGCGCATGAAGAAAAACGTTGCTGTAACAATAAGCAGTAAAGACAGAATCATAAACAGCAGACGTCTTGTCAAATACTTTATCATGGTTTAACCTCCATTATTTTCTAATTAGATCCAATTAGAAAGGAAGGTATATGAAGCTATTGCTCCATATACCTTTTAACTTTTGATTTACTTTATTATTCGAAATATGCCCATTTTAATTGAGCATCACCAAGACCAGAAATTACAATACCTTTAAGGTTATCTTTTTGTACCCAGCTATCTGTGTAGAAGTAGATAGGAGCAATTGGAAGTTCATCCATAAGAATTGCTTCTGCATCTTTTAATAATTGTTGACGTTTAGTTGCGTCTGTTTCTTTTTGTGATTCATTGATCAGCTTTTTAAATTCAGCATTTTCCCAATTTGTATCATTATTTCCGCCTTTTTTGTCACGGTATAACTCAAGGAAGTTGATTGCATCATTAAAGTCGCCTAACCAAGCCATACGTCCAATTTGGTAGTCTCCAGAATGCAATTTATCGATGTAAACTGCCCATTCTTCATTACCTAATTTTACGTTGATTCCTAAGTTCTTTTTCCACATATCTTGAACTGCTTGTGCAATTTTCGCATGTGCTTCGTCTGTGTTATAAGATAAAGTGATTGCAGGAAGTTCAGATACATCACTATATCCTAACTCTTTTAAACCTTTAGCTAATGCTTCTTTTGCTGCCGCTACATCATTATCTTTAAAATAACCTTCTTTTTCGTTCTCAGGGAACATACTTGGTGGAACCGCTGCCATTGCTGGGATTTGTCCGCCTTGTGTAATTTGTTCTACAATTGATTTACGATCGATTGCATATGTTAATGCTTTACGGATATTTACATTGTTTAATGGTTTTACTTCTGTATTAAATTTATACCAGTAAGTACCAGCAATTGCTTGTGTTTGAAGTGTACCTTTATCTTTTAATGCTTTCATAGAATCAGTTGGCACTGTATCAAAAGGAGCTCCAGCACGATCTAATTCATCATTGTCAAACATGCTTAATGTAGTATTTGGATCGTTAATCATAGAAAACTCAACAGATTCTAATTTTACAGTATCTTTATCCCAATAAGTATCGTTTTTCTCAAGAACTATTTTTTCTGAATGAGACCACTCTGTCATTTTAAACGGTCCATTTGAAACATAATCATCGCTAGCATCTTTGTACCAGTCTGGATTTGCTTCTGCTACTTTATGGTTAACAGGCAAGTAAGTATAAAATGCTGTTAATTGTGTGAAATATGGTGTTGGGTTTACTAATGTAACTTCTAATGTTTTTTCATCTACTGCTTTTACGGCTACATCATCCAATTTGCCTTTGCCCATGTTAGCAGCTTCAGCACCTTTAATGTAGTACAATTGGTAAGCATATTGTGATTCATTTTTAGGATCTAATGCCCATTTCCAAGCATAAACGAAATCTTCTGCAGTTACTGCATCACCGTTTGTCCATTTTGCATCACGAAGTTTGAATGTATATGTTTTTTGATCATCTGACACTTGAATGTCTTCTGCGATTGCTTTTTCTGGCTCTCCATCTTTACCGATTCGAGTTAAACCATCAAATGTTTGACGCAATACATTACCTGATGCAGAATCATTTGCTAAACCAGGGTTTAAAGAGAATGGTTCAGTTGTAAGATTTAAACGCAAGTTTTGAGATGCTTTTTCATCATCGCTGCTTTTTCCGCCGCCGCATGCAGCAAGAAATGCGCTAAGTGCAAGCACTAAACTAAGAAGTACGAGCATTTTTTTCTTCATAGTTATTACCCCCCTATATTTTTTTCCACGTGTGGATCTTTCGAAAATTAGGTTCTCCAGAAAAAAAACAAGAATACATTTTGGTTTTTTAACAGAATAGTCAGTTAATTACAGCGTATTTAACCTATCTGTTATATCAATAAAAAGAAAAATAACTTTTCCGCTTTAAACCATTATTATTTTTGTAGTCTACTATAGTAATAGTAAAAAATAATTATGTATTTATCCTGCATCCTTTGTTTAAATAATCTGAAATATTAATCTCCTGTCCACTCGTATTTTCAATTATATATATGCATATAATATATTGCAAGAATTTTTTGTAGAATTTCGTAGAATAAAATACTATTTAGAAATATTTTAATACACTAAAACATTGCAATATTTAACTTTTCTCCTTGATGCATTTCTACAGCAATTTTTTTTGTTATATTTTTAAAATAGCTTTACTTCTAGATAATTAAGTTCTTTGCTTTTCTTGATTTTTCATGCAAATTAGTTTAATTTAGAAATATAAAAAATATTTTTAGAATGATGCTTTGATAAAGAGTAGTACTTATACATTTGGTTTAGAAGAGAGTTTGTGGGTGGTGAAAACAAACAGCCGTGTATAAGGAATGGACTTTTGAGCACTGAAGTGGAAATGCACAAAGTTTGCAAACTATACTTTCAGCGATTGCCTTTCGATATCAAGGCTTTAAGTGGCTTTTTTAAGCAATTTAGGGTGGCACCGCGGACCATTCGTCCCTATTCAAATAATAGGAGACGTATGGTCCTTTTTGTATTTATTTAAATAAAGCACCTCAAAGATAATCATTCGTTAGTAGAAGCAAACCATTCACATATAAAAATTAGGAGGCTATTATGAAAACTATTTTTTCAGGAATACAGCCAAGCGGCACGATTACATTAGGAAATTATATTGGAGCATTAAGTCAATTTGTAGAATTGCAAAACGAGTATAACTGTTACTTTTGCATCGTCGACCAACATGCAATCACGGTACCACAAGATCGACTAGCTCTTCGCAACAATATTCGTTCTCTTGCTGCACTTTATGTTGCAGTAGGAATTGATCCATCTAAAGCAACATTGTTTATTCAATCAGAGGTTCCTGCACATGCACAAGGTGCTTGGATTATGCAATGCGTCTCTTATATTGGAGAATTAGAAAGAATGACACAATTTAAAGATAAATCAGCAGGTAAGGATGCTGTTTCTGCTGCACTATTAACCTATCCTCCTCTAATGGCTGCAGATATATTATTATACGGAACAGACATTGTTCCTGTTGGGGAAGATCAAAAACAGCATTTGGAATTAACTCGTGATTTAGCAGAGAGATTTAATAAAAAGTATAATGATATTTTAACGATTCCAGAAGTTCGCATTCCAAAGGTCGGAGCACGCATTATGTCTTTACAAGAACCAACAAAAAAAATGAGCAAATCCGATCCAAATAAAAAAGCGACCATCACATTATTAGATGAACCAGCTCAAATTGTGAAAAAGATTAAAAGTGCAGTTACTGACTCAGAAGGCATTGTGAAATATGATAAAGAAAATAAACCAGGTGTATCTAACCTTCTATCTATTTACTCCATTCTTTCAGGTGAAAGCATCAAAACCCTCGAATCACGATATGAAGGAAAAGGTTATGGAGACTTTAAAGCTGATTTAGCAGAAGTAGTCGTAAAAAGCCTACAGCCAATCCAAGAAAAATATACAGAGTTAATGAATTCTACTGAACTTGACGACATTTTAGATCTAGGAGCAGAAAAAGCTAATAAAGTTGCAGGGAAAATGGTCAAAAAAATGGAGAATGCAATGGGATTAGGAAGAAAACGCCGATAAAGTGAAACTTCAATCAGTGGGAGTTTTCTTCATCTCCACTGATTGTTAGTTGAACCAATCAGGCTTTTACGGGCAAGTTTCTATCCACCTAGATTTCTCGTTTTCTTTTATAATCCCTTAGGTGGGGGTCAAAAGCCCGTTAATGCGTGATAAAATCTCTTGCCTAGCAATTCTACTATAACAGAAATTATAGAGACTTATATCCAACAAAAAGCTGCAGCCAGTTATGGCTGCAGCTTTTTGTTAATTTACACGAGGGCCATTTTCCACTTCCCATAGTTTTTCAAAAAATGGCTGTCCTTTTATTATTTTTTCACAAAACTGCTCATGTTTAGCAGTCCATCCATATTTGGTATTCTCATATAGTTCGTTCCAAGCATTCTCAAAATCTAAATGTTGAATTTCAAAATATCGTTCTGGACTCCACTCTGTATACCAATATCGCACTTCCGCTACATTTTCTGAAGAGTACAGCTGGTCTAACGCCATAAACAATAATTGCTTTAATTGCCGTTCTTTTCTTGTTAGCCCATTCATAATCTCCGGTTCAGGCGACAAAATATGAAATTCTTTTTGTTCTTCATTGATTCGATACGTATAAGAAATCGTTTCTTGACTCTCTAATAATTCATAAGCAAGTTGCTCTTGTCTTGGTATCATTCTGCTTTTTCTGATCGGCACAGAATATCCAAGAGTATCGACAACAAGAATCCCTATACCATCTGATACAACAAAACAATAATCGAGTTGAATTCGTTCGTGATTTTTTCTTAAATAGGCTTTTTGGTATATTTCATCCAGTAATTGTTTTGGCAGTTCTGCTAAATCATTCTCTATGTAGTTAAATAAAACGGAATCTATTTTTAATAGCGGAACTTGATCCAGCAACTCTACTCCATCATCTTTCCGCCATTCATGAAAATGACAAATATTATAGCCATTTTCTTCCCCTTCAAACCAATTTACCCAAACATCATGAAGATACTGCATATTATAACCCCTCACTTCAACATCTGTTTGTCAATCAGTATGGGCATAGATTAGGAATTTTATTCCTAATTTTTAAGCTTTTGTTACATTTTTCTTCTAAATAAAACTAATTATTTTTTCTTTTTTCGATCTCTTTTTATCTATTTATCCCCTACTAATAGGCAAACAGTTTTTTTAGCAAATTCTATTTATCTCTATTTATATGCTCTTGTTTTGTTTTATATGTACAAGTTGATAACTACACTAGCCAAAGATAATGGAGATGCACGATAGAAAGCTATGTATCCCCATCATTTGTGCTGTTCCTCTTACTTGATCAACCCAGACTATTCATCATCAAGGATCGACTGGATGAATACTCTGCTATCTGACTTAAATAATCTTATATCCGCCAAATTTCTCTGGTTCAAATAATTGCTTACCAAATAATACCCTAAACAGTAGCCAATCATGTCTGGATGAGGACCTAAACCAAAAAGCAATGAATCATGTAATTTTTCTGTTTTCAATATGTTCAAATTTTCCTTGAAATCTTCTTCCCAATACTTTAGTAGTTCTTTTTCTTTATACATTTGACACCAATAAGCATTATACTGCTTGCCGCAATATTGTTTGACAGCATGCTCTGCCAATCCTTCCATAATAATGGAATCTAGCAAAGTATACTCTTCTATTTGCTTCTTTTGATTATGGATGCGGCATACATGATGATACTCATGAATAAACAATGCTTCTATTTCTTTATCATCTTCTATATGCCCAATAAACAAAAATAATTTATCAGGAAATGATACACCAGATTTTTTTTCCTTGCTTTTCCGATGTGGTTCAAATGGAAAAATATAAATAGGAATATCTGGACCTCTCCATAATTTTTTATACTTCACAAAAATACTTTGCACTTTCCCCCATACTTTCTGTTCCACAAGTTTTTCATAAATTTCTTTTGTTTGGCGATTTGGACGGTACATGCCAAAATTCACTAGGTATTGATAAACTCGTTTAGCACGATCTTCTTTAAACAAATCTGCAAATTCTTCGCATATAGCAACAGGTTTTGAAAAATTAGCTTCTAACCATTTATCTGTTTTTATTACCCCATTTATTTTTCTCCTTTACATTTTATCTTTAATAAAAAAATATTAGCGCCCTCTAAAACTTTGTATTCCTGATTTATTACTGTATGTTCATCATCAATAAATGTGAAAAAAAAACTTGTATGAATTTCTCATACAAGTTTTTTAGATTATTTTTCTTATTTTAAATCCACAGCCACAAATAATGGAATGTTTTAATCGTTTAATTGGCTGATTACATTGCAAACATATCTCGTTTTCTTTCTCCGGTTTATTGCTCCGCACATTGGCTGCATACTCCGTAAAATTGAAGGTTATGAGAGCGGATTTGGAATTTTGATATAGATTCTGCAACAGTTTCAACCTCCTTTAAAGTCGGATACCACACATCTACCATTTCTCCACATAACTTGCATACTATATGATAATGATCCTTTTTTTTCCACTCATACTTACTTAAGCTTTCACCAAACTGAATCTCTTTGACAATTTCTAATTCGCAAAACAAATTAATATTATTATATATCGTTGTAATGCTGACAGATGGCATTCGCTCATTTAATATATGGTATAACTCTTCAACTGTCCAATGTTTGTTTTCTTGTGACAGAATATTAATCAATTCTAGCCTTTGAGGGGTTAATCGAATTTTTTTTTCCTTTAATGCCTTTATGGCCATATCAACACTAAGCATAGAAACCTCCTTTTTAATAAAATATAACGAAAGGCGGCAAATTCATTTTTCACCGGCGATTTCTTTAATCATTTTATACTAATGATTAATTCTGTATTGATAACGCTTTCCTTACATCACTATCTATATATATATTTATAATTATATACATTTTCTTATTATAGTCAATATTAATTTGTAATAATTATAAATTAATATTGAAAATTACTCTTTTTAGTACAGTCTATAAAAAAGACAGTTGTTTATTGATACTTTGCAATAAACAACTGTCCTCTTCGTTATTTTATTGATATTTTTTAAAGATGATGGTAGCATTATGGCCGCCAAAACCTAATGAGTTACTCATAGCAATATTTACATCTTGTTTACGATGTTTATTAACTACATAATCTAAATCACAATCAGGATCTGCCGTTTCAAAATTTATCGTCGGTGGAAGTATGCTATCTCTAATGGCTAAAATACTAAAAATCGCTTCCACACCTCCCGCTGCACCCAATAAATGGCCTGTCATAGATTTTGTACTGCTCATTGGAACTTTATAGGCATATTCTCCAAATACCTCTTTTACTGCCATTGTTTCAAATTTATCATTATATGCTGTACTAGTTCCATGTGCATTAATATAGGACACATCTTCTGGCTTCAAACCAGCATCATTGATGGCCATTTTCATTGCTCTTGCTCCGCCTTCTCCTCCTGGTGCTGGAGAAGTAATATGATAGGCATCACCTGTTGCTCCATATCCTACTATTTCTGCATAAATAGTAGCGCCTCTTTTTAATGCATGCTCTAATTCTTCTAATACAAGAATTCCCGCTCCTTCTCCCATTACAAAACCATCGCGATTTGCATCAAATGGTCTGCTTGCTGTTTTTGGATCTGGATTAGTTGATAATGCTGTATTTGCACAAAATCCAGCAACAGACATTTTTGTAATCGGCGCTTCAGCACCACCTGTAACCATCGCATCTGCATCTCCACGCTGAATGACTTTAAATGCATCTCCAATCGAATTTGTACCAGTTGCACATGCTGTTACAGTGCAAGAGTTTACCCCTTTTGCACCAAGGGTAATGGATACTTGTCCTGTTGCCATATCAGGAATTAACATTGGCACAAAGAAAGGACTCACGCGTTTGTAGCCTCTTTTTTGGAAAATTTCATATTGGTTTTCAAATGTTTCCATTCCGCCGATGCCTGATCCAATCCAAACACCAATACGCGCTGCATTTTCTTCTGTTATTTTCAAATCAGCATCTTTCACTGCCATTAGTGATGCTGCTAATGCATATTGTGTAAAACGATCCATTTTTCGTGCATCTTTTTTATCCATAAAATCTTCTGGATTAAAATCTTTAATCTCTGCTGCAACTTTTGCAGGATATTCATCTGCATTGACTCTAGTTAGTGGCCCGATGCCAGAAACACCATTTACAATATTTTCCCAGGTAATTGCTGCATCCTTGCCTAAAGGCGTAACTGCACCTATCCCTGTAACAACTACTCTTCTTTTTTCCATTATTATAACTCTCCTTTTTCTTTCATTCGTTTTTACATGAAATATTAGGCTTTGATTTTTTTATTTATTTAAATTGTGTGCAATTATTTTCCCCAACGAAGTGCGATGGCTCCCCATGTTAAACCGCCGCCAAATCCAACCAAAACAATAACATCATCGTCTTTTATTTTTCCTGCTTCCACTTCTTCTACAAGAGAAATTGGAATAGATGCCGCACTTGTGTTTCCATATTTATGCACTGTTTTTGAGAGCTTTTCTTCTGGAAGATTCAATCTTTGTCTAGAAGCTTCCATAATACGAATATTTGCTTGATGAGGAATAAGGAAATCTACATCTTCTTTAGAAAGTCCCGCTTTTTCTAAAACATTTTCACTGCTTTCGCCCATTTGGCGAACTGCAAATTTAAAGACTTCTCTTCCATTCATTTGAATAAAATCGTCTTGATACAGGTGTTTGCCTCCCGTACCGTCAGCGCCTAGTTCAAATGAAAGGATGCCTCTTCCTTCTGTTACTTTTCCTAGTACAGCTGCACCTGCACCATCCCCAAAAAGAACAGCAGTATTTCGATCTTCCCAATTTGTAATTTTCGAGAGCTTTTCTACCCCTACTACTAAAACGTACTTATAAACATTATTATCAATAAATTGTTTAGCTGTAACCATTCCATACATAAAACCAGCACATGCTGCACTTATATCTAAGGCTGCTGCTTTTTTTGCCCCTAAACGTTCTTGCAGCATACATGCTACTGAAGGAAATGGCTGATCTGGCGTTACAGTAGCAACTAGAATAAGATCAATATCTTCTGGTGAAATATTGGCATTTTCTATTGCCTTTTTTGCAGCTTCATATCCAATATCAGATGTATTTGTGTTATCATCTGCTATTCTTCTTTCTTCGATTCCAGTTCTTGTTCGAATCCATTCATCATTTGTATCTACCATTTTTTCTAAATCAAAGTTTGTTAATATTTTTTCAGGCAATGCCCGTCCAATTCCAATTACTCCTGTGCTCAAAGTGCTCAGCTCCTTTAATAAAACCGATTATACGGCATAAACATCTTTTTTCAAAATCTAATGGTTCATATCATAGATTACGTGATTTCTTTATCGTTCTTATTTTATTTTGTACATTAATGATGTTTATAATATATTATTATCAATTATTATGACTTGGTACTAATTTTATCAAATTTTCAATGGAAATTGCAACATAATAATTTATATCCTCTATGCACTTGTCTAATCATCTACTATTTTTCTGTCATAGGATACTATTAAGGAAAAGTATGAATAAACGTAAGGAGAGAGCGTTGATGGAAGATGATTTAGAGAAAAAAGAAAAAAACGGCGATGTGGAAAAAACAGATCATTTTCGCCTGTTCATGTTTGGTACAAACTATTCCTCAACAAGTAAAAAAACAGAAGAACAGGAAGAAAACTCGAATAGAAAAACACAGGAGAGCAATAGACGCAAGCGTCATCGCGGTGATGCATGGATTTTAGGGATGAACAGCAATCGTTCACAAAAAGAAGAAGAAAAACATGATGATAACCAGCAGCAAGAAGAGGATCAAAAATTTGATGCAATTGCCAACTTTTTAGATCAAATTGATCTTGAATTATTGATGAAAAGTGTAGATAGCTTTATGACTTCCGCTAATGAGTTTAAACCGATTGTAAAAAAAATCGCACCCTTTATAAAAAAATGGATAGATTGACATTTCCTAGCTACTTCTACCCAACAAAAGGTCTAATCCCCCATATTCTTTGTTAGAGATTAGACCTAAATTATTTTATTTAGAAATTAACTTATCTAACAAGCCCAAGACCCGAAGTCCCTCTGCTATTCCATTATTATTATGGGAACTAGTAATATATGATGCTGATTTTTTGACAATATCTAAGGCATTGCCCATCGCAACAGAATACTTAACGAGATCAAACATTTCTAAATCATTTAAACCATCTCCAAAAGCGTATGTATTTTCTAATGACAGTTCCAAATGAGATATTAGCCGTTCTATCCCAGTTGCTTTTGATGATCCCGCAGGATAAATATCACATCCATATGGAGAATTTCGAATAAATTGAAAGTTAGGGAATTTTTGCTGATAATAAGCCTCTTCTCCCGGTTGACAAAATACCAGCATTAAATGAATTGGTTCATCTAAATACAGTCGATCATCTAACGGTGGGTAATTCCCGCCAACACGCTCATAGTTTTTTGTTATTAGTATAGATCCTTCTGCTGTTACGGTTATTTTATCAGCATTATAAAAAGCCATTTCATGACCATTTTTTTTTGCATCTACATGTAGTTCTGTAACTTCCTTCTTATTTAGAGGGTTTTCGTAAATAACCTCTCCATTATATAATACATATTGTCCGTTCATTGCAACACAGGATGTTATGCCAGTAGCCTTCAAAACATAGTCTATTTCCATTAATGTTCTACCTGTAGCAATAATTGGTTCCACACCGCATGATTTTAACTCATGGATTGCTTCGATAGAGCTTGGAGCAACTGATAAATCTTTAGTTAAAAGTGTTCCATCTAAATCAAAAAAAACAACTTTTTTATTCTTCATTTTATCCATCCTTACATTAAGTTATTTCCTAACAGTTATTTTCATAAAAATTGTCAATAAACCATTTTTTCTTCATTCTTAAGCAATTATTTTTTTCGCCTTCTAGACCTTGGTAAAGAAGACCTCTCCCCAAAAAACAATAGAATTTCTATAAAAAATCATGCTAAAAAGTTAGCAATCTATGTTACTAGCACAATAGGATGGACAAATCATCCTAAATTAATGATTTTCTGTCTATTCCATACAGATCTTGCCACTGCTTCTTAAATACTGTCACATCTTTATTGGTAGAAGGGAAATCAATAAATTTTTGAATTAACTCTGCACTGACTGTCACAGAATGTGCACCAGCTAAACAAACATCATGAACTTGTTGGACATTTTTAAAACTTGCTGCTAATATTTTTGTTTTACAGTTATATGCAGAAAATAATTTACTGATTTCATGTACAACATTTACTCCATTTCCCGTTAAATTATCAATTCGGTTAACATATGGAGCAACATAATCAGCACCTGCCATAGATGCAGTTAACGCTTGCATAGAAGTATAAATCGTTGTTGCTAATATAGGAATTTTATAGACGCTAATTAATTTTATTGCTTTAATACCTTCTGTTGTAACAGGTATTTTTACAACCACTTTTCCGGCAATAACACGATTAATATATTCTGCTTCCTCTAACATTTCCTCTGCTGTATCACCAATTAATTGAACAAACAGTTCCTTTTCCTCTCCAATGATTCCTTTAATTTCTTGAAGGAGCTCTAAATACGGTTTCTTTTCTTTTACTATAATGGATGGATTTGTTGTTACTCCATCTATGGGAAAGTATGTATTTAAATAAGCAATTTGTTCCAGATTTGCTGAATCAATATAAAGTCTCATTTTATTTCCTCCAACTCTAATGTTTTAATGACAGATGAATGGATTCTAATTCCTTTGAAATGCATGGACTAATCCAAATAGAAAAAGATGCCTAAAGTAAAGACTAGTTATTTCCTTTTCCTCATCAAACTTAAGAGAACTTAGTGATAACCTTTCTTATTTTTTGGCATCTCTTTCCACGCAAAAGTCGTAATTAGACTTTTTTGCGATAAGCATATTTATGCATTAATAATTTTCAATTTTGTTCCTAAATCAAATTTAGGCAAAATTTTATTTTCTACATATAATGTTCCTGGCAATTCTGCTGTTGTTGAGCCGTCAAATTTTATCGTAATATGCCCTAAAGTAGTCAAGTTTCTTTGTACAACATCTCCAACAGAAGTTATTTCGTATTTATCTTCATTGATCAGCAGAAACTGTCCTTCCTGGATTTCTCCATCCACCTCTACGAGATCGATGTTATAGCAAAAATCCTTTAAATCTTGTGGGGCACCATCACCAAATAAAATAACCATTTTTTCTTCTAAAAAGGAATCTGCAAAATCACCAATACTTTGAATTTTATTTTCATAAATTGTTTTCATTATATCTTAGCATCTCTCACGCAAGATGCTTTTCCCTCCTCATTGTCATTTATTTAAAATTAATTTTTTAACGTTTTCAAAAATCTGTTAGCCATTTGAATATAGTCCAAAACTTGCTAGCCATGCTACAAATACTCTTGGCACACCAATCAAGAATCTTGAATAAAGAACTGCCGGCACCCCTACTTCTACTGTTTCTGCCTCTGCTTCAGCTAAACCTAAACCTACTGGAATAAAGTCACAAGCATTTTGTGTATTGATTGCAAATAGTGCTGGTAATGCTAAGTTTGGAGGAATATTTCCTTTGCCAATTTCTACACCAATAAGAGTGCCTATAATTTGTGCGATAACTCCTCCAGGCCCTAACAGTGGAGATAAAAATGGCAAGGAACAAATAAACCCAATTAATAATAATCCCCAAATATTCCCTGCGAGCGGTGACATTAATTTAGCAAAAAAGTTTCCGATTCCAGATCCTTGAATTATACCAATTAACAATGATACAAAAGCCATAAATGGAATAATCGTATTAATTAATGTTTGAACGGCATCACGACCTGCTTGGTAAAATGTATTAATTACTTTCCCTGCTCCAAGACCTATTTTAGTTAAAAAGCTTTTGTTGCTGCTTGCAGCCATTGTTTGCGATATTTTTTGATCACTGCTATATTTAAACTCTTTTTTCTCTTCTGGAATTTTTTCTGCAGCTGCTGCCACATGTGTTTGCGCATCTTTTTCTATTAATTCAATTTGGCCTACATCTACTGCAGATACATAGATATCTTCTGTAATATGTTTAGCTAAAGGACCGCTTCTTCCGGTAGGCATGATATTTACCGTAGGAATTCTTTTCTGCGGATAAATACCACAGCGCAGTGTACCTCCGCAATCTATAATCGCAAGAGCAATGGAAGTATCCGGTACAGATGTCTTAAAGCCATTAACTGCTTCAGCTCCTGTAAGTTCTGCTATTTTATCTACGATGTCTGGCTTTGCACCGCCGCCAGTAATATAAACAATTTTATTTTTTTCAGGTGTTGGAGTAATCGTTAAAGGTCCTCCAAACCCGCCGTTTCCTTTTACTATTTTAACGGAACGATATTCTGTCATTTTAATAACCTCCTTCAACTTCCTCTTAATGATGTAATTCCACTTCTGTTTTTAATTTAATTCCTTGTTGTTTTTCTACCATTTTTGTTGTGAAGTCAGTAATCCAACCTGCAAAGAAGTTCATTACAATCCCCACTAAACAATAGCGGACAGCTAATTCAGCAGTACTAAAGCCAAGTTGTTCAATTCCAGCTGCAATTCCTAAGAAGATAAATAGTTCTCCTGGATTGATATGAGGGAATATCCCGTTGCTTGTATGACAGAAATAAGCGCCAGACGCATAGTAGCTTGGTTTGTATTTCTCTGGTAAAAAACGTCCTAGAGATAAAGCCATCGGGTTAGCTAACATGAACGAACCTAGAAATGGCAATACCATGTATCTTAATAACGGATTTTTAGATGATGCCATCGCTAAACGATTAATTCTATGTTCTCCAATTAATTGAATTAATGTATTCATCGCAACCATTAATAATAGTACAACCGGAACGATACCTTTCATCCATGAAATAAACGTATCTGCACCTGTTTGGAATAGTTTTAAAAAGCCTTCTGCAAAATGTACGATCAAATCCATATTGATCACCTCTTATTATTTTTTTATTGACACTACTTTTTCTGCTTTTACCATCATGTTCTTAAAAAGGCTGTTTTTCTCTGGTATTTCCCCGCCACTCATAATAATTTTGTAATTATTTGCAGCATCAAGAATTGCCAGTTTCAATAATTTATTGCAATGCTTCATATCTTCCTCTTGAATGGTTTTAATATTTTTATCTGTAAAACCGTTCAAGTCGCGGAACTTCGCCATCACTGTAACCCCTTGCATTTTTTTCGCCTTTAAAATTTTTCCACTATTATTTATAGCAAAGAAAACAATTGTACCGGCCCGGAGCTTTCCTGGCCTTTTTCCTATTGCAACTTTCCCGATTTTCCTCATTTCCGTATATGCTTTTGTAAAATGTTTGATTTGTAAATATCCCAGTCCCATTTGAACAAGAAATGCACCTGCTATGAAAATCATGATTATATATATTTGCATTTTTTCACTTCCGATCAAGTTCCTTATTTGTTGTTTATTTCTTCAAGATAGTTTGAAACTTCTTCATAATTTTTTGATTCAGCAATTTTTTGAACAAGTTGATCATTAGATGCTAATTGAATGATTTCTTCATATATTTTTACAATTAAATTATCATCATTATCGGTTTGATTTGGTATACCTAATAAAAATATTAATTTAATCTCTTTGCCACTTTCCTGTATCTTTTTCGGAAAAATCCCTAAAGCTATTTCCAATTTATTAGATTGATAATTTACCGTATGAGGCAAAGCAATATATTTATCGAAGATCATAGATCCTTTTTCTTCACGTTTAATAAGCCTCTCTTTAAACCCTGCATCTAAAAAGTTCAATTTTGTTAGTTGATTAATCATCATTTCTACATTTTTATGATAAGTCTGCTTATTGTCTAAAATAAATACCTTATCTTTATTTGTTAATAGCTTTAAAATAGAATTGCTATTACCTATATCCCTTAATTTAAACTTTTGCAAATAAGTTACTTTTTCAATTTCACGTGAAATAGTGCTTTCATCAAATATTTCATTTATCATTATTAAAGGTGCATCTGTTTCAAATGATAATTTCACTGTAGAAAAAACAATATCATATACCCTTAACAGGTCTTTCGTTACTTCTTTATCTGAAAATAGATCGATTTCGGTATTTTGCTGAAGGACCCGCTGCAATTGAATACTTATTAATTTGGAAGTTCCTCTTCCTGTACCGCAGATAACCGCAACTTTCTTTAATTTTCTAACTTGCACTTCATTTTGAGCGATATATACACTAAAATAGAAGGCGAGATATCCAAGTTCATCCTCTGAAACTGCGAGTCCGTATTCCTCTTTAATCACTTTGCCTGCTACTTCTGCCATTTTGTAAGCAAGAGGGTATTTTTGTTTGACATCATCTAGTAAAGGATTTCTTAAACGAATATTAAACATTAATCGGTTAAGCATAAAGGTAATATGATATTGCAGGTCTTTAAAAAACTCTTCTTTTTCGTGAATAATTTCTTTTCGAAAACCTAGTTGTTCAATAATCCGCTCCAAAAGATTATTAATTTCTTCTGTTATCTTTATATCTGCCATTGTACGATTATTCGTCGGTGTTCTTCTTCCAACAATCGGAAGCGTTATGAATAATACTTCCTGAATTGGTATATTAATGGGCAACCCTTTTTCTATTACTTTTGCTAATTCTGTTGCAATTTGAAAATCATTTGATTCTAACAATGCCTGATATTTATCTTCTATTTGTACAATAGAGTGTCCCTTCAATAATCGATCCAACATAATGGTTATTGATTGCATCAGTCGACTTTGTGTTGTAAATTCTAGATCATATTGATCAATAACATTTGTCAATTCCTCTTTAATGTCTTCATCTAAAGGATAATCGCCATATAGATAATCAAATACATTATCAAGGATGAAAAAACGCAAACTTAACTCATTTCCTGTTAAATGCATTCCTTCATTTTGTTTTCCTAAAATAGATAAACTATAAGATTCTAATGAGACAGTCGCTTTTTTCAACTCATTGACCAATGTAGTTCTACCAATATTGAGCCTGAGAGCTATCTCATCTAAAGTTATTGTCTCATTATTAAGAAGACAGTCTATAATCGAGGCAAGCCGTTTTTGTGGAGAATCTTGTAAAATCTTCTCTTTATTCAACTCTTCTAAATAATCATCAAATAACTGTTGATCATTTATTATTAAGTGAAAACCCTTGCCTCTTTCATTAACAAGTTCTGCTGTACTATTCCAATCCGTATTTAGCTGCTTTATATAATTTCTAATCGTTCTTGTGCTGACACCGATTGACTCTGCCATATAATCTAGTGAAATATATGATTTTTTTCTGGCTAAATCAATTATTTGCACTATCCGTAAATCATTATTTATATCAGACATATTTTCTACCACCTTTTGCCGCATGTTCCTTTGCTAAGTATATCGAAAAATCACTTTTTGGTTGTGAATTTTTTCTATACTAATTCAGTAGAGCAATTTTGCAAAAAGGCCAATATCTGATATTTTTCAAACCTTCATGCATTCATTGTTATCCACGTGATTTACCACCCGAAATATTAAAAGTTGTTCCTGTAATATAGCTTGCTCTCTCTGATGCTAGGTAGGATACAAGATCTCCAACTTCTTTTAGCAATCCTTCTCTTCCCAATGGAATAGATTTGCTATAATCTGTTGATAGCCCATCTACCGTTACCCCGCGAGTATAGGCAAGCGCCTCATTATATGCATCCGTTCTTAATCCTGTTTTTTCAAGAATTCCAGGTGCAATTGCTACCACTCGAATATTATAAGGACCTAATTCTTTTGCCCAAGCACGGCTAAATGAAATTACCGCTCCCTTTGTTGCTGAATAGCAGCTTTGACCTGCTGATCCCTCTTGTCCTGCTTCAGACGCAACATTTATAATTACACCGCTGTTTTTCTTCAACATTTCTTTAGCAGCAGCTTGTGCACATAAATAAGGACCTTTTTGATTTACTGCAACCATTAAATCAAAATCTTTTTCACTTAACTCATATTCTGGCTTCTCACCTTTTATATCAACTAATAATCTTGGCAAGTTAATGCCTGCATTATTAACAAGAATATCGACTGCTCCAAAACGATCAACTGTTTTTTTAATCATTTGATTGACACTTGCTTGATTTGATACATCACACTTAATTAAATAAGAGCCATCAGCCTGCTGACCTTCTTCGCCAGTTAAATCGGAAATAACTACTTGAGCTCCGTTATTGGCCAATTCTTGTGCAATATGCAATCCAATGCCTGAAGATCCGCCAGTGACAACTGCTACTTTACCTTCTAATGCTAACCATGTATTTTCCATCATGCTAACCCCCGTTTTTTTAAGCGTTTTCATTTGATGTTTTTAGTATAAAATGAAATGCCACTTAAATTAATACAGAGATTTTCACATAAGCGTGAAAATGTTTGCACTATTAGAACATTTCCATATAAACAAAAAAAAAGACAATTTCACTATGAACTTTTATAGTGAAATTGTCTTTTTTTTGTTAAGCTAGTATTTCTTTAAAAACTTTGGTTCAGACTTCTTCCTTCTCTTCAGCGCCATCCAATTTTCCAAGTTCATATGCTTCATTCATTACTTTTGTAAAAAGATTCATAAATGGCTGAATTAGTTCAAAAGATAATTCTACACCTGCTTTGTCTAATTCCTCTTTTGCTTCTGGCAGATATTTCATAGCTATTTGCATAAATTCCATTGTTTTATCATTTGTTGTCATATTCATATTCCTCCACTTTTTGTCCATTTGGCAGTTTGCCTGATTTTTTAAAATCATTTATTTCTTTATTTATTTTTAAAATAAATTCTTTATCTACATGTTCACTAAATTCACCTAAAGAAGTAAAATTGTCTTTCATTCCAAAATATATGTTTCCAGCGGACAAGTCACCTTCATTGAATTTTTTTGCTGTATATGCATATAATTTAACTATATCCTGAATGGTGCTAGTTAACACATTGCCATCACCTAAATCTGTCCGATCTGTAGCAAAACCAATGGCATATAAACCCTTTTCTTTTGTTTTTTCAATGACTTCTAGATTATAACCATTTCCTGTCGGATAGACAATATCAACATTCTGCGACAATAATTGTTCGAGTAATAAGCTGGCTTTTTCCCGATCATCCCAACTATGTACATATTTTGTTAATACTTTCACGTGTTTATTTTCAAATTTTGCTCCATCAGCAAAACCTTGCACTTCTGACTCGTTCTCAAAAGCGGCTACAACTCCAATTGTATTTGTTTTTGTCATATAACCTGCAACCATTCCTCCAAAAAAACCCATCGAATAGCCATCCAATATCACGCTTGTCGTATTTTTATTGTTAGCATTGCCATTAAAACTGACAAAATGTATATCGGGATATTTTTGGGAAAGGGCGTTAAAAAAAGTGCCGAACGCTGAACTATTTCCAAAAATGAGGTTCACACCTTTATTTTGAAATTCTTCAATCGCTCTTTCGGCAATCTGTTGTGAAGTAATTCCCTCTTTGTAAAATATATCAACATCATATTTTGATTGAATATTAAGCAACCCGGTATAAGCCTTTGTTCCCCACCCTTGATCCCTTACTGTTCCCTCCACAAGAAGACCAACTTTTTGAATTTTTTCTTTTTCCTCCACAGCATGTTTACAAGAAAGCAGAAAAAAAGAAGATAACAGAAGGAAAATCAATAAAATTTTCTTAAATTTCCGCATCATTTATGCCTTTCTCAAAATCCCTATATTGTTTTCATTTCGAATAGGTTAAGGTTAAAAGGGATTTATATACATTTTAATATGCTTGGTTTGCAAAGCCAAATTATCTGCGATCTTATTTTTATTTTTTACATTAATTGTAAATTTATTCTCTGCAAAATAATTTTCACAGTCCTCTACATAATCTAATGAATAGTTTAGTACATCCATACACTTTTGCCAATGATTTTGTACAACACTTCGCAGTAATATATCCTCATTTTGATTATTTTGTATCTGTTCCATTATCTCCTCTACAGCATCTTCCACAAAAATAGCATCTTTCGTATATTCATTTTGCTTTGGAAGCAAGTTTTTATTTATTTCCTTTAATAAGATTTGTTGAAATAAAAAACTTTCTGGTTGCCAAGGACCATAAATAGTTGGTAAATATATGAATTGATATGGTATCTTCTTCTCTTTAAAAAATTTCGTGCATTGTTTATTTTGTACTTCTTCCATTGTAGCAGGACAAATAGCCACCACTTTATTAGGCATTTTCCAACGATTCCCTTTGAAAAATTCTTGCATAGCAGCAATCAAGTCATCTAATTTATCTAATGTATAACAATCAAAAACAATGATTGTCTCTCCTTCCTTTATCTGTTTGAACCGCTGCTCCCATTTTATATCAATAAAATTAGCATTTCTCCCAAAAAACATTTCTTTCTCTTCTAATTGATGCACTTCAAAATCAGGGTAAGATATGCCTTTTATTTTAAGACCCTGTGATAATAATGTAGAACAAAGATGCAAGCCAATAAAATGATATTTTCCAATCATCAAAAAATCATCCATATTTAATCCTCCCTAAAAACTAATTATTGTATGATATGCTGCCATTTATTAATTATTTCATCTTGATTTTTGCACAATAAAAAGGAATCCTCTAATCCCAGCAAACTTAAGAGAATTCCTTGTTCCTTTTTATAGATATTTTTCATTAGCCTGAAAAAAGAAATGAATGTATTTTGGGAGCGCACTTCTTTTTTCTGGCACAACATATGAAACAACAATTGGCAGCTGTTTTTTCTTCCATTCTGTTGATTCTTTTTTTAAATAGTTAGATTGGTAATAGGATTTTCCGTCATGCAAAATTTGGATGATTTTCACAGGAGAAGATGTTTCTTCTAATAAGATTTCCTTTCGCCCCTTTAAAAATGGCAAAAATTCCTCTTCCGTTAAATGAAAAGCTACTGATATTTCATTACATAGCTTCTTAAAAAAAAATTTATGTTCCTTTTCTCTTTCGAGATGATCCTTTAATGATAAAATGGGATTAAACAAAACAGCTGAGCGAATATTGCCTTTCATTTCTTTCATCAGTCGGATGGCAGTTAACGTCCCCATCCCTTCCGCTATTAAATGAATTTTTTGATTAAGGATTTCTGAACGTATCACATATTGATATAACCGTTCTGCTAATTGACAAGCTTGATTGCTTCCCCAATTCTTCCCATATAAATTAGAATAAAATATAGTGTATCCTTTTTCTAGAAGTGATTCAACCAATTGCTTTTTGCCTTCATTTTGTGTCCAAAAGCTTGTTGACTTATTTACAAAATTTCTGTCATCCCCGATTATTAAGACACCGAAACCGTTTGGTTGAGGAGGGTAATGTATCATATTCCATTCGGTATCCAATTGGAAGTTCCGGTTCTCCATCTCTAAAACTCCTTTATAACATTTTCCTTTTAATAATGTATGAGCATTTTTTTTAAATGTAAGGGAGTTTGCCTATTTTATTTATCTTCTTTATGATGAACTGTACATAAGGCCTACAAAAAAGATTAGGACTACACTTTCTTTTCCAACATATGCATATACTTACAATAATAATATGCGAGCATATTTTTGACTATACTGCCTGAAACTTAAAAATAGTTCTGTTCTTTATATAAAGGCATCCAATTACAGGAGCTTAATTTTTTCATAATAAGTTAAAGCAATAGACATTTATTAATTTCTGGCAATATGATAAGATGAACAAAGAATTGAAAATTGTTGTGAGGTGAATTGAAGTGCGTTATTTGTTTACATTTATTTGGTCATTCTTGCTTGCGCAAATGCTTACATACGTTGTTAGTTCCATGAATGGCAACTCATTTAGCCTTGGTACTGGCTTTATTTTAAGCATTATCTTTACCGTGTTAGTTTTTGTACTAGGGGCAATTATTCCAAATGAACCTAATCATAAAGAAAGTGCTCATTAATCCTTATAAAACTTGTTTCCTATTAACTCTAAAAAAGAGAACGGCGAAAAAGCTCCGTTCTCTTTTTCGCCGTTCCCATCATTTTACCGTTCATTCAAAAGTACGATATTTCCTTCTACAACATCAATTACTACATAATCATTTTCTTTTATTTTTTCTGCAATAATATCTTTAGCTAAATAGGTTTCCACTGTTCGCTGCAAAAATCTTTTTAAAGGTCTTGCCCCGTAAACTGGATCAAAACCGTTTAATGCTATATATTCTTTGGCTTCATTTGTAATCGAAATCGATATTTGTTGTTCTAATAATCTTGTCTGCAATTGTGCAACAAGTTTTGTGACAATTTCTTTTATTTCGGCAAGTGCAAGTGGTTTAAACAAGATTATTTCATCAATTCTATTTAAAAATTCTGGACGAAAATGCATCTTTAATTGATTCATTACCCCTTCTCTTGTTTCTTCTGGAATAAAGTCCATTACTTTATTTTCTAATAATAAATGGGATCCTATATTAGAAGTCATAATAATTACTGTGTTTTTAAAGTCAACCATTCTTCCTTGTGAATCAGTAATACGTCCATCATCTAAAACTTGTAATAAAATATTAAATACTTCTGGATGCGCCTTTTCTACTTCATCTAATAACAACACAGAATATGGTTTTCTTCTAATAGCTTCCGTTAATTGTCCACCCTCTTCATATCCTATATATCCAGGAGGCGCACCAATTAAACGGGACACTGCATGTTTTTCCATATATTCAGACATATCAATTCTAATGATTTGCTCTTCGCTATCAAATAAACTGGCAGCCAAAGCTTTTGCTAATTCAGTTTTCCCTACACCAGTCGGCCCTAAAAACAAAAAGGATCCAATTGGTCTATTAGGATCTTTAATGCCAGCCCGCGCTCTTAATACAGCGTCACTCACTAGATGAACGGCTTCTGTTTGTCCCACCACTCTTTCCTGAAGAATAGATTCTAGCCGAAGCAATTTTTCTCTTTCTTTTTCTACTAACTTGGAAACAGGTATACCTGTCCATCTGGCAACGATTCCAGCGATTTCATCTTCTGTTACTTCTTCTCTTAATAACTTTTCTTCCGTTTTTTTGCTGATCTTTTCTTCTAAACCTTTTAATTGTTTTTCCAATAAAGGAATCGTCCCATGTCTTAATTCTGCTGCTTTATTTAAATCATATTTTCCTTCTGCAGCTTCTAATTCTCTTTTCTGTTTTTCTATTTCTTCTTTTTTCTCTTGAATTTTTTGCAATCCTTCTTTTTCCAATTGCCATTTAGCTTGCAATGCATTTGCCTTTTCCTTTAAATCAGCTAGTTCTTTTCCAATATCTCTCAATCTTTCTTGACTTAAGGTATCTTTTTCCCTTCTTAATGCAGCTTCTTCTATTTCTAATTGCATAATTTTTCTTGTTAATTCATCAATTTCAATAGGCATAGAGTCAATTTCCGTCCGAATCATCGCGCATGCTTCATCAATTAAATCAATCGCTTTATCTGGAAGAAAACGATCTGTTATATAGCGGTCTGACATTGTCGCAGCAGCAATAATTGCACGATCTTGGATAGCGACACCATGATGAATTTCAAAACGCTCCTTTAAACCTCTTAAGATAGATACTGTATCCAGCACGGTTGGCTCTGTCACAAGCACTTGCTGAAAACGACGTTCTAACGCCGGATCCTTTTCAATATACTGGCGATGTTCATTTAATGTCGTCGCACCAATACAATGCAATTCTCCTCTTGCAAGCATTGGCTTTAGCATATTGCCTGCATCCATCGCTCCATCTGTTTTTCCTGCTCCGACAATTGTATGAAGTTCATCAATAAACAATAAAATTTGTCCATTGCTCATTTTTACCTCTTGAAGCACGGCTTTTAATCTTTCTTCAAACTCACCACGAAATTTGGCACCTGCAATAAGTGCACCCATATCTAATGAAAAAATTGTTTTATCTTTTAATCCTTCAGGAACATCTTTGCGTACAATTCTTTGAGCTAAACCTTCCACAATTGCTGTTTTTCCTACACCTGGCTCTCCAATTAATACAGGGTTATTTTTTGTTTTTCTTGAAAGAATGCGAATCACATGCCGTATCTCATTATCTCTTCCTATTACTGGATCAACTTTCCCTGCTCTAACTTCGGCTACTAAATCACGGCCATATTTATTTAAAGCATCATATGTTGCTTCTGGATTTTTCGATGTCACCTTCTGGCTCCCCCTTGTCTCCATAATTTTATTGCTTACATCCTTTTTATAAACGCCTATTTCATTTAATATCTTTCCAACATTTGAGTTCTTCTCAGAAAAAACGGCGATGATGAGATGTTCTATGGAAAGATAATCATCTTCCATGCTTTTTCTTTCCTCTTCTGCTTGAACAAATATTCGTTGCAGACTGCTCGTTATATAAATATTTCCTTGTGCTGTGTTGCTTACTGTTACTTGTGGTTTTTTTGCTAGTTCTTTTGTTAACTTTTCAATTAATGCTTTTGGTTCTTTATGAAGTTTTTGCAGTACAGCAGTTAATAAATTATCTTCCTGCTTCATCATTGCGATAAATAGATGAATATCATCCACTTCTTGATGACTTTCCTTTACAGCAAGGCTTTGCGCTTCACTTATTGCCAGCTGAACTCTTTCTGTCATTTGCTCCATATTCATGACAAAAAGCCTCCTTTGACCTTTTTTGACCTTTAATATTATTATAGGCTTTTCTATCCATATGTAAAGCCATCCGTATCTTTCGGATGGCTAGTATAACAAATTCAATTGAGCTTAACTATTTTGGCTTAAGGCTTTCTTTGATACGTCCATACTCTATTATGGTTAGAGTTTTCTGGAAAACGATCTCCTGCCTTCATTTTTAAAAACTGAGGATTATTGACATTACTTCCTGTTTCACCAATCTCTATATACATTCCATTATTCGGTGCTTTTTGACCGGCACGAAACTGTCTATTTTGTCCCATAAAGTTCCTCCTTACAGCATACGTGAATAAATTAATCAATACAGTCACTTGCACACTTAACTGCTTTTTTATTATTTCCGATTTTCATTTTGTCATTACGGAAAATATTGTTTAAATCAATAAATCAATAGATAAAAAAAGAACCAGTAAATAATATCCTATTTGAAGAAGAGGATATATGTTAACACACAACATTTTTTTAAAAAATACTATTTTGAAAAATTAAAGCAAAAATAAAACAACGAAAAAACTTCTCTTTATAAGTTAGAAAGTTCAGGACATAATAAAAAAACCCCCATAAAGGGGATTTTTTTAAGCTAAAATTTCAACTAATAATGCTTTTTGAGCATGTAATCTATTCCCAGCTTGCTGGAATATATAAGAGTTGCTTCCATCAATGATTTCTGCTGTTACTTCTTCTTCCCGATGTGCTGGCAAGCAATGCAAGAACATATAATCATCTTTTGCGTGCTTCACTAATTCGCTGTTAATTTGGAAGCCTTGGAAATCCTTTAACCGTTGTTCATTTTCTTCTTCTTGGCCCATGCTAGTCCATACATCTGAATAGATGATATCTGCATTTGCAACTGCTTCGATAGGATTGATTGTTAAACAAATCGTACTGCCGCTCACACTTGCAAAACTTTTTGCTTTTTCGACTACTTCTTTATTTGCCTCATAGTTCTCTGGTGTCGCAATCGCAATATCAATGCCAACTTTTGCACATGCAATTAAAAGGGAGTGCGCTACATTATTTCCATCGCCGATATAGGCAAGCTTTAATCCTTTTAATGTTCCTTTTACTTCTAAAATAGTAAGTAAATCTGCCAATGCTTGGCAAGGATGATAAAGATCTGTTAAACCATTTATAACCGGAATAGATGCATGCTCCGCTAACTCAATAACTGTATCATGAGAGAAAGTTCGAATCATAATCGCATCAAGATACTCTGATAACACTTTAGCTGTATCAGAGATTGGCTCTCCTCTGCCAATTTGAAGATCACGACTATTTAAGTATAGAGCATGACCTCCTAATTGCAGCATTCCAGCTTCAAAAGATACTCTTGTTCTTGTAGAAGATTTCTCAAAAATCATCCCTAAAGTTTTTCCTTTAAGAGGCGCATATTCCTCTCCCTCTAATTTTGCTTGTTTAATTTCTTGTGCTTTATTCAAAAGGTTTAAAATTGTTTCAGGTGCGACATCTGCTAATGTCAGCAGATCTTTGCCTTTTAAGCTCGTATTTGATGCCGTAATCATACTTTACTCACGTCCTTTTTCAACATATCATGCCATTCATTGATTGAATTCACACTAAATTTATCTGCTTTAAAAGAGTCTATAAACGCTTCTGCACTTTCTTCTTGCGTAAAAGTAATAATACGATTTCTTGTCGCCAATTCTCTTAATGTTTGATCACTTTCAAGATGAGTATTATTATAAAAAGCGACTGTTTCAGGTTCAGCAAGCAAACTTGGCGTATCTGCTCCTATTTTTATAACCAACCCTTGCGTTTCTGCTTTTGCACAAAGTGCAGTTGTATCTTTGTCTGTTTTTATGACAATTTGTTTCTTTTCTACTTTCTTTAAAGAAGGATGGAACACTTTCTTTAACGCTTCTTCCATAGAGCTTGCAAGTGCTATTCCTTCGCCAGTTGATCGCATTTCCGGCCCAAGCTTTGAATCAAGCCCTTTTAATGCATAATTGGAATAAACAGGGTATTTGATGCAAGTAAATGGGATATTATCTTTAAATGTTTTTTCTTCCTCGGTTAATGTATATTTATCAAGCATTATTTTTGTCGCAATTTGTACTAACGGAATACCTGTTACCTTGCTTACAATCGGCACCGTTCTACTTGCTCTTGGGTTAACTTCGAGCACATACACATCTTCTGTATCAATGATATATTGAATATTCATTAAACCTTTATAAGAAGTATGTCTGACAATTTTTTGCGCATAATCAAGCATTTTTTCTTTCACTTGCTGCGATAAATTTTTAGCTGGCAAAATAGATAAGCTGTCTCCTGAATGTACGCCTGTTTTTTCAATATGCTCCATAATGGCTGGAACACAAATATCGAAACCATCTGCTGCAACATCTAATTCTGCTTCACTTGCATACATAAACTGATCTACAAGCACTGGATATGGAATATCTGTCTGCAAATACTTTTGCAAATCATAATCTGTTTCAATTCGTTCCATTCCTTTACCGCCAATTACATAAGATGGTCTAATCAGAACAGGGAAGCCTAATTTTTCAACAGCTGCTAATAATTCTCCTTCTGTAAAAACAATATCGCCCTTAATATGAGGAATATTTTCTTCATCTAATAATTGATAAAATAAGTCTCTATCTTCTAAAAGATCAATTGTATGGCTGCTATTGCCTAAAATCTTTACACCATATTCTTCTAACCCTTTGGCAACATTTAGAGCAGTTTGACCGCCTAATTGAACGATTACTTCCTCAATGCCTTCTGATTCAATTACATTCATAATATCTTCTATTACTAACGGCTCAAAATAAAGTCTATCTGCAGTAGCAAAATCCGTACTTACTGTTTCCGGATTATTATTGATAATAATCGTTTCGATATTCTCTTCTTTAAGAGCAAAGACACCATGAACAGAACAGTAGTCAAATTCAATCCCTTGGCCAATTCGAATCGGTCCGCTCCCTATTACCAATATTTTTCTTTTATTACTTTCTGTCTGCTCATTTTCACCATAATAACTAGAATAATAGTAATTTGTTTTTGCCTCAAACTCTGCAGCACATGTATCAACCATTTTATAAATCGGCAAAATATTTAAAGCCTTGCGTTTCTTTCTGATTTCTTTTTCTGTTACATTCCATTTGCCAGCAAGAAACGTATCACTAAAACCTTTTTCTTTCCATTTAGAAAACATTTCTTTTGTAGCAGTCTCAAGACTTGCTGCAGCTATTTCTTTTTCCATATTAACTAATCTTTGGAATAGATGAAGATAGAATAGATCTATTTTTGTTAAAGAATGAAGTTCATCAAGGGTAATGCCTTTTCTTATTAATTCTAATACAACAAAAAATCTTTCATCTGATTGTTCTTTTAGCTTAGTGAATAACTCATCTACTGTTTTCTCTGCTAAGTTTGGCTGTTCTAAATCATTTACTTTTATCTCCAATGATCGAATTGCCTTTAATAATGCTCTTTCCAAATTCCGGTCAATTCCCATTACTTCCCCAGTTGCTTTCATTTGTGTGCCAAGGCTTCTGGACACATTTGGAAACTTATCAAAAGGCCACTTTGGAAATTTTACTACTACATAATCAAGAGCCGGTTCAAAACTAGCAAAAGTATCGCCGGTTACTGGGTTGATGATTTCATTTAATGTATATCCAACAGCAAGTTTGGCTGCCATTCTGGCAATAGGATAGCCAGTTGCTTTTGATGCTAAAGCAGAAGAACGGCTCACCCGAGGATTCACTTCAATTAAATAATATTTTTTGCTCTCAGGATCAAGGGCAAATTGAATATTACATCCACCTATAATGCCTAATGCAGAAATAATTTTAATAGATGCGGAACGAAGCATTTGATACTCCACATCTGTTAAGGTTTGCGAAGGTGCAACAACAATGCTGTCACCTGTATGAATGCCAACTGGATCAATATTTTCCATATTACAGATGGTAATACATGTATTCATATGATCACGCATTACTTCATATTCTACTTCTTTAAAGCCGGCGATGCTTCGTTCCACCAAACATTGTCCGATAGCACTTTCCTGTAAACCACCAGAAACCAGTCTTGTAAATTCATCCATACTTGCTGCAATTCCACCGCCTGTTCCCCCTAACGTATAGGCTGGGCGAACAATGATTGGAAAGCCGATTTCTTCTGCAAATTGGACAGCTTCTTCTACCTGATGAACAATTTTACTTTCTGGCACTGGTTCATTTAATTCATACATTAACTGGCGGAATGCTTCACGATCTTCCCCTTTTTTTATAGATTCAATCGAGCTTCCAAGAAGTTTAACATTATATTTATCCAAAATTCCTTGCTCACTTAATTGAAAAGCTAAGTTTAAGCCTGTTTGCCCACCTAGTGTTGCAAGCAAACCGTCTGGCTTTTCCTTTTGGATAATCATTTCTAAAACATCCACTGTGAGGGGCTCAAAATAGATAGAGTCTGCAAATGTTTGATCTGTCATAATGGTTGCTGGATTATTATTTACAAGTATAACTTTATATCCTTCTTCTTTTAGCACCATACATGCTTGCGTTCCAGCATAATCAAATTCTGCTGCTTGACCGATAACGATTGGACCTGATCCGATTACGAGTATTGTTTGAATAGTTGTGTCTTTAGGCATGTGCGAAAACTCTCCCATAATTTGCTTTAACATTTTCAATAAATTCATCAAAGATATACTGACCCTCAGAAGGACCTGGATTTGCTTCCGGATGGAATTGTACGGTTTGCAATGGATATTCAGTATGGGATAATCCCTCTACAGATCCATCATGCAAATTGTAAAAACGTGCTGTACATCCTGTATTTTTTAAACTTTCTTCCACCACCACATAGCTATGATTTTGGGAGGACATAATCACTTTTTGATTTTTTTTGTCCATTACTGGATGGTTAGCGCCGCGATGTCCAAAGGATAGTTTGCTGGTTTCAGCACCTAATGCTAATGCAGATAACTGATGGCCTAGACAAATCCCTAATGTTGGATAATGTTTGATTAACGCCTCAACAGTTGGCAATACTTCTTTTAACTCTTTTGGATCACCAGGTCCATTTGACAATAAAATTCCATTTGGCGCTAAATTTTGAATGGTTTCAAATTCTGTATTATATGGTACAACCGTTACTTTGCAGCCTCTTTCCAATAAACAATCTACCATTGATTCTTTTTTGCCGAAATCCACCAAAACAATATGATAATCACCGCTGCCATATTGCTGCAAATCTCTTTCAGAGACTTTTGCCACTTTTTTATCTTTTACAAGAGAAAAGTCTTCTTTTTGAGCCGTTTCCTTTATTGTCAAAACAGCAGGCATCGAACCAGCCTGACGGATATTTTTTACAATTGCTCTTGTATCTACATGTGATATTAAAGGGATATTCCACTTCTCTAAATATTCCAATAATGAATGCTGTGATTGATAATGAAAAGCGTCTTTATTTGCTTCATATACGACTACTCCAGCTACATGTGGCTTTTTGCTCTCAAAGTCTTCATTATTTATCCCATAATTCCCGATTAGTGGATAAGTAAAAACAATGATTTGATCTTTATAAGAAGGATCTGTCAGCACCTCTTGATAACCTGTCATTCCAGTAAAAAAAACAATTTCTCCACTTGCTGTTTGATTTACAGCATTTGTTTGAAATGTTCCTTTATATTTTTCTCCATTCTTTAAGTGCAAGTATCCTTCCATTTTGTACACCTCTATATCTAGATTTTACCCTTCTTTTAAGTCGCTCTGAATTTATTGATCAATAGATCCAGACTGTATATTTATTTTTTATTTTTTATAATTATACATCAACTTGCAAGAAAATACATCTTAAACTGTCATTTTTGTGTAAGAATTTAAAAGTTTTCCGATTATTTCTACTGCCAAATCTATCTCTTCCTTTGTAGTCGTTAATGACGGAAGCAGTCTAATAACATTGGTGCCTGCAGGTAATGCAATAAATCCTGTTTTTCTTAACTCACTTAACACATTTGCTACTTCCAACTCTACTTCTATTCCAATCATTAGCCCCAAGCCGCGAATATCTTTTACATACTGGTTTGATTTTAATTTTTCTTGAAGCGAATGAATTAAATAGCTGCTTTTTTCATTAACCGCTTGTAAAAAAGCTTCATTAAAGACAATCTCCATTGTTTTGCTGGCTGCTGCCATTGCTAATGGGTTTCCCCCAAATGTAGTTCCATGACTCCCTGCTCCAAAAAATTCTTTTAAATTTCCTTTTGCAGCAATAGCACCAACTGGAATACCATTCGCAAGTCCTTTTGCTATAGAAATGATATCTGGGTTTAAATCAAATTGCTGAAATGCAAATGGCGTGCCTGTTCTGCCTATTCCTGTTTGAATTTCATCAATAATTAAAAGTGCCCCTTTTTCTTTGCAAAGCACTTCTACTTTTTGCAGAAATTCTTTTGCAGCTACATGAATGCCGCCTTCTCCTTGAACCACTTCCAACATAACGGCTGCTGTATCATCTGTTAACTGCTGCTCTAATGCATATATATCGTTAAAAGGAACATATTCAAATGTTTCTAGCATAGGTCCATATCCATGCTTTATTTTATCTTGGCCCGTTGCCGACATTGTTGCAAATGTTCTGCCATGAAAAGAGGATAAGAATGTAATAATTTTTGATTTGCCAGTCGCTTTTCTAGCTAGCTTAATAGCCGCTTCATTTGCCTCTGCACCGCTATTGCTGAAGAAAACGCAATCCATTCCGCTGCCTTTAACGATTAATTCCGCGGCTTTCTCTTGCAATGCAACAGGAAATAGATTGGATACATGCCAAAACTTGTTTAACTGTTCTTCGACTGCTTTTTTTACTTCCTCATTGCAATGTCCTAAACCACAAACACCAATTCCTGAAGTGAAGTCCAAATATTTTTTTCCATCTGTTCCTATTAAATAACTGCCTTTTGCCGATTCAGGCTCAATTTCCCATTTTGCATAAGTTGGAAATAAATGACTCATTTTACGACCTCCAGTTTTTCAACAATTTGTGTTCCAAACAATGTTTGCCCATCATAAATCGCTTTTTTTCCTGATACAATCATGACACTTTTTAAGCCGCTCTCTAACGCTGCTAGTGAGGATGTTACTTTTGGAATCATGCCGCCTGTTATTTGTCCTTCCTCTATATACTGGTGGACTTCTTTTTGTTCAAGAATATTTGCTACTTTTCCATCTATTAGAATACCATCAACATCTGTCACAAATAAACAATGTTCCACCTTTAAACTTTTGGCAACTGCTGCTGCTGCATAATCCGCATTAATATTTAAAATTTGCCCATTTTCTGTAATGCCAAGTGGCGTTATGACAGGAATTAATCCATCTGTTAAAAGCTTTGTGATTAGCTTATTATTCACTGTTTCCACATTGCCAACATATCCTAGTGCTGCTTCATCAATAAGAGATCCTTGAATAATTTGATTATCTGTACCGTTTATTCCAATTGCTTTTAAATGATGACTATTTAATAAGTGTACAAGTTTTCTGTTTGTTTTTCCTGAAAGTACCATCTCTACAATATTCAGTGTTTCTTTTGTTGTTTTCCGCAAACCATTATGAAATTCAGGGACAACTCCTGTAAGTTCCAGCATTTCATTAATATCAGGGCCGCCTCCATGAACAAAAACTAATTGAAATCCAGCTTTTTGTAATTCTGCTAAACTAGCAAAAAAATCTTCAGTCAATTGATCTATAACACTACCGCCGCATTTTATAAGGATTGTTTTCATCAAATTCACCTCTTATGTCCGATAGCTTGCATTTATTTTTACATAATCATAAGATAAATCGCAGCCCCAAGCTTTTCCTTTTGATTCCCCATTGTGAAGATCAACTGTAATTTTAATAAAATCCTGATTAAGATAATTTATTGCTTCGTCTTCAGAAAAAGCTTGTGGTTCGCTGTTTTTTAACATCACAATATTTCCGATTGCAATATCAACTGAAGCTGGATTAACATCTGTATTGGTTTGGCCAATCGCTGTAATAATACGACCCCAGTTAGCATCTGAACCATAAACAGCTGTTTTCACTAAGTTAGAACCAACGATTTGTTTTGCAATGGCTCTTGCTTCTTCTTCTGTTTTGCTTCCTGACACCTCTACCTCAATAAGCTTTGTGGCGCCTTCTCCATCTTTAGCGATTTGTTTTGCCAAACTTTCACATGTTTTTGCTAAAAGTTCTAAAAATACTGGATAATCAGGATGTTCCGCTGTTATCGCTTCGTTTTCTGCCATCCCATTTGCCAATACTAAAACTGTATCATTTGTAGAAGTATCTCCGTCCACTGTTATTTGATTAAAAGTCGTCGGAATTACTTTGCTTAATGAGCTTTGCAAACAATCGGAATCTATTTTTGCATCGGTTGTAATAAATGCCAGCATTGTTGCCATATTTGGATGAATCATTCCTGATCCTTTAGACGTTCCGCCCATTGTTACTGTCACGCCGCCAAGCTTTGCCGTATAGCAGCATTTTTTCATTACAGTATCTGTTGTTAAAATTGCTTCTTGAAATGCATCGGCATGGCTTACTGTACTGCCCTCGCTTATTTGTTGGATTCCTGAAGCAATTTTATCCATTTTCAAATATTCTCCAATAACGCCTGTTGATGAAACAGCTACATATTCTTTTTTAATTTGTAGATGTTCTGCCATTAACTCACGCATTTTATAAGCATCTTGTAGCCCTTTTTCTCCTGTACAAGCATTCGCACATGCACTGTTTACAATAACTGCCTGGATCAGCTTCTCTGCTTGGATAGATGCTTGTGTCACCTTTAATGGAGCAGCTTGAAAATGGCTTGTTGTATATACAGCAGCTGCATTTGCAGGAACCTCACTAATAATGGCTCCTAAATCCTTTTTAGCATAACGCAGTCCAGCATGTATACCTGCTGCACTAAATCCAATTGGTGTAACGATGCTGCCATCCACGATTTCTTTTACATACGATGATTGTTCCTCATTGATATTTGATATAACCTGCACTTTTTCTGCTCCTTTCTTATGGGTACAGCGGTAAAAAGTTTAGTCCAGCCGTTTCATGCAATCCGCTCATGATGTTTGCATTTTGAACCGCCTGCCCTGCTGCCCCTTTCATTAAATTGTCAATGACAGATATAATGGTTAGTCTTCCTGTTCTTTCATCCACATCCACACCAATATCACAATAATTTGACCCGCTCACCTCTTTAATAGTAGGAAAATGCCCTAATGGTCGGACACGGACAAAAGGATGATTTTTGTATGCTTCTTCATATAATTCATGAATAGAACTTGTTGTATATTCTTCTTTTAAGGAAACATATATCGTTGACATGATTCCTCTATTGATAGGCAATAAATGTGTTGAAAATGTAATTGGTTTAATATCGCTGTTCCAATCTAATAATTGCTGTTCAATTTCTGGAATATGCTGATGTTTATTTACTTTATAAATTTTGAAATTTTCATTCATTTCTGCAAGCATTGTATCCCTTGATGGACTTCTTCCTGCACCTGAGATTCCCGATTTTGCGTCAATAATAATACTATCTGTTTTTATTATTTTTTCTTTTACTGCTGGAGCTAATCCTAATAACGTTGCTGTAGGATAACAGCCTGGATTGGAAATCCATTTTGCTTTTTCGATTTCTCCTCTGTTCCACTCTGTAAGACCATAAACAAATTTATTGATCAACTCTGCTTGCACAGGCTCTTTTTTATACCATGTTTTATAATCTTCTGTATTTCTTAAACGCAAATCACCAGATAAGTCGACCATTTTGATATTTGTATGAGAAAACTCTTCTACCAATTTACTGGAAACACCTGATGGAGTAGCAAAAAATACGATATCACTTTCCTCCGCTATTTTTGCAACATTTATTTTTTCTAGTTTATTTTCAATAATATTGTATAAATGAGGATATTCGTTCCAAACTGGAACCTCTTCTCTTGTTGTATGAACAGAATGTATGTTAATAGTTGGATGTGTATGCAAAATTCTAATTAATTCCACTCCACCGTAGCCTGTAGTACCGATGATTGCTGCCTTCATAATTTCCTCCTTCAATAGGAAATGTGTATATTTAATCATTTTTTTTTATATTTATTAATATTCGATTCTCTTATTATAAAAACTTAGCATTATAAAATCAACCTGTTTTTTCATAAAAGTATTAGTTTTCTAACTTTTCAAGCAAGTTATTAAAATAGAAAAGTAAAAATGCAATTCAAGCCGATTATTATTCACTAGGGAAAATTCAGAATTTCTGCAGGAAGTTTTTCGCCGCTTAGTGTGGTTGTATATTAATTAGGAATTATGCCTTGGCAAATCTCTGTTTCTTACAACTTATTTTCCACTCTCTCCCTTTTTATTCGCCGTCCTGCTCACTTTTTCTGCTATCCTGCATATATTTTATTACTTATCGAATTTTTTACGATCCAACCTTTTTAACAATGCAAATAAAGCTGCCCCAATTTAGGGCAGCTTCATTCATTTCTCTTTTATAAGTCTTCTATTACAATATACGATGCTTTTACAGGTCCGTGCACCCCTACAACTAAATCCATTTCTATATCGGCTGAGTTGCTTGGTCCTGTAATATAATTAATGCAGCTTGGGATTTTTTCTCCATTTTTCACTTTTTCTCTTAATTTATGTGCTGCTTGTGTCATTCGCGGTACTAGTGTGCTTTTTGGTATAAGCATAATAGAATTGGTTGGTAAAAAGCTGACTGTTCTGCCTCGATCATTGCCGCTATACAAAACTACTGTACCTGATTCGGCTAAAGTTATTTCACTGATTGTTATGCCAATATTAGCATTTTCTGCTTTTTGAATATTTTCTTTGCCTTTTGATGCTTGCCATTCGTATACTTCTATATTTTTATTAGGTAAATCTTGTGTCAATAAATTGCTGACACCATATTCCTCGTAGCGCGAGTCTTTCCAAGTAACGATTGGTCCGCCGCCATATTCTGAAATTAAATTCTCTAACTTTTGCGGGAGATCTGCTTTAGTTGTAGTAATTAAGTCTGTATGGATTTTTAAACATTGTGTTTTTAATACTTCTAATAATTCATCTTTTGTTGCATCTTTTAACACTTGTTCTTGGGGATTATACGCCCAAACAGGTTTTGCAACTTCTACTTTTCTTTCTCTTCCCAATCTTGATGCTATGTTTTTTAAAAAAGAATCTCTATTTTGAATAGTTCCTTGCATCAGCTTTTGCCTCCTTTATCACGGTTTTTATACCAGTCACGGAATCGCTCTTTTGTTGGTGCAGGAAAATCGCGGATATCTGTCCATTCTTTTATTAAGCCAACCCCTTTAGTAATTTTATCTCCTTTAGATAACGGCTTTGTTAATGCTGGAGCCATTTTTGAACCGATGTTATATAAAGCTGGCGAAGCTGCTCCAAGACCAAATGCCTTAAAGATCAGCTTTTCTGATATTGGTGCTTTCCCTTCCCTCTCTACAATTACTTGACGATGTTTATGCAATAATTCATGAAGAGGGATCTTCACTGGACATGCATCCGTACATGCGGCACATAATGTAGATGCATATGGAAGCTCTTTGAATTCATCATATCCACCTAAAAGTGGCGATAATACTGCTCCAATTGGACCAGAATAAATGGATCCATAAGAGTGTCCCCCTACTTGTCTGTAGACAGGACAAACATTTACACATGCCGCACAGCGAATGCATTGAAGAACCGATTGGAATTCTCCGCCAAGTATATCTGATCTTCCGTTATCCACTATGACTAAATGAAATTCCTCCGGTCCATCCACATCGCCAGCTTCTTTAGGGCCTGTTAGAGTAGTTACATAACTTGTTAGTTTTTGGCCTACTGCACTTCTTGTCAACATTCCAACAAGTACTTCCATTTCATCAAATGTAGGAACAATTCTTTCCATCCCCATTACAACAACCTGTGTTTTAGGCAATGCTGCAACAAGGTCCGCATTTCCTTCATTTGTTACAAGGGTAATGGAACCAGTTTCTGCTACTGCGAAGTTGCAGCCAGTTATCCCGATATCCGCCGTTAAATATTCCTCACGAAGAACTTGACGAGCATGCCATGCCAGTTCCTCGGGTCTTTCTGTATTTGTATAATTTAGTTTCTTTGCAAATACATCACGAATTTGCTCTTTATTTTTATGTAATGCTGGAACAACGATATGAGATGGTGGATCATGATCATCTACTTGCAAAATGTATTCCCCTAAATCTGTTTCAATGACCTTGCAGCCAGCGCCTTCTAGCTTTTGATTAAGAGAAATCTCTTCTGTCACCATTGATTTTGCTTTTACTACCTTTTTGGCATTTTTCTTTTTTGCTATCTCTTCAATATAGGTGCTCGCTTCTTCTGCCGTTTTTGCAAAAAAGACATGCCCTCCTCTTTTTGCCACATTTTCACTTAATTCATATAAATAATAATCCAGATTTTCTAAGACATGCTGACGTATCTCTTCCCCGTGCGAACGCCATTCTTCCCAGTTTCCCATCTCTTCTGTCACTGCATTTTTTCTTCCTTGAATGGTTTCTTGAGCCTTTGAAACAGCACCACGCATAAATTCATTTTGCAATTCACTTTTTACTCTGGACTTAAATTCTACGGAGCTAGTTTTCATTGACATAATTAAAATCCCCCTCCCCTTTTATAAACGGCTATTCAAAACTTCTGCAATATGGAGCGCTCTCACTGGCTTACCTTTTCTTCCTAAACGCCCGCCAATATTCATTAAGCAGCCTGCATCTGCACTGATAATATAATCTGCCCCTGTTTCTTCTATACAACTAACCTTTTCATCTACCATTTGTTCAGATATTTGCCCCATTTTGACAGAAAAAGTTCCGCCAAATCCACAACAATTTTGTTTTCCTGGCAAATCTTCATATTCTAAACCTTTTACATTTTTCAATAGTTTAATAGGCGCTTCTTTGACACCTAATAATCTAGTCATATGACAAGAAGTATGATAGGTTACTTTTCCATTAAAACTTGCGCCAACATCTTCTACTCTTAACACGTCTACAATAAATTGAGTTAATTCATATGTTTTTTTTGCAAGTTCTTTTGCTTTTGGTTCCCAGACAGGATCTCCTTTAAAAATATGCTGATACTCATGAAACATATAAGCGCAAGATCCTGAAGGACAAACAATATATTCAGCATGTTCAAATGCTTTTATCATTGTTTTCATGGCACCCTTTGTTTCCTCTACATAACCACTATTATAAGAAGGCTGGCCACAGCAAATTTGTGTTGTAGGAAAATCAATTTCACATCCTAAACGTTCTAATAATTCTACTGTTGCTTTTCCTACATCACTTTGAAACATATCCACTAAACAGGTTGCAAATAAAGTCACTTTCATCATGACATCCTCCTTTAAAAATAAACTCCCAACATTTATTATTCCTTACACACACAAATGAACAGGTCATCAGATGACTAGATTTTTAAAATCACCCTATATGTATCCATAGAGTGTTTTGTTTAATTAGTCTCTATAAAAAAACGTGGTTGACTGTAAGAGATTCTAGAAACTGCTATGATTTTTATGAAATTTCAAATTAAGCGTTTTCATTAATATAGTCCTAATTTTTACATTTTGCAAGTGAAAAAATTTTTCTATCATTGTCCCCTTACTCAAGCTGCTATTTATTATTCATTCTGTTCCTTTTCTTTGGAATCAAAATATTTCTTTAATACTGCCTCTACTTTTTGCAAATGATAGAGCATCGTCTCCTTTGCTTTATTTTCATTCTTCTCAAAAATAGCTTCATAAATGGCAAGATGTTCTTCATACAGTCTCTCTGTTGTTGTTTGTTTAGAAAACAGCCATAATCGCCTCGTTTCTTTCATCGCTTCCTGCATTATATCTGAAACATTAAGCAATAAGTTTACCAACAACGGGTTTTGCGAAGCTGCAGCAACTGCAAAATGAAAGTTTAGATCTGATTTTTCTCCTAGCTCTTCTACGCCATTTGCCAGTTTCATTTTTTCTAAAGCTGCTTTCATTTTTTTCAAATCTTCAGTTGTACGATTATTTGCTGCAGCGACTGCCGCACCTACCTCCATGATGCTTCTTACTTCAAGGAGATGATTAATGTCCTTCTTTTTCATCAGAATAGCGGAAGGCAAGGAAAACATAATTTGATCTGCCTCAAACTTTTTTACATAGGTTCCTTCCCCTTGTTTCATTTCAATTAACCCTTTTGCTTTTAATGCAGATAGCGCTTCTCTAACGGCCGAACGACTTACTTGGAAATTTTCTGCAAGCTGTTGAACAGATGCCAGTTTTTCGCCAGGCTTTAAAGCTCCTGAACGAATTCCTTCATGTAAAGTTTCTGCTATTTCTTCATAGATTTTTTTTGGTCGAATCTGCTTAAATTCCATTGTGGTACCTCCAACGCGCCCATCCTTTTTATAGTTATTATACTGCTAAAAATTATGATATGCATGAAAAAATACATAAAATTGTCAATTTTATGTTGTTTTTTGGAAAATATCATTTTATAATAAGTTCATCAAGTCATCAGATGACCTAATTTTAGGATATTCATAATTGAAAGCGATTTCTTTCACCTGGTGATTGATCAATGAATAATAAATCAGAAAATAAAAACGTAACATGGAAAGAAAATGAAGGAGATGAATTTATGACGTTTACACAAAACTTTACTGTTGTTGGCGACAATTTAGCATTGTCCGCTATCGTAGCACTCATTCCAATTTTATACTTTTTTTGGGCCCTTGCCATTAAACGCATGAAAGGACATATTGCTGGAGTTACAACATTGCTTTTTGCTTTGATTATTTCTGTAATCGCTTTCAAAATGCCTGTTGGAATGAGTGTGATGTCAGCAAGCCAAGGAATTGTTTACGGGCTCTTGCCAATTGGCTGGATTATTGTAACATCCGTACTTCTATATAAACTAACTGTTAAAAGCGGTCAATTCTCGATTATTCGCAACTTTATTTTATCTATTACAGAAGACCGCAGACTTCAAGCATTGCTTGTTGCTTTCTCATTTGGAGCATTTTTAGAAGGCGCTGCTGGATTTGGGGCACCTGTTGCCATCTCTGCTGCCCTTCTAGTTGGACTAGGCTTTAACCCATTATACGCTGCAGGTATCTGTTTACTGGCAAATACCGCTCCCGTTGCATTTGGTGCAATCGGTATTCCAATTACTGCTGTAGAAGGCCCTACCGGCATTCCAGCTATGGAAATTTCCAAAATGGTTGGACGCCAGCTTCCATTTATTTCAGTCTTTATTCCATTTTATTTAGTTATTATTATGGCTGGATTTAAACGAGTATGGGAAGTAATGCCTGCCATTTTAGTATCCGGCATATCTTTTGCCTTTACACAATATCTATCATCTAATTTCATTGGACCTGAATTGCCAGATATTTTATCTGCATTAGTTTCCTTATTTGCGCTTGTTATCTTCTTAAAATTCTGGAAACCAAAAACTATTTTCCGTTTCAAAGGGGAAGCAGAAATCGCAGCTGCATCAGCTGAGCAAAAGAAAACAACAGAATCTACATATACAGCCGGTCAAATTTTCCATGCTTGGTCACCTTTTTTAGTGTTGACTGCATTCATCTCGCTTTGGGGAATTCCTGCTGTGAAATCAGCATTGACTGGTCATTACGAAGGTACAAACGCTATTTTAAAAGGGCTTAACAAGCTAGGGGAACTACTTACATTTATGCCTGAAGTGCCATTAATTCATAATAAAATTATCAATGGTGCTGGTGAAGCAGTGGCTGCCATTTATAAAATAGAAGTTTTAGGGACTGCCGGCACTGCTATATTATTCGCTTGCGTTATCACAAAATATATCGCTCGCCTTTCTTGGAAAGAAGTGTATGAAACATCAAAGGAAACAATTCATGAATTAAAATTGCCAATATTAACAATTTCATCTGTAGTTGGGTTTGCCTATGTAACAAATGCATCCGGAATGTCGACAACTCTTGGAATGACATTAGCTAAAACAGGCGCATTGTTTCCATTTTTCTCTCCTGTCCTTGGATGGCTTGGCGTATTTATCACTGGCTCTGATACTTCTGCCAATTTACTATTTGGAAATCTGCAAAAAATTACTGCTATTTCTGTTGGCATGGATCCTGTGCTTGCAGTTGCAGCCAACTCCAGTGGAGGAGTTACAGGGAAAATGATTTCTCCGCAATCTATTGCCGTCGCTTGTGCTGCTGTTGGTCTGGCAGGAAAAGAATCTGAACTACTTCGCTTTACCGTTAAACATAGTATATTTCTGCTGCTGCTAGTATGTATTATTACCTTCCTGCAAAACAATGTGCTTTCTTGGATGATTCCGTAAAGCACAGCGAAAAAAGGGCATAAAAATCTTTGGTGATTTTTGCGCCCTTTTTGCTATTCTTTACCACGGGAAGCTACTTCCAGATTCTTCTTCTAAAAGAATCACTTTCACCATGTCTCCACATTTATACCCACTATCTCCGCCAGGCAATATTGTTAAACAGTTCGCAAAGGCTAAGCTGCTCACAATATTTGATTTATCCACTCCGCTTGTTCGTGTTTCTAGCTTTCCATTGACAACACAGACTTTACTTCTAATTAGGCGTGTAAATGGATTCGCTTTTGGGAAATCCTCCCTGAGTACAGCATCAACAATAGGCAAATAGGGATTTTGGGAAAACAGGAAACTTTTTATGATTGGGTTTGTAAATAATTCAAACCCAACATAACATGCAGAAGGGTTTCCTGAAAGTCCAAATAGTAATTTGCCATTTAACTGAGCTACTGTTGTTACACTGCCAGGTCTCATTGCTATTTTATTAAAGAGAACTTCTGCCCCCATTTTCCGATAAATATCTGGCAATAGATCATAATCTCCAACAGAAACGCCTCCTGTTGTAATCAGTATATCTATAGAGTCTATTGTGCAATAAATGGCTTCATAACTCGTTTCCAAAATATCCGGCAATTTCCCGAAATAACGAGGAATAGCACCTGCTCTTTCGATTTGTGCCATGATCATATATGCATTACTGTTTCTTATTTTCCCTTCTTCGAGTTCTTCATGCACTTCCAATAATTCCGTTCCTGTAGCGAATACTCCTATAATCGGTTTTTTCGCAACAGGAACCCTTTCTATTCCAAAGGTTGCTAAAAGAGCTACTATTCCTGGATTTATTTTTGTCCCTTTTAGAATTAATACTGTCCCTTTTTTTGTATCCTCTCCTTGAAACGATATATTTTCTCCTTTATTTAAAACATGATTAATTTTTATGTATGTTTTGTTGTCTTTTTTCAGCTCTACAGTTTTTTCAAACATTACCACTGTATCTGCATCATTTGGCAGCATCGCCCCTGTCATGATTCTTATCCCTTGATATCTGCCTATTCTTTTATTAGAAACTTGTCCAGCTCCTATCTCATCAATTATTTCTAATTCAGTAGGATTATCCTCTGATGCATGCATCGTATCCACTGATCGTAATGCAAATCCATCATAACTGGAGCGGTCAAATCTAGGAACATCATGTGAGGCTGTGATATCTTCACATATGTACCGGCCATTGCTGTCAAAAATGGATACAAACTCCTTTGCTCCTTCCTTTTTATATTCCATCACTCTTTTTATTGCATCTTCTACTAAAATAGGAAATCTTTTTTCTACTGCCATTTTTATTTTCCCCCAGCCCTTTTTATGTATTTTATTAAGAAGCTAAAAAAAGAAATACTATATAAACATAAAGTATTTCTTCTAATTCCTGCTATATTCCAAATCCCTTATTTTACCGTACAGCGCTCAGCCGCCAATGTAAGACATTTCTACTTTTTTGCGAGATACCGCCGTTTCCTCTGTACGTTCATCTGAATATCTGTCCTGCCTATTCCACCAGATAGTTTGGATATATTCAACTAAATCAGCATCGGATGCCCCTTGGCGCAAAAAGTCGCGAATATTATGGCCATTTCCATTAAACAAGCATGTATAAAGCTTTCCATTTGCCGATAGTCTTAATCTTGTGCAAGTGGAGCAAAAAGATTCAGACACAGATGTAATAAAACCAATGTGAATCTTTTCTCCTTTATAGCGATATTTTTTGGCAACTTCCCCATAATAGTCGGAACCAATTGGCTCTAGTTCATAATGCTTTTTTAATATTTCATATATTTCTTTTTTTGTCATCACTTGATCCATTTTCCAGCCATTTGTGCTGCCAACATCCATATATTCAATAAAACGCAGTTCTAGTCCCTCTTCTTTGCAAAATTGAGCCATCGGCAATATTTCTTTATCATTTAAGCCCTTTTTTAATACCATGTTTATTTTAACGCCAAGTCCTGCTTCTTTTGCTGCTTGTATCCCTTTTTTCACAGGTGCGACGCCAACATTTCTGCCATTTATTTTTCCAAAAAGTTCATTATCCAAACTATCTAAACTAATATTCACTCTTTTGAGTCCTGCTTCTTTTAACTGTTTAGCATACTTAGGAAGAAGCACTCCATTTGTTGTTAGAGCAATATCATCTATTCCATTAATTTTAATTAATTTCTCCACTAAAACAGGAAGATCCTTACGAATTAATGGTTCTCCTCCAGTAAGTCTAATTTTTTCTACCCCTAATTCTGCAACGATTCTAGCCAGCCTTTCAATCTCTTCAAATGAAAGCAACTCATTTTTTTGAAGAAAAGGAAAATCAGGGCCAAATATTTCCGCAGGCATACAATATTGACAGCGGAAATTGCATTTATCGGTAACACTTATCCTTAAATCCCTTAATGGTCTATTTAATTTATCTTGTATTGCAGCGAGTGTCATAATTTCTCAACTCCATTTAGAGACTTGCTTCCAATTTTCATGGGCTAATATTTTTTTCTAAAAAAACTGAATTTTAAGAATCTTTAATCCAGATTACATTAGAATCCTTTTCTAAAGGAGATTATATCTCCCTTAGAAAAGGATTATTTGAACCTATTGCATGAAAGAACATGCAAAACTATTCTTACTTAAATGTTTTTTATTGCACACCTAATGCAATTTTTGCGTAGCGAGACATGCGGTCTTTTGTCCATGCAGGTGTCCAGACAATATTTACTTCTGTTTCTTTAATTTCTGGAATATCATTAAGTGCCGCTTTCACTTGATCAACAATAACTCCGGCTAATGGACATCCCATCGCTGTTAATGTCATTGTTACCGTCAGTATCCCATCTTCCTTTAAATCTAAATCATATATTAAACCAAGATTAACTATATCTACGCCTAATTCTGGGTCAATTACAAGTTCCAATGCCCCCATGATACTTTCTTTTAATTCTTCATTCATTGTTAAGCACTCCCTTACTATTGATAATATCATTTATTTATAAGGTGATCTCCGAAGTAGACTCATTATAGTCGACAAAAATAGTTTATTTCCTTACTTTATCATATCAAAAAAAACACATTTGAAAAAGAACAGGATTCTCAATTATTTTATTTAGGAAGCAAATACTTTTCAAACCAATCGACTGTTTTAAGCATTGCCTGCCTGCTTACCTTATGGCCTGATTTTTCATCACTAATATAAGCAAGTTTTTCGGAATCCTGTTCATACATTTCTTTAATCTTTTCATAAAATTGATGAGAATATTCATATGGCACTACTTTATCTTGTTTGCTATGCCAAAACATTAAAGGTCTGTTATTCAATTTTTCTGGTTCTTTGCTTAAATCTAATTGTTCCAACTCATAAAGAAGATTAGCTATTTCTTCTTCTGTCAGCGGCAAATTATAGCCGCTCTTTTTTACTTCATCAATTGTATATTGCGCAAATTTTTCATAATAAGGCATTCCCATAAGGCTTACTGCTGTATGAATCCAAGGATATTTTCTTAATGCTCCTAGTGTAGTAATGCCTCCCATGCTAGTGCCGACAAGCCCAATCTTTTCTGGATCAATCATTTGTCTATTCTCAAAATAATCCTTAATTATTTTAATTTCCTCAATGGTTCGCAAGACAATCTCCCAAAATCTTATATTCAGTTCCATTTTGCGGTAGCCTTCATCTCTTTCCCCGTGGTAAAGGCAATCTGGCAATACCACTCTAAATCCCTTTTCCGCTAAATTATAGGCAAAATGAAGATTATGCTCTTTGGCACTTGTAAATCCATGAATAAATTGAATATATGGCAATGTTTGATCATAGTATTCTTTTTTTACTATATGCAGTATAGGTATTTCATTTACATATACTTTTTCAATGATAATCATTCAAAAACTCCTTCCATTCTATTTCCTAAAAAAATCATGAAAAAAGTTTTCTCTAATAATGGCTCTACTTATTTTGGTCATTATGCAGAAATTTTCACAATTTCTTATTTTTACTTTCTATCCTTCTAATCTAAATAAAACCTTTACAGTAAATAGTAGAAATAATGCATATATTATAATAAAATTTTATATGTATATAATGGATAGTAAAGTAAGTTAAGTTTATCATGAAGTGTTTAGTTTTTCTAAACAATAGTTATGGAAACAGCAGCAGAAGTTATGTAAGATTAGCTATTTTTACCATATCAAACATAATAGAAGGAGAAACTATGACAAAAAAACATCTAATAGCACTTGACCTTGATGGAACATTATTAAAAAATGATAAAACTATTTCTCCCTTAACAAAAAAAGTGATTCAAAAAGCAAGACAAGCAGGCCATATGGTGATGATTGCTACAGGGAGACCTTTTCGTGCAAGTGAAGCCATTTATCGTGAATTAAATTTAGATACTCCTATCGTTAACTTTAATGGAGCATTTATTCATCATCCCAAAGATCATCAATGGGGTTTTTACCATACTCCATTGGATATCAAAACAGCAAAAGATATTATTGAAGCATGCCATGAATTCTCCTTTCACAATATCATTGCAGAAGTAATGGATGATGTGTACTTCCATTATCATGATGAAAAGTTACTTGATATTTTTTCATTAGGCAATCCGAAAACAACAACTGGAAACCTTCTTACTTTTTTAGAAGCCCCTCCCACTTGTCTGCTTATTCATACAGAAGAAGAACAAGGAAAAACCATCCGCAGCCATCTGACTGATGTACACGCTGATTTGATTGACCATCGTCGTTGGGCAGATCCTTTTCATGTTATTGAAATAGTAAGGACAGGATTAAATAAAGCAGTTGGCCTAAAAAGAGTATCAGAATACTATCAAATTCCACAGGAGAATATCATTGCCTTTGGAGATGAAGATAATGATTTTGAAATGATTGAATATGCTGGGAAGGGAATTGCAATGGGCAACGGAATTAAAGAACTCCAGTCCCTTGCCAATGAAACAACATTAAGCAATGAAGAAGATGGAATCGCTCATTATCTAAATGAGGCCCTTAATTTAAAAGCAATTTAGACAAAAGTGGTTAACTTTTCCGCCTATAAGCCTCCCTGTTTTGTTCCATACTATAAAAGAAGCAGCAGTTGATTCTAAAGTTGCTTCCACCACTTATATTTGGAGGGATTACCTATGGGAAAACGTAATAAATCAAAACGCTTTGTACAACAGGGTGTAGACTCCGTAACTAAGCATGCTGAACGTATCCCTTATCACATGACCTATGCTGAAGCAGAAAGCTATAAAATGTCCAATGTGAAGGAATCTACTCATGGAGGAATATAAATGGGAAATCGACTATTTCAAGAAGCAAGACAAGCAGTAGAAGCCTTAAAAGTTGCCCAAGGGCATGATGTGGAACATTTAATGGCAGTAGCAAAAAATGCAATCAGCTCTGCATATGCCAATACCAATCTTGCAGAACAACACCAATTAACAGAACTGCAAAAGGAAATTGATACAATTAGCAACCATTAATTTCTTTTAGCATAAAAGGCTTCACTATTTTCAGCAATCCGCTTGATAGTGAAGCCTTTTTAATAAATAATTAATGTAGAAAGCATCTGCCTGCACACTAATTGTTAATCATCTTTTTCATTCAGAATTTTTCCAATTCTATTGGATATGGTTTATCATAATTGGCTGCTTCTTCAATTAGATAAAGAATAAGGGTGCCGTTTTTCGGCAGATCTTGCTCTGGAATTTCTACATGGATGGTAAATGTGCCATTCCTTTTTTTTGTTACCCATTGTTTAGAAATCAGTTCATTATGTCCATCCTCTATAGTATACAAAAGATTATTTTTTGTATCAGCAATGCCTGTGATGGTATATTTCCCCTTTTCTCCTTTGACTTGTATATTTTTAAATACTCTATTTTCTTCTGAAATCGCTATAGTGGCTTTAGCAATCATTAGTTCCGCAGGATCAGTTAAAGCCATAGGCAGCAATTCTGCTTCCACAATATAATCCCCTGGTTCTACTCTTTGTCCATTATTTTTGTAATCCCATCTTTCCTTCCAGACTAAGGATTCTCTTGGATTGATTGCCAATCTTTGTATTGCTTGTGTAAAAAGTTTATTAAAAGAATATCGATAAACTTCTTCTCCCGATAGAGATTTTATTGCAATTTCATATTTTTGTGAAGAGGAAAACCGCAGCTCCTGACGTTGACTACTATTGTTTGTCAATTTTAATTCTATTTCCATATCATCTGTTCTTGGCAATGCATTCATTTCTAAAGATAAGCTGCTAGCCTTGGCAAATATATCGTTTGCAAAAGGAAAGGCAATTAAAAGATAGACAATAAACATAAAAAAAGCTTTCTTCAGCAATGGATTACCTCCAATCTACTCTTTCCTAAAGAAACCAAAAATCGCTGTTGTTTGTACAATATTAGTAAACGCATTTGGATCCACTTCTTTGATAATTCTTTCTAAATCAAATAGTTCATATCGAGTAATAACAATCATCATCATATCTCGTTCCTCATTAGAAAAAGCTCCTCTAGCTGGAATCATCGTAATTCCTCTAACTAGTTTTTCATGAATGGCACATTTTAATTCGTCAGATTTTTTTGTCACAATCATGACAGTAAGCTTTTGATGCCTTGTGTGAATAGCGTCAATCACTCTTGTTGCTGCATATAACGTTACCAATGTGTAAAGAGCTTTTTCCCAGCCATAAAGGTAGCCAGCAGTCACAATAATAATACTGTTTAAGGTGAAAAAATAGGTGCCTACAGGCTTATCCTGTACACGAGAAAGAATCATTGCGACAATATCCATTCCTCCAGTAGAAGCCCCCCATTTGAGCGTAAAACCAACGCCAACAGCAGAGATGACGCCTCCAAAAACAGCATTTAATAATATATCATTTGAATAAGCATTCACAGGTATGATTTCAAGAAATAAAGACATAAATGCGACACTTAAAAAGCTATATAAAGTAAATGACTTTCCTACTTTCAACCAGCCTAGCACTGCAACAGGAACGTTTAATAAAAACAGCAAAATCCCTGTTGACAGCGGAGTCCAGTTGGCAATAAGCTGGGCTACCCCTGCAAAACCACTTGCATAAATATGTGCAGGTATTAAAAAGCAATTCATCCCAATTGCATTTAAGAGTGCCCCAATAATTACAACCGTTAATTTTTTTGCTTGCAGTAAATACATTTGTCTCCTCCATTTATAGTAATTTTTACTATATTGCTATTACCTATACATTGTTTTTTCACAAAAAAAAATATACACTTTTATTATGTATGACCCCTTTATTTAAATAATATAATGGAAAAACTAGCATATCAGCACTCAATATACCATAAATTTAACCATACTATTATTTTTTATAAAATTAAGAAAGAAGATGAACAATTATGACATTTAAAATCATGGCAGATAGTGCTTGTGATTTACCTTTACATTTTTATGAGGAAGATGCTGTAGTACTATTTCCTCTAAAAGTGAACTTAAATGGCGAGGAATTTGAAGATTTAAAATCCATTTCACCATCATCTGTATATGACGCGATACGCAATGGGCAGGTTCCAAAAACTTCTCAAGTTTCTCCAGTCGTTTTTAAAAATACTTTTACGCAAATGGCAGAAAACAAAGAAACAGGGGTATATATCGCTGTTTCTTCCGAGCTTTCAGGGACTTTTCAGACAGCGGTAATGATTTATGAACAAGTAAAAGAAGAATACCCAGACTTTGAAATGAAAATTTTCGATACAAAATGCGTTTCTTTAGGCTGCGGATTAATTGTGCAAAAAGCAGTATCTATGAGAAATTCAGGGGAAAATCTTGCAGAAACACTTGCTTCTCTGCAGTTTTATGCAAATCATATGGAACATTTATTTACGGTAGATGATCTAGATTACTTGGCACAAGGGGGGCGTGTTTCCAAAGCATCTGCTTTTATCGGGGGATTATTACAAATCAAACCATTGCTTCATGTCGAAGATGGCAAACTCGTTCCGTTGGAAAAAATGAGAGGAAAAAAGAAATTGCTGCGCCGCATGTTAGAGCTTATGGAAGAGCGAGGATCTGATTTATCAAGCCAAACAGTGGCCATCAGCCATGCAGATGATGAGCAAACGGCACTAGAACTAAAAAATATGATCATCGAGCAGTTTCATCCTAAAGAAGTTTATATTTCAGCGATTGGCGCTGCAATTGGCTCCCATACAGGTGCTAATACGATTGCCCTATTTTTCTTAAACAGCAAAGAATAGGCTATTACATAATCTCCCCTTTCTTAACAAATAATAAGATGGTTCTAACAAGGAACTTTACTTTTCATGTTGAAAGGAGATCAATATGAGCCATACAACCGATAATGATAAAAAAGCAAAAGACAATAATGCATTGCGTCATGAAAAAAATATGATGCGTGAAAAAAACAGAAAAAATGGGAAACATCAATACAGCAAAAAAACAGATCATCTATAATCGCTAATAAAAAAGGGAGGAGCTCTTCTAATCAGCTCCTCCTCCTTTTCTACTCTTCTTTTTTTGTCAAATAAGTCCAGCCTTCCTCTTGATACACTTTCTTTTCTTTCATCAATTTGCCTAAAGCGCGTTTAAAGGAGCCCTTGCTTAAGCCGAAGCGTTCTTGAATATCTTCTGGCATGCTTTTATCTCCATATGGCATAGCACCTTTTCTCACATGTAAATAAGCAAGAATTACTTCTGCATCCTTATCCATCGCTTCTTCTTTTCTTGGCAGCAGAGAAACATTTATCGTTCCATCCTCTTTGACATCAATAATGCGTCCCTCCACTTTTTCCCCAAGTCTTGGTTCTTTGCCACGTTCTGTTTCATGGATAAACCCTTTAAATCCTTCAGCTGTATAAATCCAGCTGCCCACTTTTGCAGTACGATAAATAAATCCATGAATATTTTTATTGTAGTCTGTTCTAGTTGCTTTTACAGAAATGCTTTCGATGACTGGATCTGTCGCCACTTTGACATATAATAAATTATTGCGGTTCACTTTTAATGTACTATACAGCATATCGCCAACTTCAGGCCAAATTTCTTCATGTACTGGCAAATCGTCCTCGCCTAGAAGCATATCCTTTTTTAGCCCAATATCAAAAAAGCAGCCTACCCCTGATTTAATGTCTGTTACTTTCACCCAATCATACGTTCCGACAGAAATTTTAGGAATAAACGTACTAGAGCATACTCTTCCTTGTGAATCTGTATAAACAAAAACGCGAACCTCATCGCCAATTTCAAACTTTTGATCTGTTTCCTTAAAATGAAGAAGGATATCTTCCTCATCTGCTTCGACTTGCAGAAAATAACCGAATGACGCTTCTCTAACAACTGTTGCTACTACTGCTTGTCCCATGTAATCTCTTAAAGACATTTATTGTCCTCCTTAAATACCAATCCATTCAAATTTCAACTTTTAACTCCAAAGTTGTTACAACTGCTATATTCTACTATAATACATACATAAAAGAAAAGGCTAGGTCCGATTCCCGTCCTATTATAAACAGGATATTAGCCAAAATCAGGAGGTTTTTATTCCATGGCAAAAGAAAGCTCATTTGATATAGTCTCTAAAGTAGATATGTCAGAAGTCTCAAATGCAATTCAAATTGCAATGAAGGAAATTCAAACACGCTATGACTTTAAAGGGAGCAAAAGCACCATTTCTTTAGATAAAGAAGAACTTGTCCTTGTTTCAGATGATGAGTATAAATTGGAGCAATTAAAAGATGTCTTAATCAGTAAAATGATTAAACGCGGAATACCTATCAAAAACCTTGATTATGGGAAAATCGAAGGTGCGTCTGGCGGCACTGTTCGCCAACGTGCAAAATTAGTACAAGGCATAGATAAAGATAATGCAAAAATTATTAATACTCTTATTAAAAACAGCGGACTAAAAGTAAAAAGCCAAATTCAAGATGATCAAATTCGCGTCACTGCAAAAAGCCGTGATGACTTGCAGCAAATTATTGCAGCTGTAAGAGACTCTAAAATTACTGTTGATGTTCAATTTGTCAACTATCGCTAAATCAAACTCCCTCCTGCATTGGAGGGTTTTTTAATTTGAAATTTTATTTATTCCCCCCTTCCCCACTTATAAACCTCCTTTTTCTCTCCTATTATTTCCATGTTTATCCTTGCTTTTTAGGGAAAAATAGACAACATACAAGAAATCAAAGGAGTGACTATATATGAGCAACAGCCAAAATCAACAGAAAACTTTCCCTCCGCAACACCAAAATCAACAACCAGGACTTCAAACGGAAATGAACCCATCTCCAACTGAAGTTAGTCCAAATTATAAAGGTTCTGGCAAGCTAGCTGGAAAAACAGCTATCATAACAGGCGGCGACAGCGGCATTGGCCGTTCTGTCAGCATTTATTATGCAAAAGAAGGCGCAAATGTCGTTATTGTCTATTTAAATGAACATGATGATGCTCAAAAAACAAAAGAATTGGTCGAAGCTGAAGGAGTACAATGCCTGACTATTGCAGGAGATATAGGCGACGAATCTTTTTGTAAATCAGTAGTGGAAAAAACGAAAGCTGAATTTGGAGCGATTAATATTTTAGTCAATAATGCAGCAGAACAACATCCACAAAACAGCTTATTAGATATAACAGCAGAACAATTAGAAAAAACATTCCGCACAAATATTTTTTCCATGTTTTATTTGACCAAGGCTGCTCTTCCCCACCTCAAGTCAGGTGACAGCATTATTAATACAACATCGATTACTGCCTATCAAGGAAATGAAACATTGCTTGATTATTCATCGACTAAAGGAGCCATCACTTCCTTTACCCGATCCTTATCCCAATCATTGGCACAACAAGGCATTCGGGTAAATGGTGTAGCACCTGGACCAATTTGGACACCATTAATTCCTTCTACATTCGACAGTGAAAAAGTCTCAACATTTGGCTCCAATGCACCATTTGGACGCGCTGGACAACCAAATGAACTCGCACCAGCATATGTATATTTAGCCAGTGAAGATTCCAGCTATGTAAGTGGACAAGTTATCCATGTAAATGGCGGAACAATTGTTAATGGTTAAATGATGCCATTTCATTTGTTAACAGGGTAGACTTCCTATAATGGAAGCTATCCTTTTTTATGTTCACCCTGTTGTATAAAAGATTGTTGCTTTTAAACATGCAGATGAAATACACTTCACTTTCCATGGGTGAACGCCGCTCCTCCTCGTCGCATACGCGCTTCTGCTTAGGTCTTGTCTTTCTCCCATTCCCACAGGAGTCTACGGGTACTACGTCTACTTAATCCTATTCCTTCCATTTTTTTCGTTAAAACAATAATGTTTACGAAAAAAGCCTATGTTTATTCATTTTAGCTGATCAGACTCTTCTATAAACCTATAAATATCCTAATTATTTCTCAAGTTCTCCTTTTAAAACCTAGTAATTTTGGCAACAATATGGAAAAGTTTTCTTTAAGGAGAGAGAGAATATAATGATTGATTTAACATCGATTTATCATAGAGCTGTTGATAACTATTGCTATCTTCATGATTCTGAAACTTTGCATATCCGTATTCGTACAAAAAAAGAAAATGTATCTGAAATTGAAATAATTTATGGGGATCAATATGAAACGTCAGACTATCGGTGGGTAACCTTTCGCCAAGGCATGAAAAAAACTGGAAGCGATGGTTTATTTGACTATTGGCAAACTGCCATTAAGTCCGACCATAAACGAGTTCGTTATGGTTTTATTTTAAAAAACGATGAACAGCAAATCACTTTAACGGAAAAAGGATTTTCTCCCTTTATTCCAGAAGATACTGGCTGGTATTTTTGTTTTCCTTATATGCATAAAAAGGATTTGTTTTCTCCTCCCAAGTGGGTGTATGAAACAATTTGGTATCAAATTTTCCCAGAGCGTTTCCGTAATGGCAATGCCTCTTTAAATCCTGATCATACAGTTGGCTGGGGAGAAGAGGAACCAAATTTAACGAATTTTTTTGGCGGCGACTTTCAAGGAATCATGGAAGCATTAGATTATCTCGAGGATTTAGGCATTACTGGAATCTATCTTACCCCCATTTTCTATGCAAAAAGCAATCATAAATACGATACCATTGATTATTTTAAGATAGATCCACAATTTGGAGATATTGATCTTTTCCGCAGACTTGTAGAGGAGTGTCATAACAGAGGCATACGTGTAATGCTTGATGCCGTATTTAATCATAGCAGTGACCAGTTTCCACCATTTCAAGATGTGCTTGTTAATGGAGAAAATTCACCATATAAAGATTGGTTTCATATTAATCAATTCCCTGTTAGAGAGGAAAATGGCTTTCATTATGAAACATTTGGATTTTATGAAAATATGCCAAAATTAAATACATCCAATCCAGAAGTAAAAAAATATTTATTTGAAATTGCTTCTTACTGGATTACAGAATGCAATATTGATGGCTGGAGATTAGACGTAGCAAATGAAATAGACCACTGCTTTTGGAGGGAATTCCGCTCTACTGTAAAAGCTATAAAACCAGACTTGTTTATTTTAGGAGAAGTTTGGCATGATGCATTGCCTTGGCTTAGAGGAGATCAATTTGATTCGGTTATGAACTATCCCGTGTTAAGCAAATCACTGCAGTTTTTTGCATATGATATGCTGTCTGCGCAGCAGTTCATTGAAGATATTACTACCATTCTTCAACAGTACTCAGATAATGTAAATCATCTGCTATTTAATATTGTAGGCAGCCATGATACTCCTCGCATTTTAAATGAATGCCAGTATCGCAAAGAACGGGTGAAACTATTATTTACTTTTTTAATGACCTATCCTGGAACTCCATGCATTTATTATGGAGATGAAATCGGTTTAGATGGGGGCAGTGATCCTGGCTGCCGCAAATGCATGCCTTGGCAGGAGGAACATCATGATTTAGATTTTAAAAATTATATAAAAACATTAATACGAATTCGCAAAGAAACACCACTTTTGACATTCGACGGACCGCTGTACTTTCTTCCGCCAATTGATAAATGTTTTGCTTATTATAAAGAAAATGACTCAGAGTATATCGTTGTCATTCTTAATCATAGCGACCAAGAAATTCATTATACATTGCCATTTTCATTAAAAGGAAAAAAAATTACGATGCTTATAAATCACCATGAATATGCTGCTGAAGCACAAGAGCTGACGGTTGTAATGAAACCGTATGAAAGCAACATTCTGTCTTTTGCACGATGATTTCAGATTTTTAAAAATAGAAGGATATTCCTTAAATTGCGATAATCTTCTTGTTTAACCTAATGATAAGTACTATATTTACTATTATACATTAGAGTAAATACAGGAGGACTATAGTGGAGCAGACAAATAATTCAAAGTCCATTGGGCTGCCATTGCTTATTTCTATTATTGCTATTTCTTTTTCTGCCATTTTTGTTAAGTGGTCTGATTCACCTGCCACCATTTTAAGCATGTATCGCATGTGGCTCGCATGTGGCTTGATGCTTCCAATGGTGTATTTAAATAGACAGGAATTTAAAAAATTAACAAAACATGATTGGCGGCTTTTATTTTTTTCGGGAACCTTTTTGGCCTTGCATTTTGCTTTATGGTTTACTTCCTTAAAATTGACAACTGTTGCAAGTTCGACGATTATTCTAGCACTGCAGCCGATTATCTCCTTATTGGGGGGATTTCTCTTCTTTCGAGAACGTACAACCTCCTCAGCCATCATGACAATGGGAATGGCGATAATAGGAGCAATGATGATTGGCTGGGGAGATATTACATTGGATAGTAAAGCACTCCTTGGCGATATTTGTTCTTTTTTAAGTGTTATTGCAGTAGTTGGCTATTTGCTGATTGGCCAAAGCATTGTCAAAAAGATGTCTCATTGGATTTACACATGCACCGTCTTCTTTTTTGCGGCATGTTTGTTAACCATTTACAACTTAATAATCGGGGAACATTTAACAGGATATCCTTCTAAAGAATGGGGAATTTTTCTATTGCTTGCCATTGTTCCGACTATTGCACATGTTATTAACAATTGGCTCCTTAATTATGTAAATGCCACCACGATTTCTATGAGCATATTAGGAGAACCAGTAGGTGCTACTATACTAGCCATTCTATTATTAGGAGAAACATTAGTTGGCTGGCAAATTGCCGGCGGATTGCTTGTCCTTTGTGGTGTATTCTTTTTTCTTCTACAGCAGCAGCAAAAACGAGAAATCAGACAAAAAAAGGAAGCTGTTTAAGAGGCTGATACAATTACAGCCTCTTTTCATGCTGCCCAAAAAACGCTCGCTCTCTTCGTCATTCTCAATAGTCAACTGTTTTCATTCAACCCCTTTTTTGCTATTTTTCCACTTCAAAATCAATCTCTTTTTTCCTTTCACCATTCACAAAAATAGTTAGCGTATGCATACCCGCATAATGTTTTCTTGTTGTTAGATCTTTAAATACATGTGTTTTTTCATAACGTCTTTTTTCACCTTGGTGCAAAACAGTTTCTGATAAATGAAACACTTTGCGATTTCTTTTTCCATTTGCTTTTACATAATCAATTGCATATTCTATCCTTAATTTTTTCTCATAAGCAGAAGCAGCTTGAAAGGAAAAATTAAGACTTTCTCCGATTCTCAGCGTAGTTCCTCTGCAAATAAAATCTGTTATTTCTACACCTTCGCTATTTTGATAGCCGAAAATCCGCAAAGCTCGAATATCTCCCTTTTTCAGCAGTGTTCTCGATGCATGCTTTATAATCCAGTTTGTATGTGGATTATGTCCATACCATCGTTGTGCAATCTCTATCATTAGGTCAGGATGTGTTTTTGAAATATCATTTAAACTATTAGCAACACTTTTGCGAACATATAAAGACTCATCCGCTTTTAACATTTCTAGAATAGGTAATATTGGAAAAGGATCCTTCTTTAAAGCAGGAATGGACATGCCCCATGGCAACCGGGGGCGGCATCCTTCGCTTGCCAATCTGCGAATATGTTCATTTTCGCTTTTTGCCCAAATTTTCATCTGATCCAGCATTGTCGTTTGATCCAACAATAAATAGGGACGGACGGCAAACTCTGAAGTTGAGTATTCGGTGAAATATTCTAAAGCAGAGATAGATTCCTCCCAATACTCGCGTCCATATACTTCTACATAATCAGGAAAAATAATGCCTGCTAGTCCTGTAAATTTTGGGGCAGCTTTGTAAAAGCAATCAAGCACCTCCGTATACTCTAATGGGATGGTCTTATGTAAAGAAATTGTGATGCGGCGCATTCTCTCCTTTAAGGCAAGCTCTTCCCAATCATCTTGCACTGCTAACTCGATAAACTCCTGTTCATGAAAGTCTATATATTCTGTTTTGATTGCTTGGGCTAACTTCTGTAAAAATAATGTATTGTATATATTTTTTAATGGCTCCATATTATCACCTTTTATCCTCTTTGTCCTTTCTATTATAACCGAACAAACGTTCCTTTCATACCCAAAAAATAAAACAGGGAGAAGTTTTTTTCTCCCTGTTTTATTTATGAAATAATTAGTGCTCTTTTTATATTTATTAATCTACTACATTAATATTATAGTCTTTAAACCAATAATGCATCTGGGCTAAATGTGCCAGTAATTGTGGTCCTGTCATTAATTGCCCAAACCATGGTTCTTTAAAAGCCGATCCTTCTGTTTCAATAATTTGATTTAATTTTTCTTTATCAAAAAATTCATATAAGGCAGAGCTTTTATTTGCAAGTATATTTGTCAGCATATCTTTTACTGTTTTTGTATAAATAGGATTATGCGTTTTCGGATACGGACTTTTCTTGCGGTATAAGACTTCCTCTGGCAGAATTCCTTCTAACGCTTTTCTAAGCAATCCTTTTTCTCTGTTTTGATAATTCTTCATTTCCCATGGCACATTCCATACATATTCTACAAGGCGATGGTCTGCAAATGGAACACGGACTTCCAAACTTGCTCCCATACTCATTCTATCTTTGCGCTCTAGCAATGTTGTCATAAACCAAAGCTGATTTAAATAAAATAATTCTCTTCTTTTGGCATCTTCTTTGCTTTCGCCATCTAATTTAGGGGTTTCCGCAATTGTTTGATTATATTTATCCATCATATAATCTTCTAGCTTTAGCTTGCTGCTCCAACCCTCTTTTAACAAACCCTGTCTTTCTTGAATCGATCTCATCCATGGAAATCCACCTCGAGCCAAATCGGCTTCTCTTCTAAACCATGGATATCCACCAAAAATTTCATCCGCACATTCTCCAGATAAACTGACAACAAAATCTTTTTTTATTTCCCGGCAAAACCATAAAAGCGAAGAATCTACATCAGCCATTCCAGGCACATCTCTTACCGTCACGGCTTCATGCAGAAACTGTGCCAGTGTTTCTTGCGTAATAATGCAATTATGATGAATAGTTCCAAAAGTATCTGTCATCTTCTTAATATAAACGCCATCTGAATTTGGCTGAAATTCATTTGCTTTAAAAAATTTATCATTGCCTTCATAATCAATGGAATACGTATGAAGAGGCCCTTTTCCAGATTGTTTATATTCATTCGAGGCAATTGCTGTAATAGCACTCGAATCTACTCCTCCAGATAAAAAAGTGCTTAAGGGCACATCGGAAACTAATTGTCTTGTGACAGCATCCTTAAATAGATAGCGCACTTTTTCTACTGTTTCTTCAAATGTATCTTCATGCTGTTCACTTTTCACATTCCAATAGCGCCATATTTTTAAGCCCTCTTGTGAGAATTTTAATGCATGACCTGGCCGCAATTCTTTAATCCCTTTAAAAATGCCGCTTCCTGGTGTATGAGAAGGCCCTAATGCAAATACTTCTGCCAATCCTTCCCGGTTTAATTCTGCTTTTACACTTGGATTAGCAAGCAATGCTTTCATTTCCGATCCAAAGATAAATCCAGAACCTGTTTCAGAATAAAACAATGGCTTTACCCCTAAACGGTCTCTTCCGATAAATAAAGAATTTCTTTTTTCATCCCATACAGCAAAAGCAAAGATGCCATTTAAGTATTGTAAGCATTCTTCTTGCCATTCTATATAGGATGCTAATAAAACTTCTGTATCACTATGACCATTAAATGAATATCCTTTTATTAGTAATTCTTTTCTTATGTCTTCTGTATTGTACAGCTCACCATTGTAGCAAATAGTATATGAAAAACCTTCTTTTTCCTTTGTCATCGGCTGAATGCCATTAAGTGGATCTACTACAACTAAACGCTTATGACCAAACCCAGCATGCAGCTTCGTCCATACATTCGTATCATCTGGTCCCCTTTTTGCTAATGTTTCCGCCATCGCCTCTAGTATATCCGATTCTTTTCTCAAGTCCTTTTTGTAATCAACCCAACCTGTTATTCCACACATTTGATTATCATCCTTTCTAAAGTGGAAAGTTTGATTAGATACCAATCAATATGGAGTATTCTATGCGGAAATAAACGAATGGTTATTTGTCCATATAAACTAATTCATTTACTTTAATTTTTGGCTGTGTTAAAGCTAATTATTTGATTTTGCACCCTGTTGATTGGAGCAGTTGTATAAGACTGCTGCATAAAAGTGAACACCCTTAACAGCCAAGTTTAACACAGCCTAATTTTTCAAGGTGAGGAGTTTTGTTTCTATCGTTTTTTCGTATGAAAGCATGATAAGTTTAAAATAGGCAATTTATGTCTAAAAAGAATTTAATGGAGCAAATAGGAGGTTTACAATGAAACAGCAACGTTTGAAGCTTATTGAATACCAAACTCGTGCTTTTACGATGGGCACTGTTGAATATATAAATGATCAATGGATTTTTTTTGATGATGAAACAGAAGAGGCTTCTTTATTAGAGGAATATATTCATCAAGAAATTGAAGTGCTATCATTAAATAACTGGCGAAAAGGCATTCTTTTGGATGAGGGGATGGTAAATGCATCTGGTTCCATTCTTACTCTTAAAAATCAAGATACCATTCGTATACGCAAGCACCTTGTCTTTGCATTAGAAAGACTTTTGGAGGAAATTAGTGATGATAGTTTTTACCAGTTTATAACCACATTAAATACGATGAAATTTTCCATTTATGACTGTATCTATTGTTATAACCAGCTTACCTTTTTAAAAGATGTAAAAAGAAAAAGCGGTGTCAATATGATGATTTTTGATAATCAAGAAGGGCTATGCAGTATAAATCATCATTTTTATTATAATGAAAAAGTGACAGACCGGTTTGAATTTACATTAAATACGGGTAAACGGATGATTATTGAGAAATTGTCTTCTTAACTAGGAGAGATGAAAAATGAGCTCTTTTAGATGATATTCAGCAAAACCCGATTTTCTACTCGAGACCAATAGAAAATCGGGTTTTTACTTATTTATTATGCCACTCCTCGCGAAGCATCCCATACACTACAGTATCTACATAATGGTCATACAGCCATTCTCCTTGCCGAATGATTCCTTCTTGTACAAACCCTAATCTTTCTGGGATACTTCTGCTTTTTTTGTTTTCAACAGCTGCTCGAATTTCCACTTTATTTAGTTTCAGCTCTTTAAACGCATATTCAGTTAATGCTTTAGCCGTTTTTGTCATAATTCCATTCCCTTGAAATCCTTCCGCAAGCCAATAGCCGATATAGGTCGTTTGATTCGCCCAATTAATTTGATTAAAGGATGCCATTCCGACTATTTCTCCTTTCCATATAATCATTACATTCATGCTTTTATTTTCAGCATATCCTGTTAAACAGCTTTTAACAAAAGACTGTGTATCTTCTAATCTAGTTGTTATATCAAGCCATGGCAGCCACTCTCGCAAATGTTTTCTATTTTTATTCGTTAAGCTAAAGATAGATTCTGCATCTCTTATATCGACAAGCTTTAATGAAAGATTTTCGTTGATTTTATGTATAAACATCGTACCCTCCCTTTCCTATAATAGTTATTATAACGTTGATTTAAAAACAATGAAAAAAATGGGCAAAGAGGACATGAATTATGTCTCTATTGCACATTTCTTTTGGAGGGATCTGCCGTTTATTTGCCGTCTTCCCCGATTTATTGGCTGTCCTGTTCTAGTAAGCTAGTTTGCTATCAAACATGTCTTCTTTCAATTAAACGGATGCCTATTCCTAGCATTAATGTTCCCATTAGCATAAGAATAGCAATTGGCAGCAGGAGTTCTGTCCATGACGCACTTTGGATAATGGCCTTTTTTAGCATCTCCATGCCATAGGTTATCGGAACAAACTTCGAGAGCAGCAATAAAAATTTGGAAGTGACAATTTCTAATGGCCAATAAGCACCACCTAACATCGCAAAGCTTACGGATATCAGTGGAATAATGGAAGTAAATTGGCTTGCTGTTTTCACCAAACCTGTCAATAAAATCGCTAATGCAACAATCGCATATAAATACGGAATAATTAAAATAAATACCATGTAAAACTTTCCAGAAAAGTCTACACCTAACGCATAGTTAAATACAGAAAAAATCAGCATGATTTGAATGTATCCCACAATAAAACTAAACAATAAATGCCCTAAATAAAGCTGTGTTTTCGAAGTCGATGATAGTATAAAACGGTCCCATATGCCATTTTGTTTATCTCTTAAAATTTCCACGACTGTATACGCCACTGTATAGATGCTAAAAAATAGCGTAAATCCAAATAATGCCTGCAGTGCTTGATTATATGTTGATTGTTTCTGAGACGAAGCACTATCATAGGAAACAGCTAAAATTGGATCTTTTTCATTCTCTTCGACTATTTTTTCAGCATCCTGGTTCACTGTCATTTCTAATAAAGACTGCTTTTGCTGTTTAGTTTGATAATACTTTTCCACATAGCGGTTGATTAGCATCACATCAGCAGTATCAGCAACCCGATATAGTGTATAGCTATTGTCGCTAAGCTTTAATCCTGCAGTTGCTTCCCCTTCTTCCACTTTCTTTTTGACTTCTTCTTTAGAAAACCGTTTAAAAGAATAACTTTCACTTTTATTCAATTCTGCTATAATCGTTTGCATATCATTTTCTTTTTCTGTAAAAACAGGCACTTCCATTTTTGAAAAAGACGATTTCCCTAGTAGAAAAGAAAATGCAATACAAATTATCGTAGTAATAAGAAGGGCACCTGGCTTTCGAATAAATTGTCTAAATTTCCCCCATAGAATGGCCTTCATATTGCCGCACCTCTTTTCCTAATTAACATCATCGTTACGAAAAGCAATACACCAGTAAATAGGAAGATTGCTTGAAATTGTTCTGCCATATCATAAAGGGAAAATCCTTGTATAACTTTTAAATAAGCGGTAAGCGCAGCACCCCCTGGAGATACTTCTCCTAACCTTTCCATAAATCCGCCAATAGCACTAAGGTCAAAAAAACTCCCCCCAACAAATGCTATAATTGGGACAATTAAACTAGAAAATAGACTTTCTATATTTTTTGAGTTTGTTATATAACTAATTGCGGTAATAAAAACGGCAAAACTTGCTGTCATACAATTTAATGCTATAGTAACACATAAATAATACATAATATTTGGAAACGCCACTCCATAAAAAAGAGCAGTTAGACTGAATAATAGATTTAACTGAACAAAGGAAAGCAAAAATGTCGCTGCAAATATTCCTGCAAAATAGGCAAAAGGAGAAACACTTGCCAGCAGTATTCGCTCATACATATGATCTTCTTTCTGCTGATAAGCAAAACCAGATACTGTTGTCGCCACATAAAATACAAACATGACACACATGCCCACTGCATAATAAGAAAATGCATCGATTTCTTTTTTCTTTGTTATATTTTCGATTGTAGCGACCTTATTTTGGCCAGAAACTATTTTTGCGTAATCAACTTGTAATTGTTGGGCAGTTTTTGCTAAGTTAATCTCTTTCTCGAAACTTGTTACAATATCTTGAATAACAGTAGCATTTACTGATGTATTGTCTGCAACTGCCAATTCCCACTTTCCACCTTCTCCCTTTTCATTGAGAAGTTTTTGATAAAATTCTTCTGAAAAAGACACAGGAATTTCTAATATGCCATCATATTTTTTTTGCTCTTTTGGCGAAAGTGTCTTTTCTATAACGGTCACTTTTAATACTTTTTTTAACTCTTTCGTTTCTATTACTTCATTTAAAAAAATATCTACTGGATGAAAGGCAGAAATAAGGGCGATTTTTTGTGCTTTTTCCTCGTTAGATAAAGCCGTGTTTTGAATTTCCTTTATTATTTTATCTTGTGCTAGCTGTGGATCATCTTTTAAAAGAACAGCAAGTTTTGCATCTACTTTTACATCACCATCATTAAATGCTCCTAGTGCACTTCCTAATATGGTGATTAAAATAAACGGCATTAATAAAAGGACAATTAATTCTCTCGGTCTTCGCCATATGACAAGCAATTCTTTTTTTATTAGCTGAAAGAACATGCCATCCCCTCCTAATCTCTTAACTGACGACCTGTCAGATGTAAAAATACGTCCTCTAAAGTCGGTGTTACAATATTTACGGAGAGTACATTTGTTGTATGTTCTTCCGCTAATTTAAAAATGTCCTTCAACATATTTACTTGTTTTGGAACAATTACCGTAATGACAGATTGCTGAATCGATAAATTTTTAACATTGCTCTGACTCTTTAATGCCTCAACAAAATCATGTTTAATTAATTCCACTTTAATATTGATTGCTGTTTCTTGGGAAAGAATATTTTTCAACTCTTCTTTTGTGCCAGATGCAATGATTTGTCCATGATCCATAATGTAAATGCGATCACAAAGGAACTCTACTTCCTCCATATAATGACTTGTATAAAGAACAGTTATATTTTCTTCTTTATTAAGATTTTTCACTGTTTCTAAAATATAGTTCCTAGATTGCGGATCAATCCCAACTGTCGGTTCATCCATAATAATAATTTTCGGCTCATGAATAAGTGCCACACCAATATTTAATCTTCGTTTCATTCCACCAGAAAATGTTTTTACTAAATCTTTTTCTCTGTCTTTTAGACCGATAATATCCAATACTTCATCGACCCGCTTTTGCAGGCGGCTGTTTGGAATACGATGCATCTTCCCGAAAAAAATTAAATTTTCTCTTGCAGATAGCTCCATATAAAGAGCAATTTCTTGAGGAACAACTCCTAAAATCTCTCGCAAACTTTGCGGTGATTTCAAAATGCTTTCATTATACAAACGTACATCCCCGCCGCTAGGTGAAACTAAAGAAGAAATCAAAGAAATAGTCGTTGATTTTCCTGCTCCATTCGGTCCCAACAAACCAACCGTTTCTCCACTATCCAAGTACAGATTAATTGAATCAACTACCTTTTTTTGCTTATATGCTTTGGACAACTTTATTATTTCTAACATGTATCATCATCCTTTCTATTTCCTATCTTAAAGAAAATTCTCCTATGCTCCTATAACTAAAGGTCACTTCTTACAGAAAAATAAATGACTTAAGTCATAGACTCTCGACATATTCACTTCAAAATAAAAAGGAAAAGATTTCTCTTCCCCTTTTTAAACAGTTTTATTTCATAATACAATTCAAAAAAGCATACTTTCTCACTTGCATCTAAATGAAGATTCTTTACCTAAACACATAAATACAGCACAATAAAGTGAAACTTCAATCAGCGTTTTTTTTTCCATCCCCACTGATTGTTAGTTGAACCAATCGGGCTTTTACGGGCAGTTGTCCCCACCTAAATTTCTCCTTTCTTCTCATAATTTTGAGGTGGAGGTCAAAAGCCCGTTAATGCGGGATAAACATAATCCTATCCAAATTAAATAAAATCATTTTTCACTGCAAAAATAGCAAGCTGTGTCCGATCTCTTAATTCTAGTTTGGTTAAAATCTGTGTAATATGATTTTTTACTGTTCCCACAGATAAAAATAACTCCCCCGCAATTTCTTTATTGGTTTTTCCCAATCCTATATGTTGAACGATTTCTTTTTCTCTATCTGTTAAATGATAATTATGCTGTATGGTAGGTTCTGTTTTATTTTTTGAAAGAAGCTTTGACATCAATTTTGGAGCCACTTCATTATGAATAGACATTCCCCCTGCCAAACAGCTTTTAATGCTCTGCAATAAATACGCGCTGTCTGTTGTCTTTAATAAAAATCCATTTGCCCCTTTTTTAAATGCTTGAATCGCATACTCTTCGTCATTAAATGTTGTTAAAATTAATATCTTTACATTCGGAAATATTTTCCTGATTTGTTCCGTTGCTTCTATTCCATCCATAACAGGCATTCGTATATCCATTAATACAATATCTACTGCATACATGTCTAATTGCCTTAATACTTCTTTGCCATTTTCCGCTTCTGCAACAACCTTTATGTCTGGGTCTTGCTCAATAATCATTTTCAAACCATTTCTTACAATCCCCTGATCCTCTGCTATTAGCACCCTTATCATATTTTTATCTCCTCTACAGGCATTGTTCCTTGTACAATAAATTGATCTTCTACTTGATATATATGTAATGTTCCGCCAATTTCTTCTATGCGCTTCTTCATATTTTTCAGTCCGAACCCTTCATGTAATGAATGTTTATGCACATACTTATTTTTTAATTCAAACATAATATGGCCAATTGGAGAAATACTTAATGTAATAAAAACTTGTTTAGAACTGGCATATTTCATTGCATTCGTTAATCCCTCTTGCATAATGCGGTATAGGATTGTGCTTTGGTGATTATTTATAGATACTTGAAGAACTCCCTTTTTGGTTGTCAAATGAACATAAACCGTATTTTCACTTTCCAATTTTTTTATTAAATGCAAAACAGAGGAAATTCCATGAAGTTCTTCTTCCTGCAAAATGCGTACAGCTTTTCTCGTTTCTTCTAATGATTCCAAAGCCATATTTTTCAGGATATTAAAAGAGTCGTTCTTCTCTTGAATTCTAAACAGCTCGATTTGCATTAGTAAAGCCGTTAACTTATGTCCGACTGCATCATGCATTTCTCTTGCAATAAGATTGCGCTCTTCCAGTCTGGCTGCCTTTTCATTTTGATAAGCATGTCGCTTTTGAATGCGAAATTCATTAACTAAAGATTCATATGCATTTCTTACTTGTAAATAATCCTGGGATACTTCATTTACACGATATAAAAGGATAACAATTAAACTCGTTCCACATAAATACATAAGCACAAAGGAAGAATAAAAAAAGAAAAAGATTAACAAATTAATGATTGCAAGAGCAATTAAAAGAATCCGAAAAGTATATACCGCCAACTCTTTGCTGCATTCTATTAAAAGAAATAGCAATATAGCATATAAATAAACTACAAATTGTCTATCCATTAATATGACTAAAGCTTCTATTAGAATAAATATCAAAATATAAAATGCTGTTTTTTTCTTCACTATCGGAGTAATAAAAAATAATGCAAGAATACAAGATGATGAAAAAAGCAGAATAAGAAACGAAATATGATAAGAAAAAGCAGTAAATAATACACTTCCCAATAAAAACAATAACAGCAATAATTTCGGATAATAAGTTCTCACATTCCTTTCACCTCATTTCTGTTAGTGCTTTTAACGTATCAAAAGAGGATAAAACTGGCAATAAAAAAATGGTTGTGTTAAAGCCAGTTGTTATTTTTTATACTCTGCTGATTGGAGTGCCCCTGTGGGAAAGGCGGAACACTAAAGGAGCTAAGGCTCAAGTTGGAGATTGAAAGAAAAGAACGCATTGCAAGATATTAACTAGTGTTTGGGCCGCAACTAATTAAAAGGACAATGCATCGAGTTTTTCACTACGCATTGTCCTTTTCTAGTGTTTTTGTTTTTAATAATGCCAAATTCCCATCGGCAATGTCATTCCTAAATAGAGAACTAGCACTAGTGCTACAATAAATTGTATCCAAAGAATGCTTGTTTTTCTGTCCTTTTTTGTACGAACAAGAATCATTTCAAACATTACAACAACCCATAGTCCTACTAGTGTTTTTAATAAGTATTTTACTGGAAGACTTCCAAAAGAAATGAGAATCCAAATGCCTGTTCCAATTACAAATAAATACATTAACCGAAGAATCATATGTACAATTTTGCTGCCTTTTGCTTTGCCGCTTTTATGCAATACTAGTGCTATCACAAAAAGAATAAGCGCCAATGCCCATGAAGTTATATGTGCATGTATCATAAGTATGTCCCCTCCTTTTCTTTTAATATCTTATCATAATTTAAAGTGGCAGGCAGTGTCTTACTTGCTGCTTTCCCCTACAATATTGGTTAAAACGCCAATATTCTCTACTTTTATGTCTATTTTATCTCCTGCTTTTAAAAAACGGGGTGGTTTGAATCCTTTCCCCACACCAGCAGGAGTTCCTGTTGCAATTATGTCGCCTGGCTCCAATGTCATGCCCTTGGATAAAACACTTATTACTTCTTCGATTGGAAAAATAAAATGCTCTGTATTGGAATCTTGTCTTACTTCCCCATTCACCATTGTTTGTACCTGCAAGTGGTTCGGATTCTTGATTGCATCCTTTGTAACAATCCAAGGTCCCATTGGTGCACTGTTATCTAGGCTTTTTCCAATAAAAAATTGCTTATGTTTTTTTTGCAGATCCCTTGCTGTAATATCGTTCAGAATGGTATAGCCAAAAACATAATCAAAGGCTTCCTCTTTTTTTATTCCTCGTCCTTTTTTCCCAATAACAACGGCTAACTCTCCTTCATAATCAAGCTGTTCTGTTACTTCTTTATGGAGAAGAATTTGTTCATTAGGCCCAATCACTGTTGTTGGAGCTTTAGTAAAAATCATCACATGTTCAGGTATATCGTCTTTGCTTCCCATTTCTATTGCATGTTCTGCATAGTTTTTTCCGACGCAAAAAATGTTTTTAGCTGGTTTCGGAATAGGTGCAAGTAATTTTACGTCTTTTAGTGGAATGTATAATTCGCCTTCTAGCTGATTGTTTTCCACCCATTGAATAAGTGAATTCATATCTTTTAAAAATTGCTCGCCATTTTGAAGACAAATAAGCAACGTATCAGCAAAGACCTTACTATCAAAACATTTCCTTTCAACATGTTTAACTAGCAGCACTTTATCCTCTAGCTCCCCCAATAAACCTACCATTTCTTTTCCTTGATACAATGCTGTTACTAATTTCATCCCTTCACCCCTAACTTGTATAATCATCCCTTTTATTATAAACTTTCAACTATTTCCATTCAAAAATAAGGAAAAAAAGCAGCAGCAATTGAGAACAAACTACACTGAGTCATTTTATTGTTCTTTAATTGATGCCACTTTAAAAAATCACCAAGTAATTCACCAACTTCTCCCAGCCCCTCCCCCTCCAGAGGAGCCGCCACCACCACTTCTTGGTCCGCCTCCATAACCACCACCTCCGCCTCGTCCACCACGGGAAAGAATCGACAGAATTGCATAGGTGATTGTGCCACCAAAAAATTTAAAATCTAAAAATAATAATACTACAACAATTATAATAATAATCCACATTGGAAAACCAGTTTCTGTTCCTTGCTGAACTGGTTTATCAGCTGCTAGTCCTTCAGGTGCTTCTATGCCATATTCTCCGTATACTTCCTTTACAAGTACTTTATATGTTTCTATTAGCGCCTTATTTGGTTTTTCATTTTGCAAATAAGGAAGAGCATATTCATCTAAAATTCTTCCAGCTTTGCCATCTGGTATTCTTCCTTCCAATCCATAGCCGACTTCGAGTCTTACCTTTCTATCTTTAATAGCAACCACTAAAAGTACACCATTATTTTTTTGTTTATCGCCAATGCCATAAGTCCGAAAAGCTTCATTAGCATATTCCTGAATTGTTTTTTCCCCTGTTGTTTGTACAGATAAAACAGCAACTTGTGCTGTCGTCTTATCTTCTAATGTGCGGCCTAGTTGGTTTAATTCCTGCTTTTGGTCATCACTCAATAAATGAGCAAAATCTTGTACGTAAATATCTCCTACAGGCTTTGGAATTGCATTCTCTGCAGCAAATGTACTTCCACAAGCAAAAAGAAAAAAAACACATGCACAAAAAGCAGAAAATAACTTGGCAGTCATTCTCCGCTTCCTCCAAAGTCTACTTCTGGAGCGTTTTCTGCATTACTATTTGCCTTAAAATATTCCTTTTCATCAAATCCGCTAATACGCGCTAATATAGCACCCGGGAACCTTTTTACCTTTTTATTATAGGAGGCCACTTGTTCATTATAGTCTTTGCGAGCAACAGAAATTCTATTTTCTGTACCGGATAATTCATCCATCAGCTGTGTAAACTGTTTATCCGCTTTTAAATTCGGATAATTCTCCACCACTACAAGAAGACGGCTTAAAGCACTTGACACCTGCGCATTTGCAGTTGCCTCTTCCTCTGGTGTCGTCGCTCCTGCCAAATTTGCCCGTGCATCCGAAATGGATTGAATTACTTCTTTTTCATGTGAAGCATACCCTTTGACTGTATTTACAAGATTCGGGATTAAATCAAGCCTTCTTTGCAGCTGGTTTTCAATTTGTGCATAGGATTGATCCACATCTTCTTGGGCATTAACAAATCCGTTATAGCTGGACATAAAAAGTATCACTAGAACAGCTATAACAATAATTGCAATAATAATGCCACTATACTTTTTCTTCATCACAAAACACTCCTTGTTTATTTTCTTTTCGAATAAAGTGAAACTAACAATCAGTAGGGTTTTTCCATGTCTCTCACTGATTGTTAGTGGGTGCCTATGGATATAAGATCACACAAATGTTGCCACAGGGCGCGGCAGCTTCTTTGTACTTTTATATCCGGCTTTTCCCCACCTAGATTTCTCTTATCATCCCTTAGCTAGGGAGTCACAAGCCCGTTAATGCATGATAAAAAAATATTACTCTAATCCTTTATATGTACAGCTAAAATATTATAGACGCCCTTTCTCTTATTCACTCATCATCCTTCATAGACACATCCTTTAATATGTACTATTCCCCAATTTTCTGTATTTTCACACCTGTTGTTTTTCATATAAAGAAAGTGCTCTATTCTTCTAATTTGCTGTAATAGTCCAACCTACTTGCTGAATACGCTAATTAAGAGAACATGAATCTTTAGGCGAATATATCACCACTTACCTACTTTCACATAGTATGTAAAAAGAATCTTATACAAAGGATGTTGATTATGCCAGCTATTGTTGGAGTGGCACAAGTAATTAACGTAGGAAGCAGTGCCATCTTTAATATTGGAGATGTCTATAAAATGATGCCCATCTCAAATGCAAAAACTTTTGCAGGATCAGGTTCTTTTAATACAGGAGATGGTTTAAGCATAACGAACTACCAAAGTTCAACGAATACATTTGATAATGATGGAGCAGACCAAGGAAATTACTTGAACGCCTAAAAAGAACTTAAAGGTGATAAAAATGAATTATTTTATCCAACAGTCAATTACAATTAATACCATTAAAATTGGCGGGATTACAAACTCATCTGTATTTCAAGTAGGCAGTGCAGGGATTATTAAGCCCTCGTCTTATTTATATAACACCGGAGGGTTTAGTGAATCTGCTCCAGGTACCCAATCAGAGCCTTTAGATATTGCAGATCAAAGTTTGCTTTTTTCACCTGCTGTTCCTCTTCAAGCTCCTGCTAAATCGTAAAAAGGAGGTTATCTTTTATGTCGCAGGAATTTTACCAATATAGTGAAAAAATGCGCTCCTACTTACAGTTCCTTGAAAAAAGAATAAAAAAATTGGAGCAGACTGTCTCTACATTAACAAATGAACTAACAGTGATGAAAGAGAAACCTTCTGTTCATGTTGATCGAATTGACTACAGCTTTGATCAACTAAAGATTGAAAGATTAGACGGAACCTTAAATATCGGACTCAACCCAGCAGATTTAGAAAAAATCGAAGAATTATCCATTAATCCGAAGGGTCCTGTAAATCCAAATGGTCCTTTTTATCCTCCACTAGATCCTAAGCAAATGATGTCCCGTTCTATGGAAATAGAAGAAGCTATACATCAGTTTATTCAATTGGAGCTGCCTGAAATTATTACAAATAAACAAGTTGAATTAGGGTTAGGGGAAGATGAATCATATATTACTTTTATACAGGAAGATATTACAAAACAATTGCCAACGAGAATTCAATATTATCTGCAGCAATTGCATCGCAGCAAGGAGGATGACCAAAATCAATTCGTAGATAAAACCATTGATTCTCTAAAGCAGGAAATGATAAATGGTGTGCATCTTTTTTTAAGCAATATTCCAGAAAATATGAAGGGACGAAAAGATGAATGAACTTTCAAGTATACAATCGAGAGTTAAGTGTCGGAGATATTAATATTATCGGGGTTTCAAGTTCTTCCATTTGTTTAATTGGGGATGCCCAGACCATTCAGCTAGCTTCTACATTCGATACTCCTGCTGAATCTCTAATTATTGGCCCATTTGTCCCTCTTGTTCCGAAAGGATAAAAAAAATGCTGCAAAGAACCTCTGTAGTCAATAAAGCAAAAGCTACTATACTGTCTTTTTCATCTATCTTTGAAATTGGAGACGCCAGCTATTTTCAAGCTATGTCGCGGGCTTTAGCTGTACAAAGACAAAAAAAAGTCTTTTACGGGATAGAAGGTTCTTTTAATGATTACTTAATCTATTCAGAACCAATTCTCCTCCCGCCAATCGAGGAAGAAATAACATGTCATTTTGAAAATTTAAAACCAATTATTAAAGTAAATAATGTTAATATTACTGGGGTCTCAGCCGCTTCCTTGCTGCAAATCGGCAATTGTCGCCATTTATATGCAGAAGTAAGAATTAAGCATATTAGACAACTTGATGCACCAAAGGCTACTTCAACAGAGAATAACATGATACAGCTAGAAGCGCCGAATGAAATTCCCTTTGATGTATCCAATGTCACATAAATAGATGAATATATAGAAAATAAGCTGTTAAATAAGGAGGTGTACCATTTTGCCAGCAATAGTAGGTCCTGTTCAAATTGTCAATGTAGGAGAAGGTATTGTTCAGTTTGGAGATTCACTATTTATTTCCCCAAAGGGCAATTCAAAAGCAACATTAGGTTCGGGAACTTCCAATACGGGAGCTTTTATTATTACAAATAACGGTATTAATGCAAGTAATTATATAGACACTAGTCTTCTCGACCAGCCAAATTTAGCGAATAACTAAATAAAAAATCGCCCTCTTAAGTTGAAGTGGGCGATTTTTATTTAATCAAACAGTTTTTGATCAACTATCCATTTTCAAAGGATTGCCGCCATCTAAGAAAAATAAGTATTTTTCGTCGATTTTTCGTTTAAGGATTTTTTCTAATGCATCTGTATATAGATCTATTTGCTGTTTATATCTTTTAAATAATTCTGGTTTTGCCTCTATAAAGCCGCCTTTATATTTGCCTGTAATTGTATCTGTTTTATAATCAAGCAGAACCGATCCCTTCTCGTCTTCAAAATATACGTCAATAATTCCTTGAACAAGGATTGATTCATCACTTCCAGACCAATTTTCATATACTTTACTTGCAGGATAGGCAATATTAAAAGGAATTTCTCTTACTAATTTATCAGCATTTAACATCCTTTGCCCAATTTCAGATTCGAAAAAGGAGACAATAGCAGAGACCTCAATCACTTCTCCCTGCTCTTTTGTCAGTAATTCTTTTGTGATCATTTCTTCTACTAGACGTTCTATATACTTTGCTGTAATCGTTTCTTCTAAGTTGATATGCTGCATCACCATATGCATAGCCGTTCCCCTTTCAGCAGGGGTCAATTTCTTTTCCTGCATAAAGCGTGGACGATTCCATAATGGTTTGCTTTCTTTCTTTAAAAGCTCTTTTCCTCCTTCCTCATCCTGTTTTTCTCCTTGTCGTTTCAACTCAGAAACCGATTGTTTTGAACGAGAAACCGTACTGTCCAAATAAGAATACTTCCAAGCGAAAACTTCCTGCAGTTGTTTTTTAAATGGGGATTCTTTATCGATTTTTTTTCCTGTTGTTACCTTGTTAAGCCATTGATTATCTTCCTCTTCCTGTTCATTCTGAAACTCTAGCACTTCTTCTTTCGAAAGAATATGGATATTCCATGATGATGGGTGTTCTCCTATCATCGGGAAACTATAAAAGTTTTCTGAATGAAGAGAAATATTTTCTTGATGCCTAACTAATGCTGGACCAATCCAATCCAAATAAGAATTGGCAGAAGCTCTGTCAAATTCATCTAATAGCCAATTATTATGACTCGTCATTTGTCCCCATTTTTCTTTGGACTTCTCAATATCTTTAATCGATCCTACTAGTATTAATTTTTCCTTTGCTCGAGTCAACGCCACATATAATACTCGCATTTCTTCTGCAAGCATCTCCATTTTTTTCTTTTTCTTAAATGCTATTTGAGCAAGCGCTGGATAAGAGATGCGATTTTTCACATGAATATACTTTGTTGCAAAGCCTAAATCTTTATCTAGCAAAAAAGATTTTTTTAAATCCATTGTATTAAAGTTTCTGCCAATGCCAGCTAAAAATACAACTGGAAATTCAAGTCCTTTACTGCTGTGTATAGTCATAATCCGAATAACATCTTCTTGTTCTGTTAACGCACGTGCTGCACCAAGATCATTTCCTCTGTCGCGCATTCTTTCAATAAATCGCAAGAAGCGGAATAGCCCCCGAAAAGAAGTGGCCTCATACTGTCTTGCTCGATCATATAGTGCACGCAAATTTGCCTGGCGCTGATTTCCTCCTGGCAATCCACCAACAAAATCATAAAAATGAGTATCACGATATAATTTCCATATAAGCGCAGACACTTCCCCCTGTCTTGCTTGTGTTCGCCAATTTTGCAGCATATCAAAAAATGGTCTTATTTTATCATACAATGCTTCTTCCCGATTTGCCTTTTCATATAGAAATGCTTGTACTGCATCATAAAAAGACCCTTGTTTATTTGCAATTCTAATTCTGCTAAGTTCCTCTTCATTTAGCCCCATAATCGGAGAACGCATAATAGAAGCAAGAGGGATATCTTGATATGGATTATCGATCACTTTTAATAAAGACATCATAATATTTACTTCTGTCGATTCAAAATATCCTGTTGTAAGGTTTGCATAAGTAGGAATATTAAATTGCTTTAGTTCCTCCATAATTTGCGGTGCCCACGTCATAGAACGAAGAAGTATAACCATATCTTTATATCGAATTGGACGATAGCTTTTAGTTTTCGGGTCATAGACTTCATGATGATTCTCTAATAGCTCTGTCACTTGTTTAGCAATTACTTTAGCTTCAAGCACAGATTGTTCCAAATCTTTTGCATCATATTCTTCATTTTCACCTTCTGATTTGTCTCCCTCTTCTTTTTCTGCTGTTTTTTGATTAACAAGAATAAGATCGATAGGATAAGAGGTTTCTTCTGGATAGGATGCACCTTTTACTAATTCTGCACTTTCGTCATATTCAATTTCGCCGACCATTACACCCATAATTTGTTTAAATATAAAATTTGTTCCATAAAGCACTTCTTTGCGGCTTCTAAAGTTTCTCGCCAAATCTATTTTATAGCCAGAATCTTCTCTTGTCTGAAAACGAAGATATTTAGATAAAAATAGATTAGGCTCTGCCAGCCGAAATCGATATATGGATTGTTTCACATCGCCCACCATAAATAAATTTCCATTGACCTCATCATCTGCCGTGACAAGCTGAAGAATCGACTCTTGCACTAAATTCAATATGGATAGGTAAGCCTTTGAGATGATCTCCGGCTTTTCCCCCCATTCACACCGTACGTGAGAGTTTCCCCTCATACGGCGTTCCATCAATTGTGAATCTTTAAACTAATACTTTATTTCCAGCCATAACTCGAAGTTTGTTCACCTTGTCTTTACATTCTTTTGTTACTTTTATCATTTGAAGATAGTTTTCAATTGTTTCTTCTCTTGTTGCGTGTATCAGTTTGTGTATGGATTTAGTTATAAAAACTAGGTTATTATATTCATCATTTCCACCTAATGACTTGGGTTTCTTATGATGTAATTCCATATTATTCAGAAGGAGCGGTTCTCCTGTTACGAAACATATCCCTTTTTGAGCAATATATTTTGATATACGGTTATCGTTGTACTCCATACTTTGATTGATTACGGGATTTTTCATAAGATACCTTATGATTCCTTCTGAAACTGACTTTTGTGTTTTATGAATAAGACTTCTACCTTCAATTGTGTAGTTGTTTATTTCTTGAGTAAAGTTCTTCGGGTTCTTGTGTTTAACACCGTCAATAGGGAATATTGCGACCTTTGCTACAAATGTCTTTTTCTTGCGTAAATAATCTTTGTAGTGAGTTTTGTAATACTTGCTAAGTTCCCCATTTTCGGATGACACATCTTTTAAGCTGTTATATAGGTTTCGTTTGACTGAAAATGCAATTTCACTAAAATCTTTTGTTACCATTGTTGCTTGCTGATAGAAGTTTTGAAGCCCTAAGATTGTTGCATTAATTTTGGACACTTCTCGAGCGCTGGTATTTTTCTTGATTCTTTTGATGTTTTCTTTGATTTTTTGTGTTGCATTTCTTTTCGCTTTGTCAGTCATGAATGATTTTACGGTATGCTTTTTCTTGTTCCTCGTCACTTTCATTTTAAAACCAAGAAATTCAGAAAAGTTCTTTCTTAAATTTATTACCTTCGATTTTTCCTTACTAATATCGAGATGCAATCTTTCCTTTAACCACTTTTTAACTCCTTCGAAAATCTTAAAGGCGCTTTTGTGGTCTCTACAAAAGATCTTAAAATCATCTGCATATCTAACAATAAACATCTCTTTTAATTTTGTGGCTCTTTTTAAAGTCTTATATTTTACAGACCTATCCAGCCTTCTTTTACCACTTATGATACGTTCTCTCTCATAATTTTTCCTTGTTTTGAAAGTTTCCCATTGATCGCTAATCCACCAATCAAGTTCATTGAGAACTATGTTTGATAGTAGTGGTGTTAGAATACCTCCTTGAGGAGTACCCTTGTCAGATTTTCCTATACCGACTATTTCGGCTTTCAACAGTTTGCTAATTATGGAGATTACTCTTTTATCTTGAATTCCTAGATTCCACATTTGTTTTAGAAGTTTTCCATGATTGACATTATCGAAGAAGCCTTTGATGTCTATATCAACCACATAGTGCAGTTTGTTAATATTCGCCAACGTTACTGCCCTTGAATATGCGTGTAGCGTTCCTCTGTTCGGTCTAAAGCCATAACTGTGATGATGGAACTTTGCTTCGCATATTGGTTCTAGGACTTGTTTTATACATTGTTGTATAATGCGGTCTTCAATTGTCGGTATTCCCAACGGTCTGATTCCGCCATTGGCTTTTGGTATTTCTTTTCTTCTTATTTTATGTGGAGTAAAATTTTCTAATCTTTTTCTAACATAATTAACGAGTTTTTCGGGTTCTTTTTCACCTATTGTGATGATTGTTGATTCGTTTATGCCTTTGGTGAAAGAGCCTTTATTTTTCTTGATGTTTCTATATGCTAGTAGAATGTTTTCTCTATTCACTATAAGTTCGTAGAGATTTTTAAATTTTTTGTTGCTTTGACTTTCTTTGTAAAGCTGATCGAAGGTTTGTTGCATACCGTAATACTCATTGTTTCGTAAAGACTGGCGTTTTAAAACTTTTTTGTTTGCTGTATCAGTCAATACTCTCACCACTTTTGAAATTCATTTGGTGTTTGCATTTCTTTTAGTCATACGAGAACCTGATAATATAAAGTAATGTTTTAGTTATTCATACAATTGACTAATGGCTATCCCTCCACCGCTTATTATCACGGCTTCGCAGGTACTATGCCATCACTTTCACTGACTTAAAATAAGGTTATACAGTTAAGTTTTCCCTTATACCTTTTCATCGAGTGCAATCTCTCCAAGTAGTCAGCTTCCCACGTTCCAAGAAATCATATCTGTACATATAATACATTTAGGTCATTCCTTTAGCCCTGTTAGCTGGATGATGCCTATAACATCATAAGGTGTTTCATAAAGACGAATTTTACTCCACCTCACTAACCCAACAATAAGTTGGAATACCCTTTCGAGTACCTATACCTCTAGAGCCGTACATTCGGAATTTTGTCATTAGGGAATTTTTTCTCCAAATTCTAACCGTGTGTATTTTTGTAGAACCCCAGTCTATCTATCACACAAAATGCCTCCACTTCGCTTTCCTATAATTAGGGTGATATTCAACTGACTTCACCGAGCTTATAACCACATTTTGATTGCACAAAATGAAGCTATTCGGAGTATTAGGTCGAGCCTTTCAGAGCGTTACCTCCTCATTCGACTCATCTGGTTTCTTAGTTCTCCTAGCAAAATGCGCTAGTGGCTAATCTTTTCAATTAGCAACGTGTCACACCATCTTGATACTCATCTATTAATAATTCCTTAAATTGATCCCGATAAACTTCAGCAGCACTAGAAGGTCTTATTGCATTTTCTGCAGCTGCTTCTGGATCATTTAATATTTCTAAACAAAAATGCTCCAAGTCAGCAAAATCCACTAACCCTTTCTCTGCTTTTGCTGCCTGATACAACTGTGAAAATTTCTGGACAAGTCCAACAAGCGTTTCGACATATGGCCTCATCTCTTTCATATCTCTTAAAAAACTTTGCGGCATTCTAGAAAATAATTCACTTTGCATTTCTTGCAGAATTTTTTTAGCTTTTTCTCTTACTCGCTGTGCTTCTTCCACTAATTCTGGAAGATATTGATCACCTTTGCAAGGTTTAGCTCGCGTAAATTTTAAAGACTGCATTGCTTCATACAATGTTTGCCATCCATCATTTTTTGCTTGAATAAGCACTTCCACGAAAGCTAAATCATCATTAAAATTAGCCTCTCGTGGGACCGGTCCACCTGAACGCTGTGTTAATTTCTTTCCATATTCCAAAAGCTTTTTTGCTCCGTCCAAATGAAGCGCAACATCAAATAATAAGTCTTTAGCAAAAGGCAATTCCTCAATCTTGCTGTCCTCTTCTAATTCATACATGTTAATAACGGAAAAAAGGTAAGCATTTGGTGATGGATTTGCTCTAGAAAAGTCATACACTTCTTGAATAATTTTCTGCAAAGCATCGTCACTTCTATCGTTTGTAAAAGCATCAACAAGATCAAAAAAAGTATTATTCTCGGCTTTTCCATATTCTTCTTCAAATAATATTTCTAAACATTCATCACGAAGCAGCTGCGCTTCCGTGTCATCGGCAATTCGAAAGCCAGGATCAAGATCAATCAAATAATAAAACCTTCGAATAACCTCCAAACAAAAAGAATGGATGGTTGAAATATGTGCTTTATTTAATAAAGCTAATTGCTTTCTTAAATGCTGGGAAGTTGGATTTGCATTCAATTGTTTTTCCAATACTTCACCAATTCGATGTTTCATTTCAGCGGCTGATGCGTTAGTGAAGGTAACAACTAACAGTTCGTCCACATTAATAGGAGCATCTGCTACAATTTTTTGAATCATTCTTTCTACTAGAACAGCCGTTTTTCCAGATCCAGCAGCAGCAGCAACTAAAATATCCTGGCCATTTGCCATGATTGCTTTCCATTGATCATCTGTCCATGTGACATCACTTGGCTTTTGAGGAATGTTGGTTTGTCTCATATTTTCTCTGCCTCCCTTTTTATCAGCTCAAGTGCTTCTTCTTTAGAGTAAGATACTAAAGGACGAAACTGATTTGTCTCTAGTGTCTCATCAAATTGACATACAGATTTAAATGCACAAAAAGTACATGGGGTCTTTTCCTTTAATCGATATGGTGCTATATCGACATTTCCTTCCGTAATGCTATTTCCAATTTCTACGTACTTATTGCGGACAAATCGCTGCAAATAGCGAAACTCTTCTTTCGTCGCAACTTTAGACCGTTTTGTTAATGTTCCATCTGTTTTCAAACCTGCAGGAACAATTGCTGAATCCCCTTTTTCTAACGTGACATCCATTAAGTTGATTACTTTTTCTTCCCCTAGCATTAAACCATTCATTTTAAATTTCTTTAGCAACTCTTCTTCTATTTCTTCTAATGTTAAGATTTTTTTGCTCGCAAGCATCGGATTGTGAACATGGAAATAAAGCACCCCTGCTGGATGCGCTTCTTTATCTACAAGCAAAGAACTATTGGTAATAATTAAATCCAGATAGGTCAGCATTTGCAGCGATAGCCCGTAATACACTTCATTCATATTCAATTCATGGGCGCTCGATTTATAATCAATTACTCTCAAAAACATTTCATTGTCGACTTCGCCTTTGTCTACACGGTCAATCCGGCCAACTAAATCCATCTTCCTGCCATTTTTCAATCCAAAAGTAAGTGACGGAATTTTTCCCTTTGGACCAAATTCCAATTCTAAATCAACAGGAGAAAAACCGCTGATTTTGGCATGTTCGCTTAATATATAAGAAGCTCTGCTGATAATTTGTTCTAACTTTCTTTTTATATAATGATGGCGATTCGTGCTTAATAATATTTCATTTTGCAGTTTTGGAGCTAATATGTCTACCGCGTCTCTTGCCAGCTTTTCACATTGCTCTCTTGTTAAATCAGACCACAATAGATTATCTTGCATAACCGTTTCTGCAATAATCTTTAAGGCAGCGTGAAATAAGTCGCCAATAGCCGGTGCCTCTAAGCGAAAAACTGGGCGCTCCTTTAAGCGTAAACCATGATTGGCAAAATGCGAAAATGGGCATGACTGAAATAATTCCATACGTGATACACTTGCCGCGATATCATTTCCATATAAATCCAAAGTTGTCCGTTCTGTCAAATTATTTGTTCCATTTTGATAGTTAAGACTAGAAAACACCTTTGTTGCTGTTTCCTTCCAGTCCCAATTATCCATGTAGGCATTATAAACATCCCACCAAAAGTCATAAATCGCATAATTGCGCTTTTTAAATTGCAGCTGGCCGGTTAAATAAGACAAGCTTGTTTTCCATGAAACGGCATATTCTAGTTGCCCAGATTCTGATAATTCTTTGGGATCTGCCATATAATAAGACGTCTTGGCATCTGGAAATAAATCTCTTAATCTTTTTATATAAACGGATGGAAGGAGCGATTTTCCTTCATCGTTTGCTAACGGATATGTTATATATAAATAATCGGCTGGCGTAGTAAATGCCTTATAAGCTAAAAACTCTTCATCCAATAATCTTGTTTTGCTTGTAGGAGCAATCTTCATGCCATTTTGGATGAGACTTTCCCTATCACTGTCTGCAAATATCCCTTCATCCGCAAACTTTGAGGGGAAAACTCCTTCATTTAAGCCAATTACGAATGCTGCTTTAATATTATCAAGACGGGATTTTTCTAAATCTGCAATTAATACTTGATCAATCGCTGGAGGCACAAGGGAAAAACGCAGTGTATCAAGTCCTGCATCAAGAACTTTTGCAAACTGTTTATTCGATAACTCTTCATCGCCAAGAATTTCAACATATTGATCAAGCAAATCAACAACACTATTCCATGCCTGATCATGCTCTTCCGCTTTTACAAGCTCCCCTTTTTTCTCTAATTCTGTCTTCCATAACTCTAATTTCTTTGGCACTTCTAATTCTTCTAAAAATAAATACAAAGCTTCACACTTAGCGCGAACCGTTTTCCCTCGCTTTAAGCGCCCTGCAAAACGAAGCAATAGATCAGATAACGCAAAACGCAATTCATTTAGCTCTTGTTCCACTCTCTGTTCATTATCTGTTTGTATCCCTTGTTCCATTTCAAGGCCATAAATTCTTTTATATTTCCACCTCTCTTTTTTTGTCCATTTCTTTCCTTTTATTCCATAAGCTAAACAATAGTTCTCTAATTTATCTACTTTTTCTCGCAAACTGGTTGTTGTTTCATGCAATGGAAATAACAGCTCTGTTTTAATGGTGCGAAACACTGGTTCATATCTCCAATTTGTCTCAAAAATCTCTAAAGACGAACGAATTAGCTCAATCAACGGATGAAAATTCATTGTTCTTTTCTGATCAATAAAAAAAGGAATCTGATAATCTGCAAAAATCGTTTCAATGATATGTTGATACTCTGTTATATTTCGGGCAAGCAAACTAAAATCTCGATAACGGTAATTTTTTTGTCTAATAAGTTTTAAGATTTCTCTTGCGATGCCTTCTATTTCCGCTCTTTTGTTGACACTTTCTGCAAAATGCACAGCACTTTTCCCCTTGTAGGGAGATTGAGGTCTGCTAGAAAATTGGGCTTCTAAGTGTTCCAAAGATGCTTCACTGCTGCCCTTTTGCCTTCTAATCACTCTTTCTGCAATCTCAAGACCCGACTGCTCTGCCATCGAATAAATGGTTTGACAAGCTTCCCCAGTCATTCGGAATAAATCCAATTCATTCGGCAAATCATATTTATAAATTTTATCTAATGTAAAAGTAATCGTGACATTTTTACATACGTTCATTAATTGCTGGATGATCAAATATTCCTGAGGAGTAAAACTGTAGAATCCATCTATATATATTTCCGCCTGCTGCAAATAGCTCGATGTCGATATACTATTTGCCAAAAGGCGAAAGTAATCCTCTCCATCTATATATTTTCCAATCATATTTTCCTCAAATTTTGCATAAATAAGCTGTAAATCATGAAGCTTATCTTCTAAGGCTTTGGAATCACTTGCAGCAGAAATATCCTGCTGTTTTGATTCCAACTCTTCTTTTGTCACACAATATCTTCTGAATTCAGTAATAAGCTGTTCTACTTGGCTAATAAAACCATTTTTCTCTACAACTTTTTGAAATAACATCAATTCTTCTTTATTGTCTTCAATGATTTTTCTAATCAACATATTAATGCCGACACTATCAATATGATAGCGGCTAATGCCACCTGTTTCTTGTAAAATTCTCCATGCAAGTCTTGTAAAGCTGTAGACTTGAGCACGGAACATGCCATCAATGCCTTCAGCAGTCACTAAACGCTGATCGGATAAAAAGGTCATTTGTTCTGGCACTAAATAAACAATTGGATTACCCTGAGGATCTTCTAGCAATTTGTTCTGAATTTCTTCTATACATTGGGCAGTTTTCCCACTTCCAGTTCGCCCAGCTAATAGACGTACTGCCATATTAACCGCTCCTTCCCATTCTAAAATAATCTTGCTTCATCATATCATACAAACACCTGTTCCATAAAGTGAACGGACATTTAGCAGGCTGAGAACTTTTGGTAAAATGCTCTTGCCAGCAAAATAAAAAGAAGCTGACTAAAATGACAGCTTCTTTTTATTTTTGAATGCTTTTTAATGCCTGTTGAACATTTGAAAAACTATTATTTCTAGTAATATTATTGATAGCGCCTTTTATGACTACTTGAACTAATTCTGGACGTAATCCAGTAATAAAAACTTCAATTCCCATTAAACGGAGCATTTCGCCAATCTCATGAAAATACCGAGAATTTTCTTCAGTAATGATATAAACACCTGAAAAATCTATAATCACTTTCTCAATATTTAATGCAGCTACCTTCGGAATAACATGCTCCGTAATATAATTTACTCGAAAAGAATCTATTATTCCGATGATAGGAAGAACAACCACCCCATTGCTGACAGGCACAAGAGGAGCGGACGACTTCGCCAATTCTTTTTGCATTTCTTCTTTATGAGCATCTGTAATCCTTTCGAATGCATAAATAGTCTCCATTAAGCTAATATCCAACATAGCATTAAGGCGTTTAATAATATACGCATTTTCTTTAACAGATAATCCCTTCTCAATACTAATCCTTGTTATAATATCTGTTATTACTTCTCGTGTTATCGGATAACGCATCGCAATTTCTGAAATTTGTCCTTCTAAAGCTACTTGCTCTGCATTTTTTTTGCTCCACTCCATTAAACCATCTGGAACACTCTCTCTATTTTGATTTATGAGCGACTTTCCAAAAAAACCCAAAAAATCAAAATACATGGACACTGCCTGTTCTTTCTCCCAAGCTGGAATTGCTAAATTAATCCCCTTAAGAACATTCTCCACTATTTCAACAGCTAGAATTTCTGCATGTTCATTTATAAATTTTGAGAATTCACTCATCTCATTCATAATCCCCACACCTTTATTTACCTATTTCTTTTTTGGCAAACACGGACTTCTATAAAAAAAACCAGTTAAATTCATTTAAAATATAACTAGTCTAATTACTATAACCACTTAATAATGGATATTTCTAAAAGTCCATTTGAAATTCATTCAGCGGCCAATATCTCAAACTTACTTTCCCAACTACTTGATCAATTGATATAAATCCAAAATGCCTGCTGTCCCAGCTTCCTAAACGATTATCCCCTAATACAAACAGCGAGTCATCCGGTACCGTTTTTTTGCCTGTAATTTCTTCTAAAGTAAAGTCACCAGTCAAGCGGCCTGCTGCAACTTGGCTTCGATAACTATCTAAAAAAGACTCCTCGTATTTTTTTCCATTGATATACAAATGATCATCTTTGTATTCTACTTTATCCCCTGGGAGTCCGATTACTCTTTTCACATAGTCATCTTCTTCATTCGCATGGAATACAATCACATCAAAATGCTTTAGATTACTTATCTTGTACCCGATTTTATTTACAACCAACTTATTTCCATTTTCTAAGGTGGGCATCATTGATTCACCATCTACTTCATAATTGGAGAAGAAAAAAGCACGAATAATAATAAAAATGATAATCCCAATAGCAAAAGCCTTGAGCCATTCCCTGCCTTCTCTCTTGAACGTTTCCTTCAACTGCTTTCTCCCTCCAGACCAGTTTTAAAGCTCAAAAACACACTATGCATTTCCTCTTTCTTTTTCTTCCGTATGATTCATCTTCTCTTCTATCCTTTTTCCTACATACCACAGAATAAATATAGCAATTGCTATAGGAATGGTTCTCATCGGCTGCATAATCATTGACTTTAAATCATACCCAATAAAGCTAATTGTAATAATCATTACCAGCTTTCCAATTAAAACAGCAAGCATATACTGTCCAATTGAAATTCTCGATAATCCTGCCACAATATTTACTAGTGCAGACGGTGTAAAAGGAAAACATAAAAGGATAAACAATGGTCCAAATCCATGATTTTCTATCCAAATCATCAGCCTTTGCACCTTCCGATGATTTCTAATAAAACTTAATAATCTTTTTTGTCCATATTTTCTTACCAATAAAAAAACAAGCAGCGCTCCACCACAGGTGCCGATCCATGAAAAAAGGAATCCTAACCAAAAACCGAATGCATTTACATTTGCCATTATAAATAAAAACAATGGCAAAAATGGAAGAAATGATTCCAGCAAAGGTAAAAGGATGCCTGGCAGCGGACCAAAAGAACGGTAGCTATCAATTATTTGCATGATATTCTCCATAGTGAACCACGCTTTAATTGTCTCTATATCCATTAATAAAAACCCCTTGCTACCTTTTAAAGAATCATTTTTATTTATCAATTCTTTTCATTTTTTTCATCAAACAATAACTGCTTAACTTCAACTTGCAATAATTCAGAAAATGCTCTATTTCTATAAAAATGACTAAATCACCCATTTTTATTTTTGCTTATTTAATCAGCCTTTCTAACGCTTGCTAAAAGACATAAACACAGCATTTTCTCCAGATATTCCTTAACAAAGATTTTTCTTAATTTGCTAAGAACTCTGCTATTTCTTGTTTATTCTGCTCAAGATCCACACTTAAAACAGCCGCTCCATTTACCCTCATATCCTGGTAACTGCCATCAACAGGAACTCTCATAGATTCTATTTCCACGTCTTTATTTGTAATAAGTTCTTTTCCTATATAAATGATATCTCCAGTATCCATACTGGTATTTATATATGGAATCATTACCCCAGCAAGCTTAGGTAATTTCGTAACAGTTTGTACACTGGAAATTTGGGAGGCCAATGCTTTTAGTGTTTTTTGCTGCCTTTCTACCCTTCCAAAATCAGAAATGGCATCATGGCGGAAACGAACATATCCAAGCAATTGTTTCCCATTTAAATGTTGCAATCCTGGCTCTAACGTTACCCCAATATTTGTAGACATTTTCTTTTCAACATCCATTTCCACACCATCTGGAAACGCCTCATCAATAAGTGCCTCAAACCCTTCAAAATTAACGATTGCATAGTATTGTAAGTCTATATCAAAATTCTCTTTAATCGTTTGTCTTAATAATTCAGGCCCTCCTATCGTAAAAGCAGAGTTTATGCGACCTTGTCCATTTCCAGGTATATCAACGTACATATCACGCATTAAGGAAATAATCTTATAGGTACCTGTATCTGGATGGTATTGAGCAATCATAATTGTATCTGTCCGAAATTTATCATCCTCTTTTCGGGCATCACTTCCTAACAATAAGACATTGGTTCCCCCAGTTGCATCCTCTTTCCCATTAAATTCATACTTAACCTTGTTAATGGCTCCTTTTTCTTCCGACTGCTTTACTCCTTGCTTATATTGAAAATAAATATAAGCTGCCCCTACTATCAATACCATTAGAAGAAATACTAAAAATACTCTGCCCTTTCTAAGCTTTCTTCGTTTTTTTCTTTTCTTTTGATAATCTGTTCTCTCCATCCCAGTAAGGTTTCCTTTCCATGCTATTTTCAGCTAATAAAGTAAAATTTCAATCAGTGAGATTTTCCACTTACCCCACTGATCGCAGCCCTGAGATCTATAGAATATAGGCGACACAGACGTTGCCACAGGACGTGGGCGCTATAGTAGTCTGTGTTCTTCTCTATCAGGCTTTTATTCGGCAAGTTTCTACCCACCTAGATTTCTCATTTTCTCTTATCATCCCTTAGGTGGGGGCAAAAGCCTGTTCATGTGTGATAAATTCATCCTTAAGTGACTTCCACATTTTTCGTATGACCATTGATTTTTAAAATTATAAAAGATTAGTCCTTCTCTGTACAATTGTTACCCTTGCTAGCTAGAAATACACTATTGTTCAGTCAAAAATCCTATTATTTTTTTTATTAAAATTTTTTATTTCAATGACTTTTCTCTTATCATATCAGAAAATATGCTTTTTAAGATAATTTTTCCACTTTCAAAATAAAGTGAAACTAACAACCAAGCTTTTACTCAGCAAGTTTCTGCCCACCTAGATTTCTCGTTTTCTCTTATCATTCCTTAGGTCGGGGAAAAAGCCCGTTCATGCATGATAAAACTAGTTTTTCATTAGATACTCTTTAAACCAATTATTTATATAGTTTAGACGTTCTATCCTAAGAGAAGGTTTCCCACTTCTTGATAATTCATGATTCGATTCTGGAAAACGAATAAATTTTGTCGTTTTCTTTTGTTTTTTTAATGCAATAAACAATTGCTCTGCCTGTTCAATTGGACAACGAAGATCATTTTCTCCATGCAATATTAGCAAGGGCGTTTCGATTTTTTCTACATATGCTAACGGAGAATGCTTCCATAATGTCTCCATATCCGTTAAATCAGCCTTTAATTGCCAATCAGAAAAATAATAGCCAATATCACTTACCCCATAAAAACTAATCCAATTAGAGATAGAGCGTTGTGTAACAGCCGCTTTAAAACGATTCGTATGTCCTATTATCCAATTTGTCATAAATCCTCCGTAACTGCCACCAGTTACCCCTAATCGTGTTTCATCAATAAAGTCAAAGTTTGCAAGAATATAATCGACTGCATCCATTATATCCTCATAATCCTTATTTCCATAATCTCCTCTAACTGCATCAACAAAATGCTGGCCATAACCAAAACTTCCCCTAGGATTTATATACAAAACAGCAAAGCCATTTGCTGCTAATGCTTGGAATTCATGAAAATAAGTATTCGCATACATAGCATGTGGGCCACCATGAATCTCAAGAGTTAATGGATATGTTTCCCCTGCTTTAAAACCTATTGGCTTCATAAGCCATCCATGCAATTCCCATCCATCATTTGATTGAAACTGAATGGCCTCTACATTTGCAAATTCATGCTCTTTGACAAATTGTTTGTTTACATCCGTTAATTGTTTTACTTCGCCTGTTTCTAAGTTTAATAGAAATAAATCTCCAGGCAGCTTTGGTGTGCTTATAGCCACAACAGCCCATTTTAGGCTGCCTCCTGTTGATAGGCCATACACATGCTGATTATCGATTAAAGATGGATAAATCGCTCCTGTTTCATGTCCAAAATAAACAATCGTATTGCCATGATCGCTTCCTAGAAATACAAAGCTTTCATTGTCTTCTCCCCACAGCATTCCAGGGGTAACAACGCCTTGCTGAAAATCTCCAATCGCGTCATCTCCAACATTTGCATCCCAATCAGGTGTTAAACATTGCAGCCACTCTAACTCAACATCATATACCCATAATTTAGAGTATGTTGCATTTTCATATTCCCTTTCATGTCCAATTAACCCTATTTTCTTTCCATTGGCAGACCATGTTACTTTTCCAAAATCCCCTGATCCGGAAGTTATTTTCTTCCAAATACTAGTTTCTACCTCATACAAAAAGACATCTGAGCAGAAACTAAGATCCTTATCCTTATGTGTATCTGCCGAAATCGCAATATATTTTCCATCTGGGGACCAGCTTTCTAGTAAATAATCATTTTCGCCGGTAGTAATCTCCATTAATTCTCCTGTACTAATATCAATCATTCCTATGTGCTGATATTTTCCATCCCATAAGCCTGATTGATCTGATTTATACTTCATGTTTGTAACTTCTAATGGCACTGTTTTGTAAGTATGATCTATGTTAGCCTCTTTACAATTGATGCTTTCTTCTTTACAGAGTCTTGTTTGAAATGCAATCTTTGAGCCATCGGGAGACCATACAGGATTGGTTGCTCCATTAGGAATATTTGTGAGCTGTCTGGCCTCGCCTCCCTCTCTATTTAAGATAAATAGTTGTTTTTTTCCTGTTCGATTGGATACAAATACAATTTTTTTGCCATCGGGAGACCATCTAGGTGAATGATTTCTATCTTTCCCAAATGTCCATTGCATCTCTTCACTTTCTTCTTCCAAACTTTTGTAATAAATATTAGAAATATATGTATCATTTTTTTTACAGATCGATGTAACAACATATAAACACCCCTTTCCACTACTATCTACTTGAGGGTCGACAACAGAATTTAATTTATACAAATGTTCAGCTGCTATGCTCTTTTTTTCTTTCATAACACACCATCCTTTTATCATTTAATATGCTAATTTCTTATTTGTTCTAATCAAAAAAAAATAACTGACTATATATAAAAGTTTCTATGCCAAGCCTTTTTCCTACATGGAATTAATTAAATGCAAAAAGAATCCATTTCTGTTCCGAATAACCACAGAAAGGATTCTTATATTGGCTACTTTAACCCAATTATTAGGTAATTTCAACTAGCAAAAGACAAATGATAGTTGTTAAAGATTCTTTTTTTATATTAACGAACACATTTTTTAATCTTTAGATAAACTTTTTTTCATGAATTAAGCTAAATACTTACATACAATTTCTACAGTACAACAATCATTTGATAGAATAAACTATTTATTTGTCTATGAATAATTATGATATCAGCATTAGTAAAAGCTTTATTTGGATCTTGTTAAAATAACAGTGAGGACTGTACACAAGGAGTTAATAAACGAAGGCATATATAAATTGTGCTAGTAAGATTCAAAAATAATTAAATATAATTCAAAACGATTTTTTGTATTTAATTTTCCTCATTGTCATCTGAATAAAGAGCATTATCTTCTTTGCAATTTTTTCTTCTCCCTCCTTTTTTATTTTTATAATCGTTTTTAATAAAAAAGGAGGAGCTATTTTTCTGTTCTTGATTATAATTAACCTTTTTCAGCAATGCATTGCTTCTAGATATTTGGTTAGTAATAGAGTGATGGGAAACGCTGACCGTAATTTCCACATTATTTTTAAACATGATATTTGTTTGCAAAGATCCGATTTTTTTCACTTCTACAATAGGCGAAACGGAGATCCATGAACAAGAAGTATGGGATGGAGAATGAGTAGGAAAAAAGCAAATGGAAAAAGCATCAATTGCAATTGGCACCTTATAGCTGTAATTCATGAGCGCTCGAGTCCCTGTTTTTTTTCCATCATAGGAGCAGCCCAAGTGAATACAATTTCTGTTTATTATTTCTTTTGGCGGCAAACTGCAAATAATAATCTGATTCCCTTCATATATCTCTGAAAATAGTTCTCCTTTTTTTGTAGTAAATGGAAAAATTGCAAGTGTTAATAAATTAATACTATAGTTATCCGAATTTTCTGAATTAAAAACCAAAAAATTCCCTCCCTTTTCATCTTTTCCTTTATCATAGCACTAAAGTACTATTTATTAATTAAAACTTTTAATTTTTCTTAATTTATTCAAACTCTTTCATCATTTTCTTAATTTTTAAAATATTTGATTGATATTTTGAAAATTTCACCATATAATATTAAAAAGGTGTCAGGGGTGAAGAAAATGAAGGAAAAGTCATACACTGAGTTAACTAAATTAAATGCTATGAAAAGAAAAAAAGCTAAAACTTATGTGATGGACCTTTACATTGATATGCTGCTATCTGAAATCCACTTAAAAATAGAAAAAGACAACTTAATGACCCTTATTGATAAAGCCATTGATGAAAGAAATAGAGAAAAATTCAATCAATTAAGTATTGAATTCAATCAATTATGTAAGCGCTTCGGCAGTTGAAATAAGCTAAAAATGCCATTTATTCTATGAGGTTCCCTACATAGAATAAGTGGCATTTTCTTTTAATTGCCTCATCCAACAGATTAAAAGAATACAGGAGAAATCTAGGTGAATAGTATAAATGCCCGCTATAACCAGTCTATGTGACCTACCTTCTATAGACTTCCTCTAACAATCAGTGTGGGACGCGGCTCGCCACTATTTGTTCTTTTTATTTTATTTCTCACTATTTTTTTTCAGCACGCTTGCTTCCTCTAGTTCAGCTATTCGTTCTAACATGGTCGGGTGATTATAGCGAAAAATCTTTACTATTAATGGAGGATTCACTTCACTTAATCCTGATTTCGCCAATTTTTGAAAAGTCGCAATCCCTGAATCTGGATCTTCGGTCATCGCTACAGCATATTTATCTGCTCTGTTCTCTTCATATCTTGATATCGTATTCGTTAATGGACTAGAAACAAAAAACAGAAGAGAAATTAGCGCAAGCATCAGTGGCAAAGAGCGGATATCCTTTATATCTACAATTTTAAAAACATCTCCCCATTTCGCTATAATAATATGCATTAACCTATAAATGATATATAAGCCTATAAATGATAAAAACAAAGAAATTCCAATTCCTATATAAATATGCTTTTCTACATAATGAGCCATTTCATGTGCCATAACAAATAGAATTTCTTTATCCTTCAATTTATTTAATGTCGTGTCCCAAAGAACAATTCTTGAATTGCTGCCAATTCCTGTAACATACGCATTTAAAGCATTCGTTTTATCAGACATATTCACTTCAAAAACATGTTCTGCTGGAATATTAGATTTTTTTGCTAAATCCAATATTTTTGTTTCCAGCTCTTTGTTTTTTAAAGGCGTAAAGTCGTTATACAGGGGATCAATGACGACAGGCTGAATAAACGTAATAAATAAAGTAAATGGCACAGAAAGAAACCAAGCATATAGCCACCAGCGTTTTTGGCTTTTATTAATCAACCAATAAATAACCACAACGAAAAGATACAAAAAACCAAAATTAACCCAAAAATCTATAAGCTCATCTTTCATCCATGCTGCAAAACTTTGTGTAGAAATATGATAGGTTTTCGATAACGTATAGCTGATATAGCTTAATGGAAATGTTGCAATATATGCTGTTAAAGATAGCCAGAATAAATAGATCCCTTGTTGCAGGAGCTTATACTTCGCTGATTTCTCTCCCCACTTTTGATAGGCCTTTGATAAACCAAATAATAAAATAAAGAGGTAAAGCACCCACTCAAAGGGTGTGGACAGAAAAAATAAGAAATTGCGAACTTTAGAATATTCCTCACTAAGAGCGAGTTCCCTGCTATTTAAAAAAGTTGCCGGATCTGCTTGTGATCCTTGGTATTCAAAAGGCAAAGCTGTTTCGGCATGGTAAAATAAGTACCAATAAAAAAATAAGCCGTACGCTACATAAAATAAAACCGTATAAAATCCAATTTTCCTCGCCATTTTATCCCTCCAATCCTAGTACAACCTATTAATAATAATTAGTCCAAAATTTTTCATTTAGAACTAGAAGTTATGAAATTATAGATAAAGTGAAACTTCAATCTGGCTTTTACTCAGCAGGTTTCTACCCATCTAGATACTCCCTTAGCTGAGGGGAAAAGCCCATTAAACGAAGTATTTGTTCAAAAAATAAGAAGATGCTAAAAAGATGGCCATCACATAAAGCCCCCTTTTTTGCATCTTCTTATTTTTAGGTTCTTAATAAATAAGATGTAGAAAATCCTCTTTCGTTACATTGCCGAAATAGTGTTTTATCGGTGTTTCTTCTAATGCTTTTTCTAAATCAGCACGATCATAACGCACGCCAATCAATCTATTTTCAATATCCGAAATATCTCCAACACCAAAGAAGTCACCATAAATCTTGCATTGCTTTACAATTCCCTTCACTACATCAAAGCGTACATCGATTTGGCCAACAGGAAAACGGTGGGAGTGCTGAATATTAAATTTCGGAGACTTGCCATAATTCCAATCCCAATTTTGGTACCGCTCTTTCGAAATAACGTGAATCTTCTTCCAATCGTCATCTGTTAATACATATTCTTGAATATTTTCTTCTCCTTCAAACAAATATGCTAAAAGTAATTTGCGGAATTCTTCAATCGTTATATCTTCTTTCAAAAAGTCTGTAATATTCGCTACTCTGCTTCTTACAGACTTAATTCCTTTTGATTCTATTTTATCTTTTTTGACTTTTAGAGCAGCAACAACATGATCCATTTCTGAACGGAACAGCAAAGTTCCATGACTGAACATTCTTCCCCTTGTTGCGTATTGGGCATTGCCAGAAACTTTTCTTCCTTCTGCAAGCAAATCATTGCGACCGCTCAGCTCTGCATTAACGCCTAAGCTTTGCAAAGCTTTTACAACAGGTTCAGTAAATTTTCTAAAGTTGTGGAAGCTGTCTCCATCATCTTTTGTAATAAAGCTAAAGTTTAAATTTCCTAAATCATGATAAACTGCTCCGCCGCCAGAAAGCCTTCTGACTACATGTATGCCTTTTTCTTCTACATAGTCTGTATTGATTTCTTCAATTGTATTCTGATTTTTGCCAATAATAATAGATGGCTCATTTATATAAAATAACAAATACGTTTCATTTATGTCTAAATTTTTCACCGCATATTCTTCTATTGCCAAATTAATGCGTGGATCCGTTATACCTTTATTATCTATAAAAAGCATGGTGACACCCCTTTTTTTCATCTTCCCATATTATAATAGTAACACAATTTTTATAGTAGTAATATTTATGTCCTTATTTACTATATCTAATCTACAGGTCTTATTCATCTAATTTTTCTAATTTCGTTTTATTGGCACATTTGCTTAGAAAATCAATAAAAAAAGAGCCTGACCTACTAAAAGATCAGACTATCTTTTCTCTATTGCTCTGCTGTTTGAATGCCATTTGCATATTTGCGTTTAAACATGGCAACAAAATAGATAAGCGTACCTATAATAAAGATTGCTGGATAAATTGCTAGAATCCATGCATTATGCCACATGAAAGCAAAATCACCACTTGAAATTACCGCTTTTAAACCAGCCACCGAATAAGACATTGGAAGGAGTGCATGCACTCCTTGCAATATATCAGGAATTAATTCTAATGGGAATGTGCCTGCACTTGTTGTTAATTGAAAGATTAATAGAATAACAACAAGGAATCTTCCTGGATTTCCTAATGTCGTAACCAAAAATTGTATAATCGAAAAAAATACAAGACTAATAATGATTGTAAATAGAATAAATAAAGGAACACTTTGCACATCTACTTTTAATACAACAAGCATAATAAAGGAAACTACTAATGCTTGTAAGATTCCGACTGTCATTAAAATGGCTGTTTTGCTTAAAAACCATCTGAATCCGCTCTTTGGCATTACTTCTGGCTCATCAAATGAAAAGACAATGGACAGCATTAATGCGCCAACAAACAATCCTAATGAGATAAAATATGGAGCCAATCCCGTTCCATAGTTTGGAACATCTGTAATTTTTTTATCACTAAGCTCTACTGGAGAAGCTACCATATCATATGTTTTATCATCAGAATGAATAGAGCCCGCATCATCTGCTCCATCTTTTAATTTAGAAGACAATTCCTTGCTTCCATCTACTAAAGAATTTGTGCCATCTGCCAACTCTTTAGAACCTTCCTTTAATTTATTCGTTCCATTAGATAACGCACTTGAACCAGATGCTAATGTATCCATCCCTGATTGAAGGGACTCCACTCCTTTAACCAGTTCTGTAGAACCGTTGACTGCATTTCCAAATTGATCAGAATACGTATTTAAGCCAGCAATAAATTGTTTTTGTCCCGCCACCTGCTGCTGGGATCCTCTTTGCAACTTGGCACTCCCATCTGCCAGCTGATTAACGCCCGACTGCAATTTCTCATGCCCTTGATTTAAATTTGTGAGCCCAGTTGATAAGGTTTCGCCACCTGAAGCTAACTGATTTGCAGCTTGCGATAAACCTTCAGTGTTTGCCGCAACCGATGCACTTCCATCTACAAGACTTTGCAAAGCAGCTGCTAATTCTTTTTGCTTTTCTTCAGGTACTCCTTCAAGCAATGGCAACATAGAATTAATCGTTTCTTGCAATTGTTTTGTACCTGCATTTAACTGTTTGGCACCATCTACTAATTCTGATGACTTTTCACTCCAATTAGTCAATCCATTAGATAATGTATCAGAACCTTCCTTTAATTTACTTGTTCCATTTATTAAAGCCGGAATACTATTTTTCACACTATTGATGCCTTCTGTTGTTTGAGAAATTCCATTTAAAATGGATTGATCTCCAGCTTGGAGTTTACTAGCTGCATCGGTAAGGTTACTTTGACCAGTTTGCAGCTTTCCTAACCCTTCAGCTAAATTTTCTGCACCATCTTTCAAATCTTTAACACCAGCATTGGCTGAAGAAACCCCTTGATTAAAAGCAATCGATTTTTCAGCAAGTGTAGCTAAATTATTGTATACATCTTTTGAACCTGATTGGACCTTCGATGTACCTTCTTCCAATTTTTTTGCACCATCACTTGCTGATTTCAGTCCATCTGCCATTTCTCCAATATTGTCAAAAATGGATTCAGCATATGTTTTTGTTATCTCTTTGCTTACACTTTCTTTAATTTTCTCCATTGCTGAATTGCCTATTTGACCACTAATAAAGTTATAGCCAGGATTAGAAACATATATCAAATCTAATTTTTTCGGATTATCTTCCATTAATGTTGTAGCATTTTCGGAAAAATCCTTAGGAATCTCAATTAACATATAATATTTTTGATTTTCTAAGTTTTTATAGCCTTTTTCCTTCTCAATAAAAGTAAAATCAAAATCATTGCTTTCCTTTAAATTGTCTACTAAATCTTTTCCAAGTTCTAATTTTTTCCCATCCATTTTCGCTCCGCTGTCTTCATTTACCACTGCAACTGGCAGCTTCTCTAGATTGCCATAAGGATCCCAAAATGCCCACAAATAAATGCCAGAATACAAGATTGGAATAAAAATAATCGCAATAATCGAAATCAGCTTCATTCTATTTTTAAAAATAGACGAAACTTCCGCTTTTAATGAACCTGTCTTCATTTTTTTACCTCCCATTACTTAATGACCATTTTATTCATTCGGTCATTCCCCTTGATAAAAATAGGATTATCTTAGACGGACAATCCTTTAAACAAAGTTTTTTCCAAAAATACAGCTATTTCTTCTCCTTGAAGTGGAACATGATTTTTTTCCCAGTCAAAAATAAGGGCAATATACAATTTAAAAATCAAAAAGGCCATTAATTCCGTATCACACTGTTGAATTTCCCTTTTATCAATCGCTTCTTGGACACGATTTCGTATATATTGAACAATTGCACTTTCTAATCTATCTATTACCTCTTTTACTTCTAATGTTCCCATTTCCCGCTGTTCTTGAAATAGTTTCACTGTTAATTGATGCTCTTTGCGAAACTCTAGCATTTTAACAAGTGTTTTATGCACATTTTCCATAAATGGACGTTCAGGATGAAACGAATCATCTGCTGTTTCTTTCATCTCTTGAATTAATCTAGAAATAATCTCAGAAAAAAGTTCCTCCTTATTTTTGAAAAAAGTATAGATTGTACCTTTGCCTACATTTGCAATTTTTGCCACTTGATCCATCGTCGTTGCTTTATAGCCAAATGTAGCAAAAGACTTGGATGCAGCTTCAACAATTTGTTTTCTCCGATCCACCGCCACATATCTCACCACCGTTTTATTTTTCTATTCTTTTAAATAATATTATTTTTATATGAATACAAAAATGACCAAATGAACAATTCAGTCACAAAGTACATTTATCACTATATCATAATGTTATCTCTATATCAATAACAATTCATCCTATCTTTTATAAACAAACGCTATCATTAAAAATATTTTTAATTTCTAATAAAAAGCAAAAAAAGGAAAAGAAAATAACTAGAATAAGCGCATTTTCCTCTCCCTTTTTGCATCTATCATTTCCTGCCTGAGTTAATTCATCGCAGCAACTCTTAATTTATTTAACACAACTGTTGCTAAAGCAGCAATAAATTCTGGTTGTGCATTTGGCATTTCTGGTCTGTAATAATTGGCGCCAACTTCTTTTGTTGCAACTAAACATTCATAATCATTATCATACAGCACTTCTAAATGATCGGATACAAATCCGACAGGTGCATACACAAATGCTTTATAGCCATATTTTTTATGCAGCTCTTTTGTTAAATCTTGAACATCTGGACCAAGCCAAGGATCTGGGGTATTCCCCGCACTTTGCCACCCGTTGTAGTAGGCAGAAATGCCAGCTTCTTTTGCGATTAAATCAGCCGTTTCCTTTAATTGATCAGGATAGGGATCTCCAAATTGCAGAATTTTTTCTGGCAAACTATGTGCCGAAACAATTAATGCCGCATGTTGTTTTTCCTCAAATGGCATCGAAGCAAATATTTCTTTTATTTTTGCTGCCCAATACTGAATAAATTTTGGCTCATCATACCAGCTGTCAATACTATGAATCGTTAAACCGCCGAGTTTTTCTGCTTCTTCTTTTGCTCGGCCATTATATGATTTAATGCTGAATGTAGAATAGTGTGGAGCGAGTACAATGCTGACAGCTTCTGTAATGCCATCTTCATGCATGCTTTTTACTCCATCTTCTATAAATGGCTCAATGTGTTTTAAACCTAAGTACATCTTAAATTCTATTTCATCTTGCAATTTATTCAAGTATGTTTCCAAACTTTTGGCCTGCTCTATCGTAATTTTCGCAAGCGGCGAAATGCCTCCAATTGCTTCATAACGATTTTTTAAATCTTCAAGCATCTCATCAGTAGGTCTTCTGCCATGTCTGATATGTGTATAATATCGTTCAATATCCTCTTCTTTATACGGCGTCCCGTATGCCATTACCAATAATCCAACTTGTTTTTTTGCCATTTTCACTCACCCATCTCTATAATCAATTAATAAACATTATTTATTCGAGGCTGTCGACAAACGCCCGCTTTCTTTGTTACTCGCCTTGCTTGGATACTCATTACCTACTTTGGCAACTCCGCTTCTCCCAAGGCTTCACGCTTTGATGCGACAAACGTTTTCGATCACATTGAAAGTTTGCATTTTGGACTTTTTCTACAATCTGAAATAAATATTATTTATTCTTTAATGCTTCTAAAGAATATTCATGAACAAATGCAGTTAATTTTTTCAAAACTTGTGGATCTACTTCAGGAAACACACCATGCCCTAAATTAAAGATAAATCCATTATGCTCTATTCCTTGATCAATAATATCTTTTGCCTTTTCTTCTATTATGTCCCAAGGCGCCAAAAGAATGGCAGGATCTAAATTTCCTTGAACAGCTTTTGTTATTCCTTTTTCCCTTGCTTCTCTAATTGGCAAACGCCAGTCTAACCCCACTACATCTAATGGGAGATCATTCCATTCTTTAGCAAGATGCGTTGCTCCTACCCCATGCATAATAAGAGGAACTGTTTCGTCTTTTAGTGCCGAGAAAATTTTGTCCATAATAGGTCTAATAAATATTCGATAGTCTTGTACACTTAATGCCCCTACCCATGAATCAAAAATTTGAATAGCACCTGCACCTGCGTTAATTTGCGCTTTTACATATGTAACTACCATATCGCCCAATTTCTCCATTAATGCAAACCATGCTTTTGAATTTGAATACATAAACGCTTTTGTTTTATGGTAATTTCTAGAAGGCCCTCCTTCAATCATATAACTAGCAAGCGTAAAGGGAGCACCAGAAAAACCGATTAAAGGAACCGTTAATTGTTCCTCAGTCAGTAATTTAATTGTATCAAGCACATATTTAATATCTTCTTGTGGCTGCAGTATTCCTAATTTCTCTACATCCTGAAGTGTTTGAATAGGGTTTGCAATAACTGGACCAACGCCAGATTTTATTTCTACATCTACCCCAATCGCAGGAAGCGGTGTCATAATGTCTTTATACAGTACAGCTGCGTCTACATTATATTGATCCACAGGCAACTTTGTTACATATGCACAAAGCTCTGGCTGATGGGTTATTTCAAATAGGGAATACTTTTCCTTGATTGCTCGATATTCTGGCTGTGATCGCCCAGCTTGACGCATATACCATACAGGAACAAAATCCGTTTTTTCTCCCTTTGCTGCCTTTAAAAATGTATCATTTATTTGCATGCCCATTACTTAATATATCCACCTTTCGGAGTGTATCCTTCTATTTTTTATAACTTACTTTCATCTATCATCTATTATAGTAAAGTTTGTGAAAAACTTCATATTTTGAGCTATTCTATTTTATCCTATCAATTGGAGCTTTCACTTTAGCTACTAACTGTTTCGAATTAATAATTGTTATTATATTATAATTTATATAATATAATAAAGGAAAATGATTTATTTTTTTATTTTCCCTCAAATAAAATAGAATAAAACATGACAATCTACTAAATATAGCTGTTTCCACTATCTCTGTATAGATAACTTAACTATCTGTCACAAAAAGTACACAAAAGATTCTTTTTAATTTTCAAATACATAATTTATTACGCTAATTTTTTCCTTTCACCTCTTAAATAACTGACTATTTTTAAAAATATAAAATATCAATGAATATAAACCATATGCAGGAAATTCTTTTTACCTATCGTATCTTTAAATAGGAATACTTCATTTAAGGAGGAACTAATGAACATTTACTTAACTAGCGGCACATATGATTTTTTATATAAAAAATATGAAAAAAAATTTAGAACAGAAACACTTCTTTTAATGCAGAAGCAAAACGGTGAAGGGGTTCTTATGCATGAGACTTCGAAAAAAACCATTTTTCACTCTCCTCGGCAATATGAAGCAATAAGTTCCTTTGGAAATTTAGTAAATGAAGGATTTGCGACCATGAATCATATTCCTGTAACGGATGAATATAAACCCCGTTTTGAATATGAGATCAATAAAATTCTTTCTTTAAAAACAGGAGATTTCCAAGCCAGCCGTTTATTAAAACCCAAAAGCGGTGATATGTATATTATTTTTTGTTTATGGAGTTCTAAAAGTGACTATATAAAATGGAGAAAAAATCCGATCAATACTCCATCACCACTTGTAGAAAGTCCAGAAAATTCTTGGAATGATTCACAACATCATCTTTTTTATGGAAAATCTTATTTGACGCAGTTGACTATACCTACAAATGATGATTAATCCTTTGCCTCCTTTGTCTTTTCAAGGAGGTTTTCTATTGAATAAATCTAGATAAGACAAATTATGCTGTTCCATCTGACAAATAGACATTTTATTTCCAAGGAAATGACACAACTAGTCGCTAACTGACAGCAGCTAATTCCTCGAAGAAATGAATAAATGAAAATATTTCCTCTCAACTACTAATATCGACAAATCTCCTGATTATTCTTAAGTTTGGCGTATACATTCCATTTCTATGCAAGTTAGGTTTCTTTACTCTCTCCTCTAAAATAATGAAATAAAAGTCCGATAATAATAAAGGGTTTTACTACATTGCCTAACATTTAATAACCAATTTAAGAAAACTAATAAAGTGAGGTTAGCTTATGAGAATAAAAACACAATTAATTGCTATATTACTTATTTTATTTATAGCAATAATTGGAATTGGTGGTTATACCAATAGCAGTATTCATACTACCAGCAAATATAATGAAAAGTTAAAAAATGCAAAAGAAATGCAGCGACTTGTTACTTATATTCAATATCGTATTGCTGGAATATCAAATGATGAAAGAGGCTTTCTTATTACAGGTGATAGCCAGTATACAGATGGAATAAATGAAAAAGCAAAAGATATAAATCAAACTATTCAAAAAATGGAAAAATCAACCAACTATAAGACTTACGAAAATCAGATTAAATTATTTGTTACAAATTTCAACAGCCTTACCGCAATGAACAAGCAAGTAACAGAACTATATCAACAAGATCGGCATGCAGCTGAAAATTTGCACTTTCAAGACTTAAGAACATTAAGAAAAGAGGTTTTGGATCCTTCTGTTCAACAGTTAGTAAATACTATTAATCAAGATGTAGAGAAACTAGAAATTTCTAATCAAAAAAATATTGCCTTAACAAAAACCATGTTATTGATGATTATTATTACTTCGACAATGTTAAGTGCAGTTCTTTCTATTACTCTTTTGAGATCAATATTAAAACCACTAAATCTTTTAAATAAACAAATGACGGATATTTCATCAGGAAAAGGAGATTTAACACAAAGGGTGAAAGTAACAGGAAAAAACGAATTTGGTCAATTAGCTTACTCCTTTAATACATTTGTAGACTCCCTTCAAGGAATGATGGCACACATTGGACAAACATCCAAAGAAGTAGCCCAAGCATCGGAGGAATTGTCTGCTAGTACGGAATTATCAAGAATTACTGCAGAACAAGTAGCTTTTTCTATTCAGTCAATCTCAGAAAATAGCAGCTTGCAGAATGAAATGACACAAAGTAGCTTACATGCTGTAAACATGTCACTGCAAAATGTTAAGAATGTATCATTGAATGCCAATAATGTTGCAAATGTATCTACATTAATTAGAGGACAAGCTGAAGACGGAGAAAAAGCTGTTTTGAAAGTGCAAGAGCAAATAGAAACAATTAATCATTCAGTAAGTTTAGCAGAGGCAGGATTGCAGTCACTTGTCATAAGTGCAAACGAAATACAAGACATCTCTTCCTTTATTACCGATATATCCAATCAAACCAACTTACTTGCATTAAATGCTGCTATCGAAGCGGCAAGGGCTGGGGAACATGGCAAAGGTTTTTCTATCGTAGCAGATGAAGTTCGAAAATTAGCAGATATGACTAATACATCTGCCAACCACATACATACACTTGTTTCCTCCATTTACGGACAATCCAGTTCAACGGTCGATAACATGAATTTAGTAAAAGAAAATGTGAACTCCGGTATTCAACTATCGCAAAAAACTAGCCAACATATTAAAGAAATATTAGAAAGCATTGAATTGGTAACAACTCAAATACAAGAAGTCGCAGCCACTACTGAGGATATTACCGCAGGAGTAGAAGAGGTTCAGCAAACAATCGAAACCATCACTATTGGTTCTAACGAAACATTAGGTAGTACAGAAAGTGCATCTGCAGCAACTGAAGAACAGACTGCTTCTTTTGAAGAGGTTTCATCTTCTGCGGTAGCGTTGTCCAAATTAGCAGATGAACTGCAGCAACTAATTCATCGTTTTAAAATATAATTTTTCAACACCCTAGGGCAAAAGTTAACATTAAACTTTTGTCCTTTTTTTGATGCAGATAACTAAGTTTCAGCATATATTGGTACGGTTTCTTTTTGAAACTTAGCCACCAAATTTTTTCAACTTATCCCCTTATTATCCAATCACCAAATCTCCCTCTATTCATACTCTGTAGTAAATCCGAAATTGGTTAATATGCCTATTTTCCACTCGGATTAGAAGGGAGCATCGAGGAATATGGGTGTAGAATTAACAGCACTTCACTGGATATATGTTTTATTTATATTACTTATTATTGGATTTATGGTAATGAAGCGTGATACTACTTTCATCTGTATTGTTGGCATATTTTTATTGGCCATTACAGCAACTGGATCATTAAGCGGATCAATTAGCAGTATTTTCACTAGTTTTATCTATGCGATTACAGAATTATTGCCAACCATATTGGTTATTTCTATTATTGTAGCAATGAGCAAGATATTAACAAAAACTGGAATAAACGATGTCATGATCTCCCCTTTTTCTAAATTGATTCGCTCGCCAAGTTTAGCTTATTGGATAATTGGCATTTTAATGATGATTATTTCCTTTTTCTTCTGGCCATCACCAGCAGTTGCCCTAATAGGCGCTGTCCTGCTGCCTGTGGCTATTAGGGTAGGATTGCCTCCCCTTGCTGTCGCGATGGCAATGAATTTATTTGGCCATGGAATTGCTTTGTCTGGAGATTTTATTATTCAGGCCGCTCCAAAACTTACTGCGGATGCAGCAGGCATTCCTGTCCAGGAAGTAATGCTTGCAAGTGTACCACTTGTTATTGTAATGGGAGCAGTTACTACGATTGCCGCTTTTTATTTTATTAAAAGAGATATGAAAAATGGCAAGTTAACGATGTCTACTGGCATCTCTTCCACTTCTTCTTCCATTTTGCCGAAACAAGATTCCTATTTGCTTTCCAAAACACAAAAAAGAATGTTCGCTTTGCTTATTTCCCTTTTATTTGCCCTTGACGTTGTAGCAATGTCTCTTTTAAAACTGCAAGGTGGAGATGCAACTGCATTAGTTGGCGGCACTTCCATTCTGATTCTGATTCTAATTACGTTAGTAAGCTATAAAAATAAAGGTTTAGAAAAAACAACAAGTTATTTAATAGAAGGTTTTCAATTTGGCTTTAAAGTATTTGGACCTGTTATTCCAATTGCTGCTTTCTTTTATCTTGGAGATTCAGGTTTTACTACTATTGTTGGTGACTATCTTCCTAAAGCCTCTCATGGTCTAGTGAATGATTTAGGAGTTGCACTCGCTTCAACCGTACCTCTAACAAAAGAAATTGGCGCCATTACTCTTACAACAGTTGGAGTAATAACTGGATTAGATGGATCCGGTTTTTCTGGAATTTCTCTTGCAGGTTCAATTGCTGGCTTATTTGCACATGCCATTGGTGAGGGAATAAGTACACTTACTGCTCTTGGTCAAATTGCCGCCATTTGGGTAGGTGGAGGAACTTTAATTCCTTGGGCATTAATTCCAGCAGCGGCGATTTGTAATATTGATCCATTTGAATTGGCAAGACGAAATCTAGTGCCAGTAATTATTGGGCTTGTTGTCACTACCATTGTTGCAATGTTTCTTATTTAAAACTTCAACTATTAACAAACAATCATTGCACAAGCAATTTATGCCCAAACAAAACCGTTTTAAATGAAGGCTGTTTTCTAAAAGATTGTTGTTTTTCGGATCGTTTCCATGAGTAAATCCATGGTTAAAACAGGTGGATTGAAGTGAAAGGTGCGAGACTCCTGTGGGATTAGTAGGACAAGGGGCGATACCCCGAGGATGCTCACCACCCACCCCATGGAAAGCGAGCCTCCTGGAACGGAAATCAACCTACTTCTTTAAAAGCAACAATGTTTACGAAAACAGAATAAATGAAAAAGGAAGCCTAAACTCCAGGCTTCCTTTTTCATTTATTTCGTTCTTTTGTTCGATTTTTAAACCGTTCATATAAAGAAATCCAAAGAAATAGCCAAATAGATCCAATTAAATATCCACCAATAATATCAGTTGGATAATGAAAACCTAATACAATTCTGCTAATTCCAATTAGCAGCACGAAAAAAAGAGCACAAATGGCAATTATTCCTTTTCCAGCCGAGGATTTTGCTTCCTTCGCTAAAAAATGGGCAATAAACATATATAATATAAGCCCCACCATTGCATGGCCACTTGGAAAACTCATGCTGCTTTCATCTACAAAATGATTAAATGTAGGACGAGGTCTTGCGATTGCTTCTTTAATTATTTTATTAAATTCATTGCCAAGCCCTACCGCAATAACAAAAGCTGCAATTCCAAGAAAATCCCGTTTCTTCCATGCAAGCCAAATAATGAAAATAATAGCAACAATCCCAATCCCTATTTTATCTCCAAAATTCGACAGAAATTCAAAAAAAGAATAACTGCTATGGGGGAATATTCCTTGAATAAAGTCTGTTAGCACAGAATCGATGGCAAAGCTGCCTTCTCTTTCTAAAACAATAATCAAATAGATGGACAATATAAAGGCGGTTACTACGCCAGCTACAATCACTTTAGAATTTTTCAACCTTGTTAGTTCCTCCATTTCTATTTACTAGCATTAGTGTAGCAAATGTTGTATCGCTAGAAAATCCTGAATTTTATTTTTCCCGAAAATCCCCTAATATCCTGCTCAATCAATGCTTTAGTATATTAGCATGTTGATTTTTCATTTCTCTTGTCATTTTATCATGGTATAATATGAAATAATAATTTCCAGAATTTTATATGAGGTGAAAGTAATGTTAGAAAATCTGTTTCTAGATTTAGAAAATAGTTATCAAGAAATGGTTGAAATAAGAAGATACCTTCACCAATATCCAGAGCTCTCCTATAATGAGCATAACACAGCTAAATATATCTATTCTTATTATGAAAAATTAGGAATTGAAGTTCAAGCAAATATCGGTGGCAATGGGGTAGTGGCGAAAATTTATGGAGGCAAGCCCGGGAAAACAGTGGCACTTCGTGCAGACTTTGATGCATTGCCAATTCAAGATGAGAAAGATGTTCCTTATAAATCAAAGATCCCTGGTGTGATGCATGCATGTGGACATGATGGCCATACTGCTACTTTATTAGTATTAGCAAAAATTCTTGAACAAAACAAAAAATCTTTATCTGGAAACTTTGTCTTGATCCATCAACATGCAGAAGAAGTAAATCCAGGTGGTGCAAAACCAATGATTGAAGCCGGATGCTTAGATGGCGTAGAGGCAATTTTCGGTACACATCTTTGGGCTACTTTGCCAACTGGCACCATTTCTTATCGTGTCGGACCGATGATGGCAGCCGCAGATGGATTTGATATTACTATTCAAGGACAAGGTGGGCATGGAGCACAGCCCCATAAAACAAAAGATTCAATTGTCACAGCATCTGCACTTGTTGTTAACCTGCAGCAAATTATCAGCAGAAAAGTGAATCCAATTGAATCGGCTGTTCTTACCATTGGGACGTTTACATCCGGATCAGCACCGAATATTATAGCAGATACAGCTACAATCAGCGGTACGGTGCGAACATTTAATGAACAGGCACAAGAATTGATTATCGAAGAAATGGAAAGAATCATTAAAGGAACTTGCTATACAGCAAACAGCTCTTATACATTTAATTTTGAAAAAGGATATCCTCCTGTTATCAACCATAAAGAGGAAACGGAATATCTTGCACAATGCGCCTCTGCTATTCCAGGAGTAACCGCTATAGAAGGCGATCCAGATTTAACAGGCGAGGATTTCTCTTATTACTTGCAGCATGTCAAAGGAACTTTCTTCTTTACAGGAGCACAGCCAGATACAGATGGGCCTACTTATCCTCACCATCATCCGAAATTTGATATTAATGAAAAAGCAATGCTGATTGCTGCCAAAACATTATGTTCTGCAGCTGTGCAATATACGAATGCAGCATTAAAGAAACCGACATTAGTAGCGGAATAAAATACAGCGTCTTTATTAGATCATCTATCCTCTAATAAAGACGCTGCATTTTGTCTCTCCTACTCTTTTTACTTAGCAGCATTCTGCAAATGGCGCATTCGATAAACATTTTTTGTTGTTTCTCCTAGTTGATCCAGCAAATTATAATTCGCATATGCCCCTACAAAAGCTCCTATTCCTGGAACTAATTGCAGCATTTTTACAAAATCAATATAATCCCGATATTCCGTTTGCAGCTGTTCCCAATTAAGTTCTGTCTTTTCCTTTTTATATTCTTCCCAATTCTCTACTATCTCAAGGATATCTGCTCTTTTCTCATCACTAGAAAAAGCAAGCTGAAAAATATATAACAGAAATACCCTTTCTTCATATAATTCTGTATCATATCCATAAAGGGAAGCTGATTCCATTAAAAACTGCATTTTAATGGACAAAAGTATTGGAAAATCGGCCAATCCTAATAATATTCCCCCTGCCCCTGTCCCTGCCCCCTCCACACTTGCCGTTTTACGGTAAAAGTTTATTTTTTTCATCATAAGCTGGTCTTTTTCTTCTAATGTTATGTTTGGGTACTGAGTTTTTTTCGTTAGTTTATTGGACCCTTTAAGAGTTGTTTGAATCATTTGTTTAATTGCTTCTGTCACTGCCCTGTGAGCTTTCGTAGGTATATATGCATTAATTTTATTTTGCGTTTTTTTAGAAAATCTAGTAATCATGGATGAACGTCTGCGAAGCTTCCGTTTCCATTCAGCTAATTCTATGTAAACCAACTTCTCATACTCCTTCAAATATATTCCCCTCCTTTTTTATTCATACGTTACAAAAAACATTTAGTTCCTCCCTTTTTTCCATTTATATAAAAACATCCATTCTTTATTAAGAATGGATGTTTTTTAAATCTTTCCTCAAGGAAGACGCTTTTTATTCACATACAATGTGACGAACAAAAAGGTAAATAAAAGACTCGCCACGATAGAAAAGAAACTAATCAACACATCCCCTTTAATAAGAATAATGAGTGATAAAAAAATTCCTTCTATGGATAAAATCATTGAAAGCAACTGTTTAAATGCTTTTGTCCGCAAGGCTACTGGCAATGGATATAGTTCCACCCAAAGCTTATCTTGATAGGCATTCCATAATGGAATTAACTGCAGTCCTGTTAAAAATAAAAATAATATAGCCAATAGCACTTGTCCATAGCCAAATGATAGGAAAAATAAAGTGATTCCTCCGATAATAGTTAAGCGGAGGACAAGCCCTAAATAATCTCCAGAGCGAAAAAAAGTTCTCCAAAATAAATGGGTAAAAGTCTTATTGGAATCAAAAGAAATGGAACGAACAAAAACATCTAAGATTCGTCTTCTTTTAATACGATTTTTTAGCTGTGGTACATCTGTAAACATATTGGCAAATAAATAAAACGATGCTAAACGCTTTTCATCTTGGGCAATCAAAAATTCCCATTTTATCCCCTTATGCCGCGTTGCCTGCTGATAATACAGATACAAGCCAGCAAGAATACAAAAAAGAATCATAATAAAAAGGATGCTTGCCCTTGAAAAAACAAAATATAATAAAACTGCATTAACAAGATAACGAATGATAGTGTCTATGTAATGAGAGTTAATATTGACAAAATATTGCACATGCCAGCGAATCAACATATTTAAACCCTTTGCAACAAGAAGTATGGAAAAAAAGTACCAAAAAGATTGAAAACTATTATTGTTAAGCACGGCATACATTGGCATAAATACACCCAAAATTATAAATAAGATATATATTTGAAAAATAAAGCTTATAAGCATGCATTTAATAAAATAACCATCCATTTTTTGTTCTACAGGAATTAGGAAAATTCTATCTGCATCCTTTAGAAATGTATAAGTGGGCGATGCTGTTACAAACCATGCTAGGATAATGCACATGATAAAACTCACAGGAAAATTTTGTGGTATGTGACTTAGCCATTCTTGATAATAATAGGCTGCTGTTCCTACTAAAAAAACAAATACAAGCACTAAATGACCGTTAAAAATATACTTTAAATATTGTGCATATTCTTTTGCCGTCTCCCCTATTCTGTCCTTCCATAACTGTTTTTCGTTAAACTCAAACATAATCTTCTTCCTTTGTTAAACGAATATAAATATCATCTAGGGCTGCCTTTGGCATATTAAATTCTTTGCGCAATTCATCCATCGTTCCTGTACACTTTATTTTTCCTTCGTGAATAATGATAATTCGGTCACAGTATCTTTCTGCCGTTGCTAGAATATGTGTAGACATAAGAATTCCTGCACCTTCTTCCCTCATCTTCTTCATTAAATCCAAAAGAGATTGAATTCCTAACGGATCTAAGCCAACAAATGGTTCATCAACAATATAAAGAGAAGGCTGCACCAAAAAAGCGCACATAATCATCACTTTTTGCTTCATCCCTTTAGAAAAATGGGAAGGAAACCACTTTAGTCTTTTTTGCATTCGAAACTCTTTCAGCAAGGTTTCCATCCGTTCTTTATATTGTTGTTCGGTTAGACCATATGCCATTGCAGTCAATTTCAAATGCTCTTCTAGTGTTAATTCTTCATAAAGAATGGGTGTTTCTGGGACAAAAGTAAATTTTCTGCGATATTTTTCCTTTTCTTTTTCAAAAACTAAACCATCAATAGTAATCTCACCTTTATGTGGTTCCATGAGACCGATAATATGGCGTATCGTCGTACTTTTCCCCGCACCATTTAAACCAATTAGTCCAACTATTTCATTTGCATTGATGGAAAAGCTAATATCTTTTAATACAGGATTTCGTGTATATCCTCCTGTAACATTTTTTATCTCTAATAGCGCCATTCATATAACCTCCAAGCTATAGTAATAATAGTGTATCAACAATTGTTTATAATTAAAAATAATTACTTATTAATTTTTTTATTTTCTTTTGTATATAAACTTCAGAATGTGGTTATTCTATCTAGTGAAGGGGAGCACCACAAAATATTGAAACAAAAAACTTCAATAATGAGGTGTTTACAAAAGATTATTTAAAATAATTCTTAATATGTAAACTTATATTCGTTCCGATCATAAGGGGATGGTTGCCTTGCACAGTGTGATAAGTGTAACTTAAAGATCAAAAGCGCCATATGTTGCTTTACTTACGTAAAAGCAATATATATCATTTCCACTTTGAAATGAGGTGTGTGTCGCAGACTGTCATCCAATCTTTATACGTTAATCAACATATAAAGCTATAAGGGGATGGTTCGGTTGAACAATGATCATTATTTCTCATCGTAAACAATTCATTAATAAATGAGGTGTTTGTTAAAGAGAATAACCCTAAAACGTAGACGATAAGTTTCCCTTCAATTAGGCAGGATTCCGTATGGGTCCTGCCTTTTTAAGTTGGTCTGTACTTCTCTCTATTTCCTCTATCCTTTTTGCCCCGATTCTTATAGCTATGATAAAATGAAAAGAACAAGATAAGAAAGGAAGTAATATTTTTGAGTGAATGTATTTTTTGTAAAATAATCAATGGGGAAATCCCTGCTAAAAAAGTATTTGAAAATGATCAAGTTATTGCCTTTTTAGATATTAGCCAAGTAACAAAAGGCCATACACTAGTTGTCCCCAAAAACCATGTAAAAGATATTTTTGAATTAACTCCAGAAATTGCTAAAAATATATTTGAAGTTGTACCTAAAGTGGCGACAGCAATAAAAGATGCATACCAGCCTATCGGGTTAAACTTATTAAATAATAACGGCGAAAAAGCTGGCCAGTCTGTTTTCCATTATCACATGCATATCATTCCTCGTTATGGAAAAGGCGATGGTTTTGGTGCTGTCTGGAAAACAAATTTTGATGCGTATTCAGAGGAAGATCTTGTCCAAGTCGCAAACACAATTAAAGGTAAAATGCAATAATTTTTTTTCGAAAAAATTAAATCCCTATAATATTATTGAATAAAAATTCTTTTTATATAAAGAAAGAGTTCATTCTTACATTTTATGCGATTTAAACTAAATAATAATAAACTTATTGTTTTATTAAAAAAACAATACATCCACCAAACCTTTTTAAATATAAAAAAAAATTTAAAAAGGTTTTATTTTTATCTGTACAAATCTTCACAATTTGTTAGTATTAGATTAAACTTTTTAGTCTTTACCGCAAGATTTTGCGGAATGTATTGGGAGGAAACGATAATATGAAACGCGCTTATAATTTCAACGCTGGTCCTGCTGCACTTCCAGAATGGGTACTGCAAGAAGCAAAAAATAGCTGGATGAATTTTAATGATACAGGAATGTCTATAATGGAATTAAGTCATCGCAGCAAAGATTACGAAGATGTCCATAATGAGGCAAAAGAACTTCTGTCATCCTTGCTTTCTATACCGGAAGATTATGAAATTCTATTTCTTCAAGGCGGAGCCAGCCTTCAATTCACCATGCTTCCAATGAATTTGCTGGAAGCAGATAAAGTAGGCTACTATACTTTAACAGGCGTTTGGGCTGAAAAAGCATTAAAAGAAGCCTCAAAAGTAGGAGAAGCTGCTGCTTGCACGTCAAGCAAAGAATCAAACTATACGTACATCCCTGCTTTAGAAGAAATTAACGTACCTGATAATGCAGCATACCTTCATATCACAAGCAATAATACGATATTCGGAACACAATGGCAATCTTTTCCAACCGATTTGAAAGTACCTTTAATCGCCGACATGTCCAGTGATATTTTAAGTACACCACTTGATATCAAACAATTCGATGTTATCTATGCAGGTGCACAAAAAAACCTTGGTCCTTCCGGTGTAACAGTTGTTATTATTAAAAAAGAGCTAATCAAAAAAGATTCTTCCTTACCAACTATGCTAAGTTACGAAACACATGCAAGCAATAATTCTTTATTTAATACTCCTCCAACTTTAGCAATTTATCTATTATCTCTTGTATTAAAATGGGTAAAACAAAATGGTGGAGTAGAAGGAATAGCTGCAATCAATAACAAAAAAGCACAAACTTTATACAACGTTATCGACGAAAGCAATGGTTTCTACAAAGGACATGCAGAAAAAAATAGCCGTTCGAAAATGAACGTAACTTTCACATTACAAACAGAAGAAATTACAAAGGAATTCCTTCAACAAGCAAAAGAAGCTGGTTTTATCGGGCTTAATGGACACCGTTCTGTTGGCGGCTGCCGTGCGTCCATCTATAATGCAGTTCCTTTAGAGCATGTTCAAGCACTCGCTGCCTTTATGGAAAATTTCCAAAAAAATTATAAATAATAAAAGCTAGGGGCTATCCATTAAGGATTAGCCCCTAATTAAAATTGACTATTCATATGGCTTTCTTCTTTCTTAATCTCTCAAAATAGAAATACATAAAAGAAATAAGTTATAATAAAACAAAGCTCTGTTAATGAATGTTGATAAAGTAAAGCTTTAATCCTAGGCGATCTTAATAGCCATTAAATAATGGATTATTCAACAGTGTCACTTAACATAGCTAGAAAAAAATGGGGTGAAAATATGAGTGCCAAATCATTTTTAACAGGAGTTATTATTGGAGGGATAGCTGCAGGAGTTACTACACTGCTTTCTACTCCTATGTCTGGTAAAGAAGCAAGAAAAACGATTCGAGATAACAGCCAAACAATTTTAACAGATATCCGGGAATTACAAGTTAACATTATCGATATAAAAGATTCCATTACAACTGCTACTGTAGAAGGTAAAGCGATTATTAGCTCCTTTATCGAAGATCTTAAACTAACGTTAAATGATTGGAAACTAGAAATTAAACCACATCAAGAACAGCTTCAAATAGAATTAAAAGAATTAGAATCTACAGTCAATGAATTAGAATCCAGTTTAAAATAAAGAATTAGATACATATCACCTATCTAACCATCAAAGAGAGAAAATCTAACATGATTCTTCTCTCTTTTTATTTTTTATTTAATATATTAAAAAATATGTCAAAAAAAATGACACAAAATCGACAATATTTCTAAAAAATTCTATTTACATATAATATTATTCCAATCACTGTTATTTAATTTCAAAAAAATTAACATATAAAAAATATATAAATTATCTCAGGACTATTATAAAATATAAATTTCAATCTTTTAAAAATATTTAGATATTATAAACATTTAACTTTACCTTATTAAAGTAGCATCTGATAAAAAAAGCATTTCCTCATTTTTTTATGATAAATTCGATAAAATATTTTTTCTCCCTAATACAAACTTCCTATTTTTCCCTATTTATTTAAATTTAATTTTGAATTTTTATTAGAAACTAAACATAAATATTCAAAGTAAACGTTTTCTAATAAAAAATATTCTTATTTCTAAAAATTTTGTTTATTTTTATCTTTATTAATTTTTGTTTTATTGGCATAATGATTATAGAAAATAGAAAAGTAGGTGAAATTGGGGATGAACGATAAACAATACTCAATGAAGGAATCATTATTATTTACTCAACGCATCGGGCAACTTAGTAAAGCACTTTGGAAGTCTATTGAAAAAGATTGGCAATCTTGGATTAAACCTTACGATTTAAATATCAATGAGCATCACATACTATGGATTGCATACCAATTAAACGGGGCTTCTATCTCTGATGTTGCCAATTTTGGAGTAATGCATGTTTCTACTGCATTTAATTTTTCCAAAAAATTAGAAGAAAGAGGCCTTCTAAAGTTTTCAAAAAAAGAAAATGATAAAAGAAACACGTATATCTATTTAACAGAAAAAGGCGAATCGATGTTTTTAAACATTATGTCAGAGTATAATCCTAATAATAGCGCTGCTTTTTCTGCTGCACTTCCAATTAAAGAATTATATGGAAAATTCCCAGAAATGATTGAAATGATGACAATTGTCAAACATATTTATGGAGATAATTTTATGGAGATTTTCGAAAGCTCTTTTACTAATATTGAAGAATCCTTTACAGAAGTAAATGGACAACTTAGACCAAAAGATCCTGTTCCTGTAGATTGAGTCAGCTAAAAAACAAAAAATATAAAAAGATAGAGAGATAAAGGACTGTAAAAAGGCAAAAGAAAAATTTCTTTTGCCTTTTTATATTTGCTAAATGCAAGCCCTCCTTGCTTGTATTTAACTGCTATGAACGCCTTTATTTTTTATGCAGCTTTTTTTTTTGCTAGTTGGCCTTCATTTAGAATCTTCAGCTTTCATCATTTAATAAAAAAACTTTATTTCCCCTATTGATTTTTTACTCTTTTCATCGTAAAGTATCAAAGTAAGTTGAGAAAAATTTCTAAATTTCTCCTTTTGGAGGTTATTAAATGAACTGTTGGAAGACAATTAATATACAAAAACAATATGGCATGCAGCGCCTTTTTATTATTTCTTCCCTTACGATGCTGATTACATTTCTTTTTCTATATGTACCATTTACTGCTTACTTCAGTCAAAACAGACTAAACGATAATTATTTTTCACTTTTTTTATTATGTATGGTGATAACTTATCCAATTCATAAATTGCTTCATTACTTGCCAATGATTCCATTAGGAAAAAAGGTAAAAAAAACAATTCATATTCACTACCATTTTTTCCCTGTCATTTATTTTCGCGCACAAGAACCTATAAAAAAATGGAATTTCTTACTAGCATCTATTACACCCGTTATTGTATTAAATACAGTATTTATTGTTTGTTGTTTTCTTTTTACACATTATGTTCATTATTTTTTAATTTTATTCGCCTATCATTTTGGGATGTGCGTTCCAGATTTCATCCGTATGAAAAACCTTTGGAAAGCGCCGAATCAATGTTTTGTCGAGGAAAATGAAAATGGCTTTGAAATTCTTATTAATAAAGCATCCTAATTTCTATTCATTATTCTAATACACGATATAGCATCATATACTATTTAAAGTCAAAAGTAGAGACAACTGTACAATTAGTAAGAGTTTATACTATCTTTTTATCCAATAATTTGATAATGTAAATAACATATAATACTACTGTTTATAAGGAGGGAATCAATGATGATCTCCATTTTTATTATCCTAGCTATATTAATATTATATAATATTAATAGAATGACCACTGCTTTATGTTTACAAAAAGAGATTGCCGAAGAAAAACAGCCAAAGGTGTTTCGAACCATCAATGTTCTAATTACAATTCTTTTGATTTCTTCCTATGTTGATATCCTTTTTAATTAATTGCCAAGGATATATAAAACTCAAAAAAGATAAAAGAGGCGAGATTGCCTCTTTTATCTTTTTTTAAGCAATTTATCTTATAACCAAGATGCCCCAATAATGATTAATAAGATGAAAAGAACTACTAATAAAGCAAATCCGCCACCGTATACGCCTGTTCCTGACATGAAATCTCCTCCTTTCTATTGATTGAATGATTATTTTGTACGCTGCTCCATTAGACTTCTCCCATTACAGATAAACTGTTTTGTTAATTAAAACCATTTATTGGTAATAGTTAATAGAAATTAAAGCCATGCAGCACCTACGATAACTAATAAGATGAACAATACTACGATTAATGCAAATCCACCGCCGTATGCGTGACCCATAGTAACACCTCCTTTTAAGGGAGCTACCATTTCAGACTCAATAAACTATTGGATCGCTATAATATTTAAACAATGTCGCACAATAAAGATTTGTTCTAACTATTCATAGCTGAATAATAGAAAAAGCAGCAAAGTACTCGTTCCTGTTATCTCCCCTTATTTTGCAACAATGCCACAATCAAGCTTTTAGAAAGGTATTTCCTTTTTCAAGCTCAATGTATCATATGTATTTGACCTAAAAACGGAACAGGACATATACCTATTTTTTCATTTGCCATTTCGAACAAAATATTTTCCCTACTCCCCCTTGTGATTCATTTTTGTTCTTTTTACCAATTATGTTATAGTTAGCATTGTCTAGAAGGAAAAACTAACATAGGAGTGTTTAACTTGAAAAAATGGATATTATCCCTCACTTTAGCCGCTGGAGTAATTTCTCTAAGTGCATGCGGCAATGATGACTCTGAAACTATCGTAAAGTCAGATACTGGTGAAATAACAAAGGAACAGCTTTATGATGCAATGAAAGAAAAATACGGTGCATCTACCCTTCAGCCAATGATTTATGAAAAAGTGCTTGCGAAAAAATACAAGGTTTCAGATGAGGAAATTGATGAAGAAGTAAATAAAATTAAAAGTCAATATGGCGATAACTTCTTAACAGCCATTCAACAATATGGCTACAATAGTGAAGAAGATTTGCGAGCCATGTTTAAAACAGGCTTGCTTCAACAAAAAGCTGCTGTAAAAAATATTGAAGTAACAGACAAAGAAATAAAAGCATACTACGAAGACTATCAGCCAGATATTAAGGTTCGCCATATTTTAGTGACAGATGAAAAAACAGCAAAAGAAGTAAAGAAAAAGCTAGATAATGGCGAAAAATTTGCAACTGTAGCAAAAAAATATTCCACCGATACCGCAACTGCATCAGAAGGAGGAGATTTAGGCTGGATCAGTTCAGGCACAAAAGATGCAGACTTTGAAAAAGCAGCATTCAAATTAAAAGCAAATGCTATCAGCGATCCAGTGAAAACAACAAATGGCTATGAGATTATTCAAGTAACAGATAAAAAAGAGAAAGAAAAATATGAAGATGTAAAAGATGAAATGGAATATAAATTAAAAGTGTCCAAGCTGACAACAGAAGATATTAATGAAGCAATGGAAAAAGAACTGAAAGAAGCGGATGTTTCTATTACAGATAAAGATTTAAAAGCCTTGTTGGATACTTCAAATTAATAAAAAAGCAATCTAGAATGAATCTAGGCTGCTCCAAAGTGTAGACAAAGCTTATTTTGTTAACTTTTCAGGCTGATCGAAAACGTTTGTCGCATCAAAGCGTGAAGCCTTGGGAGGAGCGAAGTTACCCAGGCAGGTAATGAGCATCCGAGCAAGGCGAACAACGAAGAAAGCGAGCGTTTGTCGATAGCCTCAAGTAGTCTAGAATAAATCTAGGCTGCTTTTTTATTATCCAATACTTCTCCCCTCTGGCTTGTCTTTCCTTTGTTCCTTTTCCTTTTCTAAGCGCTGCATATATACTTCGCCTTCTCTTTCTATTATTTCATTTTCCATCTTCCTATCTTCCCGCCCTGTTTTCACTGCCATAAATGCACTTATAACAATCCCACCAAATACAAATAAAATCCACATTGGAATATCCATGTAAACTGCTCCCTTCTCTTGTTCTTTCCATATCATTTATCTACTACATCATATGCTAGAAAAAATAGATTATGCCATTAGAAAAAACAGAGGGGCTGTCTAAAAGGGCTCATTCATTAAAAATCAAGAATACAGATTCAAGCATTTTTTATGAAAAAAGAGGTATCTAGCGGCCGGAAATGAGCCTTTAAAAAGCCTTTTGCATAAAAAGAGATATTCCGTTATTGCTCTTTTTTTTAATAGATAAGAACGCTATAATCTTTGTCAGATGATTAAATCCCATTTCCGCCATAAATACTTGGACTATTTTATACTAAAAAATGCTCCCCCTTAGATGATGGCCAAAAGCCCATTAATGCATAATAAAAATTTTTAAAAGGACAATTATCAGCATTCTTAAACAAAAAGAGCCATCTAATAGACGAAAAGTCAGCTTCGCTTATTGGATGGCTCCTTTTGATATTCTTTTGTATTTATTATTAGTATATTATTTATGAAAAGTTGGTTTATAAAAGGAACGATTCTCTAATGGAAAAATACGCTCTGAAAATTCTCCTGGCTTCACTCTTTCCAATGCCCGATCAAGCATGTTCATTTTCGCATCTAAATTATCGATATAATGAATAATTTCTGCTTCTTTAATTAACGGTGCCTTTGGACTTCCCCACTCTGCTTTTCCATGGTGAGATAACACGATATGCTGGAGGATCATCACTTCTTCTCCTTGAATCTGCAATTCATCGGCCGCTTTTCCAATTTCATTCACCATAATAGTGATATGCCCTAATAAATTGCCTTCTACCGTATACACAGTGGAAATTGGTCCAGAAAGCTCCATAACCTTTCCTAAATCATGCAAAATAATTCCTCCATAAAGGAGATCTGTATCTAAGGTCGGATACAGATTAGCAATAGATTTTGCCAAATCTAGCATGCTGACAACATGATAAGCCAAACCAGATACAAACTCATGATGATTTTTGGTTGCAGCAGGATATTCAAGAAATGCTTGTTGATATTTTTTTACTAAATGTCTTGTTATACGTTGTATATTTGAATTATTCATTTCAAATATATATTGAGTAATTTTCTCAAGCATTACTTCTTGTGTTAAGGGAGCTGTTTCCAAAAATTCTGCCAAGCGAACATTATCTTCACTTGTTGTTGGTTTAATTTGTCGTATCCTTAATTGCAGTCTCCCTCGATAATTTTGAATATCGCCAATTATTTTTACAATCATCTGAGGACGATAATTTTGCTCATCCGAATCAGTAGCATCCCAAAGCTTTGCTTCAATTTCTCCACTCTTATCTTGAAAGATAAGGGTTAAAAACGGTTTTCCATTGCTCGCAATTGCTTTTGTTGCACTTTTAATTAACAAATACACTTGTATTTGTTCCCCCACTTCATAATGAAGAATCCCTTTTTTATTCAAAAGCTTTCTCTCCTTTTCTTCTGGGTATATTAAATCAACTATTTAATTTCATCTACAATACTAGTAAGTATAACATGAAAACATACTCACTACTGCTCCGAAATAATCGGCGGTGAGATGAATGAAAAAACTTCTTCTTCTGAAAAATACGCAGCGATATGTGAATGACATGTGAAAAACAGCAGTTGATTGTGCTGAAATTTTTTTAACAGTTGCACCACTCTGCCTGTTCGTTTTTCATCAAAATTAACAAAGCTGTCATCAATAATAAGAGGCATTTCATATTTTGCATAAAATGTATTTACAAGTGCCAAGCGAATAGAAACATATAATTGTTCTGCCGTTCCTTGACTTAACTCGTTTGCTTCAAAAAATAAGTGCTCTTTGCTTTCTACTAAAAATCCAGCTCCATTATCATGGGGAATAATCTGAATATACTTTCCCTCTGTCAAAAAAGTGAAATACTCTTCCGCCTTTCGCAGCATTTTAGGCAGATGTCTCTCCTTATATTGTTTGACTGTATCGGATAAAAGCTGTTTGGCAACAGCATATTTCCCCCATTCCTTTGCATCTTCCTCCAACTCTGCTTTTAATTGCTTATAGGAATGTAAAATTTCTGTATAAGTTCCCCCTGCTTCAAGCTTCTCAATATCTAAATTAAATGCTGCTATATTTCCCATCCATTGCTTCTGCTGTTCAGATAATTCTTCTATCTGCTTTTCTAGGGCCTGTAATTCCGCCGTTAGATCCTCTATTTGCATAAAATCACTTATTTTATTCGGCTGCATAAAAGCCCTCTCTAGCTGTGTTTTAATGGATGCAAGGGTTACCATATATTGTTTCTTTTTTTCTTCCTTATGTCCAATTTTGCGAAATTCTTCTTCACTTTCTGCCTCTGCTTGCTTAAATAATTGCTCTTTTTCAGTTAGATAAACTTGTAATTCTCCATTATATCCTTCTATATCTTTTTTATATTCATCCAATTTACTAATATTTTCACTATAACGAACCATTTTTTCATTTTCTTCTTTAATAAGCCCTTTTAAATGAAAACACATAGTTTGAACATTTTTTGTTTGTTCTTCAAAAAAACGTTTATAAAATAAACCTATTTTTTCTGCTAGTTTCTTTATATCTGCTTCCAATAGTTCCCATTCTTCTAATAGCTTATTTTTTTCTCTTTTTTTCTTTTTCCACTCTTCAATTAATAAAAAAGCATCATAGATAAACGGACTAGCAAATTCTTTAGAAATATGCAGTTCATTTGTTAATTTCATTAGATCTGTAATATTCTTGTGATATTCATATTCCCATTTTTCAAAACCGCGCAGCACTTTTTCGTACCGTTCATTTTGCTGTTCTAGCTGCAATTTATACATCTTATATTTTTCTTGATATTCATCGTCTTCTTTTAGTTTTTCCACCGCATAGGAAAGATCAGATGTATCCCTTGCATCTTTTGTCTTCTCGATGTCATTCTTATTTTTTATGACTTCTTCCAGCTTGATTCCCAATCTTGCATTTTCCATTTTAGTTTGCTGCATCGAACGAAATAGAAACAGCGCTCCCATAATAGTTACTATTACACCCATCACAGCAAAAAGCATTTCCTCTTTAAAAAATCCCCATAGTGCTGCTAAAACCAAAAAAACTGTAAATAATCCCCATTGAATCACATCTTGTCGCTGTTTTTTATTATTTTTATCTAGAATTTGTCTAATCTCTAGTTCTTCTTTTTTAAGAGAATCTACTTGTTCCTGATGAAGAGAATGGAGTTGAACAGAATTAACTTTTTTTTCTAATTTTGTTCTTTTTTCCGGCGATAACAATTTATTTTTTAATACATCTATTTGCTGTTCTAGATTGTTTAATAATGTTTGTTCTTCATTGTACTGATTATCGAGCTCTGCTTTTTTTTCCAGTAATCTTCTTTGTTTGGAGCTTGCAGTTTTGCATTGCTCTTTCAAAAATATACTTGTATTGCTTTCAATCAGCTCTTTTTCTTCCGATACATAAAGCTTTTCTTCCAACTCCGCGATTTCTTGATTTATAGCATTTAATTGAGCGGCAATGAGCAGCTGCCTGCTTTTCCATTGGTCTAATAAAGGAAGTTTCTCTAACACTTGCATTATTTCCGTTTCTTTATTGAGCAATAAATGATTGGGTGCCAGAAGATTTTGCGCTTCTTTTATTTTTGCTGCCTTTATTTCTATATTCTTCCTCGCACTTTCAATAGAGAGCAGCTTTTCTTTCACTCTTTCCCATCTTATTAGCCCATCTATCGGAAATGATATGTCTTTATAAGCTGCTAAACTCTCCTCTATCATTTCTTTTTCTTTTACTAATGGCTGCAATTTTATCCATTCTTGCAAATTTTGCATTTCCTTTTCTAAACTTTTTTTGCTTTCCCCTGCTTCCTTTAGCCTCTCTTCCATTTGTTTTCGGTCATGCACATGCTGTTCATATGTACTATTTTTTTTCTCTGCAATTTTCAACTGTTGATATTTCTCTTTTAGTTGCTTTATTTTGTTATTCAGCTGTGGCTTTTTTCCCCCTGGTCGAAAACGAATGTCTAGTTCTTTCTGCAGTTCATTTTCAGTCTGCAATAAGCGGTCAGAACCAACCGCCCCAGTAGAAAATAAAAAACGTCCCAATTCTGCACTTTTTAATTGATGAGCATTCTGCAATCCAAACAAGTTAAATGAAAAAATAGATTGATATACTTGTTTATCTATTCCTTGCAGCAGTTCTGCCAATAGTTCTTCTTGGCCTCGTCTGCCATTGTCCATCACTACCGTAACATCACCGCTGGCTTTTCCTTTTACACGCTCAATCGTTGCTGTTCCATGTTTTGGAAAGAACACAATTAGCTGCCCTCCATATTTATGTTGCATTTTCGGTTCATATCTTAGTTCTGTTTGCTGTTTAGTTGGAAAACCAAAAAGGATGCTATGAATAAAACTCATTATTGTAGATTTTCCTGCCTCATTTTCTCCATAAAATACTTGGATAGATCGATTAAAATTCCATGATGCATTTTCCAACTTTCCATATCCATATATGGTAATTGATTGAATATGCAAGCTATTTCACCCCTAAAGCTTAGTTAAGCAATTTAATCAGAATATTCTCTGCTTCCACTGCCAATTCTTTTTTTTCTTCATCCGTTAATTCTGACAAATATCGATGAGCAGCAGGATGACCATACAGTGGATCTAATGCTTTTTCTACATTTTGCAGATTATTTGCGGCTGCAAACAGTTCTTTATAAAACTCCGATTCATTTACCAAATGATCTTTTATCCATCTTTTATTTTCCTTGTATTTTATTGAAGCCACCCATATAAATTCTTCTTCCTCTACTGGTTCTTGCTGCAAAATTTCTAACAATTCCATTTCATCTATACTATCAGTAATCATTAGTTGATGTATCTCTAGAAAAAGGATAAAGGATCTTCCTGCTTTTCTTTCTCCTTCTACCTTCTGATTGACTAAAAGCATTAATTCATCCAATGTTTGAATACCCGTCGCATCAAAGATAATATTTTTCCAAACGATAGTAGCAGTTGAAAAAAATTCTATCTTTGTATCAATTTCATTTAATTGAACAAAATATCCCCCTTTTTCTCCTGTTTCTTTTTTATGTCTTCCTTGGATATTTCCTGGATAAACAATTAGAGGTTCGTCAGCTAGTATTGCTCGTTTATGTATATGGCCAAGCGCCCAATAATCCATTTGTTTAGCTGTTAATTCTTGCATGGAAAATGGAGCATATGGGCTATGTCCACTTGATCCTTCTAAATTCCCATGCAAGATGCCAATATGATAATCACCAGTTTCTTTTCTTTTATAATCAGCTATTTTCCGTTCCATTATATGCCTCGCCTCATAGCTGAAGCCATATAGTTCAACAGTTGTATTTTCTTTTTTATAAGTTTTTGCAGTTACTTCCACCGGAAACACATATACATTATCTGGAAAAACAATTTTTGTCCAGCTTCCCTTTAAATGATCATGATTGCCATGAATAATGTATGCTGCTATATGATGAGCATGCAGCCTTTCCATTTCCTTGCGAAATCGTATTTGCGCCTTAATGCTTCTATCTTCCCCATCAAAAATATCCCCTGCAATAATAATAAAATCTACTTTATAGGCTATAGCTTTATCGATAATTGCTGAAAATGACGAAAAAGTACTTTCTTGAAGCCTTTTTACAATAAAATTCGGCACATTTCTTAGGCCTGTTATCGGACTGTCTAAATGCAAATCGGCACAATGTATAAAAGAAACTTTTTTCATGGAATAGCCACCCTTTCTAGTGCTCCACTTTTTTGCTTCTATTCTAACATGTTGAAAAAGCGAATGCACGTTCCTACATTATCACCTATTTTTATGAACCTATTTGCTTCATGTTATACTTTTTTTCCATTTATTTGTTTAATTAAAAATTAAATTATCTGTCAGAATCTACTCTGGTACGCTGTATTTATCTAGCATCTCATATAATAAAAAATACAAAAAGGATAGATGAGCAAAATAAACTTAGCTCTGTCTATCCTTTTTGCACTCTTGTTTCTGTCTGCAAATTCTACCTCCCTACATAATTTACAAACAAGAAATAATAGCATTTTTATTGCTTGAATCTATTCATTCACAATTCACTTCTTCTCGCAAAATCTACAAATCTAAATTTATCTGGCCTGTGTCTTGACTCTGTGTACTGAAATAGCGTTGCATTGTCAAAATATATGTAGTTTTTCACTACCACAATAGCTTGAAATCCTTCCATATCCAATAACTGATAATCTTCTTCTGTTGGCTGCTCTACAGTAAACTCTTTACGAGCAAAACTAATTTTTAAATTCAAGTGATGTTCAATATAATCAAAAATAGAATTTTTGCATATATCTACTGTTAAATCGGGAACATACTTTTCAACAATATAATCTTTATCCAAAATAATTTTTTCTTTATTGATTTCTCGCACCCTCAATATTTTCCAAATTAAATCATCTGGATTCAGCTGCATTTCCTTCGCCAGCCTAGGACTTGCTTTTTGCTTTGAAAAACTTTCTACAAAAGTAGTGGAAGTATGCCCCATTTTTTCTGCTAACTCTTTAAAGCTTACTAAGCCTGAAATCGGAAATTGCAATTTTTGCAAATCTAATACTAATGATCCCTTTCCTTTCATCTTTTGGATATAACCTTTCTGAGCTAAAATATTAAGGGATTTGCGTATAGTCTCTCTTGATGTCTCAAATTGTTCTGCCAACTCATTTTCTGAAGGAAGGGTAGTATTAGCAGGGTATTTCCCACTGTAAATAGCTGCTTCTAACTCTTCAAAAATAACTAAATATTTATTTTTCATTTTTTCACCAACATTAATGACAAGTTTTACTTTTTATTCTACCTTGTTTATTCCTTCTTGTCTAAATAGGAATTTTTTTAGTTCTTGTTTTCAAATGAACTTATCCTTTGTTTAAATTCTCCTCAACTGTGAGTAAAATATATGGTAAAAAAGGAATGATCTATAAATACAAAAAAATAAATAAAAGTGCTATAGAAAACTATTGTTTCCATAGCACTTTTATTATTTTAAATCATATTTCAACTAACGTTCCCTTTATGTGTAAAATGATTCTATATCTTTTTTAAATGATACACAATCGATTCATATGGACGCAATTCTGCATTTTTTGGATCTAGTTGGGAATCAGGATAGTTGGAAAGAATTATTGATTGCTTAAATCCATCAAAATTAATAGTTTCTGGAAATTTAAAAATTGTGTTCTTTTCATAAAAATTATTAATAACTAACAGCTTTTCTGTTCCTGCGGAACGAATATATGCAAATATTTGAGGATCATCAGCAAGTAATAGCTCATAATCTCCCTCTGTAATAATGTTATATTCTTTGCGTAAAGAAATCAGTTTTTGATAATGGTAAAAAACTGATTCAGATTCTTCAAGTGCCGCTTCGGCATTGATTGTTTTATAATTGCTTGCTACTTCAATCCAAGGAGTTCCCTTTGTAAATCCTGCATGTTCTGAATCATCCCATTGTACAGGAGTTCTTGAATTATCCCGGGACTTTTCTTGGAGTATTTCCAATACTTCTTCTTCTGATTTGCCATTTACTTTTAAAATTTGATACATATTTAATGACTCTACATCACGGTATTGACCAATAGAAGTGAATTTTGGATTGGTCATGCCAAACTCTTCCCCTTGGTAAATATATGGGGTTCCTTGCATCATATGAATGGTTGTTGCAAGCATTTTAGCTGATTCCTGATGATATTTCTCGTCATTTCCATACCGGGATACAACTCTTGGCTGATCATGATTGCACCAAAACAATGCATTCCAGCCCCCGCCTTTATTCATCCCCACCTGCCATTTAGATAAAATACTCTTTAACGCCAGGAAATCCATTTCGCCGAGTGCCCATTTTTCACCGTTTGGATAGTCCACCTTTAAATGATGAAAATTAAAGGTCATGCTTAATTCTTCATTTCCTGGATTAGAATATTGAATGCAATGATCAAGGGTAGTGGATGACATTTCGCCAACCGTGATGCTGTCATATTTTGAAAATACTTCTTTATTCATTTCATGAATAAATTCATGAACACGTGGACCATCTGTATAGAATTTCCTTCCATCTCCAGGAGCGATTGATCCATCATCATCAGGAAACTGCTGGTTTTTTGAAATTAAGTTAATAACATCTAAACGAAAACCATCCACCCCTTTTTCAAACCAAAATGTCATCATCTCATATACTTTTTGTCGAAGTTCTTCATTTTCCCAATTTAAATCTGCTTGCGTTACATCAAATAAATGCAAATAATACTGTTCTGTTTTTTCATCATATTGCCATGCATTCCCGCCAAATTTAGACTGCCAATTAGTTGGTTCATTGCCATCTTCTTTTCCATCACGCCAAATATAAAAGTCTCGATAAGGATTATCTTTTGACGAAGATGCCTCCTTAAACCATTGATGATCTGTTGATGTATGATTCACGACAAGATCCATAATTACTTTTATATCTCTTTGATGTGCTTGTACAAGCAGTTCATCAAAATCTTCCATCGTCCCATATTCATGGTGAATGGAATAATAATCACTAATATCATAGCCATTATCTTTTTGAGGAGATGCATATATGGGAGTCAGCCAAATAACATCGACGCCTAATTCTTTTAAGTAATTCAACTTTTGAATAATTCCTTGAACATCTCCTACTCCATTGCCTGTTGTATCATGAAAACTTTTCGGATAAATTTGATATACAACTGCTTTTTGCCACCATGATTGTTCCATTCTTTCTGCACCACCAATATTTATTTCATTTTCTTTCCATTAAGTTTTTCAATTTTTGATACTCCAAAAGTTAGTTATTCTCATCTCAGTGAATATGTTTTTTCTTTTATTACAAAAACAAGAAAGGATACTTAAAAAGCAGATGGATTTCCTACTTTTAAAGCATCACTCTCTATTATTTTTTTACCTTCACTTCTTCATTTTTCCAACTACTATTGTTAATAGGAAAGGAATGATTATTACAATTGCCATTCCAATAAAGAATGCCCCCCAATTTGCAGGGAAAATAGATAAGAAACCAGGCAGTCCTCCTACACCAATAGACGGTGCTTTAACACCTTGTATGGAAATAAATGCACCTGCAAGCGCTGATCCAGTAATCGCTGATATAAAAGCATAGCGGTAACGCAAGTTTACTCCAAATAGAGCTGGCTCTGTAACTCCTAAATAAGCAGAAACCGCGGAAGTAACTGATAAACTTTTTAATTTTTCATCTTTCAAAACAAATAGCATAGCTAATGCTGCTGAACCTTGGGCAATGTTAGATAATGCAACCATCGGCCATAGAAAAGTTCCTCCTGTATTTCCAATTAACTGTAGGTCTACTGCTAAAAATGTATGATGCATTCCTGTAATAACAAGTGGTGCATATAACCCGCCATAAAGCAAACCACCAAGGAATGGAGCAAAATTAAATACCGCAATAACAGCATCTGTAATAGCGTTTCCAATTGCAAACGTAATAGGTCCAATTGCAACAAAGGAAATAAAACCTGTTGCCAATAAAGCAATTGGTGCTACAAGAAGCATTTGAAAGGAATCGGAAATACGTTTTCTTAAGAAAATTTCTACTTTAGCTAACACATAAGAGGCAATTAATACTGGCAAAACTTGGCCTTGATAGCCTACTTTCTCTACTTCTAAACCAAATATATTCCAAGTAGGAACTTTTTCAGCAGATCCATATCCCCATGCATTTAATAAATCAGGGTGTACTAACATTAAGCCCAATACAATACCAAGCAGCGGGCTGCCGCCAAAGCGTGTCATCGCAGACCAGCCAATTAATCCAGGCAAAAATGTAAATGCTGTATTGGCAATTAAGTTAATAATACTTGCAATATCAGCCCATTGCGGATAAACCTCTACTACCGACTTTTCAAAGAAAATTCCCGGTCCTGTCAAAAGGTTATTGATGCCCATTAATAAACCTGCTGTAACAATCGCAGGCAAAATTGGGATGAAAATATCTGCCAATGTTTTCACCGCTCGCTGCAGTGGATTTAAATGTTGTTCGGAAGCCTTTTTTACATCCTCTTTCGATGCTTCGCCAATACCTGTTTGCTTCACTAATTCTTGATATGCTTTATCTACTGTTCCTTGACCAATCACTACTTGAAACTGCCCGCTTGTGGAAAAAGAACCTTTTACTAGATCAATAGATTCTAATTTTTCTTTGTCTACTTTTCCTTCATCCACTAACGCAAATCTCAGGCGTGTCACACAATGTGTTGCAGCAGCGATATTTTCTTTTCCGCCGATTGCTTCAATAATTTTACTGACTTGTTTTTTATCAACAGCCATTTATTTTCCCTCCTGTTGCTCTGATCAACGATCCAATAAATTACTAATAAAATATATAATAGCGGATAAGCGTTTTCATTAAAACATCCCCTCGAAACCTGTATATACAAGTTATCCTCTTATAATAAACCTGTATATACAGGTTGTCAATAAAAAAATAATGCGTTTTCATTTTACTCATACTCAGCCCATTTTAAACAATCGATTTCTAGCAGCCTATTCACTGAACAAACTTCAAACAATCTTTTTAAACTGTACAAAAAGATAAAAAAGCACATCACTGTATAAATGATGTGCTCAGGCTGTCGACAAACGCATATGATTATTTATCTTTAATTTACTAAAGTAAAAGTGTGCAATTAATTCTTTTTCGTAAGCTGCAGCGCTTTTTTTATGTCTTTATATGAATTAGATTTTCCATACATTAATACGCCGCCTTTATATACTCTTGCACCAAATACAGCAAGAATAATAATAGATGCAATTAGTATTATTATACCAAGGATCGGCTCCCATAAAGGCAAATTAAGCATGCCTACCCGCATAAACATAAGCATTGGTGTAAAGAACGGAATATAGGATGTAACAGCTACAAACTTGTTATCTGGTGCACCGAGTCCAAACATTGCAATCATAAAGCCCGCAACAACAAGAAGCGTCATTGGTGTAATCATCTGCTGCATATCTTCTATTCTGCTTACTAGTGAACCAAGGAAGGCAGCAAGAGTCGCATAAAGGAAATAGCCTAAAATAAAAAAGACTGCTGCATAAAAAATAGTAGAAATTGGGACATCTCCAAATCCTAAAAACCCTTCCATCGAGCTTAAATCTTTATTATTTGTCATAAAATAATAGCCTATACCAAGCAGCAAAACTAACTGGGTTAAACTCAATAGTCCAACTCCAAGAATTTTCGCAAACATATGCTTAATAGGAGAAACGCTTGATATAAGAATTTCCATTACTCTAGAGGACTTTTCCGTTGCCACTTCCATCGCAATCATATTTGCATACATGATAACGGCAAAATAAATAAGGAATAATAGTACATACACAAGTCCTCTTGCTTGATCTAATTCTTCAGCCGTTTTTGCATTTTCTTCAAGAGCTGTCGATTGAAAGGAAACAGGTTCATTTAATTTTTCCAACTGTTCACTCGTTAAATTTAATTGCGCAGCAGCTAAGTTGCTCTTAATTATTTGAATATTGGCAATAACATCTGTAGAAACAGAAGAATCTGCAATATTCATAGAATAATAATGAGCATCTGGAAGTTTTTCTGTATTATAGGTTAATACTAATAATCCTTCGTATTCTCCATCTTTCACGAGTTTCTTTCCTTCTTCTTCACTGCCATCATACAACTCTAACGCCAGCTCTTTATTAGATGATGTGGTGATTTTTTCAAGTGGTGCAAATAATTCACCTGATTGATCCAAGACAGCCACTTTTTTGTTTTCGTCTTTATCAAATACATTAATGATAGAGGTCAAATTAGCTAATGCTATAATTAGAGCAATAGTTATAGCCGTTGTAATAATAAATGATTTCGTTTTTAATTTGCTTATATACGTATGGAAAAGTATAATCCAAAAATTACTCAAAAGAACCACCCACCTTTTCTATGAAAATATCATGGAGAGAAGGCTCCTCTAATGCAAACTTTCGAATAAATCCTTTTCCAACTATATTATTAAGAATTTGCTCAGCGATTTCTTCTCCTTCTATTTGCAAAGATACTCCTTCTGTAGTCTGCTTTAATTTTACAACGCCCGGATGTTTAATTAAGTAGCTAAGATCAAAATCGGCATGGATTGTTACATTTTTTTTGCCAAAGCTTTTTTTTATTTCTTTTAAAGACCCATGAACAACCGGACTACCTTTATGCATAATACATAGATGTTCACACATCTCTTCTACATGTTCCATTCGATGACTGGAAAATACAATCGTAGTTCCTGCATTTTTCAAATCAATGACAGCCGCCTTTAATAGCTCTACATTAACAGGATCAAGCCCGCTGAATGGCTCATCTAATATCAATAATTTTGGCTTATGTAAAACAGCGCTGATAAATTGAATTTTTTGCTGATTTCCTTTTGACAGTTCTTCCACTTTTTTATCCAAATACTCAGGAACATGAAAACGGTCCAGCCAATATTCCAATTCTCTTAATGCCGTCTTTTTATCCATACCTCTTAGTCTTGCTAAATATACAAGTTGATCTTTTACCTTTAATTTTGGATACAATCCTCTTTCTTCAGGAAGATAGCCGATAAATGGACTTGTTGAATAATCGATTCTTTTATTATCCCAACTGATTTCCCCTTCCGTATTGTCCAAAATTCCTAAAATCATTCGGAAGGTAGTCGTTTTCCCCGCTCCATTTCCTCCTAAAAAACCGAACATCTCCTTCTCCGGTATAGAAAGAGATAGATTATCAACTGCTAGAAATGATCCGAATTTTTTTGAAACATTTTTTAACTCTAAAGTCATGTTTTAAACCCTCCTTCCCTATTCTATACGAAAGAAATTGGAAAAGGTTTCAAGTTATTTATTGCACCTATGATGTTTGTTTTTTGGTCCATCAGGAAAATTATTAATAAAAAAGCATTGGATCCTTATCCAATGCTTTCAAAAATGCATTATTTAATGTGGCAAAAATACTAATTGATATAAAAATAACAAAGCAAAAATATACACTAATGGGTGAACCAGCTTTCCTTTTCCTTTTACCAGCTTTAATAAAGGATAAGATATGAACCCTAATGCAATTCCTGTTGCAATACTAGAAGTAAGAGGCATACTTAAGATAACAAGAAAAGCTGGAAATGCTTCATCAAATTCTGACCACTTCACCTCGGAAATAGCCCCCATCATCAAACTTCCCACAATGATTAATGCAGGAGCTGTAATAGCAGAAAGTCCAGAAACAGCACTAACTAATGGAGCAAAAAAAGCAGCCGCTATAAAAAGTACAGAAACAACTACACCTGTTAATCCAGTACGTCCCCCCGCTGCAACTCCAGCAGTTGATTCAATATAAGCAGTTGTTGGACTTGTCCCAAAAACCGCCCCAACTGTGGTACCAAGTGAATCCGCCAGTAATGCTTGTCTAGCTCTTGGCAAATGATTATTTTTCATTAAACCAGCTTGTTCTGCAACCCCAACCATTGTTCCAGTCGTATCAAAAATGGTAACTAGCAGAAAGGAAAACACAACTGCATATAAACTATGGTGAAAGATATCTCCTATTGCATCAAGTGGATTGCTGATAATCAGACCTTCTGGCAAATGAGGCATAGAAACAAAACCTTTTGCAAATTCAAGCTGTCCAGTGAAAATAGCAATGATTCCCGTTGCAATCATACCTAAAAATAAGGCTCCTCTAACGTTCATCGTATATAAAATAATGGTAATCGCAAGCCCAACAAGAGCAAGTACAACACTTGGAGACTGTAAATTCCCAAGGCCGACTAAATTTTCCGGATGATCTACAATAATTCCTGTTTGGCGCAAACCAATAAAGGCAATAAACAACCCAATTCCGGCTGTAATACCATGTTTTAAGTTTTCTGGAATAGCTTTAATTAATTTCTCCCGGAAAGGAGTTAAAGATAAGATAATGAAAATAATTCCTGCCACAAATACAGCAGAAAGTGCAGCAGTATAGTCTGTTCCCCCATGTGTGCCTACAACCGAATAAGCAAAATATGCATTTAACCCCATTCCAGGTGCAATAGCAATTGGATAATTAGCTAACAGTGCCATCCATAATGTTCCGACAACAGCTGATATAATCGTAGCCAAAAAGACTTGTTCAAATGGTACGCCAGCGCTAGATAGAATCACCGGATTCACCACAACAATATATACCATGGTTAAAAATGTGGTAAAACCAGCAATTACTTCTGTTTTTACATTTGTATTATTTTGCTTTAAGTGAAACATATTAAACCTCCAAAAACGAACATTTAAAAACAACATTTTCTATATTATTCGTTTTAAAATGAAATTGCAACTACTTTTGTACAATAATTTAAATTTGATAATCCAATTATGAATATTTTATGCATAAACTTCTGTTGCATACATGGCAAAAATCCTTTTAAGTATGCCATCAACTCAAAAGGATTTTTGAACTAGTTTCTTTTCTTAGACCAAATAACTTTACTTTACTTCTTCCGATAGAAAATGCTCGTTTAATAATGCAATCTTTCGGTTTGTATACTCTTCAAAGCTTTCATTATATGTTTTAGGATCCTTAGGATTAGAAAATTGTGTAATTTTTCCTGTTACAGGATGAATAAACTTGCTTGAAGCACCACAGCCAATCCCTATAACCGTTTGCAATTCTTCCATCATCATAATATTATAGATGCTTTCTTTATTTGGCTTGGAATAGCCGACATTTTCTAAATTACCAAGAATATTTTTTTGGCGATACAGGTAGTATGGAACATAGCCGAAATCTTTTGTCCACTTTTCTGCCATATGCATCATACTTTCTACTTCGCTTCTTTCGGCGACTTTATATTTTGCTCTATTTCTCGTCATTTCGGAAGCGCGTTTAAAAGACAGGGTGTGAACAGTTAAGGATTCTGGCATTAAAGCTTCTGTATGATCTAGTGTATGCTGGAACTCTTTAATCCCCTCTCCCGGAAGACCAATAATTAAATCCATATTAATATTATTCATTCCATGTTTTCTTGCTAAATGATATTTATCAATGGTTTCTTCAACCGTATGGTGTCTTCCTATTGCCTTTAATGTTTCTTGTGTATAAGATTGTGGATTTATACTAATACGATCAATCTTCCACTTGTTTAATACAGCCAATTTCTCTGGTGTAATGGTGTCAGGGCGTCCTGCTTCTACTGTTAACTCCCGAATTTCATCTACATCTGGGAAACTTGCATGCATTTGTTCATACAGCATATCCATTTCTTCCGCAGTTATACTTGTTGGAGTTCCTCCCCCATAATAAACCGTTGTAATGCGAATATTATTCTTTTTTAGCCATTCACCAATTTGGTTCATTTCATAATGAAGTCCACCTAAAAAAGAGGTAACAGAACCTTGTCTTCCATTAATTGCGTAGGCAGGAAATGTACAATACGCACACTTAGTGGGACAAAATGGAATGCCAATATAAATGCTTACTTCTTTTTTTAAGTCATATAAATCAGGAATGACGGTTAATTGACGGGCAATTATTTTTTGCATTAAAGCGATTTTTTCATCTGATATTAAATATTCATCTTTTAAAGCTTGATGTGCCTCTTCTGCTGGAACATTATTCTGGATATGACGATGCAATAATTTAGTCGGGCGAATTCCTGTTAATATGCCCCATTTTTGTATCATTCCGGTATGATTTTCAAGAACCATCAAATAACTTTGTGATATAGCATTTTTTATTTGCCTAAAATATTCTTTTTCGGTAAGCTCAGTAATATTTTTTGTACAGATAAAAGGACTTTCTCCTTCTACTTGTCCACTAACAGTAAATGTTTTTTCATCAGATTCTACTTTAAAATCTATATGCAGTCCTTCTTCTTTACGTTCAAATACTACTTTTGTATCTTCAAAAAATAAGTTGCCGATATGTTCTAGCGGTCGTATAAAACGTTCATCTGTTAAACCGCTTATGGAAATTATCTTCATTTTTTATTCACCTTTATTTCATTATTAAGTGTTAAATATTTATTATACTTTAGTCTACAAAAACTAACTAGGGTAGGTCAAAATTTTCTTTCGCACTGCTAAAAAAATTTGCATAAAAAAAAATATTTTAGAGTATTCTAGTATGCATGCCATTAAATTTTTGGGGATTTATACTTTCTTTTAAAAAGCTTCTCTTAAAACCTTGCTGACTATCACGAAGCCTTTATACATAACAAAATAGGGCCTTTTTTATTTATAGACCCTATTTCCAAAATATAAGTAAATATAATAGCAAAATACTCTATCAGAAAGCTAACCCCCATCTCAAAATGAAAAGATATCTAGGGGAAGGATGAAGATCACTCATTGATTAAAGTTTCACTTTATAATATTCATCTTGCGGAGAAACTCGATTGGCTGCTGCTTGCGGAAATGCTCTTTTACCATATAAGCAACACCATCTTGATTATTAGATCTTGTCACCCAATCTGCAGCAATTTTCAAATCATTTGGTGCATTCCCCATTGCGACACCAAGTCCTGCTGCTTCTATAATTTCTAAATCATCCATAGCGTTTCCAATAACAACCATTTCTTTTTGTTTTATGCCGAGTTTTTCAGCTAAATATAATAGGCCATGCAACTTTGATACGCCTGTTGGCAAAATTTCCAGGCGAAATTCATTTATTTGAACAATATTAATCGAATCAAACATCTTTTCTAGCACTTCTTTTGCATCCAATAAATCTCGTTTCTCTTCAAAGTATACTTCCATTTTCGGTGGACTTACTGGCTCTTCTAATAAAACTTCACTAAGTACATCTACAAATTGATGAGAATAAAAAACAGGATCTCCAGATGATAGAACTGTTTTTGCCAACATATTATGATTAAGCTTTGATTTATTTGCAAGAGAGAATTTTTCATGCACTAAACGAACCTGACAAATGAATCCTTCTAAAAAACGAACAATATCATACGTAAGTTCTTCCGCTATTCTATTCACATAGATTGGTTTTTCTATATCATTGGCAATAAGTGCACCTTGATGCGTAACAATATGACTGCCAACCTTTAAAGCTTTCGCTACTTTTTTTGCGGATGGGAAGCTTCTGGATGTAACAAGTGTCACATATATTCCCTTTTGCTGCACATATTCAATTGCTTCTTTTGTTGATTTTGTTATACGACCATTCGTTTGCAGGAGAGTACCATCGATATTTAAAGCTAATAAGCGATAAATCATTTTTTTCCCCCATTTCTAGGATGAATTGTCTTTATATATCATGTATGTTGCAAATAAATATAATAGAACTAAGCTTTATTAGAAGAACCATAATTTCATTCTCATGCAAACTTTTTAAAGCGGAAATAATTACCATTAATTATTCTGCATAAAATCGCCCATTTTTTTTAAACTATAGAATGTAAGGCCAATCAAACACACTTAAAGGAGGAAACATTCATCATGGCAAACAATAATAGTTCAAATCAACTTTTAGTACCAGGAGTATCTCAAGCATTGGATCAAATGAAATATGAAATTGCAACTGAGTTTGGAGTAACCTTAGGTGCAGAAACAACTGCCCGTGCAAACGGTTCAGTTGGAGGAGAAATCACAAAACGATTAGTGCAAATGGCTGAGCAACAACTTGGCGGAAGTAAATTTTAATAAATAATGACTAAATAAAAAATCCCGTTCCTTTTTAAAGGAGCGGGTTTCTACTTTTTCAAGTTATATTCATTAATATTGGGGGTCAAACAAATAAACTGACCATCAATAGCTTTTAACAGAATTTATATATATATATGAGTAAATAAAATTAGTTTATTATTCCTAAAAAGAACATAAAAAAGAGCAGCATCTCCCTCTCCTACTACTCGATCAGGTTCCACTTGCTCCATTTATAATTATTGCTGTGGTGAGCCGTATAGTTCTTCTAACGGCTTCATAATAATTTGATTTAATTCGCCGATTGCCATGCTCATGCGTTGCTCTGCTTCCATCAACTTCGCAATTTTTTCATGTTGCTGCACTAGTGCGACTGTTTTTTGGGCTTGTTCCACTTCTTCTTGTGAAATTTCTTGACCTGTCATTTGTTTTTGCTGCAGCTGCATTTGGATATTGCGAAAGTTTTCAAACATTGCTTTTGCAGAAGCATCTGCATTCACTGCATCATACATTTTTTTTAAATTACTATACTCATCACTTTGACGAATTGCTTTTTCTAATTCATATGCAGAATCATGTAAATTTACTGCCATAATAACAACAACTCCTTTTTTACAATTGTCTCCACTATAACAAACTATGCGCTAGAAAGCTAGAAAGACCATTTATTATCTAAGAACTTGTCTTTTTAATGAATATACATAGTTCTTTCATAGAGCCTAAAAATAAAAAAGAATAGTCAATCTTGGTTGCTATCATTATTTTTACAACTCTTATAAAATGACGTTATATCCCATATTTCACCAAAAATAGTTCAGACTACCCACCAAATGAGGCATAAAAATCCTTCCTTTTTAGATATTTCATCGTTTATATTCAGCAATAATAAATATTTATCCCGCTTTCATTCATGCTAATACTCTCCATCTAGTTATTAGCACAAATTCTTTCTTTATTTCATACGATACCATATCACAACTCGCCTATTTTCAAGGGGACTTTTCTCTCTTAGAAGGTCCTAAATAGAGCTTTTCCATCTCCTGCTAAGTGAAATCTCCCTTTATAGCTTGTTTGATACTTTATTCGTAAATGAGGAAATCTAATGAACAATACTTTTTTACAGCTAACTTTACAGGAGGATGCCTCTCTCTCTAATCATTTGGAAGAATATACAATAAGCATAAGTCCTTCTTTACTCCATCATTGGGAGATAGATCCAACAAAACCAGTATGTTTATCCATAGGTCAAACTGTTGTACCCGTGACTGTTCAAACTACCTCTACAGAGAATAAATGGATGTTAATGTCTTCCAATTTAATAAATAGGATAAAACAACTCTCTACTCTATGCTCCAACTTTTTAGCACAGTTTATTCCAAAAACTCAAACGATTTGCTTAGGACCAATTATCGCTATTTTAACAGAGATCCAAGAAGCAAAAGAAGGAAAAGCGCCATTTCGTTCTCTCTCTACACTTTATAAAGAATTAGCTCATGAAATTGCCGCAATAGGCGGTATCGTATATGTATGCGGTTTACAGGGATTTTCTACTAATTGTGTATCTGGATATATCGTTATTGATAATAAATGGGTACAAATGGAGCTGCCATTCCCAACCGTTGTATACAACCGCCTGCATTCACGCAAATTAGATTCCAGTCTATTTTTTCAGCAGGTTTGCACTAAATTGGAAGAGAAAAATATTCCAATTTTTAACGCCCAATTTTTTTCTAAATATGATACACATCTTTTATTAAAAAAAGATACACATATACAAAAACATTTGCCAGAAACTCACCCTTTAACAAAACAAATTTTAGAAAGCATGTTAGAGAAATATCCTTCTCTTTATATAAAACCGATTCATGGAAGCCAAGGCCGCAACATTATTCATCTAACATTATCAGAGGGAAAATATGCTGCATCTATATCTACAGGAAAACAAAAAGATAAAAAGCGCTTCTTCTCACATATAGATCAACTTTGGAAGTGGATGCAGCCTTTCTCAAAAAAAAGAAACTATCTTTGCCAGCAAGGAATAGACTTTGTGAAAATGAAAGAATGCCCATTAGACTTTCGTGTTCTTTGCCATAAAAACTATTACGGAGAATGGAGGGCAACCTCACTTGTTGCAAGAGTTGCAAGTCACGATGCTTTTGTTGCAAATCTTGCGCAGGGAGCAGAAATCTTTCAAGCAAAATCAGTATTAAAAGAGCTTTTCGGAAAAGAAAATGCACATCAAATCATTGCTCAGCTAAAAGAATTAGCTATTGAGACAGCAGCGGCTATTGCTGCCCATTCAAATGGGCATTTTGGAGAAATGGGCATCGATATGGGCGTGGAGGCTAATTTAGATTTATGGATAATCGAGGCCAATTCAAAACCATCAAAAAATATCGAGCAAAATTCTAGCCAAATACGCCCTTCTACTAAGGCTTTATTAGAATATTTTATTCGCTTATCTTTTCCACCTGAATAGAAAGGAGACTAGTTTAGATGAAGCACTTTGGAATTATGACACTTTCTTTAAATAATGAAATAAGCTATGTGGAGGAAATTGCAAAACATGCAGACCCAGCCGACTTTCGCATTTATCATTTTATGCCATCTACCTTTAATCCCTATACTGAAAAGGTAAAAGGGAAAGTTTTTCACCATAAGAAAGGAAAGTGGATAGCAGGGGAATTCCCTCTTCCCTCCATTATTTATGACCGTTGCTTTTACCATGAAAGCCCCCATTCTAATCAATGCAAAAATATTGTTAATTGGCTAAAACAACGAAAAGATATTCAGTTCATTGGAAATGGCTTGCCAAATAAGCTAAAGCTGTATGAAGTGCTTGCTTCCTCTAGTTTAAAAGCATATTTGCCTAAAACAAAAAAACTGACCAGCGCCAAACAACTAATTGCAAACCTCCCCTCCATTAATCCTGTCATCATTAAACCAATTCATGGTTTCCAAGGAAACGGTATATATTTTATTCACAAAAGAAAAAAAGACATTGTTGTCAAAACAGATAAAAAAGAAAAACAAGTGCAGCATATCTTTACAGATGAACGGAAATTTAGTGAATGGCTAAATAAAATATTAGCTAAAAACGAATATTTAAGCCAACCTTATTTGCCCTTATGCACTCGCAATAAGCAGCCTTTTGACATAAGATGTTTTTTGCAAAAAAAGCCTGATGGAAAATGGAGAGTAATTGAAAAAGGAGTTCGATTAGGCGATAAGAATCGAATTATTTCTAATTTAAGTGCAGGAGCCACAGTAATTCCTTTTCATGACTGGGTAAAGGATTTCTCTAGTTCTTCCCAAAAATTTTTAACACAAGAATTAAATGATATTCTTTCGTCTATTCCTGCCGTATTGGAGGCATCATTTCCTTCCCTTTTTGAACTAGGAATTGATATTGGAGTAACAGAAAATGGATCTTTATGGATATTAGACATTAATTCCAAACCAGGACGAAAGGTAATACTAAGCGCTTATCCTCATTTAGCTGAACAACTGTATAAAGCTCCAACACTGTATGCGGCTGCTATAACAGATATTGTAGAAACCAAGGAGGGATAGCAATGAAAAAACTTTATCCAATTGAATATATACCATCTCCAGAAAACACCATCTTTATCCCAGAATCTTGTGAAGTGGCTTTGCCTTTGCATCATGTTTCATTTGGTATAAAAAAAACAGCGGCCATTATCAAAAAACAAAAAAATGCCAAAAATATCATCAGCATTAGCAACGATCTAAAAAGTATCCTTCAGCTGCCAGACGACTCATCCAATATTCATCTTTTTTTTGATTCCGATACACTCTACCTGGGACCATTAGTTGGAATCTTTACATGTGGTTTTCATACAGGAAAGGTAAAACCAATTGGTGAAAGATCTCTTATTTTTTCCAAGTTGCTTTCCGTCCAAAAAACAGCTGGAGTCATTGCCTTTTTATTTGGCGAGCAGCATATTAATTGGGAAAAGGAAACAATAAATGGACTTTTTTATGAGAAAGGCCAATGGGAAGTAGCAGAGATTCCCTTTCCAAATGTGATTTACGACCGTATCCCTAACCGAAAAAGCGAAAATCTTCCTCGCATACAACGAACAAAAAAACGGCTGCAGCAGGAGTTCCTCATTCCTTGGTATAACCCTGGATTCTTTAATAAATTAGATATATATGAACGTTTACTTCAAGAAAACAGCATTTCTGATTATTTGCCAGAAACTCATGCATTCACCTCTTTTTCACTGGTTGAAAGAATGCTAAGTAATTTCGGGCATGTATATATCAAGCCGAAAAACGGAAGCTTAGGAAAGGGAATTTATCAATTATTATATGATAGAAAAGAAGAGATGTATTATATCCGTTTTAATGATGAAAAAGGAGAAAAACGGCTGCAAAAGTTTGAAACACTTGAAACGTTAATGAATCACACATTTAGTAAAGTGAATATGAACAATTTTATTATCCAACAAGGCATTCATTTAATTCGATTCGAGCAAAAACCAATCGATTTTCGTGTTCATACAAATAAAAATAAAAATGGGGTGTGGGAGGTTACCGCCATTGCCGCCAAAATTGCTGGGAGCGGCAGTGTAACCACTCATCTTAGTAAAGGGGGCACCATCAAAGCAGTAGAAGAATTAACTGCCATTTCCTCAGATACAGAAGGGATGCTCCAGAAATTAAAAAATGCCTCTTTAAAAATCAGCAAGGCACTAGAAAAACAAATAAATGGAATTATTGGTGAAATAGGATTTGATATTGGAATTGATCGTAAAGGCAGAGTTTGGCTGTTTGAAGCAAATTCCAAACCTGGAAGAAGCATTTTCAAATATCCTTCTTTAAAAAAATACGATGTTCTAACAAGAAAACTTTCTTTAGAACACAGCATTTATTTGATGGAACAAAACATAAAAAAACTTGAGGGCAGCACCCGTGGACATCTATTATAACCGAAAAATTAAATGTTGGAGCACTCTCCATCAAACTGATTTAACATTTGGCAGCAATAAAGAAAAACTTTCTACTATTTCCTCTATTACATCAGATTGTATTGCTTTTCAGATTAGCCAAACAAAAAACAATATAGGACCAATTATAGGAATCCTTGTTTCGTATAATAAAAAAAACAAGCTTTCTGGAAATGGTCCATTATTTATAAATCTCCAGAAAGAATTAACTAAACTAGGCGGAATAGTCATCATCTTTGCCCCTGAAGATATTTCAGAAACAGAGGTAGCTGGATTTGTGCTAGATCCCAAAGAGAACCGCTGGATACATGTAAAATCTCCTCTTCCACACGTTGTCTATAATCGCATTCCTTTTCGGAAAACAGAAAAACAAAAGCCCTATCAACATGCCGTTCAGTTCTTTGCCAACAAAAATATTCCTTTTTTTAACCCTTCATTTTTAAATAAATATGAGATTTATACCTTTTTTAAAGAGCATCCTGTGTTAAAACCATTTCTTCCACCAACCATGCTTATTACAGACCAAAATGTTCTTTATGATTTTTTAAAAAAACATAAAAATATTTATATCAAACCAGTGGAAGGAAAAAAAGGCAATAAAATTATAAATATAAAAATAAATCAAGATGATTCGATTACTGCTAAAACACCCAAAGAAACAAAAGAGTTTTCTACCTTCATACATTTTTGGAATTATTTTAATTCAACCAACGATCCTCCTTCTTATATTGCTCAAAAAACAATAGAAGCTGCCAAATATAATGGACATCGTTATGATTTTCGACTATTAATTTTATATGATAAAGATAAATATGTATTAAAGGGTGTTGGAATTAGACAGTCTGTTTCTCAAGAAATAACAACACATATTCCAAATGGCGGACAGCTCCTTCCCTACCATGCTTTACGAACACAAAGTCATGATCATTTTATAGATACATTAGTAAAGTATTGTGGTGATTGTTTATCCAATCAGCTTGGCTTTTTTGGGGAATTTTCTATTGATGCATGTGTTGACATTTATGGTAACTATTATTTATTTGAAATTAACAGCAAACCCATGCTGTTTGATGAACTGGATATTGAGCAAGCAAGATGCACACAGCTTGCCAAACTTTGTTACCAACTAGGGAATTTCAATATTCCCGAATGAAATTCCCTTCTATATCCCATCCTAAGAAAAAAGGAGGGATAACTTTTGAGCAAACAGAAAAAGGATTTAAACTATGAAGGAAGAGAGCATGCCTATTTAGATATAGACCGTATGATTAATGAAGGAATGGGCGGTGGGCATGTTATTAACAGAGAAAAGGCAACAAATATAGAAGAAGCAAGGGACATTAAAAAAGAAGATCCCCCGTATCATATATAAGATATACATGGTGAGAATCAGGGAATGATTTATTAGCATCTTCCCATGATTCTCTTTTTATTGCTCCCTGTTTCTTTGTATTATAAAATGAGATTATACGTTGAAAAAATTCTGATAAAAGTCTTCAATCTTCTTTAGTTTTCTCATCTCCACCACAGATTGTATATAATTAGTATTTTTTATTGGCTGTTTTCTAAAAGATTGTTGTTTTTCAGATAGTTTCAATGAGTAAACCCATGGTTAAAATAGGTGGATTGGAGTGAAAGATGCGAGACAGGTGAGACCCCGCAGGCGCGGCCTGCGGAGGCTCACCGCCCGCCCCACGGAAAGCGAGCATCCCTTCACTGCAATCAGCCTACTCCTTAAAAAGCAATAAAGTTTACGAAAACAGCCTTTTTATTTATTTGAGGGAGGTTACTATGAAGAATAAATTACTCTCATACTTTCATCATTCTATTCAGCAGACATCTCCTCCTACTACTTCACAGCTCGATCTTTTTTATTGGTTTAAGCTAGATGAACAAGAAGGCTGGTTTGGAATCCCGAAAGATGAAATTCAAGATGAACAGCTTGATTTGCTCAAAAACTTGTTCGACTTATTTTTGCCAGAGGAAAATAATGCACAAAAAGAATTGCGTTGGAGCCAATTTTTATATTTTCATGATAAAATTCCAAAAACAGACACAGAAACCAGTATTATTCGAATTATCCAATTTCGTATAAACGGACAAGCATTAGAAAAAAGACAAATAGAAGCTGCCTTCAGAGGATTTATTCCTTCAGGAAGTCTGCTGATATGGAAAAATGAACATGAGGGACTAATAGTCGAAAGAAATCAGCAGTTTCTTCCAGAAGAGGAGTATGATTCCTTTGCACGAGCAGTACAAACAGATCTTTATTTTACTGCAACTTTTTTTATCGGAAAAGAATTGAAATTAAATGAGGAAACACCATCATTATTTGCAAAGGAACGAATTATTTTTTCTAATGGCCTACATACTATTCCATCTCAGCGGGTATTAACCTTCGAAAAAGTTTTGCCCTATTTATTTATTCAACGATTATCTGATGATGAATTAGCCCTCTTTAAGCATTCGTTTTCCATCTTTTCAGAAGATAAAGAACTTCTGCTAACGATCCAAACGTTTATAGAGAATAATGGACATAGTACAAATACGGCTAAACAACTATTTATCCACCGCAACACATTGCAGTACCGTTTAGATAAATTCTCAGAAAAAACAGGATTTCACTTGCGGGAGCAGAATAGTTTATTAACTGTCTATCTGGCATGTTTACTATACAGCAATGGAAAAAATTAAACATAACACGCTTTCTTTTTTCACTAGCCTATTAAAAGAAAGCGTCTTCCTCTTTTCTCTCCTCTACCTATGGAAAAAGCTTTTCCAATCAAAAAAATTCGACTATAATAAAAGGAAACATAAGTTCGTCATCTATTAATTAATGGAAGAACAAACTGCGTTTTCGTAAACAATAAAGAATAGGAGATTCAACTTGAAAGGCACATCACATGCAATAGTCGGAGCAGCAACTGGTTTTGTTGTAGCAAACTATTATCAGGCTACTCCTGCAACAACCATTTTATTAGTAGGCTTAGGAGGCATTTCTGGATTAATGCCTGATATGGATATAGATGGCACGCTCCGCAATAGAATAACTATATCTCATAAAGTCTTCCGTACCGTTACACAAATTATTGGCATCTTAATGATATTGTACAGCTTTTTAAATGGCACTTCGCAAGAACAAATATATGGTGCTGCGATTGGGGCCTCTATCTTGCTCCTTTCCCTTTTCATCAAAAAAAAGCATATGCTGACAATTACAGGGGCTGCTGTATTAGTAGGGGGTATTTCACTGCAAGAAAATTGGCTTCTGCTTTTAGGGATTTTTATTATTATTTCTTCTCTTATCGCTCATAGAAGCTATACACACTCTATTATCGGCATTTTATTTTACAGTATTATCTCTCTGCAATTTGAACAATCTACCCAAATTGAAGGGGCATACTATACTTGTTTATTAGCATATATTAGCCATATTATTTGTGATTCTCGTTTTCTTCCTGTTAATAAACGTGGAGTTAAACTTTTTTTACCTTTTTCTTCCAAAGATCTGTGAATGTATCCCGAAAAAAGCTGCGAACAATGAAATGTCATTGTTCGCAGCTTTTTTTCAGAGAGAAAAGATCAAGTTGAAAAACAATGAATTTTGTCGAAAAATAGCTATCTCCCCGAAAAATGAACCAAACTATTAAAAAAATGCACCTAAACTTTAAAAAATAAATCAATTGAGCACCTTTTCTTTATAAATGAAAGCGCTTATGCAAAATGCTCAAATATAGGTTGTTTTTTTTATGCATTTCGTCAATATGAAAACGTTATCAACGATGTTACATTATATATATACAAAACAGAGGAGGAACAAAAAATGGCAGAATTAGTTTTAAATAATATTTACAAAATCTATGATGAGAAAGTAACAGCAGTAAAAGACTTTAATCTCCATATTGAAGATAAAGAATTTATCGTATTCGTTGGACCTTCTGGCTGTGGAAAATCAACTACACTTCGAATGATTGCTGGATTAGAAGATATTTCAAAAGGTGATTTCTTAATTGACAATGTTCGTGTTAATGATGTAGCACCTAAAGATCGTGATATTGCAATGGTATTCCAAAACTATGCATTATATCCGCATATGACTGTATATGATAATATGGCTTTTGGCTTAAAACTTCGTAAGTTTCCAAAAACAGAAATAGATGAGCGTGTACAAAATGCAGCAAAAATTCTTGGTCTAGAAGAATATTTAAAAAGAAAACCAAAAGCGTTATCAGGTGGTCAGCGCCAAAGGGTTGCACTAGGTCGTGCAATTGTTCGTGATGCGAAAGTATTCTTAATGGATGAGCCATTATCCAACTTAGACGCTAAATTGCGTGTACAAATGCGTGCAGAAATTTCTAAACTGCATCAAAGATTACAAACTACTACTATCTATGTTACACATGACCAAACAGAAGCAATGACAATGGCAACTCGTTTAGTTGTCATGAAAGACGGCATCATTCAGCAAGTAGGTGCACCTAAAGAAGTATATGAAAAACCAGAAAATGTTTTTGTTGGCGGTTTCATTGGATCACCTGCAATGAACTTCTTCGATGGAAAAATTGTTGGCAATACACTTAATATTGGAAATACTTCTTTCACTATTCCTGATGGAAAATTGAAAACATTAAAAGAACAGGGCTATATCGGCAAAGAAGTGATTTTCGGCATTAGACCGGAAGATATCCATGATGAGCTAGTCTTTATTGAATCCTCTGAGGATACAGCATTTAATGCAAAAGTAGATGTCTTTGAATTAACTGGTGCAGAAAGCTTAATCTACTCTACTTTAGCAAACAAAGAATTTGTTGCTAGACTTGATTCAAGAGCCAATCTTTCAGCAGGATCCGCTGTACAGCTTGCTTTTGATATGAATAAAGCTCATTTCTTTGATAAGGATACAGAAAGCAGAATTCGCTAATATTCTATCAGCCACTGCTGACTGTAAAGACAAAAAAGTTCAAGTTTCCCCACTATCTATAAAAGATTTGGGCAGACTTGAACTTTTTTATATGCTCTTTATTCTTGGACAAATGCTATCTCTTCATTTCCGCAACTTTCACATACTACTAAATGTGGGCATAAATGCTCCTGAAAATCTTGATAACCATCCTCCATCTTCATTTGATCAATTGGCATATATGCACTGTAATCATCATAATAGTCCATTATTCTTCCTTTATCCTCAACATATTTTTTACAGTGGGAACAAACAGAGGAAAGTTCCTGCCATCCATTACAAACCGGGCAAATAGTAGTCATTATCCACCTCTAATGATTATTTTTATTTCATTTAAAAAGATTATTTAATACTTATAGATAAGCTAAAAAGAAGTAAAGATTGATCATTTTATTCCCTATTTTTTGTTCCAAATAAAAATCTATTCTATTTATATCAATTTTCTTACAAATAAATCGATGTAATGACACAAATATTTAATAAATATAAGGAATAAATTACCTTCTATTTAAAACGAATAACAAAATAGCAACTATCCATACTATTAGTACAAGCAGCAAATACCAATTAAAAAATTCAATGGGTTAAGCCAAGTGGCAATAAGGTTACTTATATGTTGGTGCGATTCCAGCTAACCCAACCAAAAAAATTTTTTATGAGGAGATGGAACATAATGACTAATTCATCAAGTAGAGGCAATTCCTCAAATCAACTATTAGTACCAGGTGTAGCTCAAGCACTAGATCAAATGAAATACGAAATCGCTAGTGAATTTGGTGTATCTTTAGGTGCAGAAACAACTGCTCGCGCTAACGGATCTGTTGGTGGAGAAATTACAAAACGCCTTGTACAACTGGCTGAAAAACAACTAGGCGGAACTCAAGCTTAAAACTTAATTTTATATAATGGCTTTAGCCCCCAAAGTTTTTTGGGGGCTGCTATTTTTATTCCTTCTGAAATAGCCACTCTAATGCATGTAAAAACTGTTTTTTGAAAGTTTCTTTATTATGTTTGGCATTTTTCCCTAGCTCAAATTTCAACTGATTATCCATTAACCCTGCATTTTTTAATAATTCATTTGCATGTTTATTATTTTCAACCATAAATTGCTGAATATTTGTTTTGTCTTTTCCCTCTTTTTCTCCAACATATAAATAAATTTTTTTATTTGAAATAGATGGCATTGGTGTGATTTTTAAAAATTGCATAAAATCTTTATACCATAACGAAGGGGACAACAAAGCGATTTTATCCATTTTATCTGGATAACAATATAAACTATAAAATGAAATTAGTCCCCCTAAAGATGCTCCTATCATTCCTGTTGAATGAGCAGTGGGATTGGTAAAAAAATGCTTATCAATAAACATCTTTATCTCATCTATTACAACTTTTAAATAAATTGCCCCTTGTCCGTTAAAATCAGGGAGTCTTGCATCTAACGCTGAAGCTTTCCACGGTGTATATTCATCCAGCCGATTATGAGGCTCTATGCCAACTAATATCATTTCCTTTAGTCGATGATTGCTAAACATTGCCTCTAACTGTATTAAAGAATCTTTAAACAAATAGCTGCCATCATGAATATAAACTACTGGATAGCTCTTAATTTCCGCTTTGTATGTAGGCGGCAAATAGATAATAACTTCTCTATCAACAATATAATAAGTTTTTAACTCTCCTTCCATTTATTGTATCTTCCTTTCCAGATGCGTTATACTTTCGCTTTTATCAGCAAATAAACAAAATAAGGAACACCTATTATACTTAGAATAATCCCAATAGATAGTTCAGCCGGGGCTACAATCGTGCGGCTGATATAATCTGCTGCTACCATTAATAGCATACCTATCATTCCACAAATAATTAAAGAGTAGCGATGTTTTTTTCCTATAAGCAGCTTCGCTATATGTGGACCAATTAAACCAATAAAACCAATATTTCCAGCAACAGAAACACATGCGCTTACTATTGCTACACTAGAAAGCAATAGAATCCATTTTTCCTTTTCAACTTTCACTCCCAACCCCTTCAGTACTTCTTCTTGCAATGTAAATAAATCAAGAATATATGCCTTTTTTATAATCAATGGGATAATAAGAATAAACCAAGGAAGAATGGATAAAATAAACAGCCAATTGGCACTATAAATGCTGCCATTTAGCCAAATGGTTGCCATCTCAAAATCCTGTGATTTCATCTTTAAAGAAAGATAAAGGGATAATGCCCCAAACCCTGAACTAATCGCAATACCAGTCAGCAATAATCTTTGTGCATCTAAACGATTAGAATCTGCTGCAATAAAAAAGATAATAAAAGCAGCCAATAATCCTCCAACAAGTCCAGCCATTGGCATCATCATAATTGCAGTTATGCTATCATCGCTTATACTCTCTTGAAAAAAGAACATATAGATAACAATTGCCGCACCTGCTCCGCTATTAATGCCTAAGATTCCAGGATCAGCTAGTCCATTTTTTGTAATTCCCTGCAATACCGATCCAGAAATGCCCAAACCAAAGCCAATAATCATAGCAAGTATAACTCTTGGCAAACGAAAATCAAATAAGAGCAAATCAATATCTTCATGAAGGCTTATGCGAAAAATACTATGATAAAACTCTTGAAAGGTTATAGGGTATACTCCATTCGTCATACTAAAATAAGCAAGGGATAAAACAATTAGAGATATACTGATTAATAGAAAAATATATTTAATAAGCCCGTTCTGTTCGATGCTGCTCCCCTCCTTTCTTTTTTATTAAATAAAGAAAGAATGGAATGCCAACCAATGTCGTTACTACTCCTATTGGCGTTTCAAACGGATAATGGACAAATCGGCTGATAACATCACAAACTACTAAAAATACCCCTCCAATTATTCCAGAGCATGGAATAACCCATTTATAATCAACTCCTACTAAAAACCTCACAATATGTGGAATAATCAAACCAACAAAAGCAATCTTTCCAGCCAAAGCTACTCCAACACCAGTCATTAGTCCTACAGAAATAATGGCTACAATTTGAATAAGCCATGTTTTTTGTCCGAGACCTGTCGCTGTCTCCTTTCCTAATGAAAGAATGGTAATAGATTTCGCCAATAATAGAGCCATTATCATTCCAACACATGCAATAGGAAAAGAATACAACAATAATTCACTGTTAATCTGATGAAGCCTTGCATTATACCAGAAACTCATCGTTTGAGATACTTGGTAATAAGATGCTAATGCTTGGGAAAGACTGCTTAAAAATGTGCCTATTACAGTCCCTATTATTGCAAGCCTTACAGGAGAAAAACCATTTCTTATACATGCTGCCAATCCAAACACCAATGCAATGCCGATAATTGACCCAATAAATGACAGCAGAAGCATTTCCAATGATGATAAATGAGGCAAAGTTATCAAAGCTATTGTGATAACAAATGCTGCACCATCTGATACTCCCATAATGGAAGGAGAAGCAAGATAATTTCTTGTCATCCCTTGCATTAGTGCCCCTGATATTGCTAATAACACTCCAATTAATAAGGAACCTACTGCCCTTGGCAAACGAGAGGTTCTTACAATTGTTTGTTGTACATTTTCTGGATCAAATGAAAAAATAGCATGATACACTTCTTTAAGTTGTATATCTGTTGATCCTAAACAAATGGAAACAACTATCGTAAATAAAATAACTACTGGCGAAGAAAAAATAATGATATATCGTGCTAAACTTTTTCTGTCCATTAATCATGTCACCTTTATTTTCATTCCGTTCCTCTTTTTATTTGGCTGTTTTCGTAAACTTTGTTGCTTTTAAAGGAGTAGGGTGATTGCAGTGAAGGGATGCTCGCTTTCTGAGGGGCGGGCGGTGAGTCTCCTCAGGCTGTGGCCTTGCGGAGTCTCACACCTTTCACTCCAATCAACCTGTTTTAATAATGGATTTGCTCATGGAAACTATTCGAAAAACAACAATCTTTTAGAAAACAGCCTTTTATTTTAAGTAATGTACGGTTTGGTTAATAATAATGTGAATCAATACAATAGTGGAGCTGATTTTTATCAAGCTCCACTGTTGATGTATTATTCTCCCAGTTTTTCTTGTAAAACAGCTAAGAAATTAGTTTTACTCCATGCCGTTCCACCAGCTGCCATTGGATCAATTGCATTTGTATAAACTTTTGCGTTTTTCACAGCTTTCATGCTATTCCATATTGCATTATTTTCATATTCCTTTAAAGCATTCTCATTCTCCGTATTTTCTGATTTCTCAAACTGGACAAATAGATAATCTGGATTTATCTCTGCAAGTTTTTCTAACGAAATCATTTCTTGTGCTTTTGCTGCTTTTATTTCATTTGGAACAGTTAATCCAAGATCTTGATAAAACACTGGATTAAAATAAACGGATTCAGGATAAATATATATATTTCCAGCCCTAATGCGGATCATTATCACTTTTTGATTTGAAAGCTTTGTAGACAATTGTTCTTTAAGTTCCTTTGCGTCTTTTTCATACGTTGCTATTATTTCCTCTGCCTGCTCTTGTTTATCCGTGATATTCCCCATTAGCAGTAGATTTTCTTTCCAGTTGACCGATATATGAGAAACTGGAATCATTGTTGCTACTTTGTTTAAATTTTTTACAACCTCTGGCTTAAACTTGCTTGTACCAAGGATAACATCAGGCTTTATCTGCAGGAGCGTTTCTGTATTTGGCTGAAACTTATCGCCAATATCCTCTGCCTCAGACATGTACTCTCCTAAATAAGCAGGAAATTCTCCAGCTGTTGCAAGTGCTCCGGCAGGTTTTACGTCAAGTACAGCTGCATCTTCCATTGCCTCTTGACTAGCTGTGACAATCGTCTTAATATTTGCTGGCAATTTATACTCTTTATCTAAATAAGTAATTGTTTGCATCTCAGTTTTTGTTTCTTTTTTTGCTCCATTATCTTCTACAGTACTTGATTCCTTACTACCGCAAGCTGCGAGCACTAATAACATTGCTGTGATTATAACTCCCAATAATTTCTTCATATCTTTTCTCCCCTGTTTATTTTCTAATTGATAGTGATAACCTTTATCAATTAGAATTATACAAGATAAAACTTTTCTTATCCATGGACGATATCCATTAATATTTATGTACTATTTCCTGATAATAAGGCCTTAGTATAAGAAATCACTCTTAAATGAGCGCTTGCAGAGTATTCCTTCCATGGATCAGAAGAAATTAGATATACTTTATTTCTCTGCACTGCTTCTAATGTATTCCATAAAGGCATGTTTATAATTTCCTTCCAATACTCCAGTGTTTCCGTATCTTGTCTAATGTTGACAAATAAATGATTAGGATTTAGTGCAATCAGTTCCTCCATTGTAATCTGTTCATTATATTTCATTTGATCTTCAGATTGAGGAGGGGTAATCCTTAAATCTCCATAAAAAACCTCCAGCATTGTTTTGGAACGATTCAAAAAGATAGAGTTTTTATATACACTCACAATTAAAAAAGTATCATTTCCTACCCTTCTTTTTAGCTCTTTGGCAGACACTTCAGCATAAGTGTCATAATCTTTTAGCCAATCAGCTGCCTCTTTTTCCATCTTTAAAAAAACTGCAATTTCTATTAGTTGCTCACGCCAATTTTTTATCGTTTGCGAATACAAAAATAATGGAGCAATTTTTTCTAATGCAGACTTTTCCTTCTCGCTGATTTCATCTGCAGCCATTATTATATCTGGGTCTGCCTCTTTTAATTTAGCAATATTTTCTTCCCAGTTTGTATGTTTTCGAAATGCATTAAGATGCACGATTATATCACTGCTATAATTTTGATAATAAGAAGAAGTCCATTTTGGGTGCAAAGGGGCTGCAAAGGGCACAATATTTAATGCAATTAAATGTCCTGTTGTGCTAAAATCATATGATGCTATTTTAAATTTTCTTTTTTTTCTATATAACGATGGAGAGATGCCAACACTTTGTTTAAACTTTCTGCTCAGATAAAATTCATCAGAATATCCCACTATCTTAGCTATTGTGCATATATTTTTTTCCGTTTTAATTAAAAGCTCTTTTGCTTTATTTAAACGAACAGAAGTAAGATACTCGATGACACCAATCCCATATTCCTTTTTAAAAACTTCTGAATAGTATTTTGCACTGAGATCTGCTTTTTGTGCCAATGAATCTATTGTAATTTTTTTATCAAAATATTTATCTATGTATTCTCTAGTTTCTTCAATTGCCATCCTTGTGTCTTTTTTGGATTTAGGCTTGCTGTATTTTAGAAGGTTAAAAAATATTCTCTCAAGCAATGCTCTCTGCAAAAAAACACTCATTTCATCCTTTTTTGTAAATATTGCATATAGCTCCTCTACTAATGGTATTATTTCATTTTCTTCATAGAGCATCTTAATTGGCAAATAACTTAAAGTTTTTTTATCTATTAAAAAAGCTTTATTTGTTACTGGTTCTTTTTTATAAATATGAAAAGAAAGTTGATAATAATCTACAGAACTATTTTCTGTAAATGCTAGGCTGTAAATCTTTTCAGGAGGAATAAATACTATATTATTTTTATTGAATATATAGGTTTTCCCATCGATTGTAATATCTCCCTTGCCCTCTTTTATAAAAACAAGCTCAAAATACTTTGTAATAATATGATCATTTTTTCTTTTATTGCTTTTTTTTATTTTTTCCATATCTAACAATATATCAGTCCAATTATTTTGTACGAACAGATTATTCATCTTGTTATCTCCACAGTTTTTTATTAGAATATTAAATGATGTTGATAATCATTATCACTAATATAGCTTAAAAGGACCTTCCTTTTCAAGATTAATAACCAACTTTTCACTTTATAAAAATAAACAATAGTCCAAAATGTTTGGAGGCATTCACATGATTCACCCGATAGAAATTCCATTTTCTATAAATAATACAGAAAAGTATCTTATTTATTCATCCATAGAAAAACGAAAATATCATTTGCTTATTAGTATTCCAACCTGTGAAATTCCTCCTGACGGATTTCCCGTATTGTATTTGCTGGATGCTAATGCCAACTTTGCAACCTTAACAGAGAATATGCGCCTTCAATGCCGACGAGCGACAATTACAGGATTACACCCTTCTATTATAGTTGGAATCGGCTATGATTCAGATGAACCCTATGATCAGGCAAGATACTATGATTTTACCTTTGACTCTTTTCAAGAAAATCTGCCTAAACATCCACTAGGAACACAATGGCCCCCACATGGCGGGGGTCAAAAATTCCTCTCTTTTATAGTCAATGAAGTGAAACCCTTTATTGAGCAAAAATTTAAGGTTAATCCTAATAAACAATCTCTTTTAGGACATTCCTTAGGGGGATTGTTTGTGCTTTTTTGTCTTTTTCTAAAGCCTGATGCATTTCAGTACTATATTGCAAGCAGTCCTTCTATTCACTGGAATGAAACTATATTATTCGAAAAAAAGCAACAATTTCTTAAAAGCTTATCTGATAAAAAAGAAAAAATAAAACTCCTAATCACAATGGGTGAATTAGAAAAAAATCATTTTTCTAATATGCATGAAAAAGCAAATATGCTTGCCTCCGAAATGCAAGCATACGATGGAGAAATTCTAGAAACAACCTTCTATGAATTCCAAAATGAAAACCACATCACCGTTCTTTTGCCTTTAATAAATAAATGCATTGCTTTTATAAATGATAAATCCATATAGTTCCAATAGATAGACTTCTTACTCCTACATGTAAAAAGCAAATAGAAAAGAGCATCCAATAGCTTAAAAATGTGCTGATCGGATGCCCTTCTTCTAAATTAGTCTATTACTCCACTCCAAGCTTTCCTTTTTGCAGCTCATACATTTGATAATATTTTCCCTTTTGCTGCATCAGCTCATCATGTGTTCCTTTTTCTACAATCATTCCATGATCTAATACAATAATTTGATTTGCATTCCGAATAGTTGATAAGCGGTGTGCAATGATAAAAGTAGTTCTTCCTTTTTTCAGCACTTCCATGGCATGTTGAATAATCTGCTCTGTTTCTGTATCAATGCTGCTCGTTGCTTCATCTAACACTAAAATGGCTGGATCGAAGGCTAGTGCTCTTGCAAAAGAGATAAGCTGTCTTTGTCCGCTGGATAATGTGCTCCCCTTTTCAATTACTGGTTCATTATAGCCATGCTCTAAATTTTTTAATACCCGATCTGCACCTACACCTTTTAGAGCTTTCTCCATTTTCTCTTGAGTAATAGATGGATTATTTAATGTTACATTGGAAGCAATGGTCCCTTTAAAGAGAAATGGATCTTGTAAAACAATCCCCATATGATTGCGCAAATCCTGTCTTGACATCTCTTTTATATTAATCCCATCAATCGTTATGTTCCCTGACTCTATATCATAGTAACGAAACAATAGATTTAAGATGGAGCTTTTTCCTGATCCTGTGTGTCCTACTAGCGCTATCGTTTCCCCTTGTTTTGCTTCAAAGGTTATATCTTTTAGCACATATTCCTTTTCTTTATAAGCAAAATAAACATGTTCAAATTTAACATTTCCTTTATAGCGTTCCATTTTCTTTTCTTCCACATCTATTCCTTCTTTATCCATTAATTCAAAAACACGATCTGCTGCAACAAGAGCCTGCTCCAAATTTGCTAGTTGATTAACAATACCGACAATTGGATGAAAAAGTCGATTGATATAATCAACAAAGGCATATAAAACCCCTAATGTAATAGCCGTTGAGGTATTTAAGGATTGCCCTGCCACATACCAGATAAATGCAACAAATACAACATTTCGCAAAACATTCACCAGATTATGGGATGTTAAACTATTTAAATTCAGCATCTTATTCTGATAGCGGAAATGCTCTTCATTTAATGCCTCAAACTCATGCTTTGTCTGTTTCTCTTTTCCAAATGCTTGGATAATATTCATTCCTTGTATGGATTCATTTATTACTCCATTAATATCGCTATTTCTTGCTCTTATGACTTGGTTATATCGGCTGGCAAATTTCCGATACAATTTAATCCATAAGAACAAAATTGGAATTAAAAATAAACAGATAAATGCGAGTTTCACATTTAGGATAAATAGAGCTACATAAATACCTGCTATATAGATAGTACTTGAGAAAAAGTTAGAAAGTACTGTCACATACAGATCTCTAATTGCTTCTGTATCATTTGTGACTCTTGCTACGACCTTGCCTGCTGGCAGATTATCAAAATATTTAATGGGCAGGCGCTGAATTTGAGCAAATACCTCTTCTCTCATCTTTTGAATTACTTTATTTGCAGATTTTTGCAAATAAAAATGCTGGCCATATTGAAAACCTGCTGCTACAATAACCAATGCAAAGTATATTACCAACAGTTTTATAATCCCTGGAATTTCTGGTTTATAAAAGGAAAATACCTCTGTTTTCGTTAATTTCTCTGCAGGATACTCGGCTATTTTTTCTCCATCTGTAATTGTTAATTGTCCATTTGCATAAGATTTTTTTCCATCAAAAGCAATATCTTCTTTTATAAAAAGAAATTGTCTTTGCACTTGCATAATTTTTGCAGAAGCATTTTCCGTTTCTGATTTTGCTAATTCCTTTTCTTTTACATATTCCTTTCCTTTATATAAAACAGAACTGGTGGAAGGCGAATTTGTTTCATACCAAGTTGTTTCAATGCCTGATACATGATCATCAATGACTTTTTTTGCAATGAACGGTCCCATTAAATCAGCAGCAACTGCAATAGTCAACATAATTAAGGCTGCAATAATCGTTTTTCTTAAGGTTAGACCATAATGAAATAAACGTTTTCCTGTACTCATGCCTGCACCTCCATTTCTGTAGATGCTTCCATTTGCTGTGTGGTAAATTGCTTTTTATACCACCCATTTTTCTGCATCAGTTCAGCATGTGTTCCATGTTCTATAATCTGACCATCATCTAAAACAATAATTTGGTCTGCGTGTTGAACAGCAGTCATTCGGTGTGTTGTGATGATGGCTGTTTTCCCCTTTCTTTCATTTTTTATATTTTCAATAATATTTTTTTCCGTTTTCGCATCAACTGCTGATAGTGAATCATCTAGTATCAGTATTTCTGGGTTTCTGATAAGGGCTCTTGCGATGGAAATTCGCTGCTTTTGTCCACCAGAAAGGGCAACACCCTTTTCCCCAACTAATGTAGCCAATTTATTTGGCAGCATATTAAGATCCTGCTTAAATGAAGCTAATTCTATAGCCTTTTCTAAATCTTGTTCGTTTGCATGTTCATTGCCAAATAGTATATTTTCTTTGATGGATTTTGAAAATAATACATGATCTTGAGGAACATAGCCAATCCATTCCCTTACTCGCTCTAAAGACTGATCTTCTATCTCTACCCCATTAATACGTATATTTCCTGAACCAGCCGGATACTCTCTTAGCAGCTGTTTAACAAACGTAGTTTTGCCGCTGCCTGTTTTCCCTACTACACCAATTGTTTCCCCTTGTTTTATCTTCAAATTTATATTGTGTAAATTGTCAGCAGAAGAAGAAGGGTAGCGGAATACGACATTTTCAAATTCAATATTCTCTGGTTTTATTATATTTTTTAATATAGGGGCATTTGCTACATCAGCTTGATAATTTAATGTTTCCTGAACTCTATCCAATGAAGCGTTTCCTCTTTGCATAATGTTCATTAACTCTCCGATAGCAAACATAGGCCATACAATCATACCCAAATAGACATTGAAGGTAACTAGCTGCCCTATGGAAATTTCCTGCTTAAAGACTAAAAAAGAACCATAGCCTAATCCAATTAAATAGCTTAATCCCACCAAGATGCGAACAGTTGGCTCAAATAAAGAATCAATCTTTGCTACTGCTATATTTTTATTAAAAACATCATTTGTTAATTGATGAAATTGTTTCTCTTCTTCCTTCTCTAATACATAGGCGCGAACTACACGAACTCCAGCGACAGACTGTAAGACACTGTCATTCAATTCACCAAATGCATCTTGTGCTTCTGTAAATCGCTTATGAATTTTATTCCCATACACTTGCATAATCAATGCCATAATTGGTAGCGGCAAAATAGCGGCCAATGTCAACTTCCAACTTACTAATATGCACATAGTTGCAATAATGGTAAGCATAAAGGCTGTAGAGTCAATTAATGTTAAAATCCCAAATCCTGCTGTAGTAGAAATGGCACGGAGATCATTTGTTGCTCTTGCCATTAAATCTCCGGTTCGATTCTTTTCATAGAAAGTAGGTGTCATTTTCAGCAAATGACCAAAAAAATTACTTCTTAATTTTCTTTCTAAAAGAAAAGCTCCGCCAAATAATTGGTACATCCAGGTATAAGTAACATAGTAAGTAAATAAAGTAATGCCAATAACAGCAAGGATATAATAAACAGCTTTTGCTGCTGTAAGTGTTCCCACGTTTATTTCATCTATAAACATTCCTAGCAGCTGTGGCGGAATAATTTCCACTACTCCTATAAAAAGCAATAAAACAACAGCAATCAAATATCTTTTTTTATGTTCTTTAAAAAACCACTTTAATTTAAATAATATCGAAAACATATTAGCCTCCTAATCAATCTTTACTATCCACTTTTTAAATCCTTTTTTGTCATTCCTTTTGGTTTATTGCATCTAATCATTTACATATTCCTCCTCCTTCGTCACCAGCTATTAAAAAGGGCGAAATTACCATTTTCTCAATAAATAAAAAAATAGACCGCAACAATGCGGCCTATCCTTCGAAACAAATGCATCTGTTACAAATAAATGTAACCTTCATTTGTCCAGTTTAAGTTTTTCTCAAAGAAAAAATAAAGCTTGCTTATTTACATAGCTATCTTATCTAGACAGATGGAGGGGTTACAAAAATATTCAATTGTTTTAATTTCTTATTAATTAATCGAAACATTCTAACCCCTCCATTCAGTATAATAATTTTCTAATATAGCTAAAGATTACCATTCTTCTTTTATGAAGTCAATTGCAAAAATTCCGACAAAATAGCGGCTATTTCTCTAAGTATGTAACCTTATCTTTCCATATCTTTTGTTATTTCAAAAAATCTTTCCTTAGCTTCTCCTTCATTAAAACTGCTGAAAATTCGAAAATGATCCTCATCGATAATTCGAAAATGCTGGCTAATGATATTTTGCTGCAATATGTATCTATTTCTGCCTTCTATCTCACGCCACCATACTTTTCCGCCCATTGTTTTTTCTTTGCGATAATCCATCCCATCATGTGCAATAGTTTCCAGTACTTCTAACGGTTCATCGCCAAAAAAATGGCGCACTGTTTCCGTTTCTCTAAAAAGAGCGCATACTGCTACTACTGTTGACCAGCCTGCATATACTCTGCCTTTTTCTATTTGAACAAGTGTCTTTTTGGATATACCAATAACTTCTGCCATTTTGTCTTGTGTATAACCCGCCTCTGTACGAATTAATCTCATTTTTTCTGATATTTTGATAATAATTTCTTCTCTAGTCAATCTGTTCATTCCTTTATTAGTTATGTGTAATTTTACACTTTTTCTAACATTATAAGCCTTCACAAAATATAATTCAATTTGAATGCTTATTTTTCTGCTGAATCCATTAACATCAATCCTCCTTAATCAGAGAACATTTTTCCGATTGCTGCATTTGCTTTTATCTTTGCTGCCTTTTTTCCGTACTTTGTTGCAGTTTTTTAGAAATAGCTATTTTTTGACAAATCCCTCTACTATCCCACCTTCTTCCATCACTGCAAAGAAAAAGGGCTACGCACAATAATGATTCATTGTATGTAGCCCTTTTTCTATTTTTCAATTAAATGAGCAGCTTTTTTTCACATAATTTACTAATTGAACAGCTGGCGCATTTTCCTTGCTTAGATTTTTGAATAAAACGAAATAATGAATAACTTGTGTAAAAAAAGATCAAGGCTCCAAGTATTATACTAATTATCATAAATCATCCCCCTTTTTACGTTAGTCCAAACAATCGCCCCACTTGATAAATAATGAATGAAATTCCATATGCGAGCATCAAGGAATATACTATAGAAAAAGCAGACCATTTTTTCGAAGCTGTCTCCTTATAAATTGTTGCCAAAGTAGCAAGACAGGGAATATACAATAGAATAAACACCATAAAACTATAGGAAGCTAATGGAGTATATACTTCACTCATTAAATGCTGCAAAGAATGGATATTAGGAACTGCATAAATAATGTTCATTGCCGAAACAACTGCTTCTTTGGCGAGAAATCCAGTAAGTAAGGAGGCACCAGCCTGCCATGTACCAAAGCCTAAAGGTTTTAATAGTGGAGAAATGAGCTCTCCAATAGAAGCTAAATAACTATTATCCATTTCTACATTCATGCCTGCTGGACCAAAATAAGTTAAAAGCCAGATGACAACGGATCCTGCAAAAATAAATGTTCCTGCCTTTTTCAAAAAGCCTTTTCCTTTATCCCATGTGCTTTTCCATAAAATTTTAATGCTTGGCATTCTATATGGAGGAAGTTCGATAATAAATAAAGACTTCTCCCCTTTTAAAATGGTGGCAGAAAGAAGCTTTGCCAGGATTAAAACAAGAAATATGCTTAATAAGTATATGGATAATACAATAAGTGCTCCATTTTTGGCAAAAAAGGCTCCTATAAATAAAGCATAAACGGGAAAACGTGCAGAACAAGACATAAATGGCAATAAAATAATCGTTAACAATCTTTCTCTTTTTGTTTCAATTGTTCTTGCAGCCATGACCCCTGGAACATTGCAGCCAAAGCCAATAATCATTGGAATTACAGCTTTTCCATTTAATCCTGATTTCTCCATCAATTTGTCTACTACTAATGCCACTCTCGACATATATCCAGAATCCTCTAAAAAAGATAAGCAGAAGAACAAAATAAATATTTGTGGAACAAAAACGAGCACGCCGCCGACTCCAGCAATTATCCCATCCATAACTAGTGTTTCTATAAAAGGAGAAACATTTAATGCTCCTAATGCGGTACTAATTATATTGGTAAAAAAGCCTGTAATAAATCTGTCCACTAAATCAGATAATTTTGAACCAAACCAATCGAATGTAAGCATAAACATAAAGTACATAAGCAGCATAAATATCGGTAATCCTAAATACTTATTTGTAACCATGCGATCCACTTTATTTGTGAGCACTTCTTTATTCATTTCTTCCATTATTTCTGCACTAGCTAGAATATCTTCTACTACATTTCTTCTTGCTTCAAATACTAGCTGTGCAGCCTCTTTGCCAATTTTGTTAGCAGCTGCTTCTATCCTTTTAAGGAAATCATCCACTTCCATTTTTCCTGCCAATGAATGCAGATGCTTAAGGACACTGGCATTTCCTTCTATCAGCTGCAAGGTTAGCCAACGAGCAGATAGATTGGTTTTTTGGTTCACTAATGAACTCATTTCACAAATATATTGCTCTATCATCTTGCCATAATCCACTTTTAATAGGCTAGTGTTTGTATGGTTTGTTACAGCATCGGCAAGTACTGTACATCCCTCCCCTTTTCTTGCACTAATAGCCACAACAGGGCATCCTAACATATTTAACAGCGCTTCAATTTTGATTTTTTTCCCATAGCCTGTTGCTACATCCATCATATTTAATCCAATGACGACGGGCTTTTCGTATTCAATAAGCTGAAGAGTTAACAATAAATTTCTGCGCAATTGTGATGCATCCACAATATTGACTATTTTTTCAAATTCATCCTGCAAAAGATACTCTGTAACAACCGCTTCATCCGCTGATAATGGATTTAAGGAATAAGCACCAGGCAAATCTACTAAATTGGCTTTTTTATTTTTAAATACACCAACTTTTTTCTCAATGGTTACACCGCTCCAGTTTCCAACATACTCATAAGAACCTGTTAAATGATTAAATAAAGAGGTTTTTCCTGTATTAGGATTTCCTAATAATGCTATTTCCATCTATTGAATCTCCACTTCCATTTGCAGCGCCTCTCTTCTTCGCAGGCCAATTTTTGTTCCTTTAAATTCTAGAATATAGGGACCACTAAATGGCATTTTATTTTCTACCAAAACAACAGATCCTTCCGTAATACCAAAATCCAGCAGTCTCCTTCTGACAAGTTCATTTACTTTTGCCAAACTATTAATTTTTATTTTTTCACCAACTCGCAATTTTTCCTTCCCCACTTTGTTTTCCTCCTTTTAATTGAGAATGATTATCCTTATTCTTATTTATAGTTATAACAAGAAAGAGAAGATGACTCAATTAGGTAACAGGGATAAATATTGACAATTCTGAGAATTTTCTTTTTTACCTCAGAAAGAAATACGCAAAAAATTCATGCCTTTCTCTATTGCAGACGAGCTTCAGTCTACTTGATAGAAAAAGGCATGAATTTTTTACTTTATTTTGTAGTTTTTTAGCATATCAGTTAATTGTTCACTGCTTTGTGTCATTTCTTCTGCCGCTTTTGTTACATTCATAATGGCTGATATTTGCTCATCACTTGATGATGAAACCTCTTCTACTGCAGCTGCTGCTGATTCTGAAACAGTAGTTATACTAGAGATGGACTCTAGCATATGACTATTTTGTTCTACTACTTCTTTTAACTCTTTATTTAATTCATTCACCGCTTCTATTATAGCTTGAACAGCAACGGCAATAGAAGTAAATTCATTTTCAGTACCTGTTACAGCATTATTTAATTCTTCTGCTTGTGTGGTTGTTTCAAATAGTGCTTGCACTGTTTTCTCTGTTTCTTTTTCTATGCTGAAAATCATTTCTTGAATTTGTTTAGTAGCTTCTCCAGTGCCCTCTGCAAGCTTTCTGACTTCACTTGCCACTACTGCAAATCCTTTGCCATGTTCTCCTGCTCTTGCAGCCTCAATGCTCGCGTTTAATGCCAACAAATTGGTTTGTTCAGAAATGCTGTTAATTGTTACGGTAATTTTTGAGATATCTAAAATTTTTGTATATAAATTTGAAATCCCTATGCTAACATGATCTGTAGCTTGTTTGGCTTGCTCATTGGATTTTTTTAATTGGGCAATCATATTTTTGCCTTTTTCTGTTGCTTTTTCTGATTGCTGAGTTGCTTGCTTAATGATTGTATTTTTTTCATCCATTGTTTGAATAGAATAATTTAGCCGTCCCATTTCCCGGTTTACTTCATCTAGTTCCGCGGCTTGTTCTACTGCTCCCTTAGCAATCTCACTCATCGCTCGACCTATTTCCTCTGAACTTGCCGAAGTCTCTTCCGAAACAGCAGATAATTCAGACGAATATTCAAGTATGTTCTGACTAATTTCTTTTGTATTTGAAAGTACAGCTCCCAATTGCTCTTTCATTTTATGAAAGGAATTGCTTAACTGGCCAATTTCATCTTTTTTATCATAAATAAATTCCTTTGTTAAATCTCCATTTGCCACTTCAATAAAACGCTTATTTAATGCTTTTAATGCGCTGAACTTCTTTTTTATTAAGAAATAAAATATAATTCCGCTTATCAATGTAATGACAATAGAAGTCGAAATAAGTATTAATGGAATTTGATCTGAATTTATTCCCTCTGTAGCTGTAACAAAATAATAAGTAATTGCTCCACTAATTAATGATGTGATAATAATCAAAACACTGACTATAAACATTAGCTTAAAAAACAAACCATTTCTCTTTTTCATGAGTTGCTTCTCCCTTCTAAACCAGGCAAACGTTATGTTATATTACTTAGCTCTCCCATTTAATAAAACGCTATCATAAGTAATTACTGAAATTAAAATTTTGCCTGTTCTTTATTAATTTCGGCTTTTTTTTTCAGTTATTTAGAAGATTTTACTTTTTATTGCTTTCTTATTTTATAAATGAATTAGATATAGGTTACATGCTCTACCACCACAATAGTCATTCCTTATAATAACTACATTTTTTTGCTTCACTTCCCCTTTTTTAGAGTAAGCGAGTTCTCTCCATGTTGCATAAACTGCATCAAGGACTGGATATTTCTCTTACTGATAGAAAGGATGTATAAATCATGTTTCAACTCCAAGTAAATAACGATATTAAACTTCGCCTATTAGAAATCCATGATGCTTCTGCCATTTTTCAGTTGATAGATCAAGATCGTTTATATTTGCGCGAATGGCTTCCATGGATTGATCTTGTGTTATTTCCCCAGCAGTACAGTACGATTATTCCAATTTGGCATAAACAATACGCAGAAAATAAGGGCTTTGAAGCCGGAATATTTTACAAAGATAAATTGGTCGGCATGATATCCTTGCAACAAGTAGACTGGCAAAATCGTCAAGCCAGTATTGGATATTTTTTAGCAAGCAGTGCACAAGGAAAAGGCATAATGACAAACACTGTTGCTGCTGTTCTAAATTATGCGTTTTATTATTTAAACTTAAATCGCATAGAAATAAGATGTGGTTTAAAAAATAAAAAAAGTATGACTATTCCAGAAAAATTATTATTTACAAAAGAAGGAGTTATTAGAGAGGGCGAATTCCTTTATGACCATTATCATGATTTAGTTTTATTTAGTATGCTGGAAAAAGAATGGCAGCAATTACACAGAAAAAAGTAAGGACAATACATCCAATGTTTAAATTTGATAAAATAAGAGAATTAATTAAAGAAGAGAAAGTTTAACGTATAAATTTTACGCTTAATAATTATTAAGCCTTAAATAAGAAGCCAATAATAATAAAAAATAATTGTAGTAATTTAGGATAAAGCTAATAGAAGACCCAATTAATCATTAAGAGTATTTTCTTATTGTTTTTATTGCAATTGCTACTCTCACATTAAGCGGCTTTTGTCTCCCACCTAAGGATTAGGAGAGGGAACAAAAAATCTAGATGGGTAAAAATTGGCTAATTAAAAGCCCTATTGGTTCAACTAACAATCAGTGGGAACTCTGTCCCCCACTGATTGAAGTTTCACTTTATCCAATATTAACGAATGGTGATGACTAGTATGATTTTAACAAATTTACTGATAGTTTGTTTACTTATTGTATTATCTGCATTTTTTGTTGCCTCTGAATTTGCTATTGTTAGAGTGCGTCCAACTCGTATAGAGCAACTGATCGCAGAAGGCAATTCACATGCTATCTCTGTAAAACAGATTATTACAAATATGGATGGATTTCTTTCTGCCTGCCAGCTTGGAATAACCATAACCTCTTTAGGTTTAGGATGGCTAGGTGAACCAACTGTTACAAAGCTATTTCATCCGCTTCTAGATAAACTGCCTATCTCAGATGCATTTACTCATATTCTCTCTTTTCTGATCGCTTTTTGCTTAGTTACATATATTAATGTGGTTGTAGGAGAACTCTTTCCGAAATCAATTGCTATCCAACAAACAGAAAAAGTCGCTTTGCTGCTTTCAAAACCATTGTTATTATTTTATAAGGTCATGTATCCATTTATATGGATTTTAAATAACGCAGCCAGAGTTGTAGTGCGTCTATATGGTATTAAACAACCAACAATTGAAACTGCCCATTCTGAAGAAGAGCTTCAATATGTACTTGCTGAAAGTTATAAAAGCGGGGAAATAACTACTTCTGAGTATCGTTATGTGAACAATATTTTTGAATTTGATAACCGGCTTGCAAATGAAATTATGGTGCCAAGAACACAAATGATCACATTATGTGAAGATCTTCCATTAAAAGAAATAATAAAGATCATTACTGCTGAAAGATTTACACGCTACCCAATAACAAAAGAGGATAACAAAGATACCATCATTGGTTTTGTTCATATTAAACAACTTTTAACAGATTGTATTAAAAATATATGTCCGGAAGAAAAGCCATTAAAAAAATATGCGCAGCCAATTATCCATGTTATGGAGTTTATTCCTATTCAATTATTGCTAATGAGAATGCAAAAAGATCACATTAACATCGCCATACTAAACGATGAATTTGGTGGAACTGCTGGCCTTGTGACAGTGGAAGATATTTTGGAAGAAATTGTTGGAGAAATCCGCGATGAATTGGATGAAGATGAATTCCCTCTTATTCAAAAAATACATGATAATCATTATATCTTGGATTCAAAACTGCATCTAACAGAGGTAAATAATCTTTTGTCCATGCACTTAGAGCATAATAACATTCATACAATAGGCGGATGGCTTCTTTCACAAAATCCTGATTTAAAAAAGGGAGAATCTATATTTTACGATAATTATGAATTTATCCTAGTCAAAACGAATAGCCGGCAAGTCTCCCAAATAGAAGTAAAGGCAGTTGCCCCAAGTTTTTAAGGTGATTGCCCTTTTACTCTTATACAAACAATTCTGCTCTTCTCTTATTCCATACTTTCTTCGGCTAATTAGGAACATAATTTTATACTTTTTACATAGAATATATTGTACAAAAAGACTTTTTTCTTCTATTTAGCAATGTTAAATCTTTATATTTTTATAACTATGTATATCCATTTGCTTCTTGCTTCTATTTCAAATAGACCAATAACTTATTTTTTTATAAACAACTTATATTTTCTGAATAAACAGAAAATTATAAATTCCCAATGTTTGACGACATAGTTTGGCTTAACGTATAATTATTGGTAATTATTTATGAAAGTTTGAGGTGGTATAATGGGGTTATCTATATAAATTTTGAAAGAATACTACTTATTTCTTTCAATAGAATGATTAATTATTATACTTGTCTCAAAAATACTAAAACATACTTTTAATCATTTCTATTGATACTTATCGATTTTTGCAAAAAACAATTTCGTATATGATTGGATACAGATTGTTCAGCTATGTAAGAAAAAAATTAATTGATGTATTAATCAGGAGGTGACTCCTTACTCGTTTCATACGGGATGAGGAAACTTATTGGACATATTTAACTTGGTTTTTATAGCCATTTTGATTGCTTGCACTGCATTTTTTGTAGCTTCAGAGTTTGCTATTATTAGAGTTCGCAGTTCAAAAATTGATCAGTTAATTGAACAAGGAAACAAAAGTGCAATTGCAGCAAAAAAAGTCATTATGAATCTTGATGAATACTTATCTGCATGTCAATTGGGTATCACGATAACTGCCCTTGGAATTGGGTGGTTTGGTGAAGAAACAATCCAACACTTTATTAGTCCTTTACTAAAATTGATTTATGTACCAGAAACAGCTATAAAAATCCTATCATTTTCACTAGCTTTTGCCATTATCACTTTTTTGCAAGTGGTAGTTGGGGAACTGGCGCCAAAAACAATGGCTATACAAAAGGCAGAGCTTATCACATTAATTACTGCTCGCCCTTTAATTATTTTTTATAAAATTTTATATCCATTTATTTGGCTATTAAATAATTCAGCAAGAGTTATTATAGGTTTTTTTGGATTTAAGCCTGTTTCCGAACATGAACTCGCTCATTCTGAAGAAGAGCTTCGAATTATTTTTTCTGAGAGTTACAAAAGTGGAGAAATTAATCAATCTGAGTTTAAGTATGTAAACAAAATTTTTGAATTTGATAATCGAATTGCCAAAGAAATTATGGTGCCGCGCACTGAAATTATTTCTCTCGAACAAGCAAGTACATTGGAAAATTTATTGGAATTAATCTATAAAGAACAATTCACAAGATATCCTATAACGGATGGAGATAAAGACCATATCATTGGTATGATTAATGTAAAAGAAATCATGGCCGAACTCCTTCGCACAAATGACTTGCACGAGAAAACACTTGAGCCCTATATAAGACCAGTAATTAGGGTTATTGAAACTTTCCCTATTCAAGATTTGCTTGTAAAAATGCAAAAAGAACGAATTCATATGGCTATTCTAATGGATGAGTATGGTGGCACATCTGGTCTGGTAACCGTTGAAGATATCATTGAAGAAATTGTCGGTGATATCCGCGATGAATTTGATGTAGACGAAATTCCAAGTGTTCAAAAGGTCAAAGAAGATCATTATATTATTGATGCAAAAGTATTGCTTACTGAAGTAAGTGGATTATTAGGAATTGATTTACATGATGAAGACATCGATACATTAGGGGGATGGATTTTAACCTCAAAATATGAGGCTGCTGAAGGCGACACCCTTATGTTTGAATCCTTTACTTTTAAAATATTAGAAATGGAAGAACACCATGTTAAATATATTGAAGTGCAAAGAATTCCTGAAATAAATAGGAACATAGAATCTGTTGGCGAGCTAGAAGTTAACAATACTGCTATATCTGCACCAACAAATGCCGAGATTGTCTCCTAGGAAATCCGGCACTAAATAAAAAAGGAAGCAAAATACTTGCTATCAAGTATTTTGCTTCCTTTTTTTCACTCTAAGTGATCATTTGTTTCATCAAATTTATATCCCACACCCCATATAGTATGGATAAAGGGCTGCTCTTTTGTTCCAATTTTATTTCTTAACCTTTTAATATGAACATCTACGGTTCTTTCATCTCCATAAAATTGATATCCCCAGACCCTATCAAGAAGTTGTTCCCTTGTAAATACTTGTCTAGGATTGCTGATAAGATAATAAAGAAGGTCAAATTCTTTTGGAGTCAAATTAGAAAGAACTTTTCCGTTATATATTACTTCTCTTGTTTCTTTGCTAATTTTAAAATGTTCACTTGCTAAATAGCTTTGTTCTTGCTTAACAGAAACATCTTTTTGATAACGCCGCGTAACCGCCTTAATTCTTGCCATTAACGTTAATGGGCTAAATGGTTTTGTCACATAATCGTCTGCTCCCATTTCTAGTCCCAACACTTGGTCTGAGTCGCTGTCTTTTGCCGTTAGCATAATAATAGGGACTGTACTAACTTCCCTGATTTTTCGGCATATAGTGACACCCTCCATTCCTGGAAGCATCCAATCTACAATAATAATATCCCAATTTTGATTTTCCATAAAAAAATCTAATGCTTCTTTTCCATTATGAATAAATTTCCCCTCATAGTTTTCTTTTAAAAAAAACATTTCAAGCATAGAACATACACTTTCATTATCTTCTATAACAAGTATCTTCATTTTATCCATCCTCACCAATTTATCCATTCCACTACTGACTATTTTTGTTACTTATATTATAGCAAAAATTACCGCTAGACAATCATGTTGAATTCAAGCAAATGTGCCATTCCTATAAAAACCATCTGATATAAAACTTGTAATCAGGGAATAGAGCCGTCTTCTGCTCCAATCCATATAGTAACAAAATCAACAATAGAATTTAACACAGTCTTTTCTAAAATAAAAAAAAGCAAATCAGAATAAAAATCTGATTTGCTTTTAGATGCTAAATGAATAAAAAATCATTACCATTCTTTAGCAAAGTCTTTTATTAAATCCATGTAGTAACTTGATCTAATGGAAGACGATCCGTTTCACGCCCAGGAGCTGCAGCTTTTCCAATTGTAATGAGCATAATTGGCAAATAGCGCTCAGAAATTTGAAACTCTTTTACAAAAGCAGCACGATTAAAACCACCAATAGCACAAGTATCTAATCCTGCCCCTTTAGCCGCTATCATTAATTGCATGGCAGCTAGTGAAGCATTGCTGTTTGCTGCATCTCTAGGATAATCCGGATTTTCGTAAGCTCCATTAATTTGCCCTTTGATGATTTCTCCGATTTCTTCTGTCAGTCTGCCTTTTTCGATATCTTCAGCAAAAATTTGTTCTGCATTTTTATTTGCCTCTAAATCGCCTAAAATAGCAATAACAGCAGAGGATTGAGCAATTTGTGCTTGATTAAAAGCAATTGGCAATAATCTTTGCTGTGCCTCTTCTCCGTGAAAAACAACAAAATTCCATTGTTGCAAATTCCAAGCAGAAGGAGCTCTTCCTGCAAGAGTTAAAAGCTCTTCTATCTCTGCTTTTGTTAATTTATAGCTTTCATCATATACTTTGACTGCTCTGCGCTCTTTTAAAACTTGAAAAAAATCAGTGCTAGTAATGGTTGTCGTCATAACCTGCCTCCTAATATCCACTTACTTTTTGTAACTTGTAAATAGAATAGTATAACTAATTTCTTAATTAGTCAACCTTTAAACCATTTAACAAGTATAATCTTTTTCCTTTTAGGGAACTTTTAGTATACATTTATAATACACATTTATTTTTATAAAGGAGTTACTACTATGATCCATATTATAGGTGTTACAAATGAAAATAATGTAGTAACAAATATATCACTGGAAGAGTTGTTTCAAAATCAAAGCCACTACTTATGGTATTGGATTGATTTTGATCAGCCAACAGAAAAGGAAATACTCTATTTAACGACACCTTTAAATTTTCATCCTTTGTCTATTGAAGATTGTTTACATAATCTCCAAAGACCTAAAATAGATTATTTTGAAGAATATACTTTTTTTGTTACACATAGTCTAGATTCTAAAACGTTTAAAAAAGAAGAATTAAATTTATTTCTCGGCAGCAACTTTATTGTCTCTTTTCATCATCGTTTCTCTACAGAGGTACAACTTGTCAAAGAAAAACTAGAAAAAGAAAAAAAGATAATAAACTGGACCCAATATACTGTCCTTTATCAATTATTAGACCAACTTGTCGATCATTACTTTCCCATTGTCTATAAAATTGAAGATTTTTTAGCAGAAATTGATGAAAATCCTCAAAATAAAACAATGGAAGTACTTCTAGATGATTTATTCGCAACAAGACATCATTTATTATCGATTAGGCATACCGTTATTCCAATGAGGGATTTGCTCTATCAGTTAATTAACACAAATAAGCTTACAGCTGTTTGGAATAAACGGGAATATTATTCTGACATATATGATCATCTATTAAAGCTTACTGAATTGATTGAATCCAACCGTGAAATAACTACTGATATTAGAGATAGTTATTTATCTTATAATTCCCACCATTCTAATCGCATTATGCAAATCTTGACTGTAATTACTACCATCTTTATGCCACTTAGTTTTCTTGCGGGCTTATATGGAATGAACTTTCTTTATATGCCAGAACTCCATTTACGATATGGCTATTTTATTTTGCTTGGTGTCATGCTTGTCGTTGTTCTTTCTATGTTTTTATGGTTTAAAAAGAAAGGATGGTTTAAATAAGATGGAAACTACAAATGGATAGAGAGAGCTTTTAATACAAAAAGCTCTCTCTATCCATTTATCTGCAATAGCAGGATCAAAATAACATATATTGAATTTTCAAACAAATAAATAGGTAATCTTTTTACCGTATGTTAAAATTAATTTAACATCTCCTAATCAACCAATGCTTCAAAAGTGGCAATATTTTGCCGTCTTCCTGTTTTCATTCGTTTTTTAATTAATCTATTTCCTGCTAAATTTTTCATGTAATATTTACTCCTCCTTCTACTAAAATATCAAGGATACCTTATTGCATGAAAACGAATTATTCCAATTTTTTAATGTGCGCAACAGAAGCAGACAATACTTTTTAAAGCATTGCTTTACCAAATCAAAAACATTATGTATCAATAACATCTGACAAAACAAATAATGAGGGGGAATAAAATGGAAACACCAAGTTTAGATAATCAACTTATAGAGAACAAACCGCAGCACAAAGTATTGCCAAAAAAGATATTGGCGCAAAGGGCTTTTTTTATTATTGTCGGCAGTATATTAATGGGAGTAGGCATTGAAGAATTTCTTGTTCCAAACCAAATATTAGATGGAGGCATTGTAGGCATCTCCATTATCTTATCCCACTTGCTGCATTTCAAACTAGGCTATTTTATCTTCTTATTAAACATTCCTTTTTTTTATATTGGCTACAAGCAAATAGGAAAAACTTTTGCATTTTCCACTCTTTTAGGAATATCGGTCCTTTCTATTACAACCATTATGCTTCATGACGTTCCTGTTTTTACAAATGATTTACTTCTCGCTACCGTCTTTGGCGGAATCATTCTTGGATTTGGTGTAGGCATTGTTCTTCGTTTTGGAGGCTCATTAGACGGTACAGAAATCCTCGCACTGCTTTTCAGTAAAAAGCTCCCTTTTTCTGTTGGTGAAATCATTATGTTTTTTAATGTATTTATTTTTATCTGTGCAGGGTTTGTTTTTTCATGGAATCGCGCCATGTATTCTCTTATTGCTTATTTTATTGCATTTAAAGTAATTGATATCGTTATCGCTGGTCTTGATGAATCAAAATCTGTTTGGATTATAAGCGATAATTCCGATATTATTGGGGAAACCATTATTGCCAGATTAGGACGTGGTGTTACGTATCTAAAAGGCGAAGGCGCCTACACAGGAGATAATAAAAAAGTGATCTTTTGTGTAATAAATAGACTAGAGGAAGCCAAATTAAAAACGATTGTAGAGGAATTGGATCCGGCAGCTTTTTTAGCGGTTGCCAATATAGCAGAAGTTCGAGGAGGAAGATTTAAGAAAAAAGATATTCATTAATGCTACATATATTAAAAGAAACGGTCCTAATCTGTATTTTCATTATAATAATTTAGATATATTTTTCTTCATTAAGATAAAGTGCGGGAAAAATCTTCTGCACTTTTTTGCTTATTAACCATTAATTTATATGCTAGTTCTCTCCCTTTTTTTGGGTATATTGATAACACTTGCTGTTAATTAATTTTTAGAAGAGCTATATTTATGAATAGGAGTTTACTTCTTTTTATATTCGTCTATGATTTTTGTATTAGGGAGGACAACAATGAAAAAATATGGAACTATTTTTATTTTGCTATTTTCCATTCTTTTTTGTTTTACTTGGATTATAGGCTTAGGATGGGTTTTGGTGGACTATTCCTCAACAACTAGTAATCAGGAGCCAAAAGAAGCGCTCTCCATTGATAATTCATCTATTAATAAAAAAGATGGAATACAATTGCTTGCACTTGGTGACTCCTTAACGAGAGGAACTGGTGATGATACAGGCAAAGGCTATGTTGGCTATTTAAAAGAAAGCATTGAAAAAGAATCAAATCAGAAAATTACTCTTTCTAATTATGGAATCAAAGGGCTCACTTCTGCACAATTAGCAAAACAAATAAAGGAAACAGAAATAAAAAGGAAAGCTAACCATGCAGATATTCTCTTTATTACTATTGGTGGAAACGATTTATTTCAAGGTGGGGAAACACTGAAACATTATAACAAACAGGCAATTTCTGCACTTAGTCGTTCTTATACGGCTAACTTAAAGTCGATGCTTTCCACCCTTCGCTCTGTGAATAAAGATGCTCCTATTTATTTAATCGGACTATATAATCCTTTTAATGATTTAGAAAATAGCAGCATTACATCAGGAATTGTCCGAAATTGGAATAATGAAACGGCTGAAATTTGTGCGGCCTTTGCTAATGTAATATATGTTCCGACATATGATATTTTCCAGCAAAATATTCAGTCTTTCCTTTATTCTGATCATTTTCATCCAAATGCCAAAGGATATCGATTGATGGCTGAAAGGGTTGCGGCCCTAATATCTTGGGAGGTCGAAACAAAATGAGCGAAATTACTTTAGCTGTTAAACATTTGCATAAAAAAATTGGCAAAAGAAAAATCATTAAAAATATTAGTTTTGAATTAAAAACGGGAGAAGTATTTGGCTTTCTCGGTCCAAATGGAGCTGGAAAAACAACTACTATTCGCATGCTCGTAGGACTGATTAAACCTACTTCAGGAACGATTCATATTTGCGGATATAATATTCAAAAGAATTTTCCAAAAGCAATGGAACGGCTAGGCTGCATTGTGGAAAATCCAGAACTTTACCCATATTTAACTGGATGGGAAAATTTGAAGTTTTTTGCGAGAATGCTCGATAATGTGGATGATCAACGCATTCAAGAAGTTGTTAATCTAGTTGGGCTAAACAATCGTATCCATGATAAAGTCAAAACCTATTCTTTAGGTATGCGGCAAAGGCTAGGGATAGGACAAGCCCTTTTAAACAAACCAAAAGTATTAATACTCGATGAGCCAACAAATGGTTTAGATCCTGCAGGCATTCGAGAAATGAGGAAATTTATTCGGTATTTGGCAGAACAGGAAGGATTAAGTGTATTAGTTTCTAGCCACTTATTAAGTGAAATTCAAAATCTATGTGATCGTGTTGCCATTATTTTAAACGGGAAAATTATCCATACCGAATCTGTGCATACCCTATTGACAGAACAGGAAAAGATGATTTGGAGAGTCTCTCCCATTGATAAAGGGTTCGCCATTCTAAAAAAAGCGGCGCCGTCAGCAAAACTAGATAAAGAATATATCGTTACTCCCTATTTAGAAGGTGCCATAGCCAATTGGAGTAAACTATTGTTTGAGGCAGGAATTGATATTAAAGAAATGAATCGAAAAATTCCTTCATTAGAAGACCTCTTCCTTGAACTGACTGGAGGGAGTTCTGTTGAATAATTTAGTTTATAACGAAATGCTTAAACTAGTAAAAAGCAAACGAATAGTTGTTGTCACTTTGATTATTGCAGTGATGATTTCCATGTTTACATATGCTCAGTACCGTGAAATGGAGAATGTAAAAAAAAGACTTGGTGACACAGATTGGCGCACCACTTTGCAGCAATCAATTATCGATATGCAAAATAGAATTGGCTCAAGCGGAATATCAGAAGAATGGAGAAATCAGCTAAAGGTAAGAATTGACCAGTCTCAATATTATTTAGATCATGATATAAATCCACAAGATCCAGGCGCACCTACTTTTTTGCGAATTTTTTTAGATAATTCCATGCAGCTTTTGCTTCCATTAATGGTCATGATAATCGCATCCGATTTAGTTTCATCAGAAAAAAGCCTCGGTACGATTAAGCTGCTTTTGACAAGGCCAGTCAAACGTTGGAAAATACTAATGAGCAAATATATTACACTGATTTTGTCCGTTTCCTTTATTTTATTTATTTTTAGTTTATGTGCATATGTCATTTCTGGACTATTCTTCGGCTATGGTGGATGGGGGGCGCCAATTTTAACTGGATTTATGGTGAAAAATGGAGAATTAAATACTGTTGGTGTTCATCTTATCCCACAATGGCAATATATTTTAATGGTATGTGGACTTGCATGGTTTGTTTCAGTAGTAGTTGGAACCTTATCATTTATGTTATCTGTTCTTATTAGAAGTACAGCAGCGGGAATGGGTGTTATGCTTGCCTTTTTGATCTCTGGAACCATTATCAGTTCCATTGCTTCCTCTTGGGAGGCTGCTAAATACTTATTTATGGTTAATTTGCGTTTAACAGATTACCTGCAAGGGAATATCCCGCCTATTGAAGGAATGACCCTTCCCTTTTCATTATCGGTGCTTGCGATATGGGGGGCAATTGGCTTTATTATTTCCTTTTTATTTTTTACAAAAAGAGATATTTATTAATAGAGTACAAAGTCAAAAACACACATTTTCAGCCTGAGAGGACAAACAAACCACCAAAATTTTTATTGGCGGTTTTATTTGTCCTCTTATCTTTTTTGTTCTTGTACTACTAACGATAAGAACTTATTGTCTTTTATATTATGATTAATGGTAACCAATACAATCTTCTCTTTGCCATTTTCTTTTACTAAAAATTGAAAGGTATCCTGCACTTCCATTGCAGAAACCTTTTTTCTTCCTTTATATTCATAATCTGTTACCTTTTCATTTGGATAATCTGCTTTCACTACAGCTATTGCAATATTGCCGTATTTCTCATAGTCCAGTTTTTGTACGGCAATATTATGGGACGGAAATAGAATCGCCATTAATAAAATGACTGCAATTAAAATAGGAAACGAACGATTTTTCATCATAACCTCCAAAATCTATTTTTTCCTATTATTTGTTTTCGCCTATTTTTTATGTGCATCTTCCAACTTTTTTGCTTCTTGAATTAATATTTTCGGTATTTCCTTATTCCGCTCCCACTCCTCTGCAAATGTATCAAGAGGCGGATTCGTTTCTTCTATTAATGGGCATATTTCTATTGTTAATGCAGGAAGCTTATATTTATGTATAAACCAGTCTGTATAGCCTGCCCCTATCGCATCTTCATCTGGAATCCCTAATTTATATCCAGTAGCAGCACTGATTTTTTCAGCTATTTTGCGATCCCTCTCTGTATGCTCACCGTTTCTATACTGCCAATATATTTCTTGTCCAGAGGAATGGTAACTAATCGCAATGCTTGGCTTTATCTTTTTTGTAAATTCAACAATTGCTTTGACTTCTTTCGCTTCAAATGGTTGATGCCCTTTATAATTTTTATATGATGGCCTTTTGCTGGCATAATGCAATTCATCCCAGCCAGCAGAATATTGTCTATTTAAATCAATCCCTAGCCCATTGCTTTTCCATTTGGAAAAATCAGTTGAACCTTCATTCATTTTTTTTATATTCCTTTTAGCAAAAAAGGGGAATTTATCTATCTCTCCTTGCTGGATTGTAACTCCATCAGGATTAAGCATGGGTACAAACCAAATAGAGACATCTGCTAATTCTTTGTTTAGAGTAGATGAACTTGCATAGTTTTCCACCATATTCATAAGCAATAAAGAAGTAATCCACTCTCTGCCATGATGAGATCCTATCATCAATATATTTTGTTTGCCACTGCCTAACCGAATAGCATATAATTTGCGTCCATATTCGGACGTTCCAATTGTTTCTACTTGAAGACGATCTTTGTACTTGCTTTTTAACAGCCAAACATCCTGTTGATATTCTTTATAAGAATACGGTTTACCACTGTCTATCACAGCAGCTTTTGAAATAATTGGGATAAATAACAGTTGCCAAAGAAGCAGAATTATCATTATTTTTTTCATCTTAACACCTTTTTTTTCTTATTATGTGAAAGCGTAAAAATCTTATTCATCATAAAATATACAGGTAAAAGATGATAATGCTTTTATATCAACATAACCAAGTTTTAGGATGCAATCTTTTTTAACTTATTCATATACTATTATCATCTCCTTCAGATAAAGGAGGCTCTTGAAATGAATAAAATGGATTATGATCGTGCTCTTTATTATACCCATCGATCAGAATGGGATAATCTCTTAATATTAATGGTCCGTACAAAAGATAATTTTTTATCAAAAAAAATTGAATCTTTCCTGCATGCATATAATTTCGAAAATAACTATTCTATAATTGAGGAAAATCTTTATTCATTACTGCGCTATATCGAACACGCCAACGAATTAGCAATGGATGAATACATTCACACAAACTTAAGTTAACAGACAGAATTCCACCACCAAAAAGGTGTCCCAAACTTTAGGGACACCTTTTTATGATAAATCATTATTTTTTATAGTCTACTTTATATATATCATGTCTTCTATCTTTTAACTGTCTTACTGTTCCATCTTGGCGCTGTCTCCTTAACACCTCTAAATCTACATCTCCAATCATGACCATTTCTATATTTGGATTTGTCTCTCCAACAATTCCATCACGGGCAAATTCAAAGTCAGATGGAGCAAATATAGCTGATTGGGCATACTGAATATCCATATTTTCCGTTTGTGGGAGATTCCCCACTGTTCCTGCTATTACAGTATAAATTTGATTTTCAACAGCACGAGCCTGTGCACAATAACGCACTCGCAAATATCCTTGGCGATCTTCTGTACAAAACGGCGTAAAAATAATTTTAGCCCCCATATCTGTTGCGATACGGGCAAGTTCAGGAAATTCAATATCATAACAAATTTGCATAGCAATCTTGCCGCAATCTGTATCAAATACTTTGACTTGTTCTCCTCGATTAATTCCCCACCATTTTCTTTCATTTGGTGTTATATGTAGCTTATACTGTTTTTCAATCGTGCCATCTCTTCTAAAAAGATAAGCGATATTGTATATTTCATCATCATCTTCTTTTACAAAGTGAGAGCCGCCAATAATATTTATATTGTATCTAATCGCTAAATTAGTGAATAACTCAATATATTGTTCTGTATATTCGGTTACTCTTCTAATAGCAATGCTAGGAACTTTTTCTTCTAAAAAGGACATCAGCTGTGTTGTAATCAGTTCAGGAAATACAATAAAATCTGATTCTGCATCAGAAGCTACATCTGTATAATATTCCACTTGATTAGCAAAATCGCTAAAGCTTTCAATTTGCCTCATCATATACTGTACTACGCAAATTCGTACAGGGTAGCTACTTTTAAAAAAGCGTTTTGTTTGAGGCAAATACTCTACATTATTCCATTCCATTAAAGTCGCATATTTTTTGGACTGCGTATCATCGGGCAAGTAATCAGGATTTATGCGCATTAAGGTAAAACCATTAATCAGCTGAAAAGAAAGGACTGGATCATAAATTTTATGATGAGACACCTCTTGTACATATTCCTTTGCCGTCATTTTATCTTCATATTTATAATAATTAGGGATTCTCCCTCCTATTATAATGCTTTTCAGATTTAATCTTCTCACTAATTCTTTTCTAGCTTCATACAATCTGTGTCCAATTTTCATCCTTCTATATTTAGGATGCACCATCACTTCAATGCCATATAAATTGTAGCCATCTGGATTATGATTCGTTATGTATCCCCTATCTGTCACATCATCCCAAGTATGTCTGTCATCATATTCATCGAAATTGATAATTAAACTAGAACAGGAACCAATAATTTCTCCATCATATTCAGCAACAAATTGCCCTTCTTGAAATAGTCTTAAATGACTTTTAAGCTGTTCCTTTGTCCATGGCTCCATTCCTGGAAAACAAATAGCCTGTAATGGCAATATACGTTCAATGTCTCGATATTCCATGTTTCGAATTATTAGTTTTTTCTCAAACTTTGATAAATCTAGCTTCGTCATATCACTAAACTCCCTTGCATTGTATATTTACCTTACATTTCCCCTTTTTCCTACTATGTAATCTAAAGATGTTATTTCTATTTTAATATCCTTAGTTGAATAACAGCAAATAACAGAGATGATATGGGTGTTTATAAATAATAGCTCTGTTAAACTTGCCTGTTGCTTTCCTCTTCAATCAATAAATTGTCAAAATCAACAATGGGCTTTAACATAGCCTAAACAATAAGAAATAGACAACGGACTTCATTTTATTTACACTATTGCTGATTTTCTTTATACTTTTCATAAGACTTTGTTAATGAATCAAACGATTTTTAATTTATTTCAGAAATACAAATGCTTTTCCTGCCTTCTCCTACTTGCTAGAAAGCATGCTTCTAAAAAAATCACCAAAATTCTTTAACAAAGACTTTTATAAAAGAAACTACTGACAAAGGAGATATATCTGATGAAAAATAAAAATAATCCTACTGATACCCGAGAGCATATTCTTTTTCTTGCATGGCTCGCTTCTTTAATAAGCATGTTTGGCAGTTTATACTTCTCCGAAATCAGGGAATTTGAACCTTGTACATTATGCTGGTACCAACGAATTCTCATGTATCCACTTGTTATTATTTTAGGATTAGCTGTAATAAAAAAGGACTATAAAATAACCTTCTACACAATGATTCTTTCTTCAATTGGGGCATGTATCTCTATGTATCACTACTCCATTCAAAAGTTCCCTTTTTTATCTAACACAGCTCCTTCCTGTGGAAGAGTTCCTTGCACGGGAGACTACATTAATTGGCTAGGATTTATTACCATTCCATTGCTCGCTTTAACTGGTTTTATTATCATCTTTATCTGTAGTATTATTGTTTGGAGACAATCAAAAAATAATACAAACTAACTAGGATAATTCATACAAATCAATAAAGATCCTTTATAGAACAAAAGAAAAAAAGCAAGGAAAGATTTATTTTCCCTGCTCCTTTTTACATATATTAAGCAAAACTTTACACTAGATAACTATTTGTAGCTTCTGTATACATACTAAATGCTGTGCCATGCATTTCTGTTTCTTTTCGATCCTTAAAGTTCTCAAAACTAAAAGGGAAAAATAATTGAAGATCATTTAATATATCCACATTTTTTTCAAAAATTTGTTTATATTCATCCATATTCTCTTTATTTTCCAATATAGATAAAATAGTCTGCAAACTTGCAATCACTTGATAAGAGCTCTTTAATGTGCGGATTTGTTCCATTTGCTCATCTGTCGGACTTAATACCCCTAATCTCGAAAAACGTCTAATATCATCATCCGAAAAATAATAAGGAAAAATAGTGGAATAAAATAGCTGAATAAGTTCGTTGATTTTCTCTTCCTGCGTAGGTGTTGATGCGTAAACTACCTTCATTTAAAAGGACCACCCTCTTTTATTTGGTTAAATGTTTTTTACATAAAGTGAAACTTCAATCAGTGGGGGTTTTCTTCATCCCATACTGATTTTTAGTTGAACCAATCAGGCTTTTATGGGCAGTTATCCCCCCTAGATTTCTCGTTTTCTCTTACAATCTTGAAGTGGGGGTTTTACTGCCCGTTAATGCGTGATAAAGTAATATCAATAGAATAACATACTAAAATGCTGTTTTCCGTGGTAATTAAAACCATGATATGCATCCTATTGCGTTTTTAAAACATATTTGCCACCATTTCCATAAAAAGGAGTCCTAGAATGATTAAAACCGAACGAAAAGGAGATTGGATTCTTCTTTATACCCCAGAAAAATGGGTGGGAATTGTATTAGAAGATTTATTTAAAACTGTTTTATTTGCTTCAAAAAAACAAATTCACTTATATAAAATGGAAAAAAAAGTGCTGATTAATAACAAACCTGCAAATTGGAATCTTCCACTGCAAAAAGAAGATGTTATTAAAATCCATTTATTCCATCCTGTTCCATCCACTATTATTCCGACTTTTATGGATATAGATATCCTTTATGAAGATGATCACCTTATTATTGTCAATAAAAAGCCATTTATTGATACACATCCCAATGTTGCAGAAGATACAGCTACTTTATTAAACGGGACAGCCTTTCATGTATTAATGAATGGAGAAGAAAGGCAAATTAAGCATATTCATCGTCTGGATAGAGACACATCTGGCTGCATTTTATTTGCTAAACATGAATTAGTCGGCAATATGCTTGATTATATGCTAAGAGAACGAAAAATTAAGCGCACGTATATCGCGCTTGCCCATGGGTCTTTTCCTGCTAAAAAAGGAACTATTAATAAACCTATTGGAAGAGATCGTCATCATGCCACAAGAAGAAGAATTTCACAAAATGGAAAAAATGCCATTACTCATTATAAAGTAATAGCGGAACAGAAAAAGGAATCCTTATCATTAATTACATGTAGCCTAGATACAGGAAGAACTCATCAAATCCGTGTTCATCTGAGTTCCATTGGCCACCCTCTTGCAGGCGATACATTGTATGGAGGAAAACCAATTTTTAATAGACAAGCATTACATGCAGCCAAAATAGAACTGATCCATCCCATTACAGAAGAAAAAATAGAGTGTTATGCACCATTCATTGATAATCCCGCTATTTTTTCTGGATTTGATATTTACAGCATTTAAAAAAACAGAGGCTCTCATTTTTTGAGCCTCTGTTTTTCTTTTAGCATTATTTTATTAATAATTAGTTTTTACTAAGCAGTTTTGCGCATGCCTTTCAAAATTAGGCTTAAGACAAAAACTAAAATCACTGCACCGATAATGCTTGGAATAATCGCAAAATCAGCAATAGATGGACCCCAATCACCAAGAATCAGTGATCCTAACCAAGCACCTATAAAACCTGCAATAATATTGCCGATAATTCCACCAGGTATATCTTTACCTACTATTAAACCAGCAATCCAACCTATAATACCACCTATAATTAATGACCATAAAAATCCCATAAATAACAGCTCCTTTTTAAACATTTAATCAATTAAAATGCGATAGTCCAACTTAAGTTTATGCTGCAGCATGTCTTTGTTTTGAATTTCTTTCAGTTTTACTATCTGCTTGTACTTTATGTTTACCACCCTGACTTTTTTTTAAACCTTTAAAAAGCCAATATGTATAATAATTAAATTCCCGTTACCATACTAAATGTCAAAAAAGAAAATGTTTCTAAAAAACGCCTTTACTTTAAACGGAATTTTTTAGAAACATATTAGACAACCAATTATTTAAAATAACAATGCATCAAGACTGTACGCACCTGCTCCTGTAAAAGCAACAGAAAGTACTGTAACGATATATAGCAAATTTAATTCATAACCATTTGAAGCTGCCCAAAACCCATTTGCAGCATGAACTTTACTAATTGCAACAATCATTGTAATGATAATTAGTAAAGAGGCAATTGGCGTAAGCAGTCCTAAAACAAATAATAAACCACCAACAAACTCACTTAAACCAGCAAAAAGCGCCATTGTTTTTCCTGGTTTAATTCCAATTGACTCAAAAAAACCACCAGTTCCCTCTAATCCATGTCCACCAAATGAACCAAATAATTTTTGTGCACCATGGCCTATAAATGCTAACCCTACTACTAAACGAATAAGTAAAATGCCGACACTTACCAATACTTCCATTTCTAACAACTCCTTTTCAGATAGTTAAAATTAAAATAGTATGATTTCAAGATATCCAATTAAAAAAGTATCTTTTTCCTCCTCTCTCCTTAACTATATGCAAAAAAAAATCTAACATGCTCACCATGTTAGATTTTTCTTCTTATTGCTTTGAATTGTTCAATATACTTTTTAATTTCAATTAGAGAACATAACGCCTTTTTTATAAAGTGAAACTTCAATGAATGAGGGTCAAACCTTAAAATAGTAAATTATCTGGATTACTCCCTGTTCTTTCATTCATATTTAACTGATCTAACTGATTCATTTCATCTAAACTTAATTGGAAGTCAAAAATATCGGCATTTTCTTTTAATCTTGCTGGGGTAATAGACTTTGGAATAACGATAATATCATTTTGAAGATGCCATCTTAAAATAACTTGCGCAGGTGTTTTGTCATGCTTGTTTGCAATATAGTTAATGGTTGGTTCATTTAACAGTCTGCCTTTAGCAAGTGGCGACCAGGCTTCTACCTTAATATCTTTAGATTTGCAATAATCCCGTAATGCTTCTTGTGATAATCTTGGATGAAGTTCAATCTGATTTACTGTAGGATGTTCATTTGCATTCTTTAATAGCCGATCTAAATGATGTTCATGAAAATTACTGACACCAATTGCTCTCACTAATCCTTCATCATATAATCTTTCAAAAGCTTTCCATGTTTCTACATATTTATCTTGGCCTGGCCAATGAATTAAATATAAATCAATATAATCTAAATCTAATTTTTTTAAACTTGTTTCAAAAGCTCTTAGAGTACGATCATAACCTTGATCCTCATTCCAAAGTTTTGTTGTAATAAACAGTTCATCCCTTGAGATAGCGCTTTCTTTTATTACCTTTCCTACTCCTTCTTCGTTTCCATAAACAGCAGCTGTATCAATAGAGCGATAGCCATAGGAAAGAGCGGTTTTTACTGTTTCTATAACCGTTTGTCCTTCCTCGACTTTATAAACTCCTAATCCAAACTGTGGGATTTCCACCCCATTATGTAGTTTTACTTTATTTTCGATGCTTTTAATCATTGAAAAAACACCTCCAAATTTCGAATTATCTATATATTATCATTTTTCTTATAGATTTTTCCAATATAAAGTATTGTTTTTCATATAAACAGTTTGTTAAAGATGTTTATCTATTTTTTAATAGGTAAAAAACAAGTCTTTCCCACCACTTCCATGGAAGAAGCTGTTTTATTAGAATCGTTTGTTTTACTCCCTTTCCAATGACATAGCGAAGTCTCGGTTTTTTCTTTTTTGAAATCTGAACAATTTGTTTTGCTACTTCGATTGGATCGCCGTAATTTTTGCTGCTTTTTTCCAAGTATCCCTCCATTTTATTCATATATTGGTAATAAGGAGAGGTTTCTAATTGGGACCTCTCTGAAATTTTTTTCCCTGTTGACCAAATATTCGTCCGATAAGAACCTGGTTCTACTAAAGACACATAAATAGAAAATGGCAGCACTTCTAAACGAAGAGATTCGCTCCATCCTTCTAAAGCAAATTTAGAAGAAACATATGGAGAAAGGCCAGGAAATCCTACTTTGCCACTAACACTGCTCATCAAAATAATCTTCCCGAATCCTTGTTTTCTCATGATGGGAAGTACCTTTTGGGTAACAGAAATAGTTCCAAAAAAATTTGTTTCAAACTGATTTTTATATTCTTCTATAGAAATTTCCTCCGCAAAACCTGCTCCTGCAAAACCAGCATTATTAATCAGAACGTCTACTCTTCCTTTTTTTTGCATATACTCTTGCAATTTTTTTATATCATTAGCAGATGTTATATCCAGAGAAAGAACGGTTATATATTCAGCAATCCCCTTTTCCTTGGCCATTTCCATTAATAAAGAACATTTATTTATATCTCTCATTGCAGCAACAACTTCATAGCCTTCCTTGGCAAACTCTAATGCTGCTAATAATCCAAAACCGCTATTGGCACCTGTAATGAGCACTACTTGTTTTTCCATTTCCCACCTTATTCTAATGTTTTTAAATAATCTTTTTTTAGCATGGACATTAAATAAATGGATTTAAACTGTTCATTGATAATAACAGCCTCTCTTTGCAAACCTTCTACAACAAATCCCTCTGATTCATATAAAGTTTTCGCTCTTGTGTTATGATCCACCACATCTAGCCAAAATCGATTTGCTCCTTTTTCTGTAAAAACCCATTCCTTCATTAATTTAAGCATATTTCGTCCATATCCTTTTCCTTTTGCAGAAAAAGCTGTTCTTTTTAATTCAATGCTTTGATTTGGATTATTTAATCCATTAATAAGTAAATAGCCTACTGGTTTATTCTCTTTTTTTTCTATAACAATTAAATGCAACAAATTGGTATCTGATCGAATTGCTTTTTCATGCTCCTCCAAAGTCCAATTAATTATATATGGCATGTTATCATGATGTGATTCTGTGGTAAGAATATACGGAAGGTCTCTTTCTTCTGTTTTTTTTATAAAAATCACATTATTTTCAATCACTTCTTTCACCTCTAAATAAGCTTTTACTTTTAATTTATTCTATTACCTAGAATTCGACACAACAAGATATAATTTTATGCACATATACAATCCAATGAAAGGAAAAGCTAATTTAAAGTACATGTAAATTTCATTAAAAAATCTAGAGTATAACCTTAAATGTTTTGTAAAAGAAATATTAATTTTTTGTAAAGATTTCGATAAAAAGCTAGGAAATTCGACAATCTTTCGCTAAAATATGAAAGGCTTAGTTTATTAAATGGGGGTAACAATAATGGTTTTCAAAAAACAAGATAAATTTGCAGTACTCTTAAATAATATCGCATCAAACTTAAAGGAAGGTGCAGACTATTTTGCTGATTTTAAAATTAAAAATGTCAGCGACTTAAAAACATTCTCTGAAACGATGAAAGAGATTGAAACAAAAGGGGATACATACGTTCACGACGTAATTACAGAATTAAATAAAGCGTTTATTACGCCAATTGAACGTGAAGATATACTTGCTTTAACAATGAGCATGGATGATGTTTTAGATGGATTAGAACATTGTTCTGCGCTATTAGAAATGTATAATATTACTACAGCTGATGAATTTATGAATCGTTTTGTTGAAGCAATTAAAAGCTGTGCAGCTGAAATCGAAAAATCAGTGGAGCTTTTGTCTACAAAAAAATTGCCGAAAATTAGAGAATATGCTATCCGCATTAAAGATTTAGAATCAAAATGTGATGGAATCTTGCGTCAATCCATCAAACATTTATTCTCTGTTGAAAAGGATCCGATTCGCATTATTCAATATAAAGAAGTGTATGAAAATCTAGAAGATATTGCTGATTACTGCCAAAGTGTTGCTAACACACTTGAGAGTATCATTATGAAAAACGCTTAAGGAGTTTTCAGTCATGGATACATTATTATTAATAACGATATTAATCGTCGTTTTTGCTTTAGCCTTTGATTTTATTAATGGTTTTCATGATACAGCAAATGCAATCGCAACAGCTGTATCAACTAAAGCATTAAAGCCTAGACATGCCATTATATTAGCTGCTACTATGAACTTTGTAGGTGCAATGACATTTACTGGTGTTGCGAAAACCATTACAAAGGATATTGTTGATCCCTTTACATTAAACAATGGTTCCGTTGTTCTTTTGGCAGCACTTATCTCAGCAATTTTTTGGAATCTTTTAACATGGTATTTCGGAATTCCAAGCAGTTCTTCTCATGCTATTATAGGTTCTATTGCTGGCGCTGCTATTGCTTCTTCTGGTTTCGCAGCATTAAATTACAATGGATTTACTAAAATCATTCAAGCACTTATTTTATCGCCGATTATTGCTTTTGTCATTGGGTATATCGTTTATACTCTCTTTAAATTATTTTTTAAAGATTTAAATTTAACAAAAACAAATCGTCGTTTTCGTATATTTCAAATATTCACTGCAGCCTTGCAATCATATACGCATGGTACAAACGATGCCCAAAAAGCAATGGGTATTATTACAATGGCATTAATGGCCAACGGCTACCTTAGCACAAATGATGTTCCTCTTTGGGTTCAATTTGCCTGTGCGGCAGCAATGGGGCTTGGCACATCTGTCGGAGGCTGGAAAATCATCAAAACAGTCGGCGGAAATATTATGAAGATCCGTCCTGTTAATGGAGTAGCTGCTGATATAACTGGGGCAATGATTATCTTCGGTGCAACCTATATTCATTTGCCAGTAAGTACAACACATGTTATTTCATCCTCTATCTTAGGGGTTGGTGCTTCCCACCGACTTAAAGGCGTAAAATGGGGAACAGCACAACGAATGCTTATTACATGGGTAATTACATTGCCAATTTCTGCAACGGTTGCTGCTATTTGCTACTATATTTTAGATCTTTTTCTTTAAGTTTAATAAATATAAAAAGGAGGGTCCATTTCTAATGGCGCCTTCTTTTTTTGTTTAGGCTCTTTTCTAAAAGATTGGTGTTTTTAATTGGGTTTTGTTCAAAGTTGATTTCCCCTGCAATCAACTACGCCTTTTTTTGATTAAACAGCAAAAAAGTTTACGAAAACAGCCTTTGTTTATTAAAGACATAGTTTATTTCTATTCATGCCAAAAATTCATCACGCATTAACAGGCCTTTTCTCCCTAGCTAAGGGATGAGAAGAGAAAACGAAAAATCTATAGGTGGGTAGAAACTTGCCCGAAAAAGGCTGATTGCAATTTCACTTTATTTGCTGCTTATTTTAGCTAAGCCTCTCTTTTACTTCTAAATCTGTTTTTCTATCATAGATTGATAATAAGCTGGACAAGTTAGGGTGAGAAAAGTACATGCTAGAAAAATTTGCAGTTATTTTTATCGGCAGTATGCTTATAGGGATTGGTGTAAATGGATTTTTAGTTCCACATCATATTTTAGATGGGGGATTAATTGGAATTGGTTTAATTTTACATTATCATTATCAAATTCCAACAGGTCTGACGATGATCCTCATTAGTATTCCTCTCTATTTATTCGTTTGGTTTTATGATAAGAACTACTTTTTTTATGGAATCTTTGGTTTTCTTATTTCTTCTTTTATGATTGACATCTTTTCTTTTTTACGTGATGCTTTTTCGGTATCGATTCTTTTAAGTTCTTTTATTGGAGGAACCATTATTGGCATCGGCATTGGCATTATGCTTCGATTTGAGACAAGTACTGGCGGTACAGATTTACTTGCTCAAATAATTGCAAGAATGTCGTCTATCCCCGTAGGAATCATTATATTTTTTCTCGATGGAATTATTTTAGTCAGTGGGATAAATATTGTGGGAATAGAGAAAATAACTCCATCCTTTTTTACGATTATTTTTGTAGCTATTTTTACTACGCTAATAACAGGAAGGAAAACAGCGGCTCCTTAACGAACCGCTGTTTTGATTTGCTTATTCTTATTTTGTATCAGTAGCTTGATCATCCTCTGTGTGAGGGATTAAAACCTGACCTTTTTTGCCCATTTTTAGTAAAGTTTGCATAATAGTACGTGATAATTCACTTGTTCGATATGGTTTCACTAAATAATCCATTGCTCCTAGTGCATATCCTTTTTCTTTCTCATCCAATGCTGTTGAGATAACAATAGGAACATCTTTCGTCTCTTTCCTTTGCTTTAAACGCTTCATTATATTCCAGCCATTGATATCATCCTCTTCTAGCATAATATCAAGAACAATAGCATCTGGTATATATTCATTTATCGCTTTTAGAGCCTCTTGCCCACTTTTATAATAATGTACTTCGAAACCAAAGTCCTTTAATTCCTGTGTAATTAATTCTGCTAAGCTATAATCATCCTCTACTACTGCTATACGATAGGAAACTTTTCCTTGTGTATATTCCTTGTTATTGGATGTTTGAACTTCCATAGAAAGCTTAGGAAAAGACAAGGTAAAATTGCTTCCTACACCTAATTGTGACTGTACAGTTATTTTCCCTCCATGGGCATTTACTATTTCTTGCACAATTGCTAATCCTAAACCAGTGCCGCCTATTTTACGTCGATCTGAATTATCAATTCGATAAAATTTATTAAAAAGTTTAGCACTTTCTCCCTCAGGAATCCCCAAGCCTTCATCTTTAACAGAAACATTTAATGTCTCTGTCTCTTCATAAATAGATATTTGAATAGTTCCTCCTTCAGGTGAATACTTAATGGCATTTCCTATAATATTCGTAAATGCCTGCTCTATTTTTAATTTGTCGCCGAGGATGATTGCTTGATTCAGATCTGATTTAATTGTAATTTTATGCTTTATAGCATTCACCTTTTGATTATCTACAATTTTCCTTAAAATAGAAAGAACTTCAAGATATTTTTTCTCATATGTTTGTTTTCCTGCTTCCATTCTTTGAACATCAAGAAAATCATTAATCAATAATGTTAGCCTATTTGCTTCTCCATAAATAGTAGATAAATATTTTAGCTGCCTCTCTTTTTTCAATTCTCTATTGATTAAGAGTTCTGTAAATCCTAAAATACTGGCAAGCGGGGTTCGGAGTTCATGGCTGACTGTACTGACAAATTCTGATTTCATTTTGTCTACTTCATATTCTTTAGTCATGTCTCGATATACAAATACTGTGCCGACTTTAACGGTTTCATTGCGATATAAATCTTCTGCATATACTTTCATAACTTTTCCAGTTTCTTGGAATTGATAAGTAAACGACTGCTCTAATCGATTTTGTAAGGAATCTTTTATATAAGCTAATAAACTGCAATCATCTCCGAAAGTTGCTTCGATTTGTTTTGTCCAAACATCCCAGCTTTTCCCAACAAAGTCATGCCAGTTTTTATCCTGTGCAAACATTTCACAAAATTTAGTATTTACTTGAAGAGTTTCTCCATTTGTTCCAACAAGCTGAATTCCTTCTTGAACATTATTTAATATATCTTGATTTAGCTCTTTTGCCCTTTCTGTTTCTTCAAACAACTTAATAGTGTCTAATGAAAGCCCAATTTGTTTTGCTAATGCGCTGAATTCATCCATTTGAAATTCAGAAAAACGATCACTAAAGCGGCTAAACATCATAATAGCGGCAATCTCATCTGTAGAAGAAAAGATTGGAATGTATAAATCATATACATAGCCATTTTCTATATGGTAGGCCTTTTCAGAAATCTCCAACTCTCTTTTTATAATGAATGGGCTTTTCTGCTCCAACAAACGGAAATACATCCCCTCAAATAAAAAAGTTTTAAATTGGTCAGCACCTGTTGTAGAAATTCCAAAAGCAGCAAAAGCATCCTTATCTGTCAAGACGATAATTCCTCTATCTGCACTAATAAGTTCACACATGTTTGTTATAATACTATTTAATAATTGCTGTTTATTAAATGAGTGAGAAAGACTGTTTATTAAATGATTTCTACGATACAGTGTTTCCTCATTATGTTTAACTTTTTCGAGAGCTTCTTCTAGTTCTGACTGTTGGGCATGCAATTCCTCCTGTTGGGCGATGAGTTCCTCATTTTGAGCTACTAAATCTTGTTCTTTTTCTTGGATTTTTTTATACATTTTTGAAAAAGCAACTGATAAAGTTCCTAGTTCATCTTTTCTATTCGCCTCTACTTGTATTTCTGCATCCTCCCCTTTTGCTATGACATTTGCAGCAACTGCAAAATCAGTTAATGGCTTCCCTATTTTTAAAACCATCATTCGCCCAATAATATAGACAATAACCAATAAAAGGACACTGTAGAGAAAAAAGTAAAATTGCAATTTGGAATTATCAGTCTCTAAGTTAGTAACTACTTCTGTTAATTTTGTATCAAGATATTTTTTATAAGCAATTAATTCTTTTTTTAAATTATTAATCTTTGCCGTAGCACCGCCATTTGCTATTGCTTTCACTTTATCTGTGTTGCCAGCTTCGTGAAATGCTACAGCCTTCGGAAATGCATCATCAAAAATATATTCATTGAACGAAACTAATTTTTTGTACATTTCACTATCTTTATCTGTTTTTGCAACTTTTTTAAATTGTTTTAGCAAAACAGCAATGTCTTGTTCTTCTTGATTCACTTCATCTCGCAATTCCTCATTATCGAATGCTAAATATCCTCTTATATTAAAAAGGGCATTATTAAGGTGCGTTTCTATCTCTTCCGCTAAAGCTCGCTTATCAATAAATTTTTGACGATTTGAAATAAAACCATCATTCGTTGATTTTTGCAGTCCTGTTAGAACTGCCGCTCCAAAAAGAAATAAAAGAATGAAAAAGCATATTAAGGCAATAAATTGCCTTGATATGCTTTTTTTAATATAGGAATTAATTTTCATTAAATATCTCCTCCACTTTTGCTAAAAGTGCTAAAGGACTAAACGGTTTCGCCATAAAATAATCTGCACCTGTCTTTAATGCTTTTTCCTGTTCAAAGGATTGACTTTTTGCAGATAGCATCAGTATCTTCTGCTGATGATCCCCCATGTCACGACGAACTGTTTCAATAACTTCTAACCCTGTTACTATCGGCATCATATAATCTAATATAAGCAAATCATACTTATTCTTTTGTAAAAGTTCGATTGCTTCTTCACCATCTTGAGCCTCATCCACAGCATAATCTTCATCTTCTAATGTGTCCATAATTAACATTCTTAAAATTTCTTCATCTTCTGCAATCAATATTCTTTTCATTCTTTCTCCCTAATTCTCTATTTTAGAAAAAGTCTTTTGCAAAATATAGTAAGACTGTTTTAAACGCTCATGATATAAAGGCTCTTCCCAATTATCCCATTTATATATTTTCATATCATCTTCTTTTATCATCTTAGACTCATGAAGACTTGGCAATGAAGATACTATTTTATTTCCCTTCACAGAAATAAAAGCCAATTGGATTCCATCAATATATTCACTGCCCTCTAAACCCTTTTTCCAAAGATCTGCCGTTATTTCTTTTTGGCTTGGATCTTTTATATTCAATAGTGCCCAAGGTATTCGCAGTTCAATTGTTTTTTTATCCTTGCTAATGCTTATATCGGTTAAACTATTAAAATTTTTACTGTTAGGATTTCCATTTCCGTACATTAGCTTTCCTGTTTCATAGGAGGAAAAAGGAATCTTTTTATCTGGAATAGTCAACTCTTTATTAAGAGCAAGACGAATTGGGTTAAATACCCCATTATTGACTTTATCTGCATTTTTTTGCTGGTTGATCATTTTCAGCATAAAGCCATATTGATAGTAGAACGTATCATAGTAACTATCGATCAGCAGTTCTGAATTTTCTTTATCAGCAATTTTCGCCATAAAATCAACACCAAAATCTGTATTGATTTGCAAGTCATCTGTTAACTTTATCTTTTTTTGCCCTTGTCCTTCAATCGTATTAAATAGAAGATAGGTGCTGTCTTCTGTTATATCAACCGGCTGTTTATATGTCATTTTTATATTAAGCTGTTGTTCATCCGATGTTACCATAATCTCTTTTAAATTTTCATCTTCAGAATTATTCTGATAAAGTGGCTTCATATTTAATTTCTTCCAGTCAGAATCTTGTCCATCAACATAAATGGTAGGTTCATACTTTCCTGGATCAAAGCTTAATAATCCAAAATGCTGTTCATTTGTTTGAATATTGGACCAGTATGGCCGTCTATTTGGATTATCATAATCCATCGTGTTCCATGTTCGCTTAAACCACTCATCCTGCCATGTAAAAACAAGTCCCCCTGCATACTTTTCGTCGACAATCATTTGCATTAGTTTTGTATCCATAATCCCTTGCTCTTCTTCTGATAAAAATCCTTGATTCATGTCATTAATATTTTCATGTGTTTTTCCTCGGGAAGATGGAACACCAAATTCAGCTACTAGCACCGGCATCGTATGAACCGAAATTAAATCATGCAGATAAGCTCCATAACTGCTTTTCTCCCCTTGTTTATTAACATAATTTTGATAATCTTTTTCATAGTTTAGAAAATCAGGGTAATATGGATAAATGTGGTACGAGGCAAATAATCCTGCTTGAAAATCATCCTTTTTATTAATATGATTTGGATTTACAGTTGCCTTATCCTCTTTTTCACTCGGCTCTGAAGGATGTTCTAATAAATCTGTCGTTACCCAGTTTGTAAAACTCATTGTATGCTGCCAATTGTATTTTTCCCCTTCATATTTCGCCGTATAATCCATCATACTTGCAAGCCAAATTTCAAATAGGGATCCATTAGTTGTTTGAAAATAGGTTCCCGAATATTGTTCCTTTCCCTTATGTGCACTATTTGTATTTGATACAACATCTGGGTCCCACTCAATCCCAATAATATACCCTAACACATACTTAGAAATATCATATTTATATTCGCCTGATGCATGCCCTGTCTGCTTACGCAAACTAGCATTTCCATGAACTATATCTATCATGTTTTTTAACTCTTTTTGAAAGTCCTCTACTACCTCTTTATGATATGCATCCTGTTTTCCTACAAATATTTCTTCATTTACCCATGCTCCATGAAATAAATATAACGGTTCTTTTGCCGTTTGATTATATTCGTAAAATGCTTCATAAAATGCTGGAGGGTGCAATGTGTAAATCCGAATAGCATTTGCATGCATTGTACCTATCTGCTTAAACCAACGCAAATATTCATCTTTTGTTATGGCTGTTTCACCAGGAAATGCTCCTGGTTTTGAAATCCCCATATTTACTCCTTTAATAAGGATTTTTTCCCACTTCCCATTTTTTTTCACTTCTAAGTATTCATTATTTGTTTTGCTGTTTATTTTAACATTATTAACTGTAGTCGTTTCTACGGTATCTTTCTGCACTTTTTCATGAAGACCATTTTTTAATATACTCTTCATTAACGGTACATACGTATTCCAATAAAAAGAATTTCGATAAGTAATTTTCTCTTTCCATAGATCAAATCCAACTGTTTGATAAATGCTAGGCACTTCTTGTTCATCTGCATAATCTCCTGCAAAATAATAGGAAGTATATTGATTATTTACATTTTGAATAATCGCCGGGAGGGATGTTGGCAAATCATATCCCGCCAATTTTTCTTTTCCTTTTTTAGTAGCCGCAATTGTATAATTTGCTAAAATATTTTCTTTCCTATTTGACTCGACAATATCAAACCAATATCCATATTCAGAGGAAAGATTTTTTCCTAATTGTGCTTTTCCCTTTTCCGTCGTCTTAAACTTTACTTTAGAATTAGTTAATTCTTTTCCGCTTAAAACAACAATATAATCATCTTTATTTACCAATACAATTCCCGAACCATTAAATGTCCACTTTTCATCATATATCTTTTCATAGTTTTCTTTGACCCATACAGGCACTTCATCCCCATCAAGCTCTAAAAAACTTCTTCCAATCCAGCCACTCCATTTTAAATCCAATAAATTTGTTATTTTTTCTCTTGCTTTATCACTAGTTGGACTGGCAAAAGTGTTAAATTCTGCAATAAGGGTTTTATTATTGGATTGATATAGAGAATCTTCTATTTTACTGACATCCTCTAAATCAAGTCCTCCGTACAATTTATCACTTCTCTCACCAAGCTTATTGCTTCCATAAAACTCTTCTTCATATACACCATATTGATCTGTTAAGTAAATTAATTGATACTTGTTTAAATCATCTGGAAGAGCACTTATTTTATAATCTGTTCCTCCCATTGGCTTAAAGCCTTTATAATCACTTTCCGCTACATACTTTTCTTTGTTTTGCTTAACATATTTCTGATTATTTAATATCCATGCCAAACCTTTATGTTCACGGTATGTTTGGTCGGAAACAGTTTTATCCATAATTAAAACTGGCAAAACCTTTGATCCTTTTATTTGCCAAAACCAAAAAGGGCTCGTTGCAATAATAATTATAAGAATAAATGCAATAATACTCACCGCTGCTCGTTTATTCATTCAGAAACCCCTTTGCGTTTCATTTCTCCCCAACCTTTTTCTTTTCTGATTAATTGCCATATTCCTTCACATCTCCAGAAAACTGTTAATGGCCGATACCAAAAAGATTCTGTTATGGAATAAAAAAACAGTGTTAAAATATGCGTGATTTTTGGATATTTTCTTAAACTCCATTCCTCCAGCAATACAGCTGCCATAGAGAAAATAGATCCATATATACAAGAAAGCAGAAAAATTAATATCGCAAATTCTAAATAAATTCCTCCTAAAAAAACAGCAACGATTGTATAAATATATCCCAGCAATTCAACAATCGGTCCTAAAAATTCAATAAGCCAAAAATAAGGAAAGGAAATCATCCCAATGCTTCCGTACTTTGAATTAAAGGTTAATTTGCGATGGTTCCATAAGCTTTCAAATAATCCTCGATGCCATCGTCTTCTTTGTCTGCGCAAATAAGTAATATCTTCAGGAACCTCCGTCCAGCAAACCGGATCAGGCACATAGATAATTTTTTTATTTAAATTTGCTTCTTTTAGCAAACGATGAATTCTCACCACTAATTCCATATCTTCCCCAACTGTATTGGTTCGATATCCCCCAGCTTTTATTACCCATTGTTTTGAGAAAACACCAAAAGCCCCAGAAATAATTAATAATAAATTATGCTTACTTAAACCAATTCTGCCCATTAAAAAAGCCCGCAGGTATTCAATAATCTGCATGATTACTAACGGATGTTTCGATAATCCGATTTTTAGTATATGGCCGTTTTGGATCGTACAACCATTGGCAATCCGAATGCTGCCGCCTGATGCGACTACTTCCTCATTACTATCCATAATTGGTTTCATAACTTTTAAAAAAGCATCTGCTTCTAAGACAGAATCACCATCTAATGAACAAATATAAGGAAAATTAGAAAAGTTAAGACCTACATTTAATGCATCCGCTTTTCCTCCGTTATCTTTATCAATCATATATAATTTTGGCAGCACGGCAGATTGATAAATGCCTTTCACCTTTTTTGTTTCCACCTGTTTGCGAATGACCTTATCAATTTTTTTCATATCATAATACTCAATCACTTTGTTTAAAGTACTGTCTTTCGATCCATCATTTACAACAATAATTTCATAAAGAGGATAATTAATGCTTAATAAGGACCTGACACTTTGAATAATCCCAGCTTCTTCATTGTATGCCGGCACAATGATAGAAACAGGTTTTGTATATAATTCATTAGCATACTCTTCAAAAGTCTGCTCTCTATTTAATTGATATTCCCTGCGCAACTGTAAAAGGGAAGTAATTAAAATCGCCGTGTAAAATACAATGATAATCACCATATAAATAGCTATAAAGATGCCAAAAAACAGAGCTATATTCATCCACCATTGCAATATCATTTATTTTGCTCCTTTATTTATCCATTCCCATGCCATATCTTTAGCATAAGAATCATTCGAGTGTTCCAATACATCATTTAAAACTGCTTGTCCATTTTTATATCTGCTGATTGAGTCTGCCGACTGTGATCTTACCCACCAAGTAGGATCTTGCAGCAGTTTTTTTAATACAGACAAATGGGATTCATTTTGCTTGCTTCCCAAAAGCTTAGCAAGCATCATTCTCTCTTGCCATTGTTCTGATTCAGCAAGCAGCATGTAAGAATTTATATCCTGAACTACCCCTATCGAAGCAATTGCTTTTAATGCACGAAGTCTGAGTTCCCCTTGGGCTTGCTGAAAAACTTCTTCTAAAAAAGGCAAATAATCTAAATCCTTTTTTATGCTTATAACATCTAAAATTGCTAACTGCAAAACTTCCCCAAATTCTTGAAAGGACTCAATAAAAGAATAAAAAATTTCCTCATTTAATCGAGTAACAATATTGCGGTAATCTATCTCTGAAAGTGCTTCACTGGTATTCATCCATTTTTTAATATCTTTATACTGAAAAGAAGAAAGAATTCTTAGTATTTGAATTTTTTCTTCTTTCGATTTTTTCGGAGAATTTTCCATTAGCTTAATAATATCCTCTTGCAGTTCAATCAGATAAAAATCCTCAATATAATAAAGAGTATTCATACGAATGCTCCAATTGCGAGAATAGAGCCTTTCTTGATAAAAATCTTTTAAATAAGTCAGTGCCAGATTTTTTAGTGCTCCTTTCTCCTTTTCTCCTTCCAGCATGTCTACATATTTGCCTAAAACCATTTCAAATGCTGTTTTTTTTAATGGAGTATTTATACGAATAATAAAAGAACTGTTTGGATTTTGAATATAAAAGAAAACTTTTGGTCCTAGCTGTTCCATATATTTTTTAATTTTTTGTTGTCTACTATTTTCTCTATATTTCCTTATTACTAAATAAATTAACAGCATAAACAATATTCCAGTTATCGTACAAGCTACAGCTGCCAATATTTTTAGTTCTTGCCCCATTATTGAACCATCCTTTTGATTAATCGCGTTATCCTTGCCTGCAGCTCTGTTAAACTAAAGGGCTTTGTTACATAATCATCTGCGCCAAGTCTTAATGCTTCCGCAATATCATGTTCACTTTTCCTTCCTGTCAGCATCAGCACATGCACAGATTGTTTGCTTGTTGTTTTTCTTACTTTTTGCAATATTTCAAGCCCATCCATCACAGGCATAATTCCATCTAATACTAGAAAATGCAGTCCTGTTTCTTTTAGCCTGTTGGAATGAAAAAACTGCATACCGTCTTCATATGCCACTACATCTAACGTAATATAATCGAGGGAAATGCTATTAAAAATATTCATTAAAATAGATCGAATCAGTGCATCATCATCCACAATGGAAACATGCATCACCCTTTTTGCAAGTTCATTTTGGATTTGATTTGCACTTTCTATTCTTGCTCTGCCATTCTTTTTTGCTAAATATAAAGCTTCATCAGCTGTTTTTATCGCCGTTTGTAAATCAATTTCTTTATTGGCAATGGTATATATTCCTGCTGAAAAGGTTAGTGTAAATATTTTTTGATTTTCCTTAAACTCAATGGCAGAGAAGCGCTCTAGCATTCTTGTTAAGATCTCTTTTACATCTTTTTCTGGGGCACGCTGGAAAAAGATAATAAATTCTTCACCACCGTAACGAAATAGAGTATCTGTATTGCGAATACTATTTTTAATAAATTGAGCAAACTCTACAAGAACTTTGTCTCCCATAACATGACCGTAGGTATCATTTACTTTTTTAAAATAATCAATATCTAAAATGGCAATTGTCCCCGCAGTATTTGTTCTTATAATGTCACTAATAAATCGATTATAGGAATCTCTCAAGAATTTCCGATTATATACTTGTGTAAGTTCGTCAATTAAGACCGACTGATCAAAGATTCTTTTTCTCTCGAGATGGCGTTCGATCCGAATTAAAAATTCCTCGACATCAATTGGCTTTTCAATAAAATCATCTGCTCCCATTTTAAATGCATTCATTCTTGTTTCTCGATCATTGTTTATGCTGAACATAATTTTAGGAACAAAATATCGATTGGTATGCTGTTTTAAATTGGATAAAACCTCAAAACCCGATTTTTCAGGCAAATTAACATCAATAATAATACAATCAGGATGCATATCATAATACTGTTCTATCGCTTTATCTACTTCTGTATTTGCAATGACCATCCAACCTTTTTTCTCCAAATTATCCTTTAAAAAAATCAGCATGGAAATATCATCATCAATTATTTGAATCAGTGGTACATTTACCATTCGCTCTTTAGATACACTTGATAAACTTTCATGTATTTGCTCATATTCAAAGCCAATTTCCACTAAATCATGAAGGAAATCTCTTAATTCTATTTTCTCCCATGATTTCGTTCGTTTTGTTGCTATATGTAACAGCTTGTCAGATAATCGATATAAATTATCCATATCCAGTGTCCCAGCTGTTCCTTTAATAGAATGCAAAAAACGATAAACATCAATATGATCGATTACTTGCATTTCTTCATTTTCAAACCAGTTTACTAGCTGCTGTTTCATTTTTTTTATTAATAAATTTTTATATTTATCTAATGGCATTCTCTCTCACCTCTTTTTTGAAGCTTCTTTATACTAAAATTTTTTTTTGATCTACCATTTATTCACAACGGTTCCGAGGTATCCTTCTATTAATTTTCATTTGCCTCTATACTAATTTTTTTTATAGACCTTTAATATCCCCCAATTAATACTACACTATGTCCATTCTATTACGTTGAAATAGTGAACTTTACACTCCCTATGGCAATACAAAAAAACCAGCCTAAAAATTCAGGTGGCTGGTTATCACACCAATTATTATCGATAATATCTCACTTTACTTTTTCTTTCCGTCTATCCTCCACATTACTTTTTCCCTGAAGAAAAATCAATCTATTTTTATCTTTTCATTTTGCTTTCATCTCTCTATTTTTCTGATTGCAAGCTTCCATTGCAGAAAGTATTGTTCCTCTAAATTTATGCTCTTCTAACGCAGCTACTGCCTCAATAGTCGCACCACCAGGAGTGCAGACCTCATCTTTTAGCCTTCCTGGGTGTTTCCCTGTTTCAAGCACCATCTTAGCAGCGCCTAGTACGGCCTGCGCCGCAAGCTTATATGCTGTATCTCTCGGAATTCCGCTTCTTACACCGCCATCTCCCATTGCTTCAATTAGCATATACACATAAGCAGGAGAAGAACCGCTAATTGCAGGGATATAGTCCATTAGCTTTTCTTCCATTACTTGTACAGATCCAAAAGAAGAAAATAAACTCTTTATAAACTTCATTTCCTCTTTTGTCACTTGTTTGCTATGACAAAAAACAGTCATCCCTTCTCCTACTAAAGAAGGCGTATTTGGCATAGATCGAATAATTTTTGCTTCTTCGCCTAAATAAGTATACATAAATTCAAGATCAATTCCCGCAGCAATAGTAACAACAATAGCATCCTTTTTTCTATCTAACTTAATTTCATCTAATACCGAAGCATATAAATGTGGCTTAACTGCCAAAATCAAAATATCAGCAAACTGTGCTACTTTTCTATTTTCAAGTGTATACGGTACTTTATATGCATTATGAACTAATTTACATGTAGAATCTGTTTTTGCACTAACTAATATACTATCATGTGGCACAAAGGAAGATTGAATTATTCCTGCAATCATTGCTTGCGCCATCTTTCCGCATCCGATAAATCCAATTGTATTGATGGTAAACAACTCCCTTTTAATTTGTATCCTTCTATGTTACATGAATGGCTGAAAAGTTCAAATTTATCGTACGCCTCTTTAACAAAAAACAAGACATTTCCTTGTTTAATGAGTTTAACTACAATATCGAAAGCAACAAACCCAATCATTGCTGCGGTTACACCATAAGAAAAAATAAACGGTTCTTTCTTTTACGAATGTTACAAGCAGAAAGCAGAATTTAAAGAAAAATGGGCATAAAAAAGACTGCTCCTTTGAACAGTCCTAATAAGTTCTATTAGATTATACTTGCACTTCCGCAAGAGAATCTACAAAAACTCCAGTATAATTAATAGTTTTTGCATTTGACTTTTAGCTATAACAGACGATGGATTAATCATCTAAATTTTCTTAAAGCCATTACTCATATAAAAAAGCAGCCCTCAAGCACTGGAAGCATATCTGCTTTTGAAACAACGATACTAGTAGAATCTATAATTAATGTATAAGCAGTAGGCATAATTCCTTTAACTATTTCATTATAATCTTTTAAAAAGGCTTGTCCTTCTTCTTCTTGATAAGGCCACTTACCGTTATCAATAATTCTTTTTTTCCTTCATTTTTCTCAAAAGTACTCATTTTTCATTTTGTTTTTACATTCATGAGCTGACTGAAGATTGGTCGCTATGCAACTTTTTTTAATATACGTATATCTATAATGCTTAAAAGATGGTATGCAAGTGGAATTTTTTTAGAATAAAAAACAACTCCCCTAAAAATCTTATTTTTTAGGAGAGTTTTATCTTTATGCATAAGCTTGATTTTCTTCTTTTCTAAAAAAACTTGTCATTGCATTAAAAACATCTGACTTCTGTCTTAATAAATAATAGCGGAATTTTTCATCTTGGATATTTTTATAAGCAGACATTAATGTACTATGGCGATTGTACTGATTGACTTCACCATAACCAAACATGTTGGAAACTTTCATCAGCTCTTCTACCAGTTTCACGCATCTTGCATTATCGGAAGTTAAATTATCTCCATCAGAGAAATGGAATGGATAGATATTAAATCGACCTGGATCATACTTACTATCAATCAACTCCAACGCTTTACGGTACACCGATGAACAAATAGTCCCTCCGCTTTCTCCTTTTGAGAAGAAGTCTTCTTCTGATACTACCTTTGCTTCAGTATGATGGGCAATAAACTCAATTTCTACTGTTTCATATTTCGTCCGCAAAAATCTAGTCATCCAAAAAAAGAAACTTCGCGCCATATATTTTTCCCATAATCCCATACTTCCACTTGTATCCATCATGGCAAGTACAACTGCTTTTGATTCCGGTTTTACTACTTCATTCCATGTTTTAAATTTTAAATCTTCTGGATAAATGGGATAAAATCCAGCTTTTCCTTTCATCGCATTCCGCTTAAAGGCAGACATCATCGTTCTTTTTTTATCAATATTCCCCATTAGCCCAGTTTTGCGGATATCATTAAATTCAATATTCTCTACAACGATTTGATCCTGTTCTTTTCTCTTTAAATTCGGCAATTCTAATTGTTTAAATAATACTTCTTCCAGCTCCATCATAGATACTTCTGCTTCAAAATAATCTTCCCCAGGCTGATCGCCTGCTCCTTGCCCTTTTCCAGGTCCTTTTTGTCCCCCAGATCCATCACGAGCCACTACATCGCCAACTTTGCTTTCCCCATTGCCTTGCCCTACATGTTTGTTTTTATCATAATTATAGCGAATTTTATACTCATCTAATGAACGAATTGGAATTTTTACAACTTCTCTTCCATTTGACATGACAATATTTTCTTCTGTTATTAAATCAGGCAAGTTATTGCGGATTGCTTCCTGCACTTTTTCCTGGTGGCGTTGTTGGTCATCGTGTCCTTTGCGATGGAGGGACCAATCTTCTTGGGAAATAACAAACTGATGATTATCTTCTTTTTTGGTCAATACTACCCCTCCTAAAAAAATTATTAAATAATGCTCACCTAATTGTTGTTTTATGCATACACTAATTCGGGCAACATTTTTTCTAAAAAATAGTGATTACTCTATCATATGCCAGATAGGAAAATAATTTACTAATTATTCTAATAATTAGTAAATATTTTGTCTAAGCCGCTGTTTTTGAAGTAAAGAAGGAACCGACATACTATTGCCCGTTCCTTTCTTGTTATGCTTATCGATTTAATAAACTTCCAACATATCTTAATAATTCATTTGCAGAAGTGGAATTATAGCCATGTTCGTCAATTAGTCTTGCTACCACTTCGTTTACTTTCTTCAATTGTTGTTCATCAGGCGTTTTTGTTGATGTTGTAATTTTCACTACATCTTTTAAATCAGCAAATAATTTCTTCTGAATTGCTTCACGAAGGCGATCATGAGAATTATAATCGAATCTTTTCCCTTTTCGTGCATATGCAGAAATACGGATTAATATCTCTTCACGGAACGATTTTTTTGCATTTTCTGAAATGCCAATTTGTTCTTCTATTGAACGCATTAACTTTTCATCTGGATTAATTTCTTCTCCTGTCAGCGGATCTCTTAGCTTATTTTTATTGCAATAAGCTTCCACATTATCCAAATAATTATCCATTAATGTTTTTGCACTTTCTTCATAAGAGTATACAAATGCCTTTTGCACTTCTTTTTTGGCAATTTCATCATACTCTTTTCGTGCAAGTGAAATGCAATTCAAATATTTTTCTTTTAATTCATTGGTAATAGATGAATGCTGATCTAATCCATCTTTTAATGAACGAAGAACATCTAGCGCATTAATGCTTGTAACTTCTTTCCGAATAATAGTAGAAGAAATACGGTTAATTACATAACGTGGATCAATGCCGCTCATTCCTTCATCTGCATACTCATGCTGAAGTTCTTTTACATCAGCGGAACTGAATCCTTCGACATTTTGGCCATCATATAGGCGCATTTTTTTCACTAAATCAATATCGCCTTTTTTCGGTTCTTTTAATCTTGTAAGAATAGTAAAGATTGCAGCAATTTTTAATGTGTGTGGTGCGATGTGTACATCATATACATCACTTTCCATAATCATTTTCTCATAAATTCGTTCTTCTTCTGTTACCTTTAAGTTATATGGAACTGGCATTACAATTATACGAGAATGCAGTGCTTCATTCTTTTTATTTGAAATAAACGAGCGATACTCTGTTTCATTTGTATGTGCTACAATCAGTTCATCAGCAGAAATTAGTGCAAACCTTCCTGCTTTGAAATTTCCTTCCTGTGTTAATGAAAGCAAATGCCATAAGAATTTTTCATCACACTTTAACATCTCTTGGAATTCCATCATTCCTCTATTTGCTTTGTTTAACTCACCATCGAAACGATATGCACGTGGATCTGACTCGGATCCATACTCAGCTATAGTAGAGAAGTCAATGCTTCCAGTTAAATCAGCAATATCTTGAGACTTCGGATCTGATGGACTGAATGTACCAATACCTGTCCGCTTGTCCTCGGAGAAAAATATTCTTTCTACCATTACATCTTCGATTTTCCCATTATATTCCTCTTGCAATCTCATTAAGTTAAGTGGAGACAAGTTGCCCTCAATTCGAATGCCATATTCATCATAGAAGTCTTTGCGAAGATTATGTGGAATCATATGAAGTGGGTCTTCATGCATTGGGCAGCCTTTAATTGCATAAACTGCACCTTTATCCGTATAAGTATATTGTTCTAAGCCTCTTTTTAACATCGTTACGAGGGTTGATTTCCCTCCACTTACTGGTCCCATTAAAAGCAATATACGTTTTCTTACATCTAGGCGCTTTGCAGCAGGGTGAAAATATTCTTCTACTAATCTCTCTAAAGGTTCCTCTAAACCAAATAATTGATCTGAGAAAAATTTGTATTTCTTTTTCCCATTTACTTCATCAATACCCGCGTCTTTAATCATATTGTATACTCTTGAATGCGCAGATTGGGCTACCCAAGGCTTTTCTCGCAATATTTCCAAATATTCACCAAATGTCCCTTCCCACTTTAACAATTCTTCCTCTTGTCTGTACATCTCGATTTTTTTTAAGATATTCATATGGACCTCCCCTGTCACATTTTCAGAGACGAATAATATAATGTATGCACTACAGTGTACGAACATGCTTAAAAGAAAGAATAGTTTTTTTCAAGTACTGTTTGTTTATATAGAGAAAAAAAACTCTTTCCATAAAAGCAGGTCTCCTCTCAAACTTTTAATAGTTTGAAAGAAAATTTGGATAAGCATTTGTTTTAATCTATGCTGTGACATTCTATATTATTAAAATAATTTTTATTTTTTTCTGAATCTTTTTCAATAAGATATGTTCTTCCATATCATATAACCATACTTGCTTACAATATAGAAAAAAGCAGATGAATTAATCACCTGCTTTTTTTCCTATTATTTTTTCTCTCATGGAAGCTCCAATGAATACAAATCATAAAATAAGCTAACCCATCTTTTATCATTTTTATGAATGAGGATTTTTTAAGTACTTCTCTTTAAGACTCTAGTTATTAGATGTTTCCTTGTTTCTATAGGGCACACCATTTGTTTTCCATTTTCCAGCGCAGCATTTGAATAGAAGGTTCACTTTATCGCAAATCCATTTTTTGTTTTTTTATAAATTCATTCATATATAAACGAGACTTTCCTTCTAACATTCCTGTCATCTGTGCGGTCCAGTTATCGCTTCTTGCATTTCCTGTCCGCTCTTTATAATAAGCAGAGATTATCTTATTATATTCTTTAAGGCCTTGTTTATATGTATCCATATCTTGCTCATACTCGTTTTCATGATAAATATGGTGAAATGGGATTCGTGGTTTTTTTTCGGTATGCTGATCTGGATATCCAACAACAAGTGCAAATAACGGAATCACCCGTTCAGGTATATTTAACAAAGAACAAACTTCTGGCAGGTTATTGCGCAAGCCACCAATATAACAAATTCCAAGCCCTATTGATTCTGCTGCAATACTAGCATTTTGTGCAGCCAAAGAGGCATCAATTACACTTACCATAAATTTCTCTGTTGTTTCCAACGATGCAGATATATCTTTTCCTTCCATTTCAGCTGCTATCGAGTGTCTAAATAAATCGGCACAAAATATAAATAAATGGCCATTATTTTCTACATATGATTGATTTCCAGCTAATACAGCAAGCTTTTTCTTTTTCTCTTTATCTGTTACGCCAATAATGCTATATGCTTGCATAAAGCTTGATGTAGACGCACTTTGTGCCGCTTGTACTATTTGTTCTACTTGTTCTTTCGATAAATCGATATCCTTAAACTTACGGACAGATCGGTGTCCTACTATTGTTTCCATAACAGAATTCATTTTATCCACTTCCTTTTTATTAAACTAAATGATTGTCATTCCATCTCCAGCTAATTGCAAAAGCATCCATGAATATAGCCTATTATTAAATAACTTACCCTCATTATAATCAAATACTAAACTTTATCTTAATAATTTGCTTGCACTAAAGCTTTCTAAGTAATCGTATTTCGCAACATCTGTTTAAAATGATTTATTCTCCTATAGATTATGCCCCATTGGTCCATTTTCTTTTATTTTCACTTCAGTTTTTCTATACTTTGGTTCATTTTTTTAAAATAGCTACTTTTTTACGCTTCTTTAAATAGTGACAAAAGAAAAAGCTGCAAAAAATGACAAGTCATTTTTTGCAGCTTTTTTCTTTTCTACATGATATTCCTACTTATTATTTCACTAAATCTCGATAATTTTGTTGACGCAGCGCTTCATATACAAGAATTGCTGCTGTATTAGAAAGATTTAGCGAACGGACATTATTATTCATTGGAATGCGCAATGCCCGCTCCTTGTTATTTTCTCTAATTTCTTCTGGCAGCCCTGTTGTTTCTCTGCCGAAAATGAAATAATAATCTTTTTCTTTTTCACTGTAATCAAAATCGGAATAAGTTTTTGTGCCAAATTTCGTTAAAAAGAAAAATTCTCCTCCCTCATTTGCTGAAAAAAACTCTTCTATGGAATCATGGTAATGAATATCTACGAACTCCCAATAATCAAGTCCTGCTCGTTTTAACATTTTATCGTCTGTAGAAAAGCCAAGCGGACGTATCAAATGAAGAACTGTATCTGTTGCGGCACATGTACGTGCAATATTTCCCGTATTAGAAGGAATTTGTGGTTGATATAATACAATATGTATTGCCAAAATGATTGTCACCTCTATAAATAATTGCTGTTTTAGTGACTATTATACACAACTTTTCCTAAAAACAATAATCCTCTCCTTCCTTATTGAAATAATTTAATTATTTAAAATAGTAAAAAATCTATATTTAATATTCGGAGTATATGCAGATGAATCTTCATACTTCCAATATCTCATTCTACTATTATACGTATGGGCATTTACTAAAGGTTCTCCATTTCCATCTTTTCCTGTAACAATCGTAGTATGGTCATATTTTCCATTCCCTTGAAAATCGTAACAAATCACATCTCCTAATAATAAATCAGTTGCTTTTTTTATTTCTTTTGCTCTTAAACCTTTTGTGGAAGATGCTAAATATCTTGGAAAGGCATTCGCGACAGACCAGCTATAACTCCAATTATTATTCTGCATCCACCATCCTTTATTTCGATTGGGATATCCATGCATCTCCCCTCCCCCTGCACGTACACATTGAGAAATATAATTTGTGCAATCTACTTCAAATTTTTTATAAGCTGGATTATAGCTATTCCACCACTTTTCTGCATATTGAACCGCTTTTAGGCGATCATACGTATAGCGCCTTTTCTGTTGTTCCTCCTCATCAGATACAACATCCCCTTCCAATAAACTTTCTTCCTCCACAGAAAAGTTACTTTCTTCGATTGGAAAGCAAATAGGGATTTCTTTATCCTCAATGAGTATGCCTTTATAAAACGCTCCTTTTCTTTTTTCAATCTCTTCTTCAATGTAAAAAGAATCTAATTGCTTGATAAAATATTGAAGATGAACGGTATAATAAACTTCGTCTACTTCTTGCAACAGATCAATATAATCAATCTTTCCTTTTCCTTTCACCTTTACAATCTCTGCATTTCTTTTAGCAAAAATGGTCTTTTTCCGTTCAAGTTTTTTATCCATAGCAGAGTTTCTTTCATCGGAAACGCATTGTTGCATTCTTTTTTCTAATAATTCAAGCAACTGTTGCTTCAAAATCCCTCCACTCCCTTCCCAATAAAGATATGTCCGTTCTGGCTATTTTTTGCATAGATGATATTAAAATTACTGATTCCTTTATTGTTTCAACTAATATTACACATAAAAAAAGAAGGATAGTTTAGTTTCCTATCCTTCTGATGAAATCCTAGCAAAAGCCGCTTCTATTTCTGCTAACACTTCTTGATCTTTTTCTATTATCAATCCATTTGTCAATGCTTCTTTCGCTGATTGGCCACCGATTTTTCCTAATGCCCATGCAGCTGTTCCTCTCAATACAGGTCGAGGGTCTTTATTCATAACAAGAATAATATCCTCGACTGCTGATTCTTCTTTATAATGAGCAAGTGCAATAAGCGCATTTCGCTGTATCGGTTTTTTTCCCCGCCAAGAACCGGATATATGCCCATACTTTTCTTTAAATTCTTTATTGCTGATATGCAATAATGGCTGAAGAAGAGGCTTTGCAATTTCCGGATCTGGCTCCATTTCTGGATGGTTATGAAAATCTATTCCCTTATTTTTAGGACAGACTGTTTGACAAGTATCACATCCATATATTCGATTCCCTAACTTTTCCCGAAATTCTTCTGCAAGAAATCCTTTTGTTTGGGTTTGAAATGCAATACATCTTTGTGCATTTAGCTGCCCCCCCTGTATTAAAGCACCTGTCGGACATACTTCTATACATTTATTGCAGGAACCGCACTGATCCTCCATGGATGCATCTGGAAGAAAAGGCAAATTTGTAATCATTTCTCCTAAATATACATAAGACCCAAATTCCGGAGTAATGATTGCGCAGTTTTTGCCTGACCAGCCTATTCCCGCTCGTTGGGCAACCGCCCTATCAACAAGTTCTCCTGTATCTACCATTGATTTGCATAATGCCTCTGGAACTCTTTCGAGAATAAATTCTTCTAATTTCTGCAAGCGATTCTTTAAAACAACATGATAATCTGTTCCCCATGATGCCCGGCAGAAAATCCCCCTTCTTGCTCCCTTTTTGCTGACAACCCGCTCTTTCATTTTCGAAGGATAGGCAAGAGCTATTGAAATAATTGATTTTGGCTTATCCATTAACAAAGAAGGATCTACACGCTTGTCTATATCTTTTTCCTCAAAACCTGATTGATAATCTAGTGCCTGCTGCTCTACTAAACGAATTTTCATTTCTTCAAACGTACTTGCACTTGTAAAACCAATTTTATCAATCCCGATTGTTTTGCTGTATTCAATAATATCTTGCTTTAATTGTGCATAATTCACGAAATCCCTCCTTATTCTTTGGATTTCAAAAATAATTAGGATAAAATATACTATATATAATAAATGGAGGTAAATAGATTGCATACTATTTCTATTTCAAGGGACATAAAGCAGGTTGTCCCACATTTTAAAATCGGAGTAATTGATTACAGTAATATTGAAGTAATTCCATCCCCCCAAATGATTAAAGGAAGACTGCAGCTTTTTCAGGAATCCATTTACTTTGATTTAGAAAACACCAATATAAACGATATCCCATCTATTAAAGAATGGCGAGAAATCTTTAAGGCAACTGGAAAGGATCCGAATCGCTATCGTCATTCTGCTGAAGCCTTATATAGAAGGATAAAAAAACAAAACTACTTGCTGCCAATCAACAGCAGCATCGATTTAAATAATTTCTTTTCCCTTCAGTTCGGCGTGCCTATTGGGATTTATGATACTGCCAATCTTTCCGGCGATATAATCATTCGAATTGGAAAAGAAAATGAACAATATACTGGCTTAAATGGAAGAAGCAATTCTCTTGAACATCTAATTATTAATGCAGATGAATTAGGTCCCTTTGGCAGTCCATTTGTTGATTCTAACAGAGCCCCAGTGACATCTTCAACAAAAGATGCTGTCCAAATTGTTTATTTGCAAGCCTCGACTCCTATGGAAAAAGCAACCAAAATGGTCGAATCTTTAATGAATATGTTTATTCAGATACATGGTGGAGAAGGCAATTTTGCTATTATTGATTAATTTTTTCTAATTCTTCTGCTTTATGACAAAATACAGTGAAACTTCAATTAGGTTTTTACAGGCAAGTTTCTCACCCACCTAGGTTTCTCATTTTCTCTTATTAGCCCTTAGGTGGGGGCAAAAGCCCGTTAATGCGTGATAAACGGTTAATAAGCAGAAGACTTAGAATACATAATTAGCCTTTTTCTTTTATAAAACATTAAAAAACGCAATGCTTCGTTCTTGTAGTTGAAACGAAACACTGCGTTGTGACTAGTTATGTATGGAGCGGGTGATGGGAATCGAACCCACGACATCAGCTTGGAAGGCTGAGGTTTTACCATTAAACTACACCCGCAAATTTATTTTTCATTTTCTTTTTTCATGCCTCTTTAGCACGTTTTTTATTATATAACTGGTAAAAATAAAAAGCAACCATTTTCGACATTTTTTTTATTTTTTTGGACTTGTTAACAAAATCTAGTTTCTGAGATCCTTTTTTCTTCTATATAAAGTTTAGATTTCCTTCATCACTATTTCCCTATATCACAGCCAATTTGTTATCCATTATATAATAAAATAAGCTAATTTATACCATTTAACATTAAAAATATTAGAAAATTCATTTTTCTCCTAAAATTTCAAACATAAAAAAAATGGTTGACTTTTTAGTTTATGAATTATATATTTTAACTAATCAATCGGACTTATAATAATATATAAAAATCTTATCTAGAGCGGCGGAGGGACAGGCCCTATGAAGCCCAGCAACCAAATTATTTATTAATTCAGGTGCTAATTCCTACAAAACATATTTGTTTTGTAAAGATAAGAGAAGCTACTATAACTAGTACCACTTCTCTTGTCTGAGAAGTGGTTTTTTGTATTATTTAAGTTCTTAAAAGAAATATATATAGGGGGAAACAAAAATGAAAAAAACATTTGCATTATTATCCGCACTTTTATCTTTATTAATCATTCTTTCGGCGTGTGGAAAAGATGAAGAAAAAACAAAAGCACTTAGCACAGAAAAATTACTTGTAGGGGTAACTGGCGGACCACATGAACAAGTAATGGAAAAAGTAAAAGAAGTTGCAGCCAAAGACGGCTTAGAAATTGAACTAAAAGTCTTTAATGATTATAACACTCCAAATACAGCTTTAGATGATGGAGATTTAGATGTGAGCAGCTATGAAACAAAACAATTTTTGGATGCACAAAAGGCTGACAAAGGCTATAAGATTAGTGAAGTTTTCAAAACATTAACCTTCCCTATGGGAGTTTACTCTAGCTCTGTAAAAAGCATTGATGATATTAAAAAAGGCGACAAAATCGCAGTACCTAACGATCCAAGCAATGAATACCGTGCACTTAAATTATTTGAAAAAGCTGGGTTAATTACCTTAAAAGAAGGCACTGGCGAAAAAGCAACAAAAAAAGATATTGCTGAAAATAAACTAAACTTAGAAATTCTAGAATTAGATTCTGCTCAACTGCCATCTCAATTAGGCGAAGTTGCTGCTGCAGCTATTAATACAAACTTTGCAATGGGTGCAGGTTTGACATTAAAAGATGACGCTGTCTTCCATGAAGAAGAAAAAAATAATCCATATACAAACTACGTTGTTGCACGCGATGTAAATAAAAACGATGAAGCAATTAAAAAAATTAAAAAATATTATCAAAGCGACGAAGTGAAACAATTTATTGAAGAAACATTTAATGGTTCTGTAGTTCCAAGCTGGTAAGGAGGTTCTAGCATGATAAGTCTGCAACATGTGTCAAAAACATTTAATGTTGGAAAAAAAACGGTAGAAGCGTTGAAAGACGTTTCTCTTACTGTCCAAAAGGGTGAAATAGTTGGAGTCATAGGTTATAGTGGCGCAGGAAAAAGTACACTGATTCGATGCGTCAATTTATTAGAAAAACCTACAACCGGAAAAGTTCTAATTAATGATGTAGATATTACATCCCTAAACAAAAAGGAACTTCAAAAGGTTAGACAGAAAATCGGCATGATTTTCCAAGGTTATAATCTTTTAAAAACCGCTACTGTTTATGAAAATATAACCATTCCACTAAAATTAGAAGGTGTACCAAAACAAGATATAAAAAAACGGGCGGATAAATATTTAAACATCGTTGGCTTAAGTGATAAACATCATATGTATCCAAATCAATTATCCGGTGGGCAAAAGCAACGGGTTGCTATCGCTCGAGCATTAGCACATGAACCGGAAATTTTATTAAGTGATGAAGCAACAAGCGCTCTTGATCCTAATACAACAGAATCTATTCTTGATTTATTGTTGCAAGTAAACAAAGAGCTTGGCATCACCATCTTTTTAATCACCCATGAATTAGATGTTATTAAACGCATATGTGATCGTGTAGCTGTCATGCAAAATGGGGAAATTGTAGAAGAAGGAAAAGTTCTTGATATCTTCTCTAATCCAAAACATTTACGCACAAAACAATTTGTGCATGGGGAATCCGGAATAAAAGTGCCTGAGCATTTCGCGGAAGAATTACCAAAAAGAGGAAAAATCGTTACATTAACTTTTATTGGCGATTCTTCTAAAGATCCTTTTTTAGCAATACTCGCTAAAGAATTTGATGTACTTCCGAGCATTATTGCAGGTGGAATCGACCAGCTTAAAGATCAATCTGTGGGAAAATTGCTTGTTCACATTGACGGAGAAACAGCAGAAGTGAACAAATCCATTCAATTTCTTGAAGAGAAAAATATTTTAGTAGAAGAGGTGAATCAATAATATGGGTACATTTTGGGAAGATTGGGGAGAAGTCATTCAGGAGGCCTTTTTACAAACAGTGCAAATGACAAGTATCTCTCTTATAATCTCGATTATTATTGGCTTGCCTTTAGGTGTTTTGCTTGTCTTGACTCGTAAAGGTGGACAAGCAGAAAATATTGTTTTTTATACAATCATGAATACAATAATAAATGTAATTCGTTCTATACCATTTATTATTCTGTTGTTTTTTATCCTTCCTTTTACAAAGCTTATTGCTGGAACAACAATAGGCGTCCAAGGTGTTATCGTTCCCCTTGTTGTATACACGGCTCCTTATATCGCAAGATTAATGGAATCTTCTATCTTAAGTGTGGACCGCGGTGTCATTGAAGCATATCAATCAATGGGAATAAGTACATTCAAAATTATTTGGAGTGTATTAATTAGAGAGGCTCGTTCTTCTATTATCCTTGGCCTTACTATTGCTACTATTGGTTTAATTGGCGCTACAGCTATGGCTGGACTAGTAGGAGCAGGTGGACTAGGCGATGTTGCCTACCAATATGGGCATTTGCGTTTTGAACCTACTGTTATGTATACAACTATTTTTATTCTTGTTATTATCGTACAATGCATTCAATCTTTTGGTAATGTTGTTGCACGTAAATTAAACAAGGATTAATAAAAAATAACCAAGGATGCAGTT
>NZ_PISE01000029.1 GCF_002835805.1 Niallia nealsonii | reverse complement strand
GAGAGGCTTGTTGTCTGAAGAATTCCTCTCTTATCTGCCAAAACATAAATGCTTTGCTGGAATTAGCACCTTTTCATATTGAATGGTTGCTGAGGCTTCACTGGGCCAGTCCCTCCGCCTCTCATTATAAGAGTTTATATAGTTTTTTTGTTAATTGGATAGTAACACAGTTTTTTGGAGGAGTCAAAATAATTTTCGGAAAATTCCTAGTCATTTTTTTTTTTACTCCAGAGCACCTTATTCTAAACCTTTTTATCTCTCTAAAAAAAGCAATTTTAAAAAACTAAACAGATGTAATAAAAATAGAGACATAAATAATCACAGTAGAAGAAAAACTATTAACAAAAATAAGTGAGGGTTATAAAATGACAACAAACAATAATTTAAAAACACTTATCTGGATGGGAATAGGGAGTGCTGTACTTTCAAGCATTTTTAGTTTTATTATTATTAGTTATTTAACCGCATTAAACAAAAAAGTAAACAAGCTATAAGTTGACTACTAGAAAAGGAGCAATTATTTGAAAGAATATGCAATTTGGTCAGAGCAATTATCTTATATAAAAAATTATTTATATTTTATCTTTTGATTCACATAAATAAGATTAGGATTATCAATATTATTTAAGGCTTGTAATTTAGCTACTGTTGTATGATACTTTTTGGCTATATATGTTAATGTTTCCTTATTTTTCACAATATGATATTGCTCTTCTTTACTCTGATTTCTATTTTCCTTAGGATTAATCCACGACCCAGGCATATTTTGCTGTTTCGTAACATTCACCATACCTTCTGATTCATTAAAAATATAATAACTGTCAGGTTTTACAGTGCCTTTACTATTTTTATTTGCTAATGCATCTTGAGCGTTCCTATAAGCATTTATATTTTTTACTACATCATATTTTGGGATTTTCTGAGGTTTCACTGCTTCTGTTGAGCGTAATTCCCCCCAATCTCCTGGTGCTTTTTTGATCTCATTGCGATCAACATTAATGCCTGCAGCATAAACATTATTTTCATATTGATACATATGAATAAAATCACAAACTTCTCCTCTTGACCATGCATATGTTTGCCAATAATAATCTACCTGTTCCTTTAGTGCCTGCATTACTCTAGAAGAACCGTAAACTCCTACTTTATAATCTTGTAGCTGGTTTTTCACTCCATTCATATAGCGACGAATTGTTTCCATATCTTTTAATTGTGCATCAAAATCAACTGCAAAATAGATAGCCGTTCCTTTTGGCTGGTCTACCTCTTTTGCATAGTTACTAGCTTCTTTTCCATCAAGTTCTCCTTGTTTCCAGCTAAAATATGAAGAACGATTGGCCGATTTCTGAAAAATGCTAATCAATAATAAGCCTGCTGATTGAATAGCTGCTGCTTCCTTTTCATCAAATGTTTTCCAAGATTCTCCTAAATAACGAGCTGCATAAGTAAATCCTGCTTGCTTTAATGCTTTTGCCGATTGTAAAGATAATTTTGTTGCACAATCAAACCCTGCTCTCATCCTGCCACTCTCCCTCTTTTTTATTGACTCTATTGGTGATTATTTATAAAACATGGCTTTTATAGTATATTTAGAAATGAGAAGGGAATTTAGATACCCATTTCAGCAATTTTTTGATTATTTCGCCATTTCCTCTATTCATTATTAGTACATTTTTGAATAGATGATTCTCAAATAGTTGATTAAAAGGAAAATATCATCTGTTAGCAAAAAAAGCCGTGCCAATGCTTCTCCTATTTTTTTATGAAAAACAATCTACTGCAATTCCTCATTTAACTTCGTTCTGCTACTGAGCTTGGCATCATTCTTTAATTCTTGCTCAAATTAACAAATAAACGAAACGATAAAGATCATTGCATATATGTCAGAACACCTAAAACAATTTCACCAGTTTATCGAAGATCGTACAAAATCAACAGAGACACTAATAGAGTATTAGAAAAACTACATCTGATCTTGCAACATGGCAATTTTGATTTATAGTAATTATGCTTTTTCTCTCTATTAAAAGTTTTTCTTTAGATTTCTCCAAACTAGAATTCACTTAAATAATTCCAAACATGCCGTCAGCAAATTACAACACTATTTGCTCTTTCTCTACCTGTAAATGGACGGCAAGAAAGCAAAATCATACTGCATAGATAAAACTCTCCTATTTTTCAAATTAAGCATCAAGATAAATAAAAGCAAAGCACTTGGTTCGAAAAAATAGCAAGCAGAAATTCTCCCACCTGTTCTGTAATAATATTTTATTTTGTTGACAAAAACTATTTTCAAGGCTTATGAAACAGTAACGCCTATATAAGTTATCATTAAAGTATTATATATGATAAAAAGGGCAACTTCACTCATGAGTAAAGTTGCCCAACATAAAATTCTGACCCCATTAATTCTAATTTTTTATAAAATCAATTTGAATCCAGAGATGCTATTCCACCTTTAAAATATTTAAACTATTTGTTTCCCTTACTTTTTTCTACCTCATGCCCACCAAATTCATTACGTAAAGCTGCGACAACTTTACCTGTAAACGTATCACTTTCTAATGAACGATAACGCATTAATAAAGACATTGCGATGACAGGGGTAGCCATTTGTAAATCAAGAGCTGTTTCAACAGTCCACTTTCCTTCACCAGAAGAATGCATTATCCCTTTAATTTCATCTAACTTTGCATCTTTAGAAAAGGCATGCTCTGTCAATTCCATAAGCCATGAACGAATAACGGAACCGTTATTCCATACTCTAGCTACTTTTTCATAGTCATAATCAAACTCACTTTTTTCTAACACTTCAAATCCCTCACCAATCGCAGCCATCATCCCGTACTCAATCCCATTATGGACCATTTTTAGAAAATGGCCACTCCCTGCTTGTCCAGCGTAAAAATATCCATTTTCAACAGCAGTATCTTTAAATACAGGCTCTACCATACTCCAGGCTTCTAGATCTCCACCAATCATATAACAAGCACCATTGCGAGCACCTTCCATTCCTCCAGAAGTTCCTACATCCATAAAGTTCACTCCAACTTCTTTCAGTTGGTTGTAACGACGAATTGATTCTTTATAATGAGAATTGCCAGCTTCAATAACAATATCGTCCTTGTTTAAAAGGGGCATAAGTTCACTAATCACTGAATCTACAACGGCATGTGGAACCATCACCCAAAGAACTCTGGGCATTTCCAATGATTGAACAAGATCTTCTATACTAGTTACACCTTTTGCTCCATACATTTGCATTTCTTCAACGGCCTTTGAATTTAAATCAAATGCGACTACTTCATGTTTATTGTCAATTAGATTTTTCCCTAAATTTAATCCCATTTTCCCTAAACCAATTAATCCGACATTCATGTTAAGTGCCTCCTATATATCTTTATCAATAAATTGTGTAATATTATTTCTGTATATCCTGAAAATTATACTTATATATGTTTTAAACTTGCGAATAGTCCTATTTACCACCATTTAAATCCATTCTCTTTTACTAATTTATCAGAAGCCTCTAACCTGATCGGTATGAATGCAGAGGTATATGGTTTTGAACCATATCTCGAATAGTTGCAACTTTGTCATAATATCCAGCTCTTTCTTCTAATCCAACCGTTTCACTGGCTATAATTTGTTCATTGGCAATGTGTTCATTATTCCATAATGCTTACAGTATAGGATTAGCAAACTCTAATGCTTCAAGATTTTGAAACATCGGCTTTCCAAGATAATGGTCTATACAATAAATTTCCTCCTCTTTGAAAACACGACCTAGCTTTTCATTTAATTCTTGGACAGATTTCAAATCATGGCAAAATGACTTTTCTAGCCCTTTGTAGAGCCTAAGCCACTTTCCTTGATATTAAATGCAATGTCATCAAAGAATGGAGTAGCAACTGATAAATAAAAAGACGATTTTCAGAAATACTTAACTCTTCCTCACGTCTTTGAATGATTTTTAATAATTTGTTATCCCCTTTTTTATCTGTTACATCTAAAGAATGATAACGAAACGCATGGATAAAGTCTTCCATTTTAGAATAGTTATCAGTCGAACATCTAGAAAATGTGAGGAATGATTCTTTCACAATAGAAATCAAGCACTTGCTTTCAACTGAATATCATATATAGTATCCTACTGTTTGTACAAGTAATAATAAAAAAGTTTTCGGAATAACTTTCCAATACTTTTTTATTATCCTATTTATTTTGAATACCTTGATCTAGAAACAACTTATTTTGCTAAAATATTTTAAATAAGAATTTAAAATATTACTATAATCCCCTTACATTCTTTCTAGTACAAATATCCTTTTCAATGGATGAATGATGCGAATCAGTTTGTAGATATGCTATACTTGAGACTAATTTAGAATCACCCATTACTTATAGTTAGGATGATTAGTATTAAATTAGGACAAAAAGTAATATATAAACAAAAAATACATTTTATGTTTTATGATTATGGAAATGGATTGCTTGAAATACAACACTCATCAACAAAAGCAATCATTTTAGTGAAAACAAAAGAATTAATCTACCGACTAAAATAGCCCCACAAAAAAGAGCAGAGCTATTTCAGACGATAGAACATCTGAAATACTACTACTAGTAGAGGAATGTTTAATGTTAGCTTAAGAAGCTTTAATGATCGATTATATTCAAAAAAATAAAATAATATGAAGCTATTATCCTATAAATATATTTTTTTTAAAAAAACAATCCCTATTTTTACTTAAAAAATAAAGCTATTCTCTCAAAATCCCCTACTTTATTCATTGACTAAAGCCAATATAATGGTAAAATTAAAGTGGGCAAATTTTACGAAAGTAAAAGACGCAAAGCCACGGGCCTAAAGCATTAGCTATGGTAGCCGGGTTGCCAAGATTCAGTCTTGTAAAAATCGATATATTCTTTCTAATTTGCCTTATTAAAATTAGAAAAGAGGAAAAAAATGTTCTATCCAACCGTTTTAACTGAAAAAACAAGCATTCGTCATGTTGTAAAAGACAGCCAGCATTGTGTATGCGGCACTACTTATAAACATTATGCAACATTTGACAAAAGGGATTTTAAACGTATTCAATTTAGACAACGTACAGAAATAACATGTCCTAGCTGCAAATCCATCATTGAATAATGATGGATTTTTTCCTTTTATTGACTTACCTCATAACTATTTTTTTTAGTGCCGCTGCGTTTTATCGTAACTTTAAAGTCAACAGATACCTTTGATTTTACAAAACCTTCCTCCCAGTTGTTTTTATATTTTTTAAAATGCTTATAATCATTTTCCCTCAATAATTCACCAAACCCAAAAATATCTGCTTGATATTCTTTTTGCATTTTCTTCACTAATTGCTGGATATCTTTGTTTATTTGATTATTAATAAGGTTTTCAAAATGATCAAATGTTTGGCTCTTTAATAAATCTTGTTTACAGCCCACCTCCTCAACAACAGCAATTGCTCGAATTTTCACCCGAAATGTGGGGATCCCTTTTATTTCCTTTGCTGATACATCTGACACTGATCTGACGACATGGATGCCTATTACTTTTTTTTTATTATTACAAGGAACTCCTATATACGTTTGTTTCATTTTATTTTGAATCATTAACAGATTGCGCGTATCATTTAATGTTAAATAACCGATTACTCTGCTGTTTTTAAAAACTGCCAGAGGTTCTAGTTTGACCTTTGCTTCTGGTATTACATTTTTTAGATTATCAACGCTCATCCCTTTTTTCAGATCGCCTTCAATGCTTAAATTGGCAATCACAGGAACTTGCCCTTCACTCGTTAGCACACGAATAAAATCATCCAGACGCATCCCAGGGTCTCCTCCCCACCCCCGATACATTTGGGTTAATTGGGCACCTATTTTTAGGGAAGAATTTTTATATATAGGACTGACTACTTTTAAAATATCTTCTGCACGATTCCCTTTAACTAATACAATATTGAAATCAGAACGTATTTCTCGATTCCGCTCAAAAAAATCAAGAAAATCCAACAGTAATTCATTAACAGCATCTTCACTTATTGCTAGCAGCCTCATATGAGAGTATATAAATTTTTGGGAAGCAGCCACATTCATTTTATGCAATAATTCGGCAATCGTATTTCCTTCCACTGTAAAAACAAGAGCAGGGGTTTCTCCTTGTGCTGTTCGTGTATTCAATTCAGTAGCATTAAGAACCTCTAACGATACTCTGTACTTTTGTTTCTCACCGGCATCAATTGCAATGCCAGTAACAAGACTCGTTTGCGAAAGTTCTTTCCTATCCCAGCATCCTGTTAATAGACAACAGGCCAACAAAATGCTTAGTATTTGTCTCCACTTCATGCTCAATTGCTCCAATATACAAAAAATTTCACCACATTTTGCGATTAAAAGTAGTTTATGGAAAAATATATTATCTATACAAAAATAGCTAAAAAACGGACTAATTCATCTCTTATTTCTCCTCTCAAACAAATCTGATAAAAGAAAAAAGAAAGGTGGAATTATTATGAACAAAATCATTATTTTACCATTTTTTACGTTAACATTAGAAATTGTGGCAACTTTTTAACCGCTGCTATCTTTTCGATTCGCTATATTGAAGTTATTGGGCTGCTTTTTACTGTTATTCTTTTTACTTTCTCAAGCAGTGGTGGTAGTTGGACTAGATATATAGATAGCAAGATTAGTGCCCAAACTGGTATTATTTTAGAAAAGGAACCATTTTTCTTTCGTATGAATCCTGCTTTGCTTGTCTCCATTCTTTATACAATTATTGGTCTTATTATTTTCATACTTTTAATTTCCATAATTATCCTATAAGCAAATTGACAAATCACCTAGAATATTCGTTTGATGCATTCACAAATGCAAAAAAAGATACTATTCTAAAAATTTCTTTCACAATTAGATTTTTTAATTAAGGGAATAAAATTACTTTGTCTGAAAACGCTTGACTATCTTAGGAATCCTCTGAGCGCAGTCACCTTTTTATGGTAATAACTATAACCATAAAGGGGAGTGATAAAGAGAGCGAGCATTTTACGCGTAGCTTGAAATATTGATATATCAGCTTTCTTGAACATAAAAAGAGCAGCCAATGACCGACAAATCGACTTATTGGCTGCTCTTTTTTACTAAAGCTCGATTTATTTTTTTTTGCTATTGTATGTCCACAACAAATGTATACGAAGCATTGCCTTTTTTCCATTTGGTCTCCACTTCAATAACATGCTTCCCTAGTTCTGCCGGCAATGTCAGTTTATTGTTTTTTATCGTTAATTCTTTGCTTCTTTCTGTGCCACTCCATATATATGCATGAATTTTTGGATTAGAATCATCATGGAAAGCTATATCTCCAACTGATTTCTGTTTTATGCCAACAGCCTCCATATTCTCTGCTATTTGATTTGGCGAAGCGGCATCTGCAATTTCTGTACTATAAGACAGCAGATATCTTGATGTCCATTGATAAGAACCTCTTTTCATTGTAATGTCTTTCCCGTTAATTTTTATGAATGCCTCCGGCGGCTCCCCTTGGCTAGAACAAAACCTAAATACTAATACAGCAGCCAATACAGCAAAGATTATAATCACCATAAATTTTTTTCCCAAGACTATTCCCCCTTTTACGGTTAGACGATTTTTATTTTGAAAAGTTCCAATACTTTCTAAAAAAGGAATTTTACGAAATAAAATAAACCGAATTACATTGCCTAGTCAGATAAAAGGAGGGAATAATAATAGCATTTTTCTCATTTTAAAATTTTTTTAAAATTCTTAATCATTTCTCTATTTACCTTTTTCCCCCTAAATCAATAGATGCATAAAAAGTGTTTAGGAATCCTAATCAACATTCACCATCCATTATTAAATGTAATTAATTTCTTCTATTCAGCTTCATTACTTATTTGACTAAAATATTTATTGCATATCCTTTATGAATAAGCAGCCAAGCTTTTTCAAACGATAATTATAAAAGTTAAATTTTAATTAAAGGAGACTTCTTTAATGAATCAACTAATAAGCAATCTAGATTTACATGCAAAAGGTCTTTGGTTTCCTGTGTCGATGAGTATTATTCTTTTGCTTATTGTAATTTTCATCCCCCAAAAAAATATTACTTGGAAAGAAATATATATTACTTTTGGGATAATTGCTTTTATTACTTGGTTTTGTGACGGGCTTATTGGGAGGGTGTTTAATCTGTTAGACCTTGGAAACCCAAAATTAACAGGGCTTGGCGAAATATTTTGCTATACATTTATTCCAACGTCCTTAGCCAATCTTTATCTTAATTACTTTATTGAACAAAACAAGTGGAAATTAGCAGCGATATTTATTCCTTGTTCATTAGGCATCGATATTGGCATGACACTTTCTGGATATATGGTTTTTCATGGGTGGAGTCTGATTTATTCCATCATTATCTACTTTTTTACATACGGATTTTTCCTTCCGCTGCACATTCGGTTTATCAGATCATAATATTTTATCGTTTTTTCTATTGAAAAGAGACTTAGTTAGGATCTAATGCAGTATACTGGGACACTGTCAATCAGAATATATTCAGTGCCAATTTCGTCGTTATTTAAACATAGACCCGATTCACGTTTAGCCATAGCAAACTGTTTGAATTAATGTTCATTAAATACATGTTGCTTCATGTGATGCTCCATATGATGGAGATAATCTTGTATAAGCCATTCAAAAGTCTTCAGCTGATTATTGCCAATATCACAAACATAACTTAATTTCTCCTTTGGCATTTGTTTTATTATGCGGATTATTTGCTTATTTAGATGCACCCATAAATCTAATACTTCTTCTTTTATCATTTCTTTATATCCTTGCAGCATGACCCACTTATCTTGATTATAGGAAGAAATAACAAATGGCTGTGGTTCAATATTGAATCTTTATAAAACGCTCCAAATTCATGATCACGGAGTCGCAAAAATGTCCTAGCACTTCTTTTTTTGACCATTTATTCGGTTCCGGCTGCTTGGAAATCGCTGATTCTGAAAGGTTTGTGAAATCTTCTGTAACTTTATGTATCCAATCATTTAATTGTTTAATTATGTCTTCCATCTTATTCCTCCTGATAATAGCAAACCTATATTGCTTTCTTTTTCCAGCTTACAAAAAAATCATCTTTACTTTCATACAAAAAGAATGATTGAGCGACAGAATGGAATACTACCTAAAAAAGAGGAGATTAATATGAACATATGAACGCTTCCCCTTCTAATGAAAATTTAACCGCTCTAGTTTGGAAACTAGCGATTGGCTCTACTTTATCTTGGGAATTGGCCAAAATATTAGGTTCACATCATCCCTATTTAGCGCCATTATCCGCTATTTTATGTCTGCAATCGACAATAAATCAAACGCTGGCCTTATCGGCAAAACGTTTAATCGGAACAGTCATTGGCATAATGCTTACCATACTTATTGCAGCAAACTTAAGGGTAACCGGATGGAATTTAGGGCTATTAATTTTGATTGGCGGATTTATAACCAAATATCTAAAATCAGATAAAATTACCATTCACCAAGTCGCACTAACCATTTTATTTGTGTTTGTATTTGAACAGCAAACAAAACATTATGCAATGGATAGAATGAGGGATACGGTAATTGGTCTAGCAGCGGGTGTCATCATACAAATTCTATGGTTTCGATTTATTTTGCCTCTAAAAAAGCGTGCAATCTGACTGAAATCATCATTTAAAATCAGCTCAACTTTTAGCAAAATATAGTTGAATTCCAACTTTTATGCATGCTTTCTTAATAAAAACGCAATCTAAAAAGAGAGAGGGAGATAAAGATGATTCGTTTGCTTATTAATATACTGGCAAATTTCCTTATTTCAGGACTGTTAATGAAACATAATTTAAATTGGCATAGAAAATTGGTTGCAGCTTTTGTACCAATCTTTTTTATTTTTATGGTGCTTCAATCGGAGTACGTTATTGCGCGAGTCAAATCAGCAAAAGGCTAAGTGTACTAGCAAAAAAGCGATAAAAATTTTGGCTTCTTTCTCTTGATGACATTCGTCTTTTTTATCCCGTATTAACGGGTAGTAAACCTCCACTACGAGAGATTAGGAAGGGCAACAAAAAGTCTTAATCTAGTTGGGCCATAACCGGCCATTCATTTTAACTAACAATCAGCGAGAATGAGAAAAACTCCATGCTAATTGAGGTTTCACTTTATACCATTGAAGACAAAAAAGAAAAACGAGCACCATATCAATGATATCCCCTCCATAATACATCAACATTCCACCTATTTCTGCCTGCCTTTTTACAACGCCAACTGGCGGATAGGCATAGATATATTTGGAAAGGATGCCATGACTTGCTAGAGCAAAAATTAACACTGCAGCTCGATAGAAAAAACTAGTTCGATATGGTTTTAAGTCAATATCAAGCATTGACCATATAAATAAGTAGCCTGCAAAAAAAATATGCAGGTGAATGACAAGATAAATTAAAACCGATTCATGCATAAAGGCATATAGTTTTGTCGTATAAAGAATCCATAATCCCCCCATATGAAGCAATGCTGCAACAAAAGGATTACTGTAAATCCTTATAGGCAGCGACTGCAGCACTTTTGCTGCTATACGAGCGGCTTGAATTGGTATCGTTCTTAATAAAAGCGTCATCGGACATGAAAAGCTTACAAAAATTGGTGCAAGCATACCAAGAAGCAAATGTCCAAGCATATGTGCACGAAAATCAATCGAAGCATGCTCTGCAATTGGCCCAGCAAGTGAAATGGCAGCACAAATCATCCCTATTATCCATAAAACCGTACGATTGAGCGGCCACTTTTTATATTTTTTATTGGATAAAAAAACACAAAACAAGTAGATAATTATCATAAAAGAAAAAAATACAATAATAAAAGGATCCATGGAGATAGCCTGATGCTGGTGGATATGGTTATTATTCATTTTTTTGCTAGTCTCCAAACATGTGCTTTTTTCCCTGTGGCAACAAGTAAATAACTTCCTGTTGCAATCATCAATACGGCAATGCTATTCCATACCCAATCATAAAGATAAACATTGTCTACATAACGGATTTGATGAAGGCCCATGAATTTATGCTGAATCGTTCCATCATAGAGCTGAAAACAGCCTCCTCCAAGCTGTACGCCTCCCCACCATCTTTTAAACCAATAGCCACCTTTTTTTCTCAAATCTGCCACTATAAATAAGCTTGCAATAGTCGCAAACCAACTGAAAGCATGAAATAAGCCGTCCGAAATAAGCCCAATGCCTGTTGTCGATTTATCATAAAAATGATGCCAATGCAAAAGCTGATGAAAAATAGTTTCATCAATAAAAGCAACCATACCTAATCCGAATAAAATACCTGACCAAAGATTGGCAGATAAATAATCATAACGAGTAGAAGATACTTCCCTTTGTTCCATCACAAGCAACCCTTTCTTAACTACATACTTTTTCTGCAGTTTACCCAATAGAAAGATTGTTTACACACAAAAAAAGAGACATTTATTAAAGAGAAGGAATAATTAGATACACCTTCATAACGAAGAATATCAAACAGTTATTCATCGTGCTTCAAAATCAAAAGAGCAGTGAGAATTCATGTTTTGAATTCTCACTGCTCTTTTATCTCCTATTAAATGATTTAAGAAAAATTTTCCGTTATTTTCAGTTCCAATTTTCCATCTTGTTGCTTTCCTACAATTTCCACTAAAATAATTCCCACTGTCCCTAAAATGGTGTTGTTAAATACTTTATAAATTTGTTTTTTTTCCATTATAGCTAATTTATCATTATAATATTTTAAATAGATCGCTCTTATTTCATCAAACTTATTATACAATCCAGTAAATACTCTTTCCCCGCTTTTTATGCTTTTAAAAGTAGGCTCCTTCGCTTTATTTCCATCAAATGTAATCGTAATATTTTCTAATGCTTCTTGAAGATTATTATCAACATAAACAACCGGCAATGTCTGCATTCCAATAAACATGCTTCATCTCTCCTTTAACATTTATGTAATAAAAAGCTTTTTGCTTTATTTACGAGATGATGGCTAAAAAGGTTGCAATGAAAGTAAATTTAGCTGCTTTACAAAAAAGAAGAATATTTTTTTAAATGCTTCGAATAACATTGGACTGCTATTTATCATCTAGCCATTTGTCATTTATTCCGCAGTAATGAGCAGTAAACTCCTCACCTCAAGATGAGGAGAGGAAACGAAAAATCTAGGTGGGGGATCACTCCATGTAAAAATGAGATAATTCTTTCTCCATAAACACACTATTTGGATCTTCTTGATAGTCTGCAAAAGGTTTGCAATACCTGAATTCAAAGCTTTCATATAATTTTCTTGCCGGCATAAAAGCTTCCATTGATCCCGTTTCTAAACTTATCGTTAAATAGCCCCTTTGTTTTGCTTCTTCGATAATGTGGTGAAGAAGTTTCCTTGCTACCCCTTTTCGCAAATGATTGGAAGAAGTACGCATAGATTTTAATTCCCCATGCTTTTTGTTCAGCTCTTTTAAAGCACCACAGCCAGCCAACTGCCCTTCCTCCCACACACTCCAAAAAGTAATCTCTGTTTTTTTCAGATTATCAAGATCTAGTGCATGAATACTTTCAGGCGGGGAATTTAATGACATACCCTGCAAATGCTCCCCAATCAATTCAATAATTTCTTTCCCTGTCAAATCATCTATTTTTATCTCCATAAAAAAACACTCCCCTTTATCCTTATTCCACGACTACTTTTCCAAATTCTTCTATATAATCAACTTTCGCAGAATTTTTTAATACATCTATATATTTCCTGTTAAGTTACCTTTTTAAGAATGGATAAACAGATAAAAAATCGGTCACAAATTTGTCGGATTTTTCTATATTTTCCGATGTTTCTTTTGTTAACTTAGCTTATAATAAAATCAAATGCAAATTAATGGAGCTGACTAATTGAATGTTTCTTATAAAAAAATCATTTTCTTGTCTATTATTAAGTATTTTGCATTTTTTTCTAGGTATAAGTGCAATTTTGGGTGGCGCATCCTTAATCATTTCTCCAAATGGACAATTATTAAATATGCATCTTCCCATGTTAGAAAACAGTTCTTTTAATAGTTTTCTCATTCCAGGATTCATCCTATTTTTTGTAATTGGTGTTCTCCCTCTGGTTACTTCCTTTTATCTTTTCTCAGAAAAGCAGATTAAAATTGGTTCAAAAATCAAACTGTATAAACATCTGCATCTTGCATGGAATTTTTCATTATACAATGGATTTATCTTAATAATCTGGATAACGATTGAAATATATATGATCCAAGCAATCGAATTCATTCAAGTTTTCTACATCATCCTAGGCCTAATCATTCAATTTATGACACTTCTTCCCGCTGTTAAAAATCAATATACAATTCAATAGGCGTGAAATATATGATATTTTCTTTTTCCAGTATGCTTTTCTTATCACAGTGAAGTGAAGAAATAAGTCCAGCATTTAAAACTAATGGACTATAATTATATTTACATTTTAATAGTGGAAATCCCTTTCACCTAGTCCCAATAATTAAAGATAATCTGTCCCATGGTTTCTGGTTTCCAATAAACCATTTGTTTTAATTCCTCGCTATTTAGCTCATCTTCATTTAACTTCATCAACACTTGACTAGTAGGAATATTTAGATTTACTGTATAAAAAATTTGATAATATACAGAAAACTCATCAAAAAGTATAGGGATATCCATAAAAAAATATGTTCATATTCAACAATGGAAGCATATTTGTTTGAATTGTTTCTCATCGACTAATGGCGGAATAGTTCCTTCATTCGTATAAAAACCAGTAATTCCATTTGGAAGTTTTATTGTAAATTCCACCTTTTTATTTATATAGAATATCGCTAAAAACCATTTTATTATCTAGTTTCATTCGTACAGATTCCATGAAAAGATTCCTAGTTTTTAAAATAAAAATATCTTGTATCTACAGATAGAAAATTCAAAAATATAAAAAACGTTTTATCATCTCATTATTAACCTTTTTGTATGTATCATTTTAACTTTACCGTATTTAATGGAACTTTTTGTTTGGGTAGTGATTTAACTGCATCCCTATTTACCGGTTTAATAGTAAAATATATCAGACAGTATAGGTCTATTGGATAAATTCGATTTATATCCCGCAATGATATACGTAATAATTCCCTTCTGCTAACCGATCTGCCATAGAAATCATCTTCTCCAAAAGATGGAGTACTTCTTTTCGATTTAATATAATTTCTTCACCTTCTCCTGATTAATTGTCTCCCTCTACATAAGTAAATGCTCCTTTAAGTGTTATCAAACTAGGGGCATATTGAAATAAATCTCGTCAGTCAACAAAAAACCCTTTTAAAGTTGATGCAGAATGAACAGCAAATAACGTCACCCTATAATAATTAAGTCCAGATACTTTCGCTGATGATTGACTTGCCGCAGGATTTTTATTCGGAATCCACTCTAATGAATCGTATATATAGGTAATAATATCATCAGAAATGGCGACACTGTTTACTATTCTATTGCTTTCTTTTGCAACTTCTGTAGCTCTGTTGTATCAGGAAGCAGATAAAATTCATGTGTTAATCTCATACTCTCCTCCATTAATGCAAATATCATTTTCCGTCTTTTATTATATATCACACTATTATTCTGGATAATCGTGCTAAATATCCTTCTTTATTTGTAAAAAATATTTTTTGAGATTAATGTAATATTTTATTTTATCACCCGTCTATTTTTATAAAAAACACCTTGTACATATATATTATGTATGGAATCTCTAAAAAAATAGATGGAAACAAAAAAGTATATAAAAATAGGCAGTTTATCGATTCTATTTTTTTCATTATATTATGAAGAATTTTTATTTCTATATTTCTAACTTCTTTTTTTTGCATATATTTTAGACATGAATGACATACTATTATGTAGACTAAATAAGCTATTGCTTTCCTTCATTTGCTAAAAATGCTGTACTTTATTTTTGCTATCAGATCCAACCATTATAAAATACCCGTTTTTATGCAGATTAAAATATATAAAAAAAGGGTCTTTAAACCTAATTTTTATTATAAATAGATCTAAATAACTATAAAATATATGATACTATAGAATCAAAGGCAAATTTTACGAAAGTAAAAGACGCAAAGCCACGGGCCTAATGTGTACAGCGATGGCAGCCGGGCTACCGAGTTTATCTCGTAAAAACCTATTTCTTTCATTTGCCAATTTAAGAAAAGGGAGCATTGATATAGAATGTGTAAAAATATCATGATCGCAGATGATTCTATGTTTATGAGAAATTTATTAAAAGGCTATTTATCAGTAGGTGACTATCAAGTAGTGGCTGAAGCTTCAGATGGATGTGAGGCTGTCTTTCTCTATAAAAAATATTCACCAGATGTCTTATTGCTAGACTTAACAATGCCTTGCAAAGAAGGCATGACTGTCTTAAAGGAAGTAATAGAGTTTAATCCGAAAGCAAATGTTGTTATTTGTTCGGCAATGGGACAACAAAGATTGATAATGGATGCTTTAACAATCGGTGCAAAAGACTTTATCGTGAAACCAAACTTTCATGTTTTAGTTCCTATCTTAAATAATTTATTTCATTAGTATTTACTGATCCAGCAAATGCTAAATTAATTTCTTACTGTACTAAAGTCAAAAAGCAGCACCTTTTTTTGAGATGCTGCTAATGAATAATATATTTGAACTGCTTATTTTATTTTCTAATTAAAAGAATACTTTCATCAATGACAGTGTTGTAATCGCTGCAATAAGCACAAGAAAAGCAAAATATCTTCTGCATTTCATCTAATGCCAGCCAATATCCGGATAAACTCGCAAAAAAAAACATCGGTGAACCCGCTAATTTTATTAAAATCTACTATATAGAAAATAAATCTGCTCTTTTCATGCTTACACTTCTCTCTCCACACTATTTTTAAAGCAAATAACATAATTGCTGTTTGTATACGATCAGTATCATTTTTTGACCTTTAATTTCTCTGCAAAAATCCTGACACCAAGGCATATTAATATCTTGATGTCAGGATTTTTGATTATAAACTAAGGAAAAATCCTCCTTTTCCTCCAGATTTTTTTATTAGTTTGATTAATAGCCTTAGCTTAACAGCCAAATTTCATTGACAATCCTATTGTAAAGCGCTTTCATTTTTAGGATGCTTGATTTTCAAAATTAACTAGTGCCTCTCGCAAATCTTCTCTAATGGAACGAAATGTTATGGTGTGTTTAAAATTTTCCACACATTCAATAAAATTGGAAGCTGTATATTTTGAAATTTCTAAAGAGTATCCTCCTGATCCGTTCGGAATATTCTTTGAAAGTTTTCTTAAATTCTCAATGCTTTGTGGCGCTAGCGCTTTTGATGTTGCTTCTAATGCGACAGATAAACCTATTTTCAAACTGGATGGACTATTAACATACACTTGAACCATACTCTCACACTCCTGTCGTTTTTACCAACATATTCATAGAATCGGGAATTTATTCCGCTGTAGAATAAAATATGTTCTAAATTAAGTATTTGCTGTTTCTGCATTTTTTATTGTTTTTTCTTACAATGAAATAATTCTATAATTCCCTTACATTTTCCTGCTTTTAAACAAAAAAACAAGAAAATAAGTTGAAACTCTTTTTGCTATAGGTCGTATGATACTTTATTGTCATAAAATAACCAAAGAATATTCTGATTTTTCCTTTGTAAGAATTGCTTTTATATTTAGGTTTTAGAATGAACACCAAATTAAAAAATAAAATAATGTAATGGAGAAGGCAATAACGATGGAGTTTGTTATCGGGTTAGTATATATATTTGGTTGGAGAAATAATCTTTGCATGGGCTATTTCTAAGAAAATTAAACAGCCATTAAATTCCCCCCTTAAAAACTGATCCTTCTGACTAGTCCTTTTTATTCCCCATTAACGGGATTTCCCCCTACCTCGAGATTCGAGATTAGGAAATCTCGGTGGATAGAAACACTGACCCATAAAAGTCCAATTCGTTCAACTAACAAGCAGTAGTGAATGGGAAAATAACTACTAATTGAAGTTTGACTCTATCACCATTCACTTACCTTTCACTATATACTTATAAAACTTTTTATCCACTTCCATCACTGGAAAGCTATCAGGCAAGTTATTGTGATCCATGCTTATAAAGCCATTTTTTTCATAAAATCGATGTGCAGCCAAAAATTTGGGTGTTGTGCCAAGAAATACAGCTTCTATTGTATGTTCTTTTGCCCATTGAAGTGCAATTTCCAAAAGAATGCTTGCTGTTTTATAAGTTGCTCCACGGAAGTTTTTATCAACAAACATCTTTCTTAATGCCACTTGCCCTTTTCCAATATCTAATAAACTAATGGTACCAACCACTTTATCCCCATAAAGTGCAGCCCAAAAGTTACCGTTTCCTTTCTGATAAAAAGCTTTAATATCTAACAAATCTGGCTGATCATTTTTGGTAATTGGAATATTGTATTCTTGCTGCTGAATGTTCAGAATTAAATCGATCACTTGAGATTGATAGTCATCACAGTATTCTTTTACAACCATAGTATTACTCAACTATTACACCGCCCGCTATGATTTTTATTTCCTGTTTTTATTGTACTAAAAAATTTTGTCCTTTTCCTGATTTTTATTATCACTTTGTAATCAATCATTCACAAAAACAGAATATTAAAATTCATTCTCCCTCTAGAAGAATAAGAAAAAATGCTTAGTAAAATTACAAATAACGATTTAATCTATTATTCAAAGATTGTTATATATTTGATCCAAGCAAACAAGCAATCTTAACTAATACAAATAGAATATAAACTTAAACACCTCAAAAAATTATCTATTTTTATGTTGATATACCAAGGTATTCAGCGACTTCTTTTGGAACTTTAAATAGAACAATAACTAATGAAAACCAACTATAATTGCGTATTAAAAATGTTCTTATTTTGTCCCTATTAACAAGGAAAAAAGCACTTCCTTAACTTAACGCTCTTCTTAGATTATCATTTTCCTTTTATAAATGAATTCAGCTTATTCATAACAGCAACATAGTTCGTTGTATACAAAATATAACTGCTATTTTTTGTTTTAATTGCAATTCTATCTGTAGTCCCATATGGAATACCAACTCTTATTGCTTCCTTGGGTTCTCCACCATAAGTATCATCTAATTTCACTTCCGTAATATCCAATACGGGTATTTCAATTTTAGTAAATTGATGTCTGATAACAACATTATCATTTTCCTTTTTTGCATCTATTCCAATCATATTTTATCCACTCCTCACTAATTTGGAATTTCCTTCTATTTTTTTACGATTAAATATGGAAAAAGTTTCAATCTAATCAACTAAGCTCTCATTCTGTTTACTCTTTTAAAATTGGAAAAAACATCTTTTTATTTACTTAAATTCACAAAAGAAGTTTTATAATAATATCTTTGGGTAAAAAATGCTTATAACTTCTAGAAAGGAATTTTAAAATGAATTCGTTAAATAAACTTAATAATGAAGACTTAGTTAAAGTATATATATCTGCTAACAAATATAAATTATCAATGGAATTTATAGACTTATTAGAAACAGAGATATATAGAAGAAATATTTCCGTCAATTTGTTTCAAAAACCCCTTTTATAAACTTACATCTTTCTCATTTGTTGCAAATGTGCTTTATACATGTACTATTTTCCGCTTTCTTCACTTTTATCAGTAAGTTACTGTCTTTATTAATCTCTACATTTTTTACTAGTAAGGACTATTTTTATTAGGTCTATACTCTGGTATGTCAACACAAATTTTTAAGGAGTTTCAGTTTATATTCTATGGGGCTTAAATACTCCAAAGTTCCATGAATTCGAATGTAGTTAAACCAATTAACATAATCGTATAATTTTCTTAATAATTCTTCTAAACGAATAAAATGTCTTTTTTTGATAAACTCTGTTTGAATAATTTTAAATGTTGCTTCTGCTGCAGCATTTATCATAAGGGCAGCCTTTTTTGCTTAATGATCGTTTAATATGGAACGTTTCTAAAGCTGGGTAAATTGAAGATATGTGGAGAATTTGGTATGTGTCACGACTAACAGAAAAAAAGGGTACCCGAATTACCGTATTAATTATATCGAAAGTAAAGATGGAATTAGCGCTTAGTCTGAACCCATAACCCTATTCTTAGAGAATGAATCTGTCCATATTCGAATGTTATTGGGTATGAGATGGCGGTTTGTAGGAGCACAAACTTATATATTTTCCTCCTCAAGGTTTATGGTTATTAAAGGGAGTAGCTCCTAATGATACACGTGGAAATTGGCATTACACTCCTGAATTGATTTTAGGGGAAAATGGTATAGGAATGGAATCGGGAGCCCAAGTGGACACTACGGTGAATCAGACGCGAATAAGAATACATTATATATGTTTTTTAATGATTTGCATCAAAATCAGAATTGGTTGAATATGGCCTTTGAAAGTGTAAAACACAGGAAAATCCCACCATTTCTATTACCTTTCTACCTCACTATTGGAAAAATAGAACGAAAAAAGATTAGTGATTAAACTTTTACTATTATAAAATATATAAAAAATCATTATAGTTAATCAACGATTTGTTAGCATTATCATAGATTCCATTCATTTCGTATGGACGTTTCTTCTGCTTCAAAAAACAGAAGAAACGTCCCCATAGTACTAAACAGTCATTTTCCAACTAGACAACTCTAACCAATTCTCCTGTTCCTTATAATCAGGCATTATTTTCCCAACAAGGCGCCAGAAGGAGCGATCGTGATTCAGATGGACCAAATGGCACATTTCATGAATGACTACGTAATCAATCACCTTCTGTGGCGCCATTGCCAGTCTCCAATTAAATGTTAACTGCCGTCTTGAATCACACGTTCCCCATGTGGTTTTGCTATCAGAGATAGAGATGGAACGCGGTTTTGTCTTAAAGTGGCTTTGATAGGAGGAGATACTCTTCTCTACTAACGCCTTACATTGTTTATAGTAAAATCGTTTTAAAGCTTGTTTTATTTTTTGATCGTCATGCTGCCTCACATAAATATGTAACTTATCAGCTTCAAACACTACATGGTCCTGCGTAATACTTGGATCACCGTGAATCTGTATTGGATAGGTTTTTCCTAAATATAAAAAGCTCTCTCCATGTTCATAGACCTTCTCCTTTGTCCCATGCATTCTATCCTTCATTTCTTTTAATTTTTGCTGAATCAGGACCCAATTTCCCTCTAATAATTTAAGCACTTGTTCATTAGATGTTCCTTTAGGAGCAAAGACTTCAACAGTTCCATAACCATCTAATTTTATAGCAAAGGAACTTCGATTTTTGTATTGTATTTCGTAATGTATTGTCTCACCTAAAAAGGTATGTATCATTTTATCACCTGTATGCTTATCCCCTGTATCTTACAGTCAATCCTCTTAAGAATTTCCTAGCAAAATTATCTCCGCATTCTTTATAATTCTTATGTCCTTCTTTTCTTAATAAAGCGCCTAATTCTCCTTTAGATACGACGATTCCACCATCTTCGAATATGTCCAGCATATCCTCACTTGTTAATGATAGGGCAATTTTCACTTTCTTTAATAAGAGATTATTCACATTTGGGGTTTGGTTAATGGACGGTTCTGGTGTATTAGCCTGACCTGGTTTAGCTTCTTGTTTTCCTCTTTTAATGGTAATTAAGCCATTTAAAAATGAATCCAACATAATGTTATTGCATTTCATATTTTCGTCAGTATCAGCTAAATTCTCATCCTCGTCATAACTATCCTTTGTTTTTGTGAGGATCTTTAGCACTTCATCCTTTGTTGTCTCAACTCCGCCAAGCTTGAATATCTCTACCATATCTGTATTTTTTAAATCCAGGGCATATCTTAATCTAATTAATATATCGTTATTATCCATCTATACTCCTCCTATAACTTGCTATATGTAAAATAGTGACTGGTGTGGCTGCAATTTCAATCAATTTCATTCACTTCTACAAATATATAACTTCTCATATTTATCAATCTTCGTCAACTCCTGAGAAAAAACACTAGCCATGCTCGCATTATGCCCTAACAGACTATTCCTAATAACAAAAATCAGACCATAGATAAATTAGTGATTTTGTTCACGAGTGAGGCCTGGCGCCAATTCATAGTGATTAACCAATATGCGTTAGTTTATCAGGATTCCTCATATTTTGTTATGAAAATAAATTTTAGAAACTAATTACAAAAACTATTTATGGTACGTTTTACATTCATGTATCAGCTAATAAATTCTAAAACCTCATTTACTTATGGTACGGATAGATGTTGAGAACATTGTCAATTCTTTGGCACTTGCTCCAGTTTCTGTTGCACCTGAATATCAGAAAAAAGGAATTGGAAGTCAATTAATTTATGCTGCCTTAAAAAATGCAAAAGAGCTTAGTTATCGTTCAGTAATTGTTTTAGGACATAAAGACTATTATCCAAAGTTTGGTTTTAAACTAGCTAGCTTATGGAATATAAAAGCTCCATTTGAGGTGCCTGATGAAGTATTTATGGCACTAGAATTAACCGATAATTCTCTTGAAAATGTGCATGGTATCATTCAGTATTCAAAAGCTTTTTCGGAGTAAAAGCTAGACAAATGATTAGACATTAATAAAAAAAGATCGTCAGAGAAAATGTTGTAAAACGTTTTTTCTATGACGACCTCTTTTTGAGGAGGTAAAATCCACTAAACATATATACTTTTCCTATTTAACTATGCTGTCCCTTTCGTTCAATAATTTCAAAAAAGGACCAATGTATTCAAACTTACTCTAAAAAAGCCACTGAACAAGGTTGTAGAACTTTAAAATCCAAAGAGGCCTCCTAATCTTCCTACTTTCCACCTCCACGAAACGATAGCCGGTGAAAGATATTGATACACACAAACAGTTCTTCTCCAGTTATCTTCCTCGAATCAGCAATGAGAGGAAGATACATGGCATGATAGGTTTCGGGCACCCAGATGTAGTGATGGACATACTCTGTGAGAAGAAAGCCGCATGATTGCCAAAAAAGAATACGTCTTCTATTATCTAGTGTTTCCTCTGACTCAGCCTCAATAATTAATTTTTGATATCCCTCAACAGCTGCTTTCTGTCGCAGGTAATCAACAAAGTGTTTGCCAAGTCCATGACCTCTATCTTTTTCAGATACGGCCAAATAGTCGATGATCATAGCCCGGTCAGATACAAGCTTCCCTGTAAGAGCCATAACAACCGCTACCGACTCGTTGTATCCCACATGAAGCTCGGCAATTCCTTGTGCAAACATATTTTTGATGATCTTAACCGGCTTAGCCCCCTTATCACCAAATGCCTCTAAATAAAAGGGACTTACGTCCTGCCAAAGTTCTTCGTCCCAAGTGCCAACTGTTTTAATTTTCATAAGGATTTCTCCCATCTAACTTGTTGTTCTAATTTTGCAGCAGGTGAAATAGTGTTAAATTTCTTCCATTAGAATTGTGTCTTACGGTTATAAGAGCTATTTTAATCAAAATATCTACCTCTATAGTATTTTATTTAGATGCATACTTCTTCAAAAGATATTGAAATTCTTTTCCTTCTTCAACTCCCTCCGTTAATATGAAAATGTGTAAGGCATTCATGGATTAACCGACTTCGTTAACTCTTTAAGTAATCACAAAGCTCAATTAAAGTTCCATCAGTCGAAGCTGGATTAATATATATTAGTCTTCTTCCGCGTAAATTGGTACGGCGTGTATTCTCTAGAAAACGAATCCCATTTTTACTCGCTTCATGTATGGCAATCTCTAAATTGTCGACTCGATATGCAATATGATGTACACCTTTCCCCCGTTGTTTTATAAAACGCGCCATTGGGGAATTTTTATTAGTTGGTTCCAATAACTCAATTACTTTATCAGCGGTTTTAACAACAGCCACATGCACTTCAACACCTGGGGCATCACTTGTATAACGATCTTCCAAACTACCATTTAATACATTAAGGTAGAAGGATAGAGCATCATCGATATTTCTTACTGCGATTCCCACATGATCTAAAACATAGTTCAAAATATATTACCCCCATCTATCATATCTTTATTAATATCATGTTAATTTTACTTGCCTACTAGCAAAACAGATAGAATTTTTGCACAAAATCACTCCATTTCGTTTCTTCAGATAACAAATTAGTATCACTTTCCCACGATTTCATTGCATTTCGAAAAGCATCTACCCTGTATTTTCCCACTCATCTTTTCGATCAATTTTATCCCATTTTAACAATTGAATGAATTAAGTCCTTTTTAGTATTTGTTTAACTAACCTCCCTTTAGTCTATAAGAACGAAAAAAGGATATCAATCGTGCCCAGGATCAATTCCCTCCTTGATCTTTATCTCATATCTTTTAATATCCATTCAGCAGCAGCAATCACAGTATTGGCAATATAATTAATCCTCTAGAAGCACGGGTAAGGCTTCTTTTTTTTATGGAACCATGCTATTGTTAAGCTTTGTTGGGAAAGGAATTTTTTTCTCCTTAACCGCATTCCTTTGGTATAGTGTATAAGAAATAGGGAGTGATAGGATGTTTTTCTTAGAACTGTTCCAGCAGTTGCCCGTAAAAATTTTAACGGTGGCACTGCTGATTATAATCACGGTTTATTTGATCCGCAAATCCATTAAGCTTTTCTTTGACAAAACGAGCTTTTTGGATGAAAAGCGGGAAGAAACATTAATGCATTTCACCAACCAAGTGACAAAGGTATTGGGACTGGTGATCTTCTTTATTTATGTGCTTAGTCACTTCTTTAAGCTAGAAAAACTTGTAACTGGTTCGGTTGTGGTGGCAGGTGCCTTGGCATTGATCTTCCAGCATATCATCCGCGATTACATTATGGGGTTGACCTACTTGTTTGAGCGCCAGATCCATCACGGGGATTATGTCATCATTAATGGAAACCGTCAGGGGAAAATCGAGGAAATCAGCATGCGTCACTTGAAGATTCGCCAGTATGACGGATACCTTTATACGATCTCCTATAGCAGCATTATGGAACTTCAGAACGGAAACCGGGGAAGGCGCCGGGTAAACGAAAACCTTGTCCTCAACTATAGGCAAAATCCAGACGACGCCTTCAAGGTGATGGAAGAAGTGGCACAAACATGCAACGAGAAATACGGTGAATACCTGTTGAAGGATGAGCATGGCATTCCTTTAGAGAGCTTCAAATTTAACCAAATCACCGAACTGAACGTGGATTTTAGGGGGCACCGGTATTCATTATCAGGTCTTGTGAAGGAAGGGGATTTTGTAGAAGCAAGCAAAAAGGTGAGATATGAACTGGCGATGGCTGCCTACAAGAACGATTTGATGATGGCGGAGAGCCTCAACACAAGCCATTAAAAAGCAAGAGTTCATATCTCTTGCTTTTTTTCTGTTGTTTTTATGAATACAACAAGTAAAGTCCTGTAAGGCATGGAAGACAAGTCCAGGTAGGTGGTTCGGACCCCCTACCGTTGTACTCCACCACATATCAAACTTAGAATTCTAAGCTTAAAGTCGTACTCATGGTGAAATAGATTCCCTTCACAACCGAGGTAAAACTCGATATACAAATCGGTTGGATCGATGTGCGGAAAACCTGATGGAGTATGGGCATGTCACCTCCAGTTTACTTCGCTTTTTTCTTAATCTACTAACCTTCCCGATTGTGATATCAGGAAAGCAATTCTTCTTAATGAAGGAATGCCCCCGGTAGTTTAAATATAATTCTTTACAAACTCTCTTTCAGGGAAGAAAAAACTACCCTATTCATTTTATAAATGTATCGCACATCCACTCATAAAATTTTCCCTTCTCTTCAAACTGTGGATAATGAGCTGATTGCTCAAAAGTAATAAATTCCTTTTTATCAGCTTCAACTCTATCAAAATATTTTATTGCTGCATTAGGTGAAGTCATATAATCATATTTCCCCATGATAAAATAGAATGGCAATTCAAGTTTTGTTACGATGGAGGGTAATGGGTTGTCTGTTAAATTCTTTAACAAAATATTTTGAGAATAGGTTAGCCCATAGTTATAACGAATTACATCTAATAAGTTATACTCGCTGCTTAATAACATACCTATGTTATCACCATCGGGGTTATCAATAAGTCTTGTAGCCCCACCATATTTTATAACATAATTTCGTGGGGTAAACATATCGCCATTTTTGATTTTTTCAGTTAACCCTTGCAAATATAAAACATCATCCGTATTGCCAGCATTTTTTGCCTTTTCAATAGTATAATTCAAATTGTCAATCTCGCTTTCTATTGTATCACTCATCTGTCCAATACCAATATATGCTTCATATTTTTCAGGGGACTTAGAGGCAGCTTGCATTCCAATATATGTACCATAAGAATGACCAATGAGTATTACCTTTTCTTTACCAAGACGTTCTGTTATATAATTCGTCATAGCCAATAAGTCCTCTACCAATAACTCTGGTGAAAGCTTGGAATAATCCTCAAAAAAATGATATGATTTTCCACTTGCTCTTTGATCGTAATTAACAACCGTAAATTTCATTTCCAATAAGTCCTGATATTTATCAGCATACGGTATTTCTGAAGTTCCTGGTCCTCCGTGTACAAAAAGAATAACTGGATTATCCTTATCATCACCACGTATCATAATTTCGTGAATACTTCCATTTATCTCTACCTCTTCTAATACACTTATACTATTATCGCCTTTTATATGCTGAGTCCACGTGGGACGAAAAAGTACTATTATTAGTAATATCATAATTAATCCAATAAATTTTAGTGATTTTTTTATAGCTTTCATATGAATCCTTTCTGCTGTATATATTTATTTGTAAAGTAAAAATTAATATTCAAAAAAGCGAATGCTTTTATTTCACAACCACATATATAAATTTAACATATATTGGAGTAAATTAATTTGTTTATTTATTTGTAAATAACTGAATAAGATTGTAGAACTTTAACAGCCAAACAGGCCCCAAACCTTCCTCCTTTCTACCTCCACAAAACGATAGCTAGTGAAAGGTATTGGATACACATAAACAGCTCTTCTTCAGTTACCTCCCTCGAATTAGCAACGAGATGAAGATACATGGCATGGTAGGTTTCCGGCACCTTCATCTCCTCTTTATATATTTCTCTCTATACATATAAGTTTTTCTTGATGTATGTAAAAAAAGAGCCCTGTGGAGGACTCTAATTTTTGTTATTTAGTTGTTGCACAATAGTATCCTTCAACATAAGAGTTCGTTAGTTCAAAATAAAAATATAGCTCATTAGAAAACTAAGTTTGATTACTAGCTTTACCCATCCTATAATTGATATCCATAAAGGTACACTAAATAACGTGCCCCAGAATACACCCACAAAAAAATTGCACTCATAATTCATTAATTAAATCCTCCTCTAAAAAGTACGGAGGTCAGCATTCGGTAACTGGCTAGCATAGTCTAATGACGATAGCCCCTATAGTTTTGCGTCATTGCTTTTCAACAATTTTGCCTTTTCGTACTCTTTACAATTCAATCGACAAAAATCGGTATATTTTCATAGGTAATTAGGCCTTTTTAACTTTAATAAATAATGAAAAACCTTAGTATTCTGCTTTATAACTAGTATTCTCCTGCTCAAAAGGTATTTCTCTGGTTAGGCGTATGCCGTAGTGATATCTTAACAAGGGATGAAGTAAGTATATTTCTAGAAACAGCAAGGAATTGCCCTAAACATCATTATTTCATCGCCTCTCTCCTTTTACGAACTGGTATTAGGAAAGGCGAATTATTGGGGTTATTGTGGGAAGATATTAACCTTGAAGAAAAGACAATCAGTATTACAAAATCACGGAGTAATTTTGGGGTGAAAGAACCTAAAACATTATCAAGTTATAGAACTATTTCTATTGATGATATTCTATATAGAAGAAATAAAGAAATATAAGGATTGGCAGGATAAGAATAGAGAAAAATACGGTATCAATTACGTGGAGTCTGATTATGTCATTACAACATGGAATGGCACACCAATGGGAACCTTTAGCATTAACAAAGTGATAAGCACCATTATTGATAAAGCAGTTTTGCCCAAAATTAGTCCACATGGTTTGCGCCACACACACGCCATTATGATGTTAGAAAGTGGCAACGATATAAAAATGGTGAGTGACCGCCTTGGCCACTCATCCTTAAATATGACAACAGATGTCTATTTACATATTACGAAAAAGCATGAAAAAGAAAGTGTCTTACGATTGGAATCATATCTTAAAGACTAGGCTCTGTTAAACGCTAGTATTGATTTTTATCAGAGAAAAAAAGCCGGACTAAAACCGGCTTTTGAGTTCCCAATTAAACTAACGCCTCCGTTTGTTGAATAATAAATTTAGTTAACCTCCCTTACTCATATCTGCAATTTGTTTAAATGCCGTACCATATGGCTCTGTTTCTAATTGCATTCGGATTGCACCTGCACATTCTTCAGAGCTTAAAACCGATGTATCAAGTTCTAAATCATAAATACCAGGCACATGAACGGAATCTTGCCAAAGAATCACGGGTTGCGGTACATCCCCATCTTCTGTGTAACCAGTGTTCCAAGTTTCAATTCGTCGCTCCATAACAATATCTAATGGACATCGAATACCTACAAATAACACAGGGAAGTCCTTTAAAAGGTTAGCACAATTATAAAGAATACCCCTCCGAGCTGAATAGACATCATGATGTCCAACATCAACCACAACGTTCAATCCTAAACGGCTGTGTGCAGCAATTGACTCGTACATTGCTTGATATAAGGTAACAATTAAAGGCTCTAAATCAGGACGTTCTCCCCCAGGTCTTAGTCCAATTCCTGGTTGATAGTTTTGAGGGGTCATCTTCATAAACGTATCAACCCCTAGATTCATCCATACTCCATCAACAGTATTCTGGACAATCGTAGCAATACTTGATTTCCCTGACCGAGGAGTTCCGTTTAGAATAACAATGTTACCGAGTTTATTAGTATTTGGCACTAAACTTCCTCCTCTAATCTTATTTGTACTCTAATAAAGTAAAATTCTTTAATTACTATTGAATTAACCTGCCTGTTCGTTACATAAGAGAATCAACAGCGTCGTTTAACAAAACCAAAGATTAAAAAAGTGGGGGCAAATTAAAATTCACCCCCTAGAAACCCCGCTACATCACGCGCTTAAACATCTTCTCCATTTCGTAGCTTGAGTAATGCACAATGATCGGTCTGCCGTGCGGGCAGGTAAATGGATCGGATGTGGTGCGCAGTTCGTCTAGCAAACTTTGAATTTCATCGTTGCGAAGATGGCGGTTGGCTTTGATAGAGCCTTTACAGCTCATCATGATTGCTGCTTCTTCGCGTAATAGTTTAATATTGACTTTTTTCATGGAGAGCAGCTGCTCAATCATTTCTTCTATCGTTTCTTTTTCTTCTCCTTTTGGAAACCATTGTGGATGGGAGCGTACTAAATAACTGTGCATGCCAAATGGCTCAAGGAAAACTCCGACTTTTTCTAATTCATGTTTGTATTCTTCAATCTTCATCCATTCATCTAATGAATATTCTAGTGTTAAAGGAATTAATAGTTCTTGCAAATCATTGTGTACTTGACCGACTTTTTCCCGGAAAAATTCGTATTTGATTCGCTCTTGGGCTGCATGCTGATCAATAATATACAAGCCTTTTTCATTTTGAGCAAAAATATAGGTGCCATGCATTTGCCCAATTGGATAAAGTGGAGGAACACGGCTGCCTTCTGCCACATCCTCTAAGATTTCATCTTCCCACTCTACTTCTTTTTCTTCTATCATCGGAGCCGTTTCTTTTGGCTCTTCGAAAATAACCGGATCTGTTGCTTCAATCTGCCACTTTTCTATTGGCTTTAGCGGTTCTTCTATCGGTGCAATAGATGACGCTTTTTCTGCTTTTGACTCATAAAAAGCCGGGACAGTTTGTTCTGTTTTCGGTGTAAAAACAGACTGCATCGCTGGTTCTTTTACTATATCAAAGGTAAAAACGGTTTGTTCGTCTTTCTGCCCTTTTGCTTTTTCTGTGCGAATTAAACCTTTTGGAATCAATTCTTTTTTCTTAAATGCGGCTTTAATGGTTGAGCTGACCAGTTCATTCAATTCTTGTTCTTTGCTGAAGCGAACTTCCATTTTGGATGGATGGACATTCACATCTACTAAAATTGGATCCATTTCTACATGCAAAAGCACAATTGGAAACCTGCCGATTGGCAATAGTGTATGAAATCCATCTTGTATGGCACGAACTAATGAATAGTTTTTAATAAAACGTCCATTAATTAATGTCGAAATATAATTTCTCGATGCCCGGGTTATTTCAGGAAGAGCCATATAGCCTGATACCGTAAAATCAAGGGAATTTCCTCTAATGGGAATCATTTTTTTGGCGATAGTTAAGCCGTAGATGCTTGCGAGTACTTGTCTGACATCTCCATTGCCATTTGTATGAAGAATCTTTTTATCATTATGCACTAAACGAAAAGATACTTCTGGATGGGAAAGAGCCAGCCGGTTGACAATATCGGTAATATTCCCTAATTCCGTATGAATGGACTTCATATATTTTAGCCGTGCTGGTGTGTTGAAAAATAAGTCTTGAACCGTCATCTCTGTTCCTTTTCTTGCAGGAGATTTCTCTTGTTTGACAAGATGTCCCCCTTCTAGCTCTATACTAGTGCCAGCTTCCCCTGTGGATGTTGTCATCATAATCCGAGAAACAGAAGCAATACTTGGAAGAGCCTCTCCTCTAAATCCAAGTGTACGGATGCGGAAAAGATCGTTTTCATCTTTTATTTTACTTGTAGCATGGCGCTGAAAGGCTGTAAGCACATCTTCCTCGTCAATCCCTGCACCATTATCAAGAATACGAATACTTTGAAGCCCCGCTTCTTCCAAAAAGATTTCAATTTTGGTGCTTTTTGCATCGATGCTGTTTTCCACTAATTCTTTGACAACAGAGGCTGGCCGTTCAACTACTTCACCTGCAGCAATTTTATTCGATAATGCATCATCGAGCTGAAATATTTTTGCCATCTAATCCCCTACCTTTTAAAATCAATTCGGGCAAAAGTATTATACTTATGCCCGAATTTTTTAAGTTTAATCGTTTTTTATTTTTTTATGAAGTTCATATAATGTATTTAATGCCTGCATTGGCGTTATATCTAAAATATCTAATGATTTAATTTTTATAATCAGCTGCTTTTCTTTTAAAGACAGGTTTTGTGCTGGCTTTGTTTTTTCCTCTGCTTCAAAAAAAGAAAGCTGGCTTTCATTCACCTTGTCTTCTTTTGGCTCTTTATTTGCCAAAACTTGCGGCTGCTTGATGATTTCTCCTACTTGTATTGGATCTTTTTGTTCAAACTCTTCCAACAGGGCTTGGGCTCTATCAATTAATGCTTTTGGCAATTCTGCTAGTTGGGCAACATGAATACCATAACTTTTGTCAGCTGCTCCTTCTTTTATTTTATGAAGGAAAACTACTTTTCCATTATGCTCCATTGCACTGACATGAATATTTTTTAAGGCAGAAAGCTCCGTTTCTAATACCGTTAGCTCATGATAATGGGTCGAAAACAATGTTTTTGCACCAACGATATGATGGATATGTTCAATAATAGCTTGAGCTAAAGCCATTCCATCATAAGTGCTTGTGCCTCGGCCAATTTCATCAAATAGGATAAGGCTGTTTTTGGTAGCATGAAGCAAGGCGTTTTTTGCTTCTAACATTTCTACCATAAACGTACTTTGACCGGAAATCAAATCATCTGCTGCCCCAATTCTTGTAAATACTTGATCGAATAATGGCAGCATCGCACTTTCTGCAGGAACAAAACAGCCGATTTGCGCCATAATGCTTGTTAAGGCGACTTGGCGCATATACGTACTTTTCCCCGACATATTTGGCCCTGTAATTAACAGTACTTCTCTTTCCCCATGCATATCGCAGTCATTTGGCACATAGCTTTGAGAATTCAATACTTTTTCCACAACTGGATGGCGACCATTTTTAATAGACAACACTCGTTCATTGGAGAATATAGGCTTCACATATTGGCGTTCTTCACTAACCGTTGCAAAACATTGGAGTACATCTAGTTCACTTACTTTTTTCGCTAAGTTTTGCAGTCTTGGAATATATTCTTTGACCGTTTCTCTTATGTTTGTAAATAAGTCATATTCCAATCCAACGATTTTTTCTTCTGCCTGCAAAATTAAACTTTCTTTTTCTTTCAATTCTGGTGTAATATAGCGTTCTGCATTGGCAAGAGTTTGTTTTCGCTCATATTGGCCTTCTTGAAGCAAATGGACATTTGCTCTTGTTACTTCAATATAGTAGCCAAATACACGGTTATAGCCGATTTTTAATGATTTAATGCCCGTTTTTTCCCGCTCTTGTTTTTCTAATTGAGCAATCCATGTTTTTCCGTTGCGGCTTGCATCCCGATAGCGATCCAACTCTTCATCATAACCATCCAAAATAATATTGCCTTCTTTAATAGACAGAGGTGGGTTTTCCACAATAGCCTGCTCTAAAAGGTCTGCCACTTCTTCGCAAGGATCTAATGCTTCTGCCACTTCTTGCGCTTCTTCAGAAAGAAAACTGACAACAAGCTCTTTAATGGATGGGACTTGCTGAAGGGAACGCTTCAACTGTACTAAATCTCTTGCATTCACATTTCCAAATGCCACTCTTCCTGCCAATCTTTCTAAATCATACACTTCTTTTAGTTTTTCCCGCAGTTCCATTCGTTCAAAATATTGACTGATCATTGTTTCTACTAAACTTTGACGATAATTGATTTCTTGTTTATTTAACAGGGGACGATCAATCCATTGTTTTAAAAGGCGACCGCCCATTGCTGTTTTTGTTTCATCCAAAAGCCACAAAAGAGACCCTTTTTTTCCTTTGGAACGAATCGTTTCTGTCAATTCTAGATTTCGTTTCGAAAAATAATCTATTTTCATAAATTGATCAATTTCGTAGGCAGAAATTGGCTGCAGGTGATCTAAACTTCTTTTTTGCGTGCGATATAAATAATGAAATAGTCGGGATGCAGTAGAACGCAATTTCTGCTCTTCTATTTCCTGCAGCAGTGTTTCATGAGCTGCTGCTTCTTCGGTTGTATTTTCATAGGAAAGAGTTAAAGTATCTCGTTCTTGCAGGCGTTTTTTTAGATGCTCATTAAAATCACTTGCGATAATCACTTCTTTTGCACCAGAAAGAGACAACTCATTTAAGCAAGCCTCTATGCCTGCAAGCAAGGTTGCCTTCGATTCCCCTGTAGAAAGGTCGCTGTATGCAAATCCAAACATCTCATGGTCAAATGCTGTAATCGTTGCAATATAGTTGTTTTCTTTGTCTGAAAGATTTTTTCCTTCCATCATCGTTCCTGGTGTGATCAGCTGAACAACTTCTCTTCTTACAACTCCTTTTGCTTGCTTTGGATCTTCTGTTTGTTCACATATTGCCACTTTGTAGCCTCGTTCAACGAGCTGTTCGATATAATTAGGAGCAGAATGATGGGGTACGCCGCACATTGGAATACGCTCAGCACCGCCCCCTTCTCTGCTTGTTAATGTTATTTCTAATTCTTGGGATGCTTTAATTGCATCCTCGAAAAACATCTCATAAAAATCCCCAAGTCGAAAAAATAAAAAGGCATCTTGGTAGTCTGCCTTTACTTGTAGATATTGTTGGATCATTGGCGTATAAGTTGTCATAATTTCCTCCATGCACTTGCACTGTTTCATCTCATTTTCTATTTATCTATTATAGCATAAAGTAAAACTTCCATCAGTGGAGGATTTCTCCATTCCGATGGATGATTCCTGGAACCAATCAGACTTTTGTGAGCAAGTTTCTCCCAACTACTCATTTTGTTCACTATCCAGGATTTTATTTATTAATATAAGAAAACAATTTAGAAACAATTTTTATACTATTAATATAAAAAACTACTAGTATCTTTCCAATTTTTGATTTATACTATTTTTTGTAAAAAAAGTTAATTAGAGGGGAACTCACATATGAAACGCATTTTATCTGTAGCATTATCATTATCACTTATTGCAGGATTGCCTTTGTTTCATACAGACAATGCAGAGGCAAAAACAAAAATCAAAGCATATCCAAATTGCAAAGCCCTAAATAAAGACTATAAAGGCGGCGTAGCCATATTAAAAACAACTAAAAATAAAGGCGGCAAAACTTACTATAAACCGTATGTATCGAAAGATTTATATAATAAAAATAAATCAAGAGACCGCGATAAAGACGGCATTGCTTGCGAACGGTAATTAATTCCTACTATATGGATTGTTATTCGTTTTCATTTAATAAAACTTGGGGATAAAACGAGTTTTTGGTTCATTCATGGAAAACCATAATTTTTACGAATGAACCAAAAATCAACAGTGTGAAGAAAAAAGAACTAAGGACAGCTCCTAGTTCTTATTCTTCTTCACATCCAACAATAAAGTCTGGATTTAAATCTTCAAATTCTTCATCTTCCACTTCATTATCATCGCACCAGTCATCATCATCGTTTGCACAATGCTCTGTACATACTTCTACACAAATCGTTGTTTCTCCAATTACTTCTACAATAAATTCTCTTTCTACATGAACAATAATTTTATTGCCATTTGGCGAAATTACTGCTTCGATACAATTTGGCTGTTGAAGTACACGCGCGATTACATCATGATCTTCTAAGCAATCAGGATCACGATATTTTAATTTCACCACATCACAATACTCAACTCGTTCTGTTACTACTTCTGTTCTTGTATTATCATCATAAGAATACCAAACATTAACATCGTAGTAACCTGTTATTTCTACTTTTTTGCCAACCTTCGCTGCTTCATAGGTATGGTTGATAATCCAGCAGCCTAGTATGCTTGACGGGCTGTGATCAGGGCAGATCGTATGGTGAGACTTTGTAAACTTCCGTCCTTTCGCAACGACTGCTTTTGTAATAATCTCTCTATATTCTCCCATTTTCGAGCGAAACCTCCTCATTCATTTTCATTTCATCCTATGCGTGATAGGAGACTAGTGTGCGATGTTTTTCTTAAGCTTCTTTATAATTATTAAGCCTACTTCATTGTATGAAAAGCACGGGCAAGTGTTCTTAGTATCGATTATTTTTCTAGTCTAATATAATGGCTTCCTTGTTTGCTTTCTACTTTTAAAAAGTTTTTTAATTTCTAGAATCCTTTAAACTTAGATGTTGATTGCAGTGAAGGGCCTTCACTTTCCGTTAAGTGGACACGAAGCCGCTTCGTCTCTGCTCCTGCAGAGTCAAAGTCTGTCTCAATTTTCAAAACAGTAATTGCACCTTCCACTCCAATTACTGAGTACAAAAATTAACAATCCGCTGTGAATCAATTTCTAAAAAAGCTGCCAAGCAAAAAAAATATGCGTTTGTATCAATACATTCGCGGATACAGCTTGGTCCATATTCTATATACTGTACTATACGGTAAGGGGGTGAGGGAGTTGGCAGGGAATTTTAATATAAAAGATCAATTAGATTTTAAATTTAATGTAAATGGCAAAGAAGTTTCTGGTGAAGAAGGAGCAAAACACGCACAAGAATTATTAAGTAAAGTGTCATCTGAAATGGGTGATTTACTAAAAAAATTAGGCAAAGATGTAACAAGCAATGTAGCAAACAAAGGGGTAAACGCGATTAAAGATAAAGTGATTCCAGCTAATATCAATATAGACTCTATAAAAGACATGCTGAATCAAGAAAAATTAAATGAATGGAAAGAAAAACTACCTGTCATTGATGCGTCAACAGATGATGGCAATTTCCAAATAAATGTGAATGGTAAATCTCTATTTACCCTAAATATTTCCAACTTTATAAAAAAATAAGGAATATAAATTCCTAGATAACTTGAAAGGAGGTGAATTTTATGTTGTCTAATCGTTGTTCTGCTTCAACAAGACCTTCTAACTCTGATGTAGAAAACAGCACTACAGAATTACGTGCATTCACTAACGCTACTCAAGGTAATGGTAACCTTGCTAACCAATTCACTGCTGCTGGGGCTGCTGGTGGGGCTGCTGTAGGTGTAAACTTATTAAACTTCTTCGTTGGTGGCATTCTTGTAAACTCTAACACTGCTGGTGATGCTACAGCTGTTTCTTATAACGAAAACACTCCTACACAAACTAACGAAGCTTAATAAAAAATAAATCTTTTCGATAGCTAGTAATTGTCCCCTACAGATTTTTATTTGGAGGGGACAAATTGCTTTTTTCTCCATAATATACATAGAAAGGAGAGGAGTATATGAAAAAAGAAGAAAAAACGATTGGGTTAACGGCGGAAAAATTACAAAGCTTAGGTGTGCCAGAAGAATTAGTTGATAAAATCTTAGAATCAGGAGGACCTTCTGTTAATACACATGCAGAAGGAGGAAATGGAGGGAGCGCTGTCAGTTTAACATATGTAGATAATTATTCGACGCTTTTTCTTGTCTATACATTCCTTCTGCAAACGATAAACAGTGGAGATCATAAAGATAAAGAAACAAAACTTTTAAATAAGTCACTGCTTGCAACTTTACAAACAGCGATGAAAGAACAAAAAGAATACCGCCAAGCTTTTTTACAGGCGGTAAATATTTTAAATCATAAAAAGTAACTTCTAAAAAATTAGAAAGTTAGTTCAGGCTGTCGACCAACGTTTTCGATCAGCCTGAACTTTTTCAATTTGGATTGTGTTTATACTCTCAACTAACTTTCCTAAATAAGGAAGTTAGTTTTTGTGTGTTTTTTCTTCTAATTCGTTTGCAACATTCGCAGCAATTGTTTTGGTTACCATTTGCAAGATATCATTTACTTCATTTTGCGATTGTTTAAATTCATCTACAATCGGCAATTCGTCAATTTCTTGTTGAAGTTGATTGATTTTGTTTTCTGTATCTTTTAAAGCAGCGTATTTTCCATAATGCTGCAAATTAACAGCCTGTTTTTGAAGTTTTTTAATTTGGGCAATTTTTTCATTCACTTTTTTATTATTGTTAATTTGCTGTTCGGCTCGTTTATAAAACTCTACTTCTTCTGTTTCTGCAATCATTTTGGCAAGTTCTTCTGTGCGACGGATAATTTCTTCCCGAGTGAACTTAGCCATTAGTTTGTCTCAACAGTCTCAACAACTTCAATCATTTCTCCCTTTAATGACCATGTTTTTGCATCCGTAATTTTCACTTTTACTAAGTGGCCAATGGAAGATTTTGGTCCAACAAAGTTTACTAGTTTATTTTTGCGAGTATAGCCTGCAAGTACATCTGGGTTGTTTTTACTTTCCCCTTCTACTAGCACTTCAACAATCTGGTCTTGATAGCTCTTCATTGCATTTGCACTCATTTCATTAACAAGGGCATTAAGTCTTTGCAGACGCTCTTTTTTCACTTCCATTGGTACATTGTCCTGCATTTTCGCTGCAGGTGTACCTTCACGTGGGGAGTAAATAAATGTATAAGCAGCTTCAAAACCTACTTCTTTATATAAAGACATTGTTTCTTCGAATTGCTCGTCCGTTTCATTTGGATATCCAACGATAATATCTGTTGTTAATGTTAAGTTTGGAATCGTTGCTTTCATTTTGCGAACCAATTCTAAATAGTGTTCTCTTGTGTATTTGCGTGCCATAATTTTTAATACATCTGTTGAACCAGATTGTACTGGCAAATGAATATGTTCCACTAAATTGCCGCCGCGTCCTAATACTTCGATTAAATGATCGTCAAAATCACGTGGATGGCTAGTTGTAAAACGAACTCGTGGAATGTCAATTTTGCACATTTCTTCCATCAAATCGCCTAATCGGTAAGTGATATCAGTAAAGTCTTTTCCGTATGCATTTACGTTTTGTCCAAGAAGGGTAATTTCTTTATAGCCTTGTGCTGCTAATTGACGAACTTCTTGAATGATGTCTTCTGGACGTCTGCTGCGCTCTTTTCCTCTTGTATATGGAACAATGCAATACGTACAGAATTTATCGCAGCCATACATAATATTAACCCATGCTTTGATTTTTCCATTGCGGACTTTTGGAAGGTTTTCAATAACATCTCCTTCTTTAGACCAGACTTCCACAACCATTTCTTTAGACATATACGCTTCTTGAAGAATATTTGGCAGACGGTGGATATTATGTGTACCAAAAATCATATCTACTTGGTTATATGTTTTTAGAATTTTATTGACAACCGATTCTTCTTGTGACATACAGCCACAGACACCAATTAATAAATCTGGTCTTTCCGTTTTTAAATGTTTTAAATGACCTAATTCACCAAACACTTTATTTTCTGCATTTTCGCGGATTGCACATGTATTTAATAAAATAACATTTGCATCATTTACTGTATCTGTCGGCTCATAACCTAATGCTAAGAAAATTCCTGCCATTACTTCTGTATCATGTTCATTCATTTGGCAGCCATATGTGCGAATATAGAATTTTCGTCCTTCGCCCATACCGCGGAATTGTTCTGCAATAGAAAAACCTTTATCATATTGAATTTCTTCTTTGCCTCGTTTTTTTGCATCTTTTAAAGATGGCGCTTGATAAACTGTTTCAAAATATTTGCTGTAATCCTTGACGGATTTTTTGTCCGAAGAATTAGCTGTATCCACTTGTTGACTTTCTAAACGTTGTTTTTCATTCATATTCTATTACTCCTCTCTTATCGATGATTCTACTCCTCATCCATAAGCATCATTTCATTTTAAACTATCATTTATTTCTCGTTGCATAAACTTTTACATTATAATAGTATAAGGGTTTCAGCATCGTAAAACAATAGCTACGTCTTTAAAAGGAATACTCTATTAACGTACACTATTGATTTTTTGAATTAAACTATTTGTTTTTCAAAAATAAACTAACTTTTTTCTATTTGGCTCATGCATGAATATAGCAAAAAACTATCTAGCCGGAAATCTTTGCACCATGTTTTGATATAAAAATCTCTCCACTTGGCTGGCACTATAATATTTTATTAACTCCTCTATTAAATGTGGATAATCACTAATAGAATGCAAATTTTCAACGGTATGTGTAATGCCATCGAAGTCGGAACCAAATCCAACATGATGTTCTCCTCCGAGGGAACAAATAAAATCTAGATGGCGCAAAATATCTGTAATTGTGCTCGTTTGAGTACCATTTAAAAATTCTGGGACAAATGTTATTCCTATTACACTATTCATTTCAATTAATGCTTTTATTTGATCATCTCTTAAATTGCGAGGGTGTGGACAAAGTGTATAGCTGTTAGAGTGGGAAGCGTATGGAAATTGAGCAAGATCGATTGTATCCCAAAACCCTTGCTCTGAAAGGTGGGAAACATCGCACCAAATCTTTTGTTTGTTTAATTGTTTTACGACTTCCCGTCCAAATAAAGAAAGTCCAGCTCCCCTTGGCTCTAAAGCACCGTCAGCAACCGCATTGGCATAGTTCCATGTAAGCCCCACTGCTGCCACTCCTGCTTTCAGCAATGTTTTTAGCTTCAATAAATCACTGTCAATTGCATCACAGCCTTCTAATGTTAAAATTGCCCCAATCTCATCTTCTTCTAAATTTTTTATATCTAATTGTGATCGAATTAATTTTACATTTGGATATCGTTTCAGAATTTTTTCATCAAAAATCTCCACCATAGCGAGAGCTGCCTGAAAACGCATGTCTGGATGAACAGATTCTGGTATATAAATTGCAAATGACTGAATTTTACTGCCGCTTTGTTCCAAACCTTTTAAGGTAACTTGCAGTTTTTCACTATCATAAAAAGCAATGCTTTTGTCTAAAAACATTTTATACAATACATCACAATGTCCATCAAAAAAGTCCAGAACAACCATCTCCTATGTTTAATATGCTATCTTTTTCTCATTATATCAATCTATTTTCGAAAAAAGAACCTGTAAAGCTTTTTGCTTTACAGGTTCACTTCTCCATCCTTTTGAGCAGATCAAAGAAAAATTTTCAAAATAATGACATATTTTTCGTTTATTTACTCTCTCTTTTTTATCGTTTTGCCATACTTATCTAGGTTCCACAATAAGCTTGATGGCTGTTCTTTCTTCCCCGTCAATAACAATATCGGTGAAGGCTGGGATACAAATTAAATCCACTCCGCTAGGTGCTACAAATCCTCTTGCGATGGCTACTGCTTTTACCGCCTGATTTAATGCACCTGCACCAATAGCTTGGATTTCTGCTCCACCTCTTTCTCGCAGAACACCAGCAAGCGCACCAGCTACAGAATTGGGACTAGACTTTGCCGAAACTTTTAATATCTCCATTTCTAGCTCCTCCTTGTTTAACCCCCCCGCATGACTCACTTTTGTGAGACCATATCAGGAATATATATCATTCCATTGTTACTATATTCCGCTTTTAAAACACATATTCCAGCTTGGACATAAAAATTTCGTAAATAACCTTAAATATTAGCAGTTTTTTATTGACATTGTTGAAAATAGATAAAAAAGAGACTTTTGAAATACTATCTTCCCCTTTTTCATTTAAGGAAGAATATTGATTTCAAAAGTCTATAATTGCTGTTTAGTTTAGCGATTCATGCCTTTTCATTATGAATAAAAGGGATGATCTTCGTTAATTAAAATACGATCGATTTTTTTTGCTTTACCTGTTTTTTTGTCTACTTCAATAATGCAGCCACTAAGTTGTGTTCTTCCTGATTTTGGCGGCTCAAAGCGAGTTGGCATATTTGTTAAAAATCTATTTAAAACAGCTTCTCTCTCCATTCCTAATATGCCATCATAAGGTCCTGTCATACCAACATCTGCCATAAAGGCTGTACCGTTAGGCAAGATGCGGTTATCTGCTGTTTGCACATGTGTATGTGTTCCTACAACCGCTGTTACTCTTCCATCTAAATACCAAGCTATTGCCTGTTTTTCGCTTGTCGCTTCTCCGTGAAAATCAACAAAAATAATATCCGTTCTTTTTTTCGCTTCTGCTACCAATTCATCTGCTTTAACAAAGGGATCATCACTTGGATTCATAAAGGTTCTTCCTTGTAAATTAATCACAGCTACTTCGATATCATTAATTTTTACAAACACCATCCCTTTTCCAGGGTTATTTTCTGGAAAATTAGCTGGTCTTACTAAATATTTGGCAGTATCAATAAATTCAAAAATTTCCCGATTATCCCATGTATGATTTCCTAGTGTTACCGCTTGTGCTCCCACTTCTAAGAAACTTCGATAAATCTTTTCTGTAATGCCTTTTCCTCCCGCAGCATTTTCGCCATTAATAATAGTCATTTGTGGACGATATTTTTCTTTTAATTTTGGGACATACTCTTTAATCATATCTCTTCCCATAGAGCCGACAACATCACCGATAAATAAAATATGCATAACTACATTCCTTTCTTTTGTGCAGCTGGCTATCAATGTATAACAAAAGTCAAGTGCGTTCAAAATAAAAACGGTGCAAATGCACCGTTTTTATTTTGCGTATTCAACAGCTCTTGTTTCCCTGATTACCGTTACTTTAATATGGCCCGGATAATCTAGTTCTTCTTCGATTTTTTTACGTATATCTCTTGCTAATCGATGTGATTCCAAATCATCTACAATCTCTGGTTTCACCATAATGCGAATTTCACGGCCCGCTTGAATAGCAAAGGATTTTTCAACACCATCATAAGATTCGGAAATTTCTTCTAACTTCTCCAGACGACGAATATAATTTTCTAGTGTTTCTCTTCGCGCCCCTGGTCTCGCTGCTGAAAGTGCATCTGCAGCAGCTACTAATACAGCTATAATAGAAGTTGGTTCCGCATCGCCATGGTGGGATGCAATACTATTGATGACAACAGGATGTTCCTTGTATTTTGTTGCAAGCTCTACACCTATCTCTACATGGCTTCCTTCTACTTCATGGTCAATTGCTTTTCCAATATCATGAAGAAGTCCTGCTCTGCGTGCAAGTGTTTCATCTTCTCCTAGCTCTGCAGCTAAAATTCCAGATAATTGAGCTACTTCAATACTATGTTTTAGAACATTCTGTCCATAACTAGTACGGAATTTTAAACGACCAAGAATTTTGATCAAATCCGGATGCAGTGCATGAACGCCAACTTCAAAAGTAGTTTGTTCTCCGATCTCACGAATATGTTCATCTACTTCGCGACGAGCTTTATCTACCATTTCTTCAATGCGTGCAGGATGAATTCTTCCATCTTGAACAAGTTTATCTAATGCAAGTCGAGCTGTTTCTCTTCTAATCGGATCAAATCCAGATAGAATAACTGCTTCTGGTGTATCATCAATAATCAAGTCAATTCCAGTTAATGTTTCAAGTGTACGGATATTACGGCCTTCTCTACCTATGATTCGACCTTTCATCTCATCATTAGGCAAGTTTACAACAGAAACTGTTGTTTCTGCCACATGGTCAGCCGCACATCGCTGGATAGCAAGCGACAAAACTTCTTTTGCCTTTTTATCTGCTTCTTCTTTCGCTCTAGTGTCACTTTCTTTAATCATTACAGCGATATCATGAGCTACTTCTTGCTCTGTACGCTCTAAAATGATGGATTTTGCCTCTTCTCGAGTTAATCCAGAAATGCGCTCTAGTTCAGTCTGCTGTTTACGAACCATCTCGTCCACTTTGCTTTCCATCTCTTCTATATGCTGTTGTCTTTTATTAAGAGAATCGTCCCTCTTTTCTAAAATTGTTTCACGTTTATCTAACGTTTCCCCTTTACGATCAAGGATCTCTTCTTTTTGCAATAAACGATTTTCTTGTTTTTGTAGTTCATTTCTTCGATCACGAACTTCTTGTTCTGCTTCAGTACGAAGCTTGTGAATCTCATCCTTTGCTTCTAACAAAGCTTCTTTTTTCAATGCTTCTGCTTCTCGTTTGGCATTTTCAACAATTTGATCAGCAGTAATTGTTGCACTATTGATTTTTGCATTAGCATTGGATTTTCGAATAAAATATACAACAAAGCCAACAACGGCAATGACGATTAGGCCAAGCAAAATGGAGATGAGGATTATTATTGGATCCATCATTTTCACCTCCTCTTGCTATGAACTTGTGTTTGTTACGATTTTAAAAGTATTGGCTTTTAGTAGGCTTTTCTACATAAACGTACTATTGAGCCGTCAGATTTTTAAAGTTTTCATACTCATAAAAATGTAAAATATACAATATAATTGTATAGTTGTGCCAATTCATTGTCAAGAGCTTGAATTGGGAGGTTTTGCCCTATTTTTTATAAAAATAAATTTATTGTAAATTGTTGATATTTTTCTTTAAACATATGTATATCTATTTAATCCCTTTTTTCTTTACTGGCGTTCAACTTAAGTATAAATCGCTTTCACAAAAAATAAAAAACAGTCGGAAGGAGCTAACATTCTCATTCCGACTGTTCACTAAAGATAGTTCTACTCTTATTAGTCAATCAATTCAAATGTATCTTGATCTTGATCATTATCTGTATTTTTTAACGTTACTTCTTTATCCAATCCGTAATGCTCACGAATTTTCAATTGAATTTCGTTTCGGAGTTCTTTATTTTCTTTTAGAAATTGTTTTGCATTTTCACGGCCTTGCCCTAATCTTTCTTCATTATAAGAATACCAAGATCCGCTTTTTTGTACAATATCCAATTCAGAACCTAAATCAATCGTTTCTCCTTCTTTAGAAATGCCTTCACCGTACATAATATCTACTTCTGCTACTCTAAATGGCGGTGCTACTTTATTTTTCACTACTTTAATTTTTGTTTTATTTCCAACCATTTCCGTTCCTTGCTTTAATGTTTCAGCACGACGAACTTCTAAACGGACAGTTGAGTAAAACTTAAGTGCACGTCCTCCAGGTGTTACTTCAGGGTTTCCGAACATTACTCCAACTTTTTCACGAATTTGGTTAATAAAGATTGCGATTGTTTTTGATTTATTGATAGCACCAGAAAGTTTACGCAATGCTTGTGACATTAAGCGCGCTTGTAACCCCACATGAGAATCTCCCATTTCGCCTTCAATCTCCGCTTTTGGTACAAGTGCTGCAACAGAGTCAATAACAAGAATATCAACAGCGCCACTTCTTACTAGTGCTTCTGCAATTTCTAAAGCTTGTTCCCCAGTATCTGGTTGAGAAAGCAATAATTCATCGATATTAACTCCCAATTTTTGTGCATAAACTGGATCCAAGGCATGCTCAGCATCGATAAATGCAGCTTGTCCCCCTATTGCTTGCACTTCTGCAATCGCATGAAGAGCAACTGTTGTTTTACCAGAACTTTCTGGACCATATATTTCAATAATACGTCCTCTTGGATATCCACCAACACCAAGTGCTGCATCTAGAGCCAATGATCCGCTAGGAATAGTAGAAACAACTTTATCTGCCTGTTCCCCTAACTTCATAATACTACCTTTACCGAATTGTTTTTCAATTTGCTTTAACGCCATTTCTAGCGCAGCTTGACGATCGCTCAAAAAGATTCCTCCTTTAATATATAAAAATGAATCACATTCTATTAAAAGCAACTAGATTCATTTGCTGTTCATGAATATATACTAAATATACTCTTTTTGCGGCCAGTTGTCGAGCAAAAAGAGAACATTCATTCGTTTTTTTTATTTCCAATTTTTTTACGATAATAAAGAGAACAATAGAAAAAGGTTATTTTATGCTTCCAATGCTTTTAAGATAAAATACTGACCATATCTAACCGTTCTTTTTCTATTGCCTTCTCTCGTTCCTGCAAGCATCAACTTTTCCACTGCTGTCGCCTTGCCTTTTACTGCAATTCCTAAATAAACCGTCCCGGCAGGATGACCTTCTAATTCATCTGGTCCTGCTACACCTGTGAAGCTGATGCCAATATCAGAGTTTAGTAGCTTTTGCACATTTTCTGCAAGTTCTTTTGCACACTGCTCACTTACAACTCCCATCTCTTTAATGGTGCTTTCCTTGACAGACAGAATATCTCGTTTCACTTCATTTGTATAACAAACGACACCGCCCTTAAAAATGCTCCCTGCGCCCGCAACGGAAGTCAGTTCTTGTTGGAACATTCCCCCCGTCAAGCTTTCTGCTGCTGCAACCGTAAGTTCTTTTTCCTTCAGTTTTCTGACAAGCTCTTGTACAAGTGTTGTATCATCATAACCATAAAAATACTCGCCTACACGCTCCAATATTTTCTGCTCGGTTTCCTGAATCAGCTCTTCTGCTGTTTCCATAGAGTCTGTTTTGCTTGTAATGCGCAATGTTACTTCTCCATCTCCTGCGAGCGGTGCAATAGTTGGATTAGCTTGAGCATCAATCAAGTCTTCAATTTTTGTTTCCAACAGTGATTCTCCAATGCCAAAAAAGCGAAGAACTCGTGAAAGAATGACTTCTTTATTAGTTAATTTTTCCTGTAATGCACTAATTCCATATGTTGCAAACATTGGCTGCATTTCACTAGGAGGTCCTGGCAGCAGCATATAATGGCAATTGTTTTTGGTTAAAAACATCCCTGGTGCCATGCCATGATTATTGCTAAGCACTTTGCAGCCATCTAGGACAAGGGCTTGTTTTTTATTATTTTCCGTCATTTTTCTATTTGTTTTTATAAAATACTCTTTAATAGACTCTAAAGCCTCTTTATCAAAAACGAGTTCTAATCCCATATGTTTTGCAATTGTTTCTTTTGTTAAATCGTCCTTTGTTGGACCAAGTCCACCTGTAAAAATAAGCAAATCAGAGCGGCTTTCTGCAATTTTTATCACCTGTTCTAAGCGATTATGATTATCTCCTACTGCTGTATGATAAAAAACATTTACTCCTAATTCAGCTAATTGTTTGGAAATAAATTGAGCATTTGTATTAGCAATTTGTCCAAGCAATAATTCTGATCCAACTGCGATGATTTCTGCGTTCATGTTTTGTTCCCCTTCCTAAACCTTTGCTGATTTTTGTATATATTTACATTACTCATTTTAAAAACTTTTCGCAATGAATACGCCTTCTAAATAGAAAAGAACGGTAAAATAATTTCCCGTTCTGTTTCTTTAGCCTATAAAAACAGAAGTCAGTAGCAAAACTTAATCATTCTCCCCATTTTTACAGCTTTCTTATTTAATTTATAGCACAAAACTATTTAGATGAAACAAAAACTTGTTTGTTTTTTGCAAAATAATCCCATCCAGACCAAACAGTAAAAATTAAAGCTACCCATAATGCAATATCATCAAAGGGAAGGGAAATTATTTCAAAAATCATATTATGTAAAAGCAAAACTGAAATAGCCACGATTTGTGCCCATGTTTTAATTTTTCCGAGCATATTTGCTGCAACAACTTCTCCGCCTCCCGCAAGCACTAAACGAAGACCGGTAACAGCAAATTCTCTCGCAATAATGGCTATTGTAATCCATGCAGGAGCTAGTCCAAAATCAACTAATACAATTAAAGCAGAAGAAACTAATAATTTATCGGCAAGAGGATCTAAAAACTTCCCTAGATCTGTTACAAGATTATATTTTCTTGCATAGTAGCCGTCAATCCAGTCTGTTGTTGATGCTAAAATAAAAATAAGCGCACCGATAAAATGTGCAACTGGCAATGTGACACCAAGCAGCGTCATCTCTCCCCAGGAAAAATTGACAAGTAAAATAATTAAAAAGACGGGGATTAATAAAATCCGTGAAATTGTTATTTTGTTTGGTAAATTCATTTTTGCTATTCCTCCGATTTGTTAAACTTTAAACATTTGCATCCTATTATTTATTCATATACACATTTAGAAACATAATGATCTCCAATGCCCATATAAAATCATTAGTATTATACCCTATAAAGTGGGAAAAAGGCGAAAAATAGCCATCATATGATGACTATTCTTTCTCCTTAATGTAGCGGATTGTAATATCTTGTCTCACATATTTAGATGGAGATACGGCATAATCAATTTTTTCATCGTTTACATATATTTCTGTGGCGGTTGAATTTCCAATCACAAGAACAGCTTCCTCTTCTTTCGATAAATCTACCGTTTTAGAATCTGTTTCACCTTTTTTCAGCATACCTTGGAAGAAGGAATAACCTTTGCCATTTTTGATATTTACCCAAGTTTCTCCAGTTGAAACTAGTTTCAACTTAAATTGTTCCGCATTTTTTACTTCATAGACGGTATTTTTTCCTTGTTTGCTTTCAACAGAAATTTCTTGTTTTGGCGTTTCTTCTTTTTCTTCCTCTTCTGTCTGCGTATTTTCTTTAGCAGCATCTTCTTCTGTTACAGCTTCTTTTTTATCTTCTTTTTCTGCTTCTTTTAATTTATCTGACTCCTCATACACAGCAGAATTTTTTTCGTTATTATTTGAAGTTGTATCTGTTTCCGATCCTTTTACAAAAAAGAAATACCACACTAAAAAAATAATGCCCACAACAAGAATGCTGATAAAAATAGTCGGCAGAATATCCCAAAATTTAGAGTTTCCTTTTTCCATTGCCTTTTTTGTTGTTACTCTGGACAGCTTTTCTGGAATATCATCATTTAAAGATGCTGGGATTTCTCCTTTATACTCTTCAAATAGCTCTTCTGGCGATAAATCCACCGCTTCTGCATATTGTTTAATAAATGCACGCGCATAAAAACTGCCAGGCATTAGGCTATAATTGCCTTCTTCAATTCCTACCAAGTAGCGAGTTTGAATTTTTGTTATTTCTTGCAATTCCTCTAAACTTAATCCCTTTGCTGCTCTTGCCTCTTTTAACCGATTACCTAATTCACTCATTTAAACACCTTCCAACGTACTAAAAATCAAAACCTTCAAATTCACTTCCTAAAAGGAGTGCATTTCTTTTACGAACATCATAAATAATTTCTTCATCAGGCTCATGCCTTAATTCAATAATATAATCGAAGTCTTCAATCGTGTATTCCGTGCTTTGTATAAATGCATCTGGATGCTCGACTACTTTCACTGCTGGAATTCGCATAATTTCTCGAATTAATTGCCAGTGTTTTTCATTCATTTGTTTAGAGGAAACAATGCCATCAATAATAAACAGGCTGTTTTCATTGTATTCATCTTGAATCAAGGAACTCCGAATCGTCTGCTTTAATAAAGTAGAGCTGACTAATAGCCATCTTTTATTTGCAGAAACGCTTGCTGCAATAATCGATTCTGTTTTGCCAACACGAGGCATGCCTCTAATGCCAATCAAACGGTGACCCTCTAGTTTATATAATTCAGTCATAAAATCAACCAATAGCCCTAATTCATGTCGCACGAAGCGAAATGTTTTTTTATCATCTGCATCTCTTTGTATGTATCGGCCATGGCGTACTGCTAAGCGATCTCTTAAATGGGGAACCCGAAGCTTTATAAGCTTTATTGTGTCCATTGTATATAAAATCGATTCGAGTCTTTTAATTTGTTCATCTGAGTTTGCTCTTATCAATAAACCTCTTTTTCCATCATCTACTCCATTTATGGTCACAATATTAATGGAAAGCATTCCAAGTAAAGAGGAAATATCTCCTAATAAGCCAGGCCGGTTTTTTTGAATTTCATATTCTAGATACCATTCTTTTTTCTCCAAAAGAATCCTCCTGCAAACAAATAGATTTCACTTACATTTCCTTTTTATCACTCTATCTATAATAAAGGAAAGAAGCAAAAGATGAAAGGAAAAACAAGGTGGAAAACAGAAAAAAGTATTTTTATTATCATGCATCATTTAGAAGGAATAAAAAAAGGAGGCATTTGGGTTAAATACGCATCCATACCACCATAACTGCTGTTCGTTTTCTGTATGGTTATGCCATTAAAACCTTCCTGCCGCCTTTTTAGATAAATTATTTAGTTACTGCCGTTATTTTGCACAAGTTTCACCATGATATTAGCAATTGCCTGCTGCTCTTCTTGTGATGCTACAGACCATAAATCTGCAAGGACTTTTTCTTGTTCATTTTTTGGCTGTACTTGGTTGGACAAGTAATCGCCAATTTGGAAAGCAAGATCTCCAACTACTTCTTTATTCATGCCTTCATTTTGTGCATGGTGCAAACGATCTGCCAAAAAGTCTTTCCATTGATCCCAAGATTCTAAAATAGACATACGAATACTCATTCCCTTCCTAAATTAAAGTGTATTACGTAGTTATTTTGGATAGATGCCGAGCAAAATATGCATATACTTTAATGGCAAAAAAGGGAACCTTCTAAACAGACCATCCTCCATTAAGGGATAAGATTTGTCCTGTCATATAAGAAGATTTTTCTGAAAGCAAAAACAGCACACTTTCTGCTATTTCTTCTGGTCGTGCCATTCTTCCCATAGGTATCTCACCCTGAATAGATGTTTTTTCCTCTTGGGTAAAACTTGCCATCATATTTGTATCGACAGCACCTGGAGCAATTCCATTCACCCTTATTCCATTAAACGCCAACTCCTTGCTTAATGCTTTGACAAAGGCAATTTGCGCTCCCTTAACCGTAGAATAGGCGACTTCCATACTTGCCCCTATTTGCCCCCAAATAGACGAAATAACAATAATGTTACCTTCTTGTTTGGAGAGCATTTTCGGCAGAAGATCTCTTGAAATATACATAATAGAAGAAACATGAATATCCCATAGACTCTCTACCATTTCATCTTGTATATCTGTAAACAGCCCATAATGGCTGATTCCGCTAGTATGAACGATTCCATCAATGGAAAAAATAGAATTTATAATATTTTTATAATCCCCTTTTTTTCCTAAATCACAGCGAATAGGCAGATAGTCTTTCCCAAAAGGCTCCAGCTCTTTCAGTAATGTTTTCATTGCTTGTTCATTTTGATTATAATGCAAGTATAAAGAATAGCCCTTACTCGCCAATAAATAGGCAACTGCCCTTCCAATTCCTCCAGTTGCTCCTGTTATTAATATAGATTTCTCCAACAGCCCTGCTCCATTTCTAAAATAATTATCTGATGCTATCCACAAAGAAACAGACACAATGACTTTTCTCATTGTGTCTTTCCTAAAAACTCTTATCTCATATTGATTTTATGGATTGAAATTCTTATGCTTTCGGTACAACTTGACATACTGTAATCCGATCTTCTTCAATTAACCGTTTGGCGGCATTTGCTATATCTTCTACTGAAATTTGCTCAATTGTTGGAACTACATCAAAAAGGTTCATGTCATTAAAGGAATATCTTGTAAACTGATTGGCAATATATTCTGGAGAGTTAACAGCACGCAAAAATGCACCGATTTTTTTCTTTTTTGTCCGCTCTAACGTATCGTTTTTAAATTCAGCTGTTAACGCGCTTTTCAGCATTTCTTTAATCGATTCCGCTAACTTGTCAGGATCACTCGTATCTCCGCCAATCATTGCAAAACCAAAGCCTTGTTCCTGTGTATAATCATAAGAGAATGAATCATCGATTAGCCCCGATGAAAATAATGTTTGATAATTTTCTGAGCTATTGCTGAATAAAAGATCCAACAGTATGTTAATCGACAACTCATTTTTCAGCATGTCAGCACCAGTCTGATTTACATCTACTGCTTTTATGCCCACTAAACATTTTGATCCATGCACATTCATTTTCAACACTTGTTTTTTCTCATGAACTTCATTTGGTTCTTCTTCAAATTTGCGCTGTATTTCACTTTTATTTCGATATTCTTTTTTCCCTTGATTAGTTTTTATTTTCTCCATATATTCTTCTGGGTCAACTGGACCAACAATAAATAGAAGCATATTGCTTGGATGATAAAACGTATGATAGCATTCATACAGCATATCTTTTGTTATATGGGAAATTGATTCAATCGTTCCTGCAATATCAATTGAAACAGGATGATTTTTATACATATTTTGAATAAGTCCAAAATACAGACGCCAGTCTGGATTATCATCATACATCGTTATTTCTTGACCAATGATTCCTTTTTCTTTCTCCACTGTTTTTTCTGTAAAATAAGGATCTTGCACAAAATCAATTAAGGTTTCTAAATTATGCTCCACATTGGATGTGCTGGAAAAAAGATAGGCGGTTCTTGTAAAAGAAGTAAAGGCATTTGCCGATGCTCCTTGTTTGCTGAAGTTTTGAAACACATCGCCATCTTCTTTTTCAAATAATTTATGCTCTAAGAAATGGGCGATTCCATCTGGAACTTTTGTATATTCTGTGCCATCTAATGGGATAAATGTATTATCAATTGACCCATAATTTGTGGTAAACGTACAAAATGTTTTGTTGAATCCTTTTTTCGGTAAAATATATACTTTTAATCCATTATCGAGCTGTTCATAATAAAGGTTTTCTTGCAACTGTTCAAAAGAAATTTTCTCCATTATGCATTCCCCTCCGATCCTGTTAAGAAATACACCGTATCTAATTGGATTTTTCCTGCTACTTCTTTAATTTCTTCTTTTGATACTTTGCTGATCCTTTTCAGCCATTCAGACATTTCCACATATGTCCCACTTACAGCATTATGATAGAATACTTCGATCATTCCTCTTGGAGTATCCAATGTTTCAAGCATTTGATTATGGATAACTGCTTTTGTCTGCATAATTTCTTCTTCCGTAAATTTTCCCTTTTTCATTAAATCTAATTGCTCATTAATAATGGAAACAGCCTTTTGATAGTTTTGCTGATCAATTCCAGACATAACAAGGAGTAGCCCCTTATGACTTTCCACACGACTTGCTGCGTAATAGGCAAGACTTTCTTTTTCTCTGACATTAAGGAATAGTTTGGAATGAGAAAATCCTCCGTATATTCCATTAAACACTTGAAGAGCGTAATAATCTTCATCCCCGTATACCACATTTGTGCGGTAGCCGATGTTTAATTTGCCTTGTTTAATATCTTGCACTTCTTTAATTTCTTTGTCTTTTTCTACTGTACGGGCCAGTTTGCGGTCAATAGTTTTGATTTGTCTTTCTTTAAAAGGAAAAAGGGTTTCTGCATAACCAGCTACCTCTTCCACTTCCAAATCACCGACAATATAAACATCGATTTGATCTTCATTTAATGCTGTTTCATAATAAGAATATAAATCTTTTGCTGTAATAGCATCTACTTCTTCTTTTTCTCCATTGACACTAAGCGAATAGGCTTCCTCTTTACACATTTCTTGGATTAAACGAAAATTAGAATAGCGCATTTTATCATCATACACAGACTGAATTCTTTGTTTTAATGCCCGTTTTTCATTTTCGAGCGTTTGTTCATCAAAAGCTTGGTTTAAAGCATTAGGGTGAAAAATAATTTCCGCTAAAAATTCCATCCCTTTTTTTAATAATGGAGTAGGATCAGATAAAAATTTCTCATTAGCTATTTCTAATGAAAAGGAAACAATATGATATTCCCCTTTTTTGGATAAATCTACAAAAAAAGTAGCACCATACAACTCTTCTAAATACGAACGCAAAGCAGTTGTTGTACTGTATTTTTTGGAACTATTTTGCAGAATATATGGCAAAAGAGCACGTTTTGTAGCATTTTCTTTTTCTAAGGGAGTTTTCCATTTAATCACAATGTTATTTGTTTTAAATTTATCGGTTTTAACAGTATGTAAATTAAAACCTTGAAACTTTTGTATTTGCTCAGTCGCAATACTCATGACATTCCTCCTAATTGTTTCTTTATTACTAGTCTATTTTGTAAAGTAAAAGCCTACTAAATAGTATTCTCTCTATTTATGATGATATTCTAACTATAACGGTCTTGCTCTGTCATTTTCAAGTTATAGGAGGGAATTAAGAGAAAATTATGGAAAAAAGGTAAAAAGCAGTGATCTAAAGTATTTTGGATTCTCCTTGCCTCTCATGTCTTCTCGTTTTTTTACGCCGCCCTTTTTTATTCGCTGTCCTTCCTTTTTTGCGGAACTTGTGGGGAAAACTAGACAAATTCAAATTTAATATAGGTTGATTTCCGTTCCAGGATGCTCGCTTTCCGCAGGGCGGGAAGTGACCCTCCTCGGCGTAGGTCTCACCTGTCCCGTTAATCCCACAGGCGTCTCGCACCTTTCACTCCAATCAACCTGTTTTAACAATGGATTTCATTGAAACTATCCGAAAATCAACAATCTTTTAGAAAACAGCCTTAATATAAAAAGAGCCATCCAATGATAAATCGACCATTGGATGGCTCTTTCAAAATAAAGGAAAAAAATTATCTGCTTCCTTTAATATAAGGAACACCAGATGCCTTCGGCGCTTCAGCACGGCCGATAAATCCTGTTAACGCAATAATCGTTAATACATATGGTGCGATTAATAAGTATACATTGGGCACATTTTCAAGGAACGGAAAGCTGCTTCCAACAATACTTAAACTTTGTGCAAAACCAAAGAATAATGCTGCTCCCATTGCACCAAGTGGATTCCATTTACCAAAAATTAATGCAGCAAGTGCCATAAACCCTTGTCCACTAATCGTTGCATGAGTAAAATCATTTGTAATGGATTGTGCAAATACAGCACCTCCAATTCCGCCAAATGCTCCTGAGAGAATAACCCCAATATAGCGCATTTTTGTTACGTTAATTCCCATTGTATCAGCAGCCATCGGATGTTCCCCAACAGAACGGAGACGGAGGCCAAATGGCGTTTTATACATAACAAACCACGCGATAATAGCAACAATAATTGCTAAATAAGAAGTCCAATATGTGTTTGTAAAAAATAGTTCCCCAATAACCGGTATATCTTTTAGTACAGGAATATCGACTTTTTTGAAGCTATATTGAATCGTATCTGTTTGTCCTTTTCCATAAATCAATTTGACTAAAAACATGGCAAGGCCAGCAGCAAGCAAGTTGATGGCTACACCGGAAACCGTTTGGTCAGCGCGAAATGTAATCGATGCTACAGCATGCAGCAAAGAAAATAATGCGCCAATAACCATCGCAAACAATAAAGCGATCCAAGGCGTCCATGCACCCAAACTATCAGCAAATGTTAAATTAAATACAATGGAAGAAAATGCTCCCATTAGCATTAAACCTTCTAATCCAATATTAACAACTCCAGCTCTTTCTGAGAAGTTCCCGCCAAGTGCGGTGAAAATAAGCGGTGCAGCCCATAATAGCGAAGAAGGAATGACAATTAACAAAACATCCATTAATCCCACTTACTTCTCCCCCTTTTTACTTTTATTTTTGCTTATTTTCTCCAAAAATAAGCGAATCATATAACTTGATGCTACAAAGAAAACAATTAAAGCAATGATAATATCTACCATTTCATTTGGAACACCTGCTTCAAGAGGCATATTTAATGCTCCTACTTTTAAAAATCCGAATAGGATAGAAGCTAAAACAATGCCAATTGGTCCATTTGCTCCAAGAAGGGCTACAGCAATTCCATCAAACCCTACTCCTGTAAATCCGCCTTTAATACTAGCATATTCAAATGTGCCCAAACCTTCCATTGCACCTGCAAGACCTGCAAATATACCAGAAATAACCATAGAAAGAATAATATTGCGATTTACATTCATTCCTGCATATTGTGATGCCTGCTGGCTAAAACCAACTGCTTTTAACTCATATCCTTTTGTTGTTTTTTCTAAAATAAACCACATGATAAAAACACATAAAAGGGCAATTAAAATTCCCCAATGCAAACGAGAATGATCTGTAATGCTTGCTAAAAAGTCCGAACGCAATGTTGCAGAAGGAAAAACGTTTTCTGTCCTGTCCGCCTTGTCTGTTATTACATTGCGAATCATGTAGTTTGTTACATGCAAGGCAATATAGTTCATCATAATGCTGACAATTACTTCATGTACACGAAAACGTGCCTTTAAAAATCCTGGAACAAATGCCCATAGTGCACCAGCCGCTGCTGCTGCAAGAACAGCAAGAGGCAAATGAATAACTTTTGGCAAGTCGAATGCTACCCCAACCCAAACGGCTGCTGTCCAGCCAACAATTAATTGACCCTCTACCCCGATATTAAATAATCCTGTACGGAAAGCAAATGCTACAGCTAAACCTGCCAAGATTAACGGTGTCACCTGGCGAACAACTTCCCCTGTAAAATACACTTCTCCGAATGCACCATTCCATAATGCCGTATATGCATCAACAGGGCTATATCCTGTAACAAGCATAATAATCGTTCCAACAATCACACCAAGCAGTACAGATATGACGGGAATACTTATTTTCTTTACTGTATTAGACATTCTTCTCCACACCTACTTTTTTATCATTGGATCCAGCCATTAATAGACCTAACTCTTGTTCTGTTGTTTCTTTTGGATTTACTGTAGCAATAATTTGACCATCAAAAATAACAGCAATGCGGTCACTTACATTTAATATTTCATCCAATTCGAAAGAAATAAGCAGAACGGCTTTGCCATTATCACGCTGCTCAATCAAACGTCTATGAATAAATTCAATTGCGCCAACATCCAAGCCTCGAGTCGGCTGTGCCGCAATCAATAAATCAGGATTGCGGTCTACTTCCCTTCCGATAATGGCTTTCTGCTGATTTCCTCCTGAAAGCGCTCGAGCCGGTGTATGCATGCTTGGTGTTCGCACATCAAATTCTCCAATAATTTTTTTGGCCTGTTTATCCATTTCCTTTTCATTTAAAATGCCATTATTAGAATAAGGTTTTTGATAATAGTTTTGCAGAACAATATTTCGGCCAATAGAAAAATCCAGCACCAATCCATGTTTATGACGGTCTTGGGGAATATGACCTAACCCGCTTTCGGTTATTTTGCGAGGCGTCAACACACTTATTTCTTTGCCATTTAATGTGATGCTGCCAGAATCTTTTTTAATTAGCCCAGTAATAGCTTCAATCAATTCAGATTGACCATTTCCATCTACTCCAGCAATCCCAACAATTTCGCCTGCTTTTACATCTAGGTTAAGAGATTTCACGACATTAATTCCTCGTGAATCTTTTACATTCAAATCTTTGATAGACAGCACCGTCTCTTTAGGTTCAGCAGGTTGCTTATCCGTTTTAAAGGTAACTTCTCTTCCCACCATCAAGTTAGCAAGTTCGTTTGGATTTGTGCTGCTTACATCATATGTACCAATTCCTACCCCTTTCCTAATAACAGTCACACGGTCACATACTTCCATAATTTCTTTTAACTTATGTGTGATTAAAATGATGCTTTTTCCTTCTTTAATCAGCGTTCGAAAAATAGCAATCAATTCTGTTATTTCCTGAGGAGTTAATACGGCTGTCGGTTCATCAAAGATTAAGATTTCTGCCCCGCGATATAATGTTTTTAAAATTTCTACCCTTTGCTGCATCCCAACCGAAATATCAGCAATCTTGGCTTTGGGATCAACCGAAAGTCCATATTTTTCTGAAATTTCCCGCACTTCTTTTTCTGCTTTTTTTAAGTCGATTTTCCCTTTTTTTACCGCTTCTTTTCCTAAAATAATATTTTCAGTAACAGTGAATGTATCTATCAACATAAAATGCTGATGAACCATTCCAATTCCTAAATCATTTGCAATATTCGGATTGGAAATCTCCACTTTTTTTCCTCTAGCGCGAATCTCTCCCTTTTCTGGCTGATACAAACCGAAGAGCACATTCATTAACGTCGATTTTCCCGCACCATTTTCTCCAAGCAATGCATGGATTTCTCCTTTTTTCACTTGAAGTGTAATATTGTCATTGGCGACGATACCAGGAAATTCTTTGCGAATATTTAACATCTCAATTACATATTCCATTCGTTTCACTCCTTTTGTTGTACGGAAAACATAAACATTAGCTAAAAATTTTCCAGCTAATAAATGGCAAAATCAGTACAGTTAGAAAAATCTATCGATAAAAACTGCCAAAAGTTGTTCCTTATGTATTTTCTTATCTTACTATAATTTTACCAGGATAAAATTTTTTATAAAAAATAGAAGCAATCTTCTATTCTTTAGATAAAATTTTAACAAGATAAATAAAAAACGCTGCAAACATTTCTACAATCCCTTAGCCTGATTATCATTCATAAGCGATAAAAAAGGAATAAGTGTTTGCAAAGCAAAACACTTATTCCTGTCAAAAATTCTTAGCTAGTCATTACTTAGCAGGTTTATCAGGAACAGTGTAGTCACCGTTTTTAATTTTAGCTGTCCACTCTTCAACAGCAGCATCGATATCTGCTTTGTTTTCTACTTCTTTATTCACTTCAGAAAGACCAACGCCATCTTCTGCTAAACCATAAACAAGTGATTCTCCACCAGGGAATTTACCATCTTTTGCTTTATTAGAAACGTCTTGCACTGCTGTAGCAACACCTTTTAAAGCAGATGTTAATACGATATTGTGCTCACCAACAACACCTTCATTAGATTGATCAGAGTCAACCCCAATTGCCCAAATATATTTATCTGGATTTTTTTCTTTTAATTCACGAGCTTCTGTAAATAATCCAGCACCTGTACCGCCTGAAGCATGGAATACTACGTCAGCGCCTGAAGAATACATTTTGCTTGCAATTGTTTTCCCGATTTCCGGTTTATCAAAAGCACCAGCATATTGTACATCTACTTTTGCTTTTGGATTTGCAGCCTTTACTCCATCAACAAATCCAGCTTCAAAACGACCAACAACTTCCCCTTCAACACCGCCGATGAAACCAATTTTATTTGATTTTGTTGCTTTACCAGCAGCAACACCAGCTAAGAAAGAAGCTTCTTGTTCTTTAAATGTAATGCTTGCAACGTTTGGCAAATCAATTACAGAGTCAACAATCGCAAAATGTGCATCTGTTTGCTGTTCTGCAATTTCTTGCACTGCTGCTTGCATCAAAAATCCAATTCCAAATACTAGGTTATTCTTTTGACGTACTAAGCTGTTTAAGTTTGTTGCATAATCAGCATCTGATTGTGATTGCAAATAATCAATACCATCGCCTTTTTCTAAGCCATTCGCTTTACCAAAAGCTTGCAAGCCTTCCCATGCAGATTGGTTAAAAGATTTATCATCTACTCCACCAACATCTGTTACCATTGCAACTTTAAATGCATCTTTATTCTCTGATGCATTTTCCTTATCATCGCTTTTACCACAAGCCCCTAAAACAGTCCCAGCAGCAAGCACTAAAGACAGCGCCAAACCAAATTTACGCTTTTTCAAGGTTTGTACCCCCTAATTTGTATTTGTATTGTGTTTAAAAAGTGAGAATGCATTACAATAGTCTTTCCAAACATTAAGAATAAATTCGTTTTCTTAATACTTGGAAACTGAATTTATCAGCTCTAAAGTAATTAACCGAATAAAGAATAGGCTCGTCCTTTTCATCATAGTGCATTTGTTTTAATACAAGCAACGCAGTTTCTGGCTCACACTGCAGAACAGGAGAAATTTTTTCATGATAACCAATCGGCTCAATTTCAGCAACAGCATATGTAATGTTAATATTCGCTTCTGTTTCTATCAGCTGAAAAATCGATTCCTTTTCATAGGAAAGATGTTCAGGCAAAATCTTCGTCAGCAGTTTATCTATACAATAAACAACTGGTTCGCCATTTGCTGTTCGAACACGTTCAATTACTAGAAACTCCTCTTCCGCCTGTACAGTGAAGCGGCGGCTATCTTCATCCGTCGAACATTGAGTATATGAGCTTAAAAAAATTGTTCCTGGATTCATGCCAGCATTGCGAATCATATTTGTTACACTGTTTAATTGCTCAATCCCCGACTTAAACATCGGTTTGCAATTGACAAATGTACCAACACCATGCCTGCGGATAATGACATTTTCTTCTTCTAACGTGCGCAGCGCTTCACGAAGCGTTGCTCTGCTTACACCTAATCTCTTTGCCAGTTCAAATTCAGATGGGAATTTTTCTTTTTCTTTATATATCCCCTTCTCAATGTCACTTTTTAAGCGATCAACAACTTGCAAATATAAATGTCGACTATCAGACTTGATAAGCATGCTTTGCATCCCCCAAATAAGTTTTCTAAGACATCAGACCTCTGATGTTCAATCATTCCTACTAATCGAAAATACTATAACACTTTTTCCAACATAAATAAATAGAGTTTTAAGAATTTAATCAAAAAAATAGAAATAAACAAATAACTAGACAAGACTACACTAATTATTGTTTATTTCTACCATTTAATTAGACTATTCCTATTTTATTTTTCCAATAAAAACCAACTTTTTCCTATAAAACCTCTTGGAATACAAGCTATCTTAATCTATACATAGAAAAAAGAAAATCAATTAGTATAACCTATTTCGCCTCTCTAATCTCTATAAAACCTCTTCTGACTGTTTAGAAACTAGAACTGTTCTTGGTTTACTTCCCTCATATGGGCCGACTACTCCTCTTGCTTCCATTTCATCAATTAGCCTTGCTGCTCTTGTATAGCCGATGCGAAATCTTCTTTGCAGCATACTTACAGAAGCTGTCTGCATTTCTGTAATCAATTCTACGGCTTCATCATACAGCTCATCTTCGACTGCCCCTTTTTTCTCCACAACTTCATCTGGAATCATGTCTTCTTGATATTGGGCTTTCTGCTGGGCAATAACAAAGTCTACCACTTCTTCCACTTCTTCATCTGAAAGAAATGCACCTTGAACTCTGACTGGTTTGCTTGCACCATACGGGAAAAAGAGCATGTCTCCTCTTCCCAGCAATTTCTCTGCACCACCCATATCCAAAATCGTTCGAGAATCGGTTTGGGAAGAAACGGCAAAAGCAATTCGAGATGGAATATTTGCTTTAATAACACCTGTAATAACATCAACAGACGGCCGTTGTGTCGCAATAATTAAATGAATGCCTGCAGCACGAGCCATTTGTGCAAGCCTTGTAATAGCATCCTCTACATCAGAAGAAGCAACCATCATTAAATCAGCCAACTCATCCACAATTACGACAATATAAGGAAGCAATGGCTGTTTCTCATTTTCTTCCCTATTATATTTTTTAATATATTCATTATATCCTTCAATATTTCTTGTACCTGTATGAGAAAATAATTCATATCTTCTTTCCATCTCACTTACTACCTTTTGCAGCGCCTGTGATGCTTTTTTCGGATTTGTCACAACAGGTGCCAGCAGATGAGGAATACCATTATACACATTCAACTCTACCATTTTTGGATCAATCATCATTAATTTTACTTCATGTGGTTTCGCCCGCATCAATATACTTGTAATAATTCCGTTAATGCAGACACTTTTCCCGCTTCCAGTTGCTCCAGCTACTAGCAAATGAGGCATCTTATTTAATTCTGCTGATACAGCATGTCCCGTAATATCTCTTCCAAATGCAATTAAAAGCTTTGCATCCCGTTTATCGTCTTTGTTCGCTTCTAGTACTTCTCTTAAACCAACCATTGCCACTTCAGAATTCGGCACTTCAATTCCAATTGCCGATTTACCTGGAATTGGCGCTTCAATACGTATATCTTTTGCCGCTAATGCTAAAGCTAAGTCATCACTTAAATTAACAATTTTGCTAACCTTTACGCCAACATCTGGATGAACTTCATATTTTGTTACGGCAGGGCCTAGATGGACTTCTGTCACTCTCGCCTTTACGCCAAAGCTTTGAAATGTCCGCTCAAGTTTTGCAGCATTTGCGTGAATTAACTCATATTCCCCACTTTGATCTGTTTTCCGCGGGAGTTTTAATAGTTTTAAAGACGGCAATTCATACTCCGTATTTTCCACTTCTGTAAAAGCAATTGGTACACTTTGCTCTTCTTCCGGCTCCTGTGTGACTGTTTCTTCTATCTTTTCTTCCTCGTTTGAATAAGCATTTTCTGCAAATGTGGATATAACCGGTTCTGGTATGTATGGTTCTTCTTGCGTTCCTTGCGGCGGGTTGACAATTAACGGCGTCTGTGCTTGCGGCTGCTGTTGCTCTGTTTGCGCCTCTTGTCTGCGACGTTCTTTTTTCATTTGTTTTTCTTCTTTTTTTGCTTGTTTTTTTGCTTGGCTCTTTTCCTTCCATTCTGTTAGATCTTCTTTAAAGGCTATCCACTGTCCAAGCAAAAACTCCCAAATGGAAAGCATCACTTTGCGAAATGCCCCACTTAATGTTTTTCCAGTTAAGAGCATGCCTCCAATAATGATTACAATAAAACTAATCATCTTTGTTCCTGCTGTATCAAATAAATAATGAAACAGTGCAAATAGCACGGCGCCAATCATGCCGCCTCCAAGATCGACAGTACTTGATTGTTTATTCACTTCCATCCAAAATATTTGCCATGTATTATAAATAACACTTGGATTTTCAAATCTGCCTTGGCTTGACAGCATATTAAAAAGAGTGACATGACTTAACAGCAAAAAAGCTGCTACTATCAAGTATATTCCATTTAATTTTGTACTCCAAAGAAATGGTTTTTCTCGCTTCCACATTAAATACCCGCCATATACAATCATTCCAAGCAGACAAAGCATGTACCATTCCCCTGTAAAGAACCGAAAAAACTCTACTATTGTTTTTCCGACAACCCCAAGCTGTAGAATGGAGATAATCGCAATTGTTATCACCACTAATGCAGCCAATTCATATTGCAAAGTTTGCTTTAGTTGTTTTTTCTTTTTGGTTTTTCTTTTTTTCCTTTTAGCCATGTTATCACCTAATAATTTTAAATTTCAATTTTTTCTTCATCCACGCAAACTATTTCTTGTATATTTATCCATTCAGCAAGCATAATCCTTTGTTTTCATCAAAATAATTGGAAAAGTATCTTCTTATTTTTTGAAACACGGAGAGCAGCCTTATCTGTTGGCTGCTCTTTTTTTGCACTTATACACCAGTTTTTCTTTTGGCTCCGTTAAACTTGTCTGTTGATTTCGACTATAGGCATTCCCTTTGAAGCGTTTTTCAAAGAAGGAGTCTCGCACCCTTCACTCCAATCAACAAAGTGCCAAAATCAACAATAAACTTTAACATAGCCTTTCTTTTAATTATATTATAACATAATTAAAAAATGAAAGATTCATTTACATTCAGCTTTGTCCCAGGTTGAATGGGAGAATGCAAATAATGATTAGGGTCTGTACTTAAAATCCGAATCACTTCATATTGATGTGGTTCATTTAATTCTACAAGCAAAGGTATGCCATTATAGTTGATTACCCGCTGTTTTTCATAGATATCTTGGTGGATTGGAAATATTAATTCATCCGGCATCATCGTATACATGATCATTGTACCAAGCCTTCATTCTTTTCTTTTTGCAGATCAATCAATTCATTCAGCTTTGTCATTGCTTCCCCAACGCCGCCAACCCCGTCAATCAGTCCTGATTTTACTGCATCAATGCCAATTACATTTGTGCCAATGTCTCTTGTTAAATTTCCTTTTGCAAACATTAAATCTTTAAATTCTTCTTCGCTGATTTGGCTATGCTTCTTGACAAAATTCACTACTCTTTCTTGCATTTTATCCAAATATTCAAATGTTTGGGGCACACCTATTACAAGTCCTGTTAATCGAATCGGGTGTATCGTCATTGTTGCTGTTTCTGCAATAAAAGAATAATCGCATGAAACCGCAATTGGGACACCTATTGAATGACCTCCTCCAAGCACTAAAGAAACGGTTGGTTTGGAAAGGGATGCAAGCATTTCCGAGATTGCTAAACCTGCCTCTACATCGCCTCCCACAGTATTTAAAATAACAAGCACCCCTTCTATTTTGGGGTTCTGTTCGATTGCCACGATTTGTGGAATAAGATGTTCATATTTAGTCGTTTTATTTTGTGGGGGAAGCTGCAGGTGCCCCTCAATTTGACCAACTATTGTTAAACAGTGAATTTTCGAATCTTGAGCCATTTGTGGAACATTCGTTTGACCCAGCTGCTGTATTTTTTCCATTAAGCTAGATGGCTTATCTTCCTTCGGCTGTTCATCTGTATTATTTCTTTCCGTATTATCTGTCACAATAAAATCTCCCTTCCTTACACAATATATATGTAGTATGAAGCGAGAGTGGCAATTTCATGCGAGCCAAACAGGAAATAAAGTGAAACTTCAATCAGTAGCAATTTTCATCATGCGGCAGTCGAACAGTTGAGATGGGCAGTTCCCTCTTTTCCGAAGGAGATTTATTCTCACCTAACTCATTAAGCTATGCCCTTTCTATTCCTTAAAGATGAGTTCTTCTCGTCTATTCAGGATAAAATAAAAAAAACTGTTTCAGCAAGCAAACGCACTTGCCAAAACAGTTCTTTTTATCTATTTCGTACAGGTTTCACTTCCATAATAATCGGAAGAATCATTGGTCTTCGTTTTGTTTTTTCATATAAAAATTGATTTAATGTATCACGAATATCTTGTTTGATGCCGGTCCAATCAAAACTTTCCTTACTGATGCTTTTTTCAACAATATCTTTAACACGAGTCGCCGCTTCTTCTAACAGCTGTTCAGATTCTCTTACATATACAAAACCTCTTGTAATAATTTCAGGCCCTGCAGATATCTTTCTTTCTGCTTTATTTAAAGTAACAACAACCGTTAAAATACCATCTTGTGAAAGAAGTTTCCGATCTCTGAGCACAATATTTCCAACATCACCGATTCCGCTTCCATCAATTAACAGATTTCCAGCAGAAATTTTCCCTCCATTGCGGAACTTTCCATCTTTCCATTCGATTACTTCTCCAATTTCAGGAATAGAAATATTTTTGCGATTAACGCCACATTCTTCCGCAATTTTTGCATGAACATGCAATAAGCGGTACTCCCCATGTATTGGAAGAAAATACTTTGGCTTCATCACATTAATCATAAACTTTAATTCTTCTTGACTGCCATGATTGGAACTATTAAATAATTTATTTCCTGAAATAACCTTTGCACCAGCACGATACAGCATATCAATCGTTTTTCCGACAAAAACTTCACTACCAAGAGTCGGTGATGCAGAAAAAAGAATCGTATCTCCTTCACCAATTGTTACTTGTTTATGATGTTTCCTTGCCATCTTTTGCAGCGCTTCAACCGGTTCACCTTTTGCTCCTGTTGTTAAAATGATGGTTTCACTCTGGGAATAAGACTGCACTTCATTTAATGAAACAAGTACATCTTCTTCCACTAGCAAATAATTATTTCTTAATGCGATATTTAATATACGCTGCAAATTTTTCCCCATAATTGCCACTTTGCGCTTTGTTTTGGCAGCCGCATCAAAAATATGCTGAATTCTATTTAAATCCGTTGCATAAACTGCTGCAATAACTCGGCCGTTTGCACGCAAAAATGCATGGTATAGTTCTTGTGTTACCGTTGCATCAGAAACGGAATATCCTGGTTTATCTGCATCTGTGCTTTCTGATAATAAACAAAGTACCCCTTTATCGCCAATTTTCGCCATTTCTCCGTATTCTGCTTTATAAAGAGGTGCCGCTGTCTGGTCAAATTTAAAATCACCAGTATAAACAATAGCTCCTTCTGATGTATGAACGACTACCGCTACACTATCTGGAATGCTATGATTTGTTTTAAAAAAAGAAACCGTTGCTGATGGAAATTTCAGTACTGATTTTGATGTAATTATTTCAAACCGTGCTTGTCCTTTAAAATCTTGTTCTTTCATTTTTTCTTTTGCAAATTCTGCCGTTAAACGCGTCGTATAAACCGGTACATCCAGTTCTCTTAAAAAATAGGATAATCCACCAATATGGTCTTCGTGTCCATGTGTTAAGAAGATCCCTTTAACTTTTTCCGCATTTTGCTTTAAATAAGTAATATCTGGGACCACAATATCAATTCCCAGCATTTCATTTTGTGGATACATTAAGCCGGCATCTATCACAAATATGTCTTCGTCCACTTCTACAGCAAACATATTTTTTCCGTTCTCCCCTACTCCTCCGAGGGCGACCAGCTTTATTTTTTCATTTTTCATAAATTTTTGTTTCCTCCTATGTTGAGTTAGGCCGACCATTGATCAGTTATCATTATTATACTTTATGTTTGAAAAAGTTTACAACCAATTTATCGAAAACATCTTATTATAGGAGAAAAATCTTATTATTTTCGACCAAAACATGTAAACGCTCACATACTAACTGTTACAAAATTGGCATTGCTTAGCAAATCTACCTCCTTATAAAGGATTTTAGTATAATTCATGTAGAAACACTGCATAATTACTATTTATTTTTTGTTCTTTTCTCTAGGTTGTGTGAAAGTGAATAATTAATTTTTGCATGATATTAATTGGAGTATAAGGTAGAGAAGACTTCTGCTGCAAGTGAAATTCAACAGAAAAGGTCAAAAGATCCCTTTCTAAAAAAATATGGCAAACACCTATTCTAAGAACAGGCATTTGCCATATTGGTGGTGTTTTATATGTCTTTTTTAAATTTAAATATAGAGAGAATTGCTAATACAGCAATAATAACTAAACAAGCTATAATACTGATGCGATTTGCTTCGTTTAATACAAAAGTTATCGCAATAGCGCCTAAAACGACAGCTGTAAATGCCGAAATATATGGATAGCCCCAAAGTTTAAAGCTAGGGTTACTAGGATAGCTTCTACGCAATTTTATTTGCGCCAAACAAATACTAATCCAAACAATAGAAACGATAAATCCAGGAAATGCCATTAATAAAGTAAAGACTTGATCTTGGGCAACAAGAGCAATCATTGATCCTAAAACAAGCACTACTGCCATCACAAGCAAACTATAGACAGGAACACCATTTTTGGATACTTTTGAAAATATTTTTGGCCCTTCCCCTTCATCAGCTAATGAATACATCATTCTTGTACAACCATAAATGCCTGAATTCGCTGCTGACAATACAGCTATGATTAAAATAAAGTTCATTAAATGATCTGCAAAAGGAAATCCAGTCATGGACAATACTTGAACAAAAGGACTAGATTCGTTTGTTAATTGATTCCATGGTATTAATCCACAAATAATTAAAATCGGCAATGTATAAAATAATATAATCCGGAATATAAAACTTTTAATTACTTTAGGTAAGACTTTTTCTGCATCTTTAGCTTCTGTTACGGTTACACCGATTAGTTCAGATCCCCCATATGAAAACATAACAATTAATAATGCTGCAAAAATGGATGTCCCGCCGTTTGGAAAAAAGCCCCCATGACTCGTAAAGTTTTCCAAATAGTTTGCTTGTCCACTTGGAATAATGCCAAATAAAATGCATGCACCTAAAATAATAAACACAATAATCATGGCAATTTTTATTCCCGCAAACCAAAATTCAAATTCCCCATAGTTTTTTACATTCATCATATTAATCGCAATAAGTAGTATAGAGCATATTAAGCTTAAAACCCATAATGGAATTGACGGCAGCCAATATTGCAAAAAGCTTCCTGCAACTACGACTTCTATAATACAAACTGCTAGCCAAAGAATACAGTACAGCCAGCCTGTAATAAACGATAATCTGGGCCCGAATGCTTTACGTACAAAACCTTTCATATTAGTATTTGGATAAACCATTGCCATCTCTGCGATAGCCCCCATTACTACAAGCAGCAATAATCCTGCAAATATATAAGCAACCACTACACCAGGTCCTGCCAAAGAGACTGTTTCTGCACTCCCTTTAAAAATCCCCGTGCCAATTGCGCCCCCCATTGCCATTAAACTAATATGCCGAGGCAATAATTTTTTCTGTAGCTGATTCGTTGTTGCCATTGTTTCTCCCCCAGGTTAAAAATTCTGTATTACTTAGTGAGTTAACGATACTTTAGCAAGTTAAATCACTAATAATATACTTTTTATCATAAATTAAAAAAGGATGTTTCACAAGAATAAATTATAAGGAAATCTTACAATTCTGATAAGTCAACAGCATCTTCATAACTCTCTTTTGAATATATGAAACTAAATATCTTTATTTTATATTTTGGCTCTGTTAAAAAATATTGTTGATTTTCGAAAACATGCAAAATTTTTGGTTATACTATATTTATAGAAACCAATTAGGAGTGTACGACCGCATGAAAACAGCCTTTCGTAATTTACTAAATCATATTAAGAAAATAGACCCACGCCAACAAGAACAATTGTTTTGGACATTAAAAAACACTTTATTTCCAATTGTTCAAACGGGTTCTCTTGTAGATGAAATGAGGGAAACTCGTTTCGCGGAGGGTTTCGCATGTCCTCATTACACATGTGAATTCGTCGTTCGGTTTGGTAAATACAAAGGTCGTCAGCGTTACCGTTGTAAGGCTTGTCGTAAAACATTTAATGACTTAACTAACACTCCAATGCACGGAACACATTACCCTAAATATTGGACAGAGTTTATCAAACTAATGTTTGAAGGACTTTCTCTTCGAAAATGTGAACAAATTTTAGGAATTAAATGGGTCACACGCTTCTATTGGCGACACAAAATCTTAAATGCACTAAAAGAAATTAAAGTTGATGGATTTGAAGGTATCGTCGAAATGGATGAGACCTCTGAAAAAGGTAGTAAACGTATATCTGGTCGTAAAGGTCGCAAACGTGGTGGTATGTCAAAATTCCGAGGTATCAGCCGTGAGCAAGTTTGTGTATTGGTTGCCCGTGACCGAAACAAACAAACTGTTTCTACAGTAACTTGTTTAGGTCGAATTGTAAAATGAAAAGTCGAGGAAACGATTGGTCATTTATTGAATTCAGATAAGATTTTATGTACGGATGCTTGGCGAGCTTATATGACATATGCGAAAGAAAAGGGAATGGAACATTATCGTATCAATACATCGAAAACTGGTGATGTTATCAAAGGAATTTATCCTATCCAAAACGTAAACGGTTATCATGCGAGATTAAGTCATTGGATTGACCAATTTAAAGGTGTTGCTACAAAATATCTTGATAATTATTTTGGCATGGTTTCAATTCCTCGAAATGAAAGGTTTTGACGCAACAACGTCGAATATAAAAAAAGTGTTTGTCAGTACCACGCTATGCGAACACCATTTAACAAACCAACAAATTCGCCAATCAAAGTTAGTAATCTAAAATATTTAAACAAACCTTATTCAACTAAATGGCAGGTTAGTTGAATAAGGTTTGTTTTCCTATTAGAATATCTAAAAGTGGAACAAAAAAGAAATATACTAGGGGACAGTTCTTTCAAAGAGGTATTATTTCACTTTTTTTAGAGGTGAAATTACTTTGTTATAAAAATATCTTTCCCATTTAGCTAACAAACTGTTCCTATTTTCACCTCGTTGTATTTCAATTTCGTGTTTTTTATGAAATTTGGCTACTCGCTTATTATGTTCTTTATGCCAATAATGGAGAGATGTTTGCTTCATTTTTATTCCTCCTTCTAATTTTATCATAATGATTATACCTGTAAAATTGTTAATTACAAAGCTATTTTAGCCAACAAGTTTTGACATAGAGGAGGCAAATATTTTCTATTGAGGAGATTAATTTCTAAAAATCAAATGTAATTTTCTTATATAACTAATGCATGCATTAGTTGAATAGCATTAAAAAGACTGTTTGGTCAAAACAGTCTTTTTTAGTACGCAAAAATCAACATTTTAGTTTAACAGAGCTTATATTTTAAAAATGCAATAATCCTCTGAGTATTTTTCTCAGAGGATTATTGCATTAAATTTTACTATTAAGATTTAGCTGATAGAAATACCTCTTCATTACTTTGATTTCTTCGTTCAGAAGGAATTTGAATCGTCCCTCCTAAAACTCCTTTAGCACGTTTTGTATCCAGCAAGTTTTCCCAACGAGCGATAATAAATGCTGCAACAGCATATCCAATAATATTTACAGTCGTACGAAAATTCCCCATAAATCTATCTGGTGCAAGCATTAAAGCAACTGCCGCTACTGATATGGAGCCTGTTGCTGCTGCAGTTGCAGACAAAGCTACAAATGCTGAACCTGGAATTCCTGCCATTCCTTTTGAAGTTAATAATAAAATTCCCAGCATTACAAGCTGATCCGCTAAAGTTAGATCAACACCTGTTGCTTGAGCCAAAAACACAAGAGCGATAGAAAGATAAATGGATGCACCATCCAAATTAAAGGAATAGCCAGTCGGCACTACTAGTCCAACAACTGCTTTATTGCATCCGGCTTGTTCAAATTTATGCATCAACTGAGGCATAACCGCTTCTGTAGAACCTGTAGCAAACGCAAGCATAACTTCTTCCCGTATAAACAAGATTAATCTCCATAAACTCAATTTACAAAAAACTTGTAAGATTACTGCTAAGACTAATAAAAAGAGAATACATGCAGCTGTCATTGCCACAAATAGCTTACCAAAAGAAGCTAAAGTATTTAACCCATACTGACTGACCGCAACTGCCATCGCACTAAATGTAGCCAATACGGTTAGTTTCATAATATATCCCATAATTTTAAAGAGAACGGAATTTACATTTTCCACCACATCTATTAATAGCTCAGAGGTACGTCCTCCAATATGAACAAGAGCAATCCCAAACAAACAGGAAATTAGCAGGACTTGTAGCATAGAATTATTAGCAAATGCACCAACAGCACTATCTGGAATCATATTTAAAATAAATTCTCCTTCACTTGGAAGGTGAGAACCATTTGTTTTCTCTTCTACATCACTTGTACTTAAAGTAGCAGGATCAATATTCAATCCTACGCCTGGATTCATGATATTTCCAACTACCATTCCAATAACTAGGGCAAACGTTGTAACTATTTCAAAGTACAATAAAGTTTTGCCACCTATTTTTCCTACTGTTTTAATATTGCCCACTTTTGCAATCCCAACAACTACCACTCCAAAAACTAATGGTGCAATAATCATTTTAATCAGTTTAATAAATCCATCTCCTATCGGCTTAAGCATCGTGCCGACGTTTGGCCACAAATAACCGACTAAAATCCCTAATACAATCGCTGTCATTATCTGAAAAAACATCCCCTTATAAAAAGGCTGTTTCTTCGCTGCTAAAATTTGTTGATTCATTGGTTACCTCCATATTCTAAATATTCATAAACGAAAAATTTTTCTTTCTTTTCTGAATGTTAACTTTTCTAACATAATACAATGAATAAATAGATATGTCATTGTAAATAATCAACAAATCTCGTTAGCAATGATAGCTAATTTAACTAAATTATTAGTTAAATTAGCATTTTTATCACATAGTAATACCTCTCCTTATGGCTATTAAGGAGAATGAAGAATCTAATTGGCTAGAATCTTGCCCACAAAAGCCTCACTAGTTCAACAGCAATCAGCCGTAAGATCCTTTACAGGTTATTGGCTGAACGCTATTTCCCTTTTATTTTCACTATCAATTTTTCCGTTTGGATCATTTATTAAATCATTTATTTTTAGTCTAATTGCATATAATATATAATTAGTCGTTTTTTAAGAGGGTGAGATTATTTTATTTTTCTATTTTTTGCTTGCTTACTGTACTGGAAATATTCTTTTTGGATTTGTAGTAAGCAAGTTTTTAGCCAATAAAGATATACGAAAAGAAGGAAGCAAAAATGCTGGTGCAAGAAATGCTGGAAGGCTATATGGAAAAAAAGCTTTTATTTGCACCTTTTTTGGGGATGCATTAAAAGGGGCTTTTATAGTTTATCTTGGCAGGGTTTTGGACTACTCAACTAGTATTCTATTATTAGGCTTATTATTCGCTTGCGCTGGGCATATCAAGCCGATTTTCTTTCAATGGAAAGGAGGCAAAGGGATTTCTGCCTTTATAGGGGGAATAATTGTCATACAGCCTATTTTTATCGTCATCATTTTAGCGAGTTTTCTTCTCTTTTATCTTATTTATAGAAGTTTCACTGTTCCTGGTCTGCTTTCATTGGCAACGTGCTGCGTTTCCTTTCTATTCCTTAAAGAAAATATTTTCAGCTTTTTTATTGCAATGATCCTTATGGCAATGATCATTTTATCTCATAATATTCCTTTAAGACATTTTATACCAAAAAAAGTGAACACTAATTAATTACTAGTTATTTTATTATAGTTTTTGAAAGGTGGATTTGAATGAAAAAACAATCACCATATCTTTTTAAGCTAGCGAATTTGCCTCATGAGTTTGAACAAATACATCAGTTGAACTATGAAACATTTGTGGAAGAGATTCCACAGCATGAAAAAAAGGAAGAAAGGGCATTGATTGATTCTTTTCATCAACAGAATACCTATTTAATCGCTTTAAAAGATCAAACACTCATTGGAATGGTTGCAATTCATGATAATCGGCCATTCTCTTTAGATAAAAAGTTAGGATCCGTTGAAAACTATTTGCCTATTCATTCCTCCAAAATATGTGAAATACGCTTATTATCTATTCGAAAAGAATATCGAAAAACAAAAGTTTTTATCGGACTAATGCGAATGCTTTATCAATATTTTATCCAGCATGATTATACATTGGCTATTATTAGTGGAACGACACGGGAGTTAAAGCTTTATAAGCACATGGGATTTATTCCATTCGCTCATTTAGTGGGACAAACAGGGGCTTTTTATCAGCCAATGTATATAACAAAGGAAATTATTAATCAGTCAAAAAATTTATATCATCGTCAAGTATCTTTTCTGCCTGGTCCAGTCGAAGTAAATCATGAAGTGAAATCAGTTCTCCTTCAAGATGTTATCCCACATAGAGATCAAAAGTTTTATGAATTGATGAAATCTGTACAGAATAAGCTTTGTTCTTTAACTTCATCTGCATATGTACAAGTATTGCTTGGTACAGGCACCTTAGCTAATGATTGCATCGCAGCACAGCTTAGTTTGTTAGAGGAAAAAGGATTGATCTTAAGCAATGGAGAATTCGGGGAAAGATTAATAAGTCGTGCAGATCGTTTTAAATTAACTTACTGCTCTCTTAGAAAAAAATGGGGAGAAGCGTTTTATGAAGAGGATCTTTTAGAAGTTTTAGAAAAAGATATCAAATGGATTTGGTACGTTCATTGTGAAACATCAACCGGTGTTTTGAACTCCATGGACATGATTTCTTCTTTTTGCGAAAAGTATGAACTAAAGGAAATAGTTGATTCCATTAGTTCGATAGGTGCACTCCCATTACAGTTAAAAAATGTATACCTTGCTTCAGGAGTAAGCGGCAAAGCCTTAGGTTCGCTTGCTGGTTTATCCTTTGTTTTTCATAATCATCCTATACAACCAAGCTTACAATTACCACCTTATCTAGATTTAGGAGAATACTTTAAGAAAAAAAGCATTCCTTATACCCATTCTTCCTATCTGCTTTCCACATTAGATGCCATACTTTCTGTGGATTTCAGAAAAAAATATATACATATAAAAGATCTTTATTCTCTTGCCTATAAAAAACTGAATGAAAAAGGTTTTTCCATATTAGCCGATTCACAAAACGGGGCTTTTCCTATTCTAACTATTTGTATTGAAAAGGACTTATCCTCACGTATGTTGGGTGACTTGATGAAAGGACAAGGATATATCCTTCATTACGAAAGCAGCTATCTGTTAGAAAGAAATTGGATTCAAATTGCCACTATTGGACAGATTGCATTAGAGGAGATGAGTAGAATGATTGACCTTTTTACAGCGTTATACCATTATTTAAGAAGTGACAGAGTAGATTCTATCATGGCCAACTAATTAGATACTGCCTACCCCAACTCTCTCCCTTTTGTTCCTTGAGGAGGGGAATAAAAAATAAAAGGATCAGTTTCCACATTATATCTATCAACAGTTCTTAAATAACCATAGATATATTTGTGAGATCTGATCCTTTTTTTTTGCAAAAACTCTGTACTTAGTTTTTTAGAGATTTTATTCAAATTCCTAAATAAAAACCTTATCCAATTACCAAACAGCTCAAAAATTAAAAAGCATATAATCAAATATAGGAAATAAGTTTAGTGCGTTCTTCCTCTGTTAACGGCACTAATGGCAATCTTACGGAACCAACATCCAATCCTTTTATCTGAAGAGCTGTTTTTACTGGCACAGGGTTTGGTGCCATAAACATTGCAGACATAATAGGCAATAATTGCTGATGAATCTTTGCCGCTTTCTCTACATTCCCTTCTAGAAATGATGTGACCATTTCCTGCATCTCATTTCCAATTACATGAGATGCTACCGATATTATGCCACTTCCGCCAACAGAAAGGATTGGCAATGTTAAGCTATCATCCCCACTATATACAGCGAAATTATCTTTTGTCCCTGCAATAATTTTTGTCATTGCTGTTAAATTGCCGCTCGCTTCTTTGACAGCAACAATATTATCAATATCATTAGCTAAACGAATAATCGTTTCTGGTTCAATATTTACTACAGATCGCCCAGGAATATTATAAACCATTACCGGAAGCGATGTATTTTCAGCTACCGCTTTAATATGCTGATAAATCCCTTCTTGATTTGGTTTGTTATAGTATGGACCTACTACCATAACAGAGTCTACTCCTGCCGCTTCTGCTTGTTTTGTTAATTCGATGGAATCATATGTGTTATAACTACCTGTTCCTGCAATTACTGGAACTCTCTTTTCCACTACATCTACCACATGTTTAAACAAAGCAACTTTCTCTTGCTTTGATAATGTTGGCGATTCTCCAGTCGTACCTGCTACTACTAACGAATTTGTTCCATTCTCAAGTAAATAGTTAATTAACTGTGTTGTTTTTGGAAAATCAATATGTCCCTTTGCATCAAATGGTGTAATCATGGCCGTTGCTACCCTACCAAATAAACCCATCGTTCCACTCCTATTCTCATTTTCAATCTTGTTGTGTTTTAATGTAACACTTCTTTTTCTAATTCAAATGCATTATGCAATACATTTACGGCTTTTTTTAAGTCTTCTTGCTTTACAAGCACCCAAATCGTCGTATGACTATCAGCAGATTGTAAGATGCGAATGCCTTCTTTGGATAATGCCGTCACAATTTTAAAAGTTATTCCAGGAACACCAGCCATACCTGCACCAACAACAGATACTTTAGCACAATCTTTTTCTACAACAGGTTCATAGCCCATTTGCTCTAAAACAGAAATTGCCTTGGCTGTCATTTCAGCACTTACTGTATAAACAACACCATTAGGTGATATATTGATAAAATCAACGCTGATTTCCTCATTCGCCATTGCTTTAAACACTTGTGCCTGCAAATCATATTGGTCCTTTTTAGCAAATACCTTCAATTGTGTAACAGGGGCTACATGAGCAATGCCTGTTACAGGTCTTTCTTTTATATCACTGCCCATATTTTCAGGGCTAATAGTTGTTACTAGCGTACCAAGCCCTTTAGAGTATGTGGAACGAATTCGTATGGGAACTTTTGCTTGCATAGCAATTTCAACCGCTCTAGGATGGATAACTTTTGCGCCTTGATACGCCATATTACAAACTTCTGTATAGGTAACAACAGATAAAGGTCTCGCATTTTCTGCAATACGGGGATCTGCTGTCATAATTCCCTCAACATCTGTAAATATATCAATTACTTCTGCATTTAAAGCTGCACCTAATGCCGCTGCCGAAGTATCACTTCCGCCTCTTCCTAATGTAGTTGTATCGCCATTTGCAGAAGCTCCTTGGAATCCTGCCACAACAACAACATCCATTGTTTCCAGCTCTTTCTTTAAACGTGCGACATCCATCTCGATAATTCGAGCTTGATTAAAATCATCATTCGTTACAAATCCAGCTTGTGCTCCTGTTAAGGCAGTCGCTTTAATATCGTTTTCCACTAACATTTCGGTAAAAACAACACTTGAGATGATTTCGCCGCACGATAAAAGCAAATCGTTTTCCCGTTTGCTTAATCTATTTTCTGCACCGCCAATTAAAGACAATAGGGTATCTGTTGCATATGGTTCTCCTTTACGGCCCATTGCAGATACAACAACCACTGCTTTATATCCTTCTTGCAATGCATCTTCAATATGTTCTTTTGCTTTGTTGCGGGCTTCTTCGTCTCTAACGGAAGTTCCGCCGAATTTTTGTACAATTATTTTCATTATAAACACCTCAATACACTTAAAAAAAGTGCTATTTTTGAGGGTTCTCTACTCTAGAACAGTTTGCACTTCATTTTCCACTTTAAAAAAATGAAGCACAATTATTCAATGCTGTTTTAAAGACCCTCTATTTCTTTCAACATACATAGTATAGACTGTTTTCTGAAATTGTACAGAAATGCATCTTTATCTATTTATATGTTAAGCAGAGAGCACTACTTTGTTGCTACTGTCCATAATTTTTTTAAATTTATTTTACGATTCCTAATTCCACTAGGCTTTCAGCAATTTGAACAGAGTTCCATGCAGCACCCTTTAATAAATTATCCGAAACAACCCACATATGGAAGCCATTTTCTACATCTAAATCTTTTCTGATACGACCTACAAATGTATCATTTAATCCAACACAATTAGCTGGCATTGGATAAATTTGATTTTCTGGATCATCTTGCAATACAACACCAGGAGCTGATTTTAAAATTTCTTTTATATCAGCAACAGTTACATTATTGTCATTTAATTCGAAATAAACTGACTCTGAATGACCTGTTGCCACCGGTATGCGCACACATGTTGCTGCCACTTTTAATGTATCGTCATGCATAATTTTTTTTGTTTCATTGATCATTTTCATTTCTTCATAAGTGAATCCATTTTCTGTAAACACATCAATTTGCGGAACTGCGTTAAATGCAATTTGATAATGTTTTTTATCACTTTTAACTGGAAGGATTTTGGGCTCGAAGCTTTCATTATTAATGATTGCTTTTGTTTGGCTGTTTAACTCTTCAACCGCCGCCGCACCAGAACCAGAAACTGCTTGGTAAGTAGAAACTAACACTTTTGACAAACCGTATTTTGCTTTTAGCGGCTCTAGCGCTACTACCATTTGAATAGTAGAACAGTTCGGGTTTGCAATAATTCCATTATGTTTGAACAAATCTTCTTGATTTACTTCTGGTACTACTAACGGCACATTCTCATCCATACGGAAGGCACTTGTATTGTCTACAACAATTGCTCCATGTTCCACAGCATGTGGAGCTAATTCTTTTGAAACCCCTCCACCTGCGCTGAATAAAGCAATATCAATTCCTTTAAAGCTTTCCGGTGTAGCTTCTTGCACTGTCACTTCTTGCCCTTTATAAGTAACCTTTGTCCCAGCTGAACGTTTAGAAGACAAAAGAGTTAATGTTGAAATCGGAAAATCTCTTGATTCAAGTGTTTTAATCATCTGTTGCCCTACTGCTCCAGTTGCTCCAACTACTGCGACGTTAAATCCTTTTTTTTGCTCCATTTAAAGGCTCCCCTTCCAAGGTGAAAATTTCTCTATAGTATACAATAATGACGGCGACAAGCTCGCCGCCATCAATGAATATTCTTTATTTTAACATATTACGCACATATGAACAGAATCTTTTTTCTGATTCTTTCAAAAAGATGATCAGAAGCGTAATAACCTCTAAACTTTTTGATGTATAAACATCTTTTTCTTCAAAATAAAGGAATAAAATCCAGCATTTAATCTAAATATTTTTCAATAATAACGGGCTGAATTTGTTGGCCTTCAATTGCTGCTTCAATCGTTTCAGGAAGCGCCGCCATTCTAGCTACCATAGAATTAGGTTTTTTCACCGGATCATCTTGACCAAATGGAATAAAATAAATATTTTTTGTTGACATTAGCCGCATTAAATTAACTCCATTTAAACCAAGAGCATCATTTGTAGAAATGCCTAATACTACCGGCTTTTGATTGCGCAATGTAGCTTTTGCTGCCATTAAAACAGCATTGTCTGTCATTGCATTGGCAAATTTGCTCATGCTATTTCCCGTAAGCGGGGCAATAACCATGCAATCTAGAGGAATTTTTGGTCCTAGTGGCTCTGCATCGACAATACTATCAATGGTTTGATTACCAGTTAATTCCTCTATTTTTCCAATCCATTCAAATCCTTTACCAAAGCGAGTATTCGTACTCTTTACATTTCCTGTAACAACTGGAACAACATCTGCACCAAGGTTTACTAATTTCTCTATTTGTGGATATACTTCTGCATACGTACAATGTGATGCGGAAATGCCAAATCCAATTCTTTTATCTTTTAAGCTCATTATGACTGCTCCTTTCCCTTTTGCAGCTCCTCGTGTAATAGCTGTGACAGCACATCTGCCAAAATATTTCCAGCAGTTTTCGGTGCAACAATTCCAGGCAAGCTAGGTGCTAATAAAGCTTTAATTCCTCTTTTTTCTGCATATTGAAAATCCGTTCCTCCCGGTTTGGAAGCAAGGTCGATAATTAATGTATGCAAGGGCATTTTTTCAATTACAGTAGAAGTAACAACTAAATGAGGAATGGTATTTATACAAATATCAATGTCGCCAACTTCCTCTTTGAGATGATTTAAATGCACCGGTGTTAAGCCCATTTCTATAATGCGGGCCAGATGTTCACTTGTGTTTGCTGCAACTTTCACTTTAGCTCCTAATGCATGGAATGTACGTGCAACACTCATGCCTACACGTCCTAACCCTAATACAATGATGTTAGAACCATGAATGGTTGTGTCTGTATGCTGAATTGCCATCATTATTGTTCCTTCCACTGTTGGAATCGAATTTAATATGGCAACATCATCTCTTTGAAACAACTGTACTAAAGATCTGTTTGCATTTTTGGTAATACTATTCAAATAAGCATTGGAAATTCCTGAATAAACAACGCAATGAGGAGGTGTCTTTTTTAGTAGTTCTTCCGTCAAATGTACTTCCTCATTAGAAAAAATGGTGTCTACCTGTCCGTCAAGTGTTGTTCCTTTTACAGGTATAATAATAGCATCAATCTTTGAAAAATCGACTCCATCAACTTTTTCTTTAGCAGCTCCTGTAAAAGCGTGATCTAGCTGTTCAAAGCCTATTAAAGAAAGCAATGCATTTTGCTCTGTTAGTTTCCTGACGATTTCGAGCTGTCTCGCATCACCGCCGATAACAGCGATTTTCATCCCTGTCAGCATGAATATTTCACCTTCTTTTTTATAAAAATCCTCCTTGCAATGAATCATATTACTTCAACATCTTATGTAAATACTCGTTATTCGGTGAGCTTCTTTCCTGAATTTCTCGGAAAAACAAAAACCGCAGCTTTTTTCTA
>NZ_PISE01000028.1 GCF_002835805.1 Niallia nealsonii | reverse complement strand
TTGACAGGGAGCAGTTCAAAATCAGATTAGTTGCCGATTCTTTTATAGTCTTTTATAGATTGTATATTATTTTGAGAAAGTTAAATTTACTGGTTTATCTGGAAGAGTATTTTTTTCCAGCATGTTTGTAGTAGGCGTTTTTTCATCCACCACTTCAAACCGGAAACCATCTGCCCAAACCTTTCCCTTTCCAATAAGCAACACACCAAAATGAATTGCATCGTTTTCTTCTGGTACATCTAAACAAATAGAATAATAATTCCATACAGTTGTTCCATAAATAGAACGGCTATCCATGTTGTCAAACTGAATTGTATCCCCAGATGTATTATCGATTCGCATCCAAACACTAGCTTTTGTTACGGCCTCTGTTTTAAGAAAACAGGATAATTTTATACGCTTTCCCTTATATTCCTTTGCTTGGAATGCCTGCATCATTGTGCCAAACTGCTGCTCACTAGCTTCTTTTACTGCATACAGCAGTCCAGACTTTTCCCCAGAATGAAAAACTTTTGTATCCGACATAACCTCGTACAATTCTGGATTACTTCCACTTAAACTCTATCCTTTCACTTGCCTCTTTTGGTTCATAGACATATCCTCCTCTTTCATTTGTATAGCTTTCATCCATTTCCGATATTTTCCTGACGGCAATGCATAAACATCTTTAAATACTCGAGAAAAAGCTTCTTGAGACTGAAAATTAAGTAAAAAAGCAAGCTGAATAATGGATTCCTCTGTTTGAATAAACATTGTCGCTGCAATAGCCAGTTTTCTTCATCGAATATAGTCACCAATGGATTGTCCCATTTCTTGTTTAAACACTCGAAGTAAATGATATTTAGAATATCCTATTTTTTTGGATAACTGTTCTAATAAAATCGGTTCAAAAATATGGTGCTCTATATAAGAAATCGTATGTTGCGTTACATGACTATACAGCATTTCCCTTACCTCCTATCTAGAATAGCAAATATTGATAATACTTTTTTGATCTTGATTGCTAAAACCATTTAAATACATTTTTTGTTGAATTTTTCGTTCTATAAAAATTGCCTCTTTAGCAAAAAACTAAAGAGGCAATGATTTATTTAGCTATATTATGTTATAGAGCGTTTCTTAAATCTAAGCATAGATCCTACCACTACACCAATTATTGCTGGAAGTATCCAACCAAGCCCCAACTCATAGAATGGAAGTGTACTTTTATAGAAAGCTCCAATTTGATCAAAAATTGCAAGCTTTGCAGTTGGAATACTACTAATTAATGCTTGATAACCATCAAGCAGACTTACTAAAAATGTAAAAAACATAGCTGTTGCATAAACGCTCCTTTTTCCTTTAAAAAGCGGAGATCCTAATGCTAAAAAGATTAGAACAATCGCTAATGGATAAAGAAACATTAAAACAGGAACAGCGAATTGAATAATATTATCTAAACCTAAATTAGCAAATAAGAAAGAAACAAAGCAAAGAATAAAAACAAAACCTTTATAGCTGATTTTTGGAAAAACTTTATGAAAAAACTCACTGCAAGATGTAATTAAACCAATACTAGTTTTTAAACAAGCAAGCACAATAATAATAGCAAGCAATATTCCGCCAAAAGAACCAAAGTAATGCTTCGCTACTGCCGCAAATATCAGTCCGCCATTATCAAATGTCCCGATAGTCTGTACACTTGAAGCTCCCATATAGGTAATAAATCCGTAAATAATCATCATTAAAAGCATCGCAAAAACTCCAGATTTCCAAGTCGTTTTTGCAATATCTTTAACATTCGTTATCCCTTGATTTTTTATAGCATTAATCACCACAATTCCAAAAGCGAGCGATGCAAGAGCATCCATCGTGTTATATCCCTCTTTAAAACCATTCATAAAAGAATTGTTTACATAATTGCCGATTGGATCTTTAAAGCTTCCCATTGGATTAATAATACTCGTAATAATCAGCACAAATAAAAAGACAAGAAATGCCGGTGTTAAATACTTGCCGATATAATCCATAATTTTTGCTGGATTAAGGGAAAAATAATATACCAGTAAAAAGAAAACAAAACTAAAAGCTGCAAGCATGAAGGTAATATGCTCTGCTGAAACAAATGGCTGCAGTCCTACTACAAATGGAACTGTAGCTGTACGCGGAATTGCGAAAAAAGGTCCTATTGTTAAATAAAGCCCTAAAGAAAATATTAATCCAAATACCGGGTGTACACGGTTGGATAGTTCTCGCAATCCGTTGCTTCCTGATAATCCTATTGCAAGTATCCCTAAAAAAGGAAGACCAATTGCTGTTACTAAAAATCCAATTAAAGCAGACCAAAAGTTTGTTCCTGCTAATTGACCAAGCTGTATTGGAAAAATTAAATTGCCCGCACCAAAAAACATGCCAAATAACATGGTTCCAATAAGTGCATACGTTGAAAAAGAAACTCTTTGCTGCATAGTCATACTACTCCTTATTCAAATTGACATATAAATTTGATAATACAGAAAAAAGAACATGTATACAATATATTTTTTCAATATATCTTTTTTCTGAATAGCCATTAAATTCAGAATAAAAAATACATTTACTGAGATAATTTCTCCATAAAAAAACACGATGAAAAAGTAAAAGTTTTCATCGTGTTTTCATAGAGTAATTATCCATCCAATACCTTTTACGGATGTGAAACAATTGCTGTTACATCTCCGTCAATAGAAAACTGCTTCACATTGCTTGGAAGAATAAAATGAGTTCCTTTATTTATTGGATACATTTCATTATTAATAGTTAAAATCCCTTCCCCTTTAATGACGCTAACAAGCTGAAATGGAAGTTCCTGAGAAAAGTCTGTTCTTCCGTTTATTTCCCATTTATAAACAGTAAAATAGTTCTCCTTTACAAAGGTAGTAATTACAGATGCATTGCTTTTTGTGATTTCAAACTGCGTATCAGCATCCTCATGGGGCACAGTAGATACATCCATTGCTTTTTGCAGATGGAGCTCGCGTTTTTTTCCTGTTTCATCTGTACGGTCATAATCATAAACACGATATGTTGTATCAGAACTTTGCTGTGTTTCTAATACAAGGGTTCCTTCACAAAGTGCATGTATTGTTCCACTTGGCACATAAAAGAAGTCTCCAGGCTTAATGGAAACCTTCTGCAAAAGTTTATTCCATTTTCCTTCTTTTATAAGTTCAGCAAATTCTTCTTTCGATTTCGCATGATGGCCATATACCAATTCTGCATTTTCTTTGCAGTCAATTATATACCAGCATTCTGTTTTCCCTAATTCTCCATTTTCATATTTGCCGGCATATACATCATCTGGATGAACTTGGACAGATAAGTCACTATTTGCATCCAATATTTTAGTCAGCAATGGAAATTTTTCTGAATCATAATGTCCAAAAAGTTCAGGTTGATTTCCCCATAATTCACTTAATGTCTTTCCTTTATATGGTCCGTTTTCAATAATAGATGGTCCATTGGGATGAGCCGAAATTGCCCAGCACTCCCCTGTCTTGTTTGATAGAATCGAATAGCCAAATTGATCCTTTAGAGCACTGCCCCCCCATATTCGTTCTTTAAATACTGGTTTTAAAAATAATGGTATACTTAATGACATATATCGCCAACCTCCTAATTTGTTTGTAAAAAAAACGATATTGCTCAATATTGCACAAATTATTAGAATAATAGAAAGAACTTATACAAGTCTCCACACTATTATTCTAAAACTCAGTAAAATCTCTCCCTTAAAGGAATGTTATTAAAATATTTAAATCTTCTTTTATATATGCCTAATTTTTCGGCTTAATAACCTTCATTGCACAACATAGGCTTGTGTATTTCCGCCACTATCTATCCTTATGGTTTTAATATGCTGACAGCAGTGAAGAAAAACTTGTCATATCGGTGTCTTGAAAAAGAATATTCAAAAGGAGTTCCTGTATTTAGATAAGATACTTGTTCCACTTCAAGAATAGGATCATCTGATGCACAGTTTAAATACTGTTGATCCAATTCATTGGATTTGCAAGCTCTAATCTTCCTATGTGATCCAGCAATGGTTAAACCTAACTTCTCCTTAATGTATTGGTATATAGAAAAATGAAGAATTTCTTCTGTAAGACCACTGATTAAATCACTCGGCATATATGTGTCTTCCAAAACATATGGTTCTCCGTCTACAATTCTCAACCGAACAATATGATATACTGGCGTTTTTGTTGTAATCGATAAATGGGAAGCAACCTCTTCATTAGGGAACATGACTTCATATAAAACTATTTTGCTTTCTATCTTTTTATTTTTCAATAAATTTGTCAGTCCCAGCGATTCACCTGTTCCAACATTTACTAATTTATTGTCAATCGCTGATTTTACAATAAATGTTCCGTGTCCTCTCTTACGATAAAGCAATCCTTCCATAACAAGCACATCTAAAGCTTTTTTCATGGTCATTCGACTGCAAGCAAATTCCTTAGCCAGTGAAATTTCATCTGGAATGGGAGAATCAGTAGAATATTCTTTTTCCATAATTCTTCGTTTTATTTCTGCTGAAATTGCCTCATACTTTTTCATACTGACCACCTAATCTAAAAAGTTTTATACTCTCGTATCTTTTTATGATACTTCTTTTAATTATTATTTTTCTTTGCATTCCGCCTATTAGTATCTAGCTAGATAAAAAGGTCTCTTTCCCCTCTAAACAATTCGCTTACATTATTTTTGTTCATTTTCTGTTATTATTTACAACTTTAATTATAATGATTTAAGAATATTTGTCTAGACATTTGTTTTACTATTTTCAAAAAAATTCGTTACTCATTACAGATTCTAAGCCTTCTAGTCTTTAAAAGGAGTATATTAGTCAATATCATACAAGAGGAATCGAAAAATCTATACAACACTTACTTTCATAATACTGAAAAAGAGGTTGTTCAAATGATATAAGAAGAGAGACAGGTTCGTTTTGATCATGATTTACAAATTGAAGCATACCATTTTCATGGAATCATGCAAAAATTTCCGAATCACTTTCATGAATACTATGTAATTGGATTTATAAAAAGTGGACAAAGACGATTATCTTGCAAAAACAAAGAATATATCATTAGTACAGGGGACCTTATCTTTTTTAATCCTCTCGATAATCACGCTTGTGAACAAATTGACAACAAAACTTTGGACTATCGTTGTTTGAACATCAAGCCTGAAATCATGCGAAGTTTGGCAAAAGAGATCAGTGGAGAAGATTACCTTCCTCATTTTACTATACATGTTGCTTCTCGAAGTGAGCAAACTAGTTTGCTGCATCAGCTCCATCAGATGATCATGAATGAAGCACTGAATATAAAAAAAGAAGAAACCTTTTATTTTTTCCTTGAGCAGTTAATAGCCGAATATACCGAGACCCCTAAAAAAACAAAAATGAAAACGAACGAACAAAAAATAAAAACAGTTTGTCAGTACATAGAAGCAAATTAATGAAGATTAAGGTACCTTACCCCCCTTAAAAATTCCCACCGGAAAATTTTGACTATTTTTTTATGTTAAAAAATATAAAAAATAATCAAAAAAAACATTAGAAGTAAGAATATTGTGATTCTCTTTTATATTTTTTAATTGTTTATACACTATAATAAGTCACAATCTTTACGTTTATATACAATATTCAAATTATTTTACGGGTTTATTTAAACATTTTACAAATCTAGATACCCTAGCTGAATTGCCCGGTTCCGGAGTACAAAACATAAAAAAGGAGCTTGGTGTATCCAAGCTCCCATTTAAGTGTATTTCTTCATAAAGTCTTTTATTTTATTCTATATATTTATGAATTAAAATCTAAGTAAGTTCTTTATCTACATTTGAATATATTATTAATGCGCATAAACTAATATGATTATTCACTTGTTATTCAAACAAAAAAAGGTAATAGGGGGTATACAATTATTCTTATCTAGTTATCAATGTTATATATAGATTAATTTGGGTTGAGGAAAGTTTTTTTACTTAATTAGTATAAAATATATTTTTCTCTAACTATTGCTTCGTTACAACATTTTATAATTGTGGCCTTACGCCTATTCTTACTCTCTATTTTTTCTTTGTTATATATTATTTCAGTGTCAACTTCATTTAGTACGTCGTTAGCTACTCATTCCACTGATAAATATTAGAACAATAACATAAGAATAGGGAGTGTTACAATCGAACATATGGTGGACATAAAGATACCTTCTGTAACCAACTTTACATTACCATTATATTCCATACACAACATAGAAACATTACCAGCAGCAGGTAATCCTGACAAGATAACAGCTATTCCCAGCATCATCGAATCTTGGATAAAAAATTGAAGGATTCCCCAAATTACTGAAGGATAAATCACTAGTTTCAAAATTGTATATATGTATATCATTTTATCTTTTAAAACTTCCATTATTTTTACATCTGCTATAGTCGAACCTATAACTAGCATAGCAAGTGGTGTTGTAATATTTCCAATAGAAGTAATCAAGTTTTCAATAGGGGTTGCTACTGGAATTTCAAACATAAAAATACCTAAAGCAATTATCGCAGATACAATTCCTGGATTCATCATTTTTTTAAAACTCCACCTAACCTTGCTCTCTTGTAAAATTGAAATGCCATAGGAAAACAAACTTATATTAAAAACCATCATAAAAATTGAGACATAAAACACTGCCTTATCACCATAAATACTCGACACGATTGGTATACCCATAAATCCAAGATTACTATAGTTCAACATTAACTTATAAGTTTTATCCATCTTAAGATTTTTCACAAAAATGATACTTAATAATGGAGTAATTATGAATGTAACTACTGCTAAGAAAAAAACAACTATTACAGGCATTATATTTTCAATGTTTTGACCAATAGATGAACTTATTATCGTTGCAGGTATGGTAATATTGACAATAAGCCTAGATATGCTCCTGTCACTGTCTTCATCCAATATTTTACTTTTCTTAGCGATCAATCCAATTGCCATTAATCCAAACAACAAAATTAGTTGATATAGAATATTATTCATGTTCTTCATTTTCCCTTCTTTTTACATCCCAAATAAGTAATTGTTAATTAAAATATATTGTGAGCAAAGCTAGGGATATTGGCATAAAACATCTTCATGCAAAACACATAGTAATCCTTTTCTTTCATTACGATGGGACATCTTAATATATTTAAAGTCGCACCTGGAAATTTAGACTTGATGTTAAATGAATCAAATTTAAAATGCTTCAGCTTTAGATTCAAAATATACCTAACAGGAAATATTCAATTTGTTGAATGCTTCTGTAAACTATATGCTTTAAAACCATTCGTCTTTTGAATTGTTTAATCCCCTACCTCTGTTAATTCTGCTTGCAAAAAGCCTCTAGAGAATTTGCTACTTTATAATAGTATATCGCGACGTATATATAAGACAAATATATATAATGTATAATATTGATATCTTTTTCATATATATATATATAAAAGACGACCAGCCTTATATAGGCTAACAGTCGTCTTTGGTCAGATTTAAATGAAAAAAAAGAATTAAGTGTTCAAGAAGGACTAGAGGACATAATGGATTTCTAACTTTAAAGAGAAAAATAGGAAATCTACACGTTATTGAAAGTATGAACTAATTAAAGTAATTTTCGGAAAATTACAAGCATCTATATAAATTTAACAAGAATAAAACAGAAATTAGGAGGAATAAGCTTGGTACAAGCCTAATTTATTCCTCCTAAGATGCCCTAATGAAATAATCATGTTAACTCTTTGGGGATTATTTCACGCTTGGGAATTAGTATAAATCATATTTACTTAAGGAAGTAAAATGGAACTGTCGATTTTATCTATAGTACCTATTTCATTATTTTCGATCACTTTTTATACCAATAAAAACTTTTCTTTTGTATCCTCTTTAATTTGCCATTTCTGATGATGAATAACTAATAAGATCAATAATTCCCCAGCTAGTAAGCCTATCCGTTCAACTTCATCTTCAATGCTTCTCGTGATAACTTATACGGTAATCATCATAGAGAGGAAAAAATATTTATTGTTTCCTCTCTAAGTACTAATAATTCTATTTTTTAATTATTTTGTATTATTGAACGTTTGGTTATTACTCTAAAGCAAGTAAGCTAGTATCTCTCTTTTCATAAAAACCTTTCAAAAAACTTGATTCAAATGAATAACCCACATTAAATAAGATTTGCTCATTATATGGAAATGAAACTAATTGAAGACCCACTGGTAAGTTGTTTTTTGTTAAACCACACGGTAATGAAACTGCTGGAAAACCAATCATATTAAAAATGTAGTTGTTCCTACACATATATCCAAATAAATCCTCTGTCTTTCCACCAATAATAATTTCATCGATTCCTATTCTTTGAGGAGGAGAAGGCATTGTTAAAGTTGCTAACACATCAATTTTTGTAAATAGTCGATTAAATTCAATCTCATATTCTTTAATTCTCTTTAATGCTGTAATATATTGATGGGCACTGAAGCTATTAGATGCCAACATAATTTGCCTAACATCCTCTCCATATTCCGAAATTTTATTTTCAATATTATTTCTATGAAGATAATATGCCTCACTTAGAGCAATGGTAGTTCCTATTATTGAGTTATCATTAATATTAGGTATTTCTACCTCTATAAGAATTGCCCCCAGTTCTTCTAATTGGGTAAGTGACTTCTGAAATATAGTATAACTTTCTTCATCCACTTTTTCATTGAAATAATTTTTAGGAACTCCGATTTTTAGCCCTTTTAAATTATAATTACTCATCTCCTCAACAAAAGGTTCATTTAATATGGTCTCTGAAACAATGGCTAAATCCTTCATGTTAGCTGCAATTGGCCCCACGTGATCAAGTGTCCATGAAATACCAGTTACATTTTGAGTAGAAACTCGTCCTTTTGTTGCTTTCAACCCAACCACTCCACAGGAAGCTGCAGGGACACGAATGGATGCTCCTGTATCTGTACCAATTGAAATAATACTTTGATTTGCGGATACAGCAGCTGCAGAACCACCACTTGATCCTCCTGCAGTATACTCTATATTCCATGGATTCCTTACTGCTCCGTAATGAGGATTATTTGATGTAACACCGAATGCAAATTCATGTAAATTATTCTTACCTAACATAATAGTATCTTGACTATTTAGCGTGTTTACAATTGGGGCATTTAATTTTGACACGTAATTTCTATCTATAAAGGATCCATTCGTTGTTAATATATTTTTTGTTTCTATTATGTCTTTATAAGAAATAGGAATACCAAAGAGCATCGACAAATCATTTGTTGTCATCATTTTTGCTTCTAGGTACTTTGCCTGTTTTAGAGCATTTTCTTCCGTAATAGTTATAAAAGCATTATAGGTTGTGTTCTTTTCCTTTATTTCTTCTAAATACATTTTTGTAATTTCAACCGGTGAAAAGTCTTTATTTAGATACCCTTTGTTTAACTCCTCAATTGTATATCTTTTCAATAAATCCATCTCCTCTAATAAGTGCTAGTGACTAAAAAATTTATTAATTTTTTCACCACGCATTACTTTTTAAATATTTTATTTTTTAATACGTATCATTTCGCAACTCAAATTGTGATAAAAACTCACATCTAACGTTATATATTGATTATATTTTCAGAATACTTTTATGTAAAATATTAATTTTATATGTTTTTCCATACTTTTTTTATATAGGTTCATAGTTATTACTTATTGAAAAATCAATAAAAGGCAAATAACTAGCACATTTGACAATACGATTGATATACCAATATAAAGGTACTCCATAAAGAAACATCAAGAGTAATTTCTATCATCAGAATCAAGTCTAAAGATAATATATTTTTTTGAAAGAAAAAGTATCACTGTAAAAGCCACTGAATGAAAGAGGTAATTCAAAGCTGTTCAGATATATCTTTATATTTTCCAACTTTCTTTCTTTTTAGGAGAATATCTTTTATTAATTTGTTTGCCTATATATAAATAACGTATATTTGCTGTATAATAATAATATATTTTTTATATCAAGGTGGTTTATTATGGACTTTAGACAACTTAAATACTTTGCAACCATAGTAGAAAATGATAATAATGTTACAAAAGCAGCAAGAGCACTGAATATTTCCCAACCTCCACTCAGCCAGCAGCTAAAAACACTGGAAAATCAGCTAGGAGCTAAATTATTTGAACGCCAAGGGAAGAAGTTGAACCTTACTTTGTCCGGAAAGCTCCTATATAAAAAAGCCGTAAAATTGCTTGAACTATTTGATGATACTATTACAGAAGTTCGAGATGTTGAAATGGGAATTAAAGGAGAATTATCAATTGGGGTTGCAGGTTTTTACTCTTATATACTTCCTGAAAAAATAAAACAATTTCACGAAATGTATCCAAATATAACATTTCGGATTGTTCAAGGTGATGCGAACCTACTTCACTCTTTGCTGGAGAAAGGGGAAATTGACGTTGCTATTGTAAATTTACCAACAGAGATTAACCAAAACAAAATTTCTATACTACCTTTAAATACCTTTGGTTTCTCTTTATTTATTGCAAAAGATTCAGAATGGGTGCAACAAAAAGAGGTTATTTATGTACAGCAACTAGAAAACATCCCCCTCGTTCTGACTAAAAGAGAAGGAACAGGTGGAACATACCACTCTATAATCGAAGAGTTTCACCAATGCAATATTACACCTAATATCATTACTGAGTGCAACGACATGCAAATCGTATTCTCTTTGGTCGATGCTGGAATCGGTGCAACCATTATGCCTGACTATATGCTGGATTTTCTAAATATCAGCACCATTCGCTCCTTAAAAATAGTTGATTCTTCTTTAACTAATCAAATAGCTGTTCTTTGGAATAAATATAAATATACGCCAAAGTTACTTAACGAATTTATACAATTATTTAAAGATGATGTCTAGAATTAAAAAGGATTGGATCCAATTAACCATTTTTTTTTGATTAGTTTGTATAACGTTACCTACTTTACCTTCTAAAATGAATACATAAGACAGCATTTTAGAAGAGCATTATTCTTAATCTATCTTTGCAAATAGAAAAGAGCTACCTCAGTAGCCCTTAATAAATCAATAAAAAAAACGAAATTAAAGTTTCTCACCATTTGTTGCAATAACATTTTTATACCAGAAGAATGACTTTTTCTTCTTGCGCTCCAAGATACCGCTGCCATCATCATGCTTATCTACATAAATAAAACCATAACGCTTACTCATCTCACCAGTGGATGCACTAATTAAATCGATACACCCCCATGGAGTATAACCTATTAATTCTACTCCATCCTCAATGGCTTCACCCATAGCTTTGATGTGTTCACGGAGATAGTCAATTCTGTAATCGTCATTTATTGTTCCGTCCTCTTCAACTTTATCAATTGCTCCAAGTCCGTTTTCCACAATGAACAACGGTTTTTTGTAGCGATCATACAATTGATTTAAAGAAATTTGCAGACCAATAGGATCAATTTCCCATCCCCATTCACTTGCTTTTAAAAATGGATTTTTAATTCCACCTATAATATTACCGGAAATTACATCTTTGTCTGTTTTGTCCTTCTTCTCTGTACGGGACATATAATAACTAAAAGCAATGTAATCAACTGTATTTTCTTTGATTAGTTCAAGATCGCCTTCTTGAGTTTCTAACTTTATTCCATGTTCTCTCCAGTATCGCTTAATAAATGTAGGGTACTCACCTCTTACTTGTACATCGCCGCAGAAGTAGTTAAATAACTGTTCTTCCTTTAAAGCATAAAGTACATTTTCAGGATTACAGTCACCAGCATAAGTTGGAAGATAAACAATCATGCATCCAATTTGAGCATCAGGAATTATCTCATGGCAAAGCTGGACGGCTCTCGCACTTGCAACAAATTGGTGATGAAACGCTTGAAAAGTTGGCTGATAACGATCATTCTCTTCTTGAATCGCGAATCCTAGTCCATTAATTGGCATCTCAAGACCGCTGTTGATTTCATTAAATGTCATCCAATATTTCACTTTATGTTTATACCTGTTAAAAAGAACTGTTACATATCTTTCAAAAAACGCAACCAATTCACGGCTTCTCCAGCCACCATATTCTTTCACAAGGTAAAGGGGCGTTTCATAATGAGAAATGGTAACAACCGGTTCAATATTGTATTTATGCAGTTCGTCGAACACACTATCATAGAATGCTAAACCTTCCTCATTGGGAACTGTTTCATTGCCTTTTGGGAAAATACGTGACCAGGAAATAGATAATCGAAATACTTTAAATCCCATTTCTGCAAAAAGGGCAATATCTTCTTTGTAACGATTATAAAAATCAATTGCTTCATGATTTGGATACGTATATTTTTCTGGATGTAACTCAAAGTCAAAACCAATATCTTTTAATACCTGTAGTCTTACTTTACCCCCTGGTAAAACATCGGGTGTATTTAAACCCTTCCCTCCTTCTAGATACCCGCCTTCTATCTGGTTAGCCGCTGTAGCTCCTCCCCATAAAAAACCTTCTGGAAATCGTTTTTTTAATTCATTCATTGTTTATTCCTCCTTTTTCTTAATAAAGCTAATTATTTCTAAAAAACGCAGTAAATATATATATAATTAACTAATAGGTATAGAGAGAGCTCATAGTGCCTCTCTCTATTCCATATGCTTTAAACGAAAATTGTCAATAAGGTTTCATTTGCTTGAATCTTTTCTTGGTGTGTTCCTGCAATCTCTAAATAGTTATCAGTATTTGTTATAATTACCGGGGTTGTTACCTGATAGCCAGCTTCTTTAATCTTTTCAATGTCAAACTCGAGCAACAAATCACCTTTTTGGACATAATCCCCTTGCTTAACCTGTGCTGAAAAATATTTTCCTTCTAACTTAACTGTATCTATTCCGACATGAATTAAAATTTCTGCTCCTTCATCCGATGTAATCCCAATTGCATGTCCAGTTGGGAAAGCTATAGATATAACACCATTCACAGGTGCGAATACTTTACCCACTGTCGGTTCGATAGCGATCCCTTTTCCCATTGCTTCTGAAGCAAATACTTCATCAGTTACTTGATTTAATGCTTTAACTTCACCGGTAAGTGGACTCTTAATCACTTCTTTTTTCCCAATGATCTGTTCTTCTTCTACTTTGTTATCTATTTCTATCTTTTTATCAGAATCTTTATTTGGCTTTTTATCTTCATATCCAAATAATAATGGTAGTAATGTTGCACATGCAAAAGCAACTGCAATTCCGATGATGTAAATTCCCATCGGTGCGAAAGCTGGGATTGATAAAGCACTTGGGAATGCATACACCGTTGCTTCTACTCCAAACAAACCATTAATTGCACCACCAATAGCAGATGCAATTATTACATATGGAATAGTTTTTTTATAACGCATCATTAAACCGTAAAGTATTGGTTCTGTCACACCAGAAAGTAAACCTGGAACTAATGTTGATCCACTAAGTGTTTTTAAGGACTTATCTTTTGTTCGTAGAAAAACACCAAATGCTAAACCAGCCTGTGCAAGTGGAGCAGCAGCAAGCATTGCCATAATCGGGCTGCCTTCATGTGCAAGCTGATCTAAAACTATAGGGACAAGTCCCCAATGAAGACCAAACAGTGTCAAGAAAGTCCAACCCGCACCTACAACAGCACCTGTCAAAATACCGCTCTTAGTACTTAAAAAGTCAATCGCTGAACCAATCGCATTTCCAGCATATACTCCAAATGGTCCAAAAGCTATAACAGTAAGTGGTACTATGATAGCTAACGATAGCATAGGGACTAAGAACATTTGTAATTCTTTATGAATTACTTTCTTTAGGAATTTATCTAATACAGCATAGATACTTACAGCTATAAAGACTGGAAACACAGAAGATGAATAATCCATCAATATAACAGGAATGCCGATAAAATCAGTGCTTTTACCTGCAGTTAGCAAACCTGTGAAATTCGGTTCTAATAGGGCTGCACCAATCGCCCCTCCCACATAAGGGTGTGCACCAAGTTTAGTCGCAAGTGTTATACCTAAAAAGATTGGCAAAAAGTAGAAGACAGCGTTCCCAGCTGCAGAAAGAATGAAATATGTTCCACTTTCAGCCGATAATAACCCAGTCATTGTCAAAATTGTTAACAATGCTTTGAGCATACCTGCTCCTGCAAGTGCCCCCAATAACGGCGAGAAGCTGCGCGAGATGACTTCAAAAATGCGAGCTCCAATGCTTCCCTTTGGTTCATCGGATGAATTTGTTGCGGCACCCACATTCGCAATCTTTGTAATTTCTTTATAAACCTCGGGAACATGGCTTCCTACCACAACCTGAAATTGTCCACCGCTTTCAACAACACTTAAAACTCCATCTAAATTCTGAAGGGCAGTCTTATTTGCTTTGGTACTATCTTTTAACTTAAAACGCAAACGAGTTGCACAATGTACAAGACTAGATACGTTTTGTTCTCCGCCGACTAATTCGACTATTTCTTTCGCAAGGCTACTGTAGCTCATGTCTTCCACTCCTTTTTATCATAAAACTTATGTTCAGTTCTTAACTTCAATAATAGTTTTTCTATTTAAAAATTTTAATAAAAAAACCTAAATCAAATCATTCATTTCGAATGTTTGATTTAGGTTTTGCCCGTTAGGTTACAATCCTATTATCGTCCGTTGTTATTTTTTATCACTCTATCAATTTTAAATGCTTGATTTAGGTTTTGCCCGTTAGGTAACAAACCTATAATCTTTTATTGTCTCTGAATACTCTATCAATATGGATAGTTAAATAAATCATTTCTTCATCTGTTAATTCATAGGTATAACAGTTTTCGATAAACTTTCTTATTTTCCGTGAACAACTATATGCCTCTGGATATTTTTGCTTAATAATAAGGACTAAGTCATCATCGGTTGAGCTATTGTAATGATTACCTTTTACCAGCCGTTGCGCAAAAAACTTTAAATGTGTAATAAAACGATAATATGCCAAGGAACCTCCATTAAACTCTAATTTAAAATGGTATGTTACTATAGTTAATATTTCTTGCATTACTTTAGTTACACTCTGCACAACAGGCATTTCCTCATTTAACTCAGCATTAACAATATGAAGGGCTAAGAAACCAGCTTCATCCACTGGCAAAACAACACCGAATTGCTCACATATCATATTTAAAGCTTCTAATCCAATTTCATATTCATCTTTATATAATTGCTTCGTTTCCCAAAGTAATCCATTTTTAATTGGAATATTTTTTTTATAACGTTCAATGGCAGAACGAATATGATCTGTTAAATGAATATAAATACTATTGTTTAACTTCTTACACAATTTAATTTTTGCATATGCGATAATTCTTTCGGATAATTCCATATATTCGATTGGCATATCAGAAATTAAGGTCTTGAATTTTTTTAATATATCTTCGTTTTCTAAAGTGAAAATCTTATCTAAGGGTTGTTCATTAGTATCATCACCAACACGTTTATTGAATGCGATTCCACGTCTTATAATGATAATTTCCTGGTTATCCTTTATTGATATAACAGCATTATTATTTAGTATTTTCTCGATTTTCACTTTTTACCTCCGATATAGAAAAAAAGGCAAAACCCGCCCTATGATAAGGTATCGGTTTTGCCTGACTTAACAGTTACAACCCGTTCTGTATACGCTTACCATATAATATCATGAGTTTTTTATTATCAATAGATTTTTTTATTATTTTAGTCAAATTTAATTCTGACCGTTTAAATCTGACCAAAGAGAAGAGAAAAAGTTAATTTGCTTTTCTTTATGAAGAACCTTCCAATTACTTACAAATCGTTCTATATCTACTTCAATTAAATAACAATCTATTAATAATCCTATAGTAGCACATAGTAGTTATATTTAATAAATACATATAATATATATTATTAATATGTTTTTTATATATAGAGATTGTAACTCCACTTAAATCATAAGATTAAGTTTATTAAACGTTTAAATTTTCTGCATTAGTTTTCTTGTATGATGGAGGATTCTATTATTTTCTGTGTGGGTTTAGCTATGTTATCAATGAATGTCCTGGATCAATTGGTGCCGGGATACCATCTAGTGCGGAAAATCGCACTGGCAATTGATTTTTTAGATTTATCTACCTAAAGAGGATAATATCAAGTGTCTAAAGTGATCTTTTCTACTACACTAACTATATACTAGCTTGCGATTACATTATGTAACATAGCCGAGGCTTTGTTAAAATATTTATCATTCATTTCAATGCCAATAAATTTACGCTTTAGTTTTATAGCAGCCTGGCCTGTTGAGCCGGATCCCATAAAACAATCCAATACTGTATCACCTTTATTAGTATGGGTTGATATTATTTTTTCAAGTACAGAAACTGGCTTTTGACAAGGGTGAAATCTTATTTTGCCACTAACTATAGGTGCTTCATAATACGCCCTATCGTAATATGAATTAAAAGTTCTTTTTGTTCCCTTAGTATAGGAAATAAAACACTCCCTTGGATTTGATAAGTAGTTCACTCTCGCATTAATTGGTACTGGATTAATTTTTTCCCAGAATCCAGTTCTAGGCTGCTTTAAATTCAATTTTTCAGCAATAACTACAATATCACTCAATTTAAAAATATCATAAAAAATCACCATTGTTCCACCTGGAACTAATATCCTCTTAAACTCTTTTAAAAGGGAGAACCAATCTACCTTATTCTCTTTTAAATCCCAATCACCAAACTCCATTGAAAGAGAGCCATATTTCTTTTGATCACCACCTCCATTTTTAAAATTTGTCTTTCTTGAAATAAAGTAAGGCGGATCCGTACAGATTAAATGCACTGAATTATTAGCAATCCTTTTTATTTCATTTTTTTTAAAGGACTTTTATAAGTTAATATAGTATATCAAATTCATAGGTCACGAATTAAAGCACTAGTTAATATAATCCACCTTTAATCCCTTTTAAAAGTAATGTTAAGAAACTCATCTATTATCCGTAGCCTCTTTCCAGTTACATCTTTATCGTTATGAGCACAGGCACTAAGTAGTTTTTGAAATATACTTTTTAATGTTCTCGTATTTATTTCATCCAAATTTTCAGGTTTTAAGTTTTTTGGTAATGGTACATCAGTAGCTGCTCTCAAAAATAATTGCCGCCAGGTAACAGCTCTTTTCCCCTTTCTTGCATAAAGGAGTGAATCTGTTATTCCATTATCGTACATTTGGTTTAATTCTTATTTGTTGAGAAATCTTTCGAGCTGAACTTTAAAATCGGCTCTTCTGAGTCGTTCATTTTTTAAATATTTTATATGGTATTCATAAGCTATTTCCTCAAAAAAATATAATCGTTCTCGCTCATATTCTTAATTGTTTTAATTAAATTATTTACATAGTCCACATACACAGTTAGCTCACCAATCCTTTACTATAAAAAGGACCCAAACTAAGATAAGTTAGGGTCCTTTTTTGATGTAGCTCTTATTTTTTATACAGGTAAAAACTTTTTGTTCATTTTTATCCTTTGTTATTGAATAAGGAATTTTATCTCTCTGAACGAATTTTTTCCTTACAGACAAACATATTACAGCTAACCAAATTAATTATTCCACCGTAACTGACTTAGCCAAGTTACGTGGTTTGTCTACATCACAGCCTCTATGAAGAGCTGCATAGTACGCGATTAATTGCAATGGTACTACAGAGATAAGGGGTGTTAACATTTCATGCACTGCTGGAACGATAAAGCGGTCTCCTTCCATTTCCAGACCTTTCATGGAAATGATGCAAGGATTTGCGCCGCGCGCTACTACTTCTTTCACGTTTCCGCGAATACTTAAGTTAACACTTTCTTGTGTTGCTAATGCGATAATAGGTGTTCCATCTTCAATTAAAGCAATCGTACCGTGCTTTAATTCTCCACCTGCGAAACCTTCTGCTTGAATATAAGAGATTTCTTTTAACTTTAAAGACCCTTCTAAGCCAACATAGAAGTCAATTCCACGCCCAATAAAAAATGCATTGCGTGTTGTAGCTAAATATTCTGTTGCAATTTTTTCGATATCTTCTTTTTCTTCAAAGACAACTTCCATTGCATTCGCAATAATGCCTAGTTCATGAATCAAATCAAATTCTGGCTCATAGCCTTTGCTTTTCGCTGTAACATCTGCAAGGATAGAAAGAACAGCCATTTGCGCTGTATATGCTTTAGTTGATGCGACCGCAATTTCTGGACCAGCATGCAACAATAGCGTATAATCCGCTTCCCGGGATAAAGTAGAACCAGGCACATTTGTAATCGTAAGGGTTGGATAACCCAACTCTTTTACATGTACAAGCACGGCTCTGCTGTCAGCTGTTTCTCCACTTTGTGTAATAAAGATAAACAACGGTTTTTCTGAAAGCAATGGCATATTGTAGCCGAACTCACTTGCAACATGGACTTCTACAGGAATTTTAGCTAATTTTTCAATAAACTGTTTACCCAGAAGTCCAGCATGATAGCTAGTTCCCGCAGCAATGATATACAAACGGTCTGCATCTTTTACCGCTTCTACAATTGACGGATCAATATTAAGTTTGCCATCTTGACCTTGATATTCTTGAATAATTTTACGGATTGCCAAAGGCTGCTCATCAATTTCCTTTAACATATAATGGGGATACGTTCCCTTTTCGATATCACTAGCATCTAATTCTGCTGTATATGCTTCCCGGGAAATAACTTTGCCATCCAATGTTTCAATACTGATGCCATCTTTTTTGACAATAACGATTTCTTTATCCACTAGCTCCACATATTGATCGGTGACTTGCAGCATAGCCATTGCATCACTTGCAACAACGTTGAAACTATCCCCCAAGCCAACTAATAATGGACTTTTATTTTTTGCTACATAAATAACCTCTTTGTTTTGGTCATCTAATAAAGCAATTGCATAAGAACCTTTTAATAATTTTAATGTTTGTACGAACGCGACTTTGATATCCAGGCCAGTTTCAACAAAATGTTCAATTAATTGTACAACTACTTCTGTATCCGTATCACTTTTTAATTCTTCATTTGGCAAATATTCTTTTTTCAATAAATCGTAGTTTTCAATCACACCATTATGCACTATCGTAAAGCGACCTGATGCACTTTTATGCGGATGTGCATTTACCCTACTTGGAACACCGTGTGTTGCCCAGCGTGTATGACCAATTCCAGTTGGTGCAAAAACTTCGCCATCCACTATCTTGCGCAAATCAGCAATGCGGCCTTTTTCCTTAAAAACATGTACGCCTTCTCCGTTGCTTACTGCAATACCTGCAGAATCATATCCTCTATATTCAAGCTTTTCTAAGCCTTTTAACAAAATCTCTTTCGCATCATTACTTCCTATATATCCAACTATTCCACACATTCTTCTTTTCCTCCGTTCTAGGGGAGCAAGAAGTCACTTTTTCTGGGGACAAACTTGCTCCCCTATCTCTGATATAGTTTTATGTTTGCTTCATTATTAGCATACCCTTCTCTTTGTGCATTAAGTTGCCTTAATGTTTTAAAGAAGAACTTTCGATTGGCTAATACAACCGGGAGGCATCCGCCGAAAAATCGATAAACCTCCTCCTCGTCAACTAGTTTTCGTTTCGTCCATTACTAGTCCAGGCGCTTTATTTACTTCTGTTTCTTTCTATCCCCCTTTTTTTAAATAGAGCTTTTCTACAAAAGCAAGTTAATCATACATCACATAGAAAGCATCCGTCAAATACTATCTAAACAGAGCAATAAAATAAAACTATTTGTATCTATGAACATCTTTTCCCTTCTCTTTTTAATAAAAAACAGGGTGAGGGAAACCTTCTTAATAGAATTTCCCTCACCCTATAATATATGCAAAAGTGCTTTTTTCGTGCTTGCCATCATATGCTAGAAAAGAAAGTACTAGCTATGAGCACTTTCTTTTTCATTTAAGTAAACATCAACCTTTTATACAATTATTTGTCTTTTAAGCCCATTTCTTTCTCTACTACTTCTGAGATAATGTTTACATAGGCTAAGCACAGGTCTTCTGTCGGTGCTTCTGCCATTACGCGCACAAGTGGTTCAGTTCCAGAAGGTCGAACTAAAATCCTGCCATTTCCATTCATTTCTTGCTCGACTTTCGCAATTACTTCTTTTACTTTATCATTATCTGCCACATGATATTTATCTGTAACTTTAATATTAACTAATTTTTGCGGGAATTTTTTCATTTCTCCAGCAAGTTCTGAAAGTGGCTTCTTTGTTGCTTTCATAATATTAACTAGCTGCAAACCTGTTAATAAGCCATCTCCTGTTGTGTTATAGTCGAGGAATATAATATGGCCTGATTGTTCTCCACCTAAATTAAAGCCATTTTTCCGCATTTCTTCTACCACATATCGATCTCCAACCGCTGTTGGTATACTTGCTATCTGATGTGACTCTAATGCCTTATAAAAACCTAGATTACTCATAACCGTCGAAACAACCGTATTATGTTTTAAACGATTTGTTTCTTTCATATACTTTGCACATATATACATAATTTGATCGCCATCAACAATTTGACCATTTTCATCTACAGCAATTAAACGATCTCCATCCCCATCAAAAGCAAGGCCTACATCCGCTTCTTTTTGTTTCACAAATGCTGCTAATGCCTCGGGGTGAGTAGATCCAACTCCATCATTAATATTTAATCCATTAGGTGAAGCACCCATTGTGGAGATGTCAGCATCCAAATCTGCAAATAGATGCATCGCTAAGGACGATGTTGCACCATGTGCGCAGTCTAAAGCAATATGAATGCCGGTGAAATCTTCATCTACCGTTTGTTTTAAAAATTGCAGATATTTTTGTCCACCTTCAAAATAATCATTCACTTGACCTAAGTTCCCACCGACTGGTCTTGGCAGATTATCTTGTTCCTGGTCAATAAGACTTTCAATTTCTAATTCTTGCTCATCAGAAAGTTTAAATCCATCTGGTCCAAAAAACTTAATGCCATTATCGCTCACAGGATTGTGCGAAGCTGAGATCATTACACCGGCTTGTGCTCCTAACACTTTAGTCAAATAGGATACCCCTGGTGTTGAGATAACACCTAAGCGCATCACCTCAGCCCCAATTGATAATAAACCTGCAACAAGTGCACCTTCCAGCATATGCCCAGAAATGCGGGTATCGCGACCAATTAATACTTTAGGCCGATCATGATCTTTCGTTAATACAAAACCACCACATCTCCCAAGCTTAAACGCCATTTCCGGTGTTAGTTCACTGTTTGCAATTCCTCGTACTCCGTCCGTCCCGAAATATTTACCCATTTAAATAATCGCTCCTTCTAACTATGATAAATCCTAAATTAAGAATCCTTCTTTGTAATAGCGATAGTAGCTACTTTATTCGCTAAACTCCATTCTACATCGTTTGGGCCATTGGCTTTTATGTCAACTTCATGTTCACCTTCACCCAAATCACTAACATCTATATATAAAGTAAAATTAGATTTTGTAACATTTTTGAGTATAGATTCTTTTGCTGTTACTTCTATATCTGTACTCCCATTTGAAGGGGACGTCATATCTCCTAGAAAATTAGTATCCAGACCTCTTATACTGATCGGTACACTTTCCAATGTTTTTGCACTAGTTTGTTCGCTGCTAGTCGCTTCCTCTGCTTCATTATCATCTGTTGTAGCATCATCTGTTGACTTGTCGGTTGTGTTATCTGTTGTATCACTTGTTTCATCTGTTGTTTCATCCGTTGTATCACTTGTTTCATCTGTTGTATCGCTTGTTTCATCTGTTGTATCGCTTATTTCATCATCCTCAGATTGATCAGTTTCCTCTGTATTTGAGCTATCATTATCAGCAGATTTTTCGGACTCTTGTTCTTTCGTTTCTTCTTCCTTTACGTTTACCTTCACAGTAGCATTTACTAACTCCGGATCAACTGTTTTTACACCATTAGAGATAATTACAGGCAAAGATAAAGTTTGGTCTTTTGTTATTTTGCTTAAATCCACTTCCACTCGTGTGCTGTCTACATCTTTTAACACACTATCCGAACCAGTAATTGTAGCCTCTTCCTTATCCAAAGTAATCGATTCTAATGTAACATTTTGGGGAAGGGACCCTTTTTTCACAATATTAATTGGAACTTTTTTGCTTACTCTTTTAACAGGTATCGTCACTTTCACTGTCTCTGGTTCTACCTGTACATCCAACTTATTTAAACTGCTGTCTAATACAGAAATTTCAGCTTCTTGCTCAATTGTTTCTGTCGTTGATCCATCTACTTCAACGTTTGCCTTCACATAAGCAATTTTATCTATTTCATCTTTTGCACCCGTTATTTTAACCGTATTGGAATCTAATTCAGCTGATCCTGCCGCATAGCCGGAAGCAATAGAATTATTGCTAAACTCTGCTTCCACATTAAATTCTTTAGTCACCTTTTCTTTGACTGTTACTTTAACCGTACTAGGATCAATATCGGCTTCTAGTTTATCAGACAAATCTTTAATTTGCAGCTTTACTTTTTTTTCACCAATATCTGCATTCGCCAAATTTACATATACCTCAAAGTCCTTTGACTGCTTTGCAACTTGCACATGACTTTTTGGCCCCTTTAACGTTACATCCACTGTTTTAGGAACACCTGCTACTACTACATTTTTTGTATCATAATATACTTTTACTGGAATATCTTTCACTACTTCTGTAGCATCATTTCCAGGAACATTTACATCGCTGCTATCTTCGTTTTTATCATATACAGATATAAACAACAAAAGTGCAAGTGCAAATGCAATAATCTTCATAAACCAATTATTCTCCACAATTCGATCAAAAAATTTATTCATTTTTTCTTCCCCTTCCAGCCCCACATAGTAGAAGAAGCTTGTTTGGTAGAAGGTATAATGATTGCACTAGACAGCAATTCTCTAAATGCATCTAACTTTAAATCACGATGTAGCTCTCCGTTTTTCGTTAAAGAGATTGCTCCAGTTTCTTCTGACACAACAATGGTTATACTGTCAGTCACCTCACTAATCCCTAAAGCTGCGCGATGCCTTGTTCCGAGCTCCTTTGAAATAAAAGGACTCTCTGATAAAGGAAGATAGCATGCTGCTGCTGCAATACTTGCCCTTTGAATAATAACTGCTCCATCATGCAAAGGAGTATTTGGAATAAAAATATTAATTAATAACTCAGAAGAGATTTTAGAATCCAAGGGTATGCCTGTTTCAATATAGTCACTCATCCCTGTTTCTCTTTCTAAAGATATAAGTGCTCCTATTCGCCGCTTTGCCATATAGTCAACTGCTTTGACAATAGATTCAATAACATACTCCTGTCGTTCTTCTTCTTGCATACCACTCCTAGAAAAGAACTTCCCTCTCCCTAATTGTTCCAGAGCGCGTCTTAATTCTGGCTGAAAGATAATGATAATAGCCAAAGCTCCCCAAAGGATAACTTGCTCCATCATCCAGCTTAATGTTTGTAAATGTAAATAATCACTTAATAATTTTACAATAAGGATAACAAATATTCCTTTTAGTACTTGTACAGCCTTAGTGCCCCTTATTACCATGATTATTTTATATATGACATACCACACAAGGAGAATGTCTACTGTATTCGCTAAATATTTTAAAAAAGGGAAATCTGCAAACGACATTTTCCTTCCTCCAAAGTATATATATTTCAGATGTAGTTTTCTAAATTTTAACTTACCATTATCATATTATATCATTTTCTGTTTTAACACCAATATAGACCATCTTACTAGTCAAATATTCCTTATAAAGATGCCATTCCTCATTTTATTATATGTCTATCTTTTATAGAAAAAACATATAGCACTTTTTTATTATTTCATAACGAAAAACTCCCTACACTTAATATGCAGGGAGACTATTTTCTTCCTTCATGTCATCATTATGAAATACACTAATGCTATCATTAAATGTCTTTTTCACATAAAACCAAACCCATTCAAATACTTCATTTACTTCTTTAATTTCTCCAGTTACCTGACTTGCCGATGCCATGTACTTTTCACCGTTAATTACTGTAACATTGCCATCAACTTGTCCCTTTATGTCTATATTGCCATTACGAACGACAACATCACCTTTTATTACCGTACCCTCTGGAATAATAGCTGTATCACCCTCTACTATAATATCCTCCTGTTTAGAAACGGAAAATTGTTGTTCTTCGTTCCATACAGATAATAGACTAGACACCATTAAAACCATAAACAAGGAAGCTGCCGCAACTAAAGGATGATGTCTTATCCACCTTCTAAAAGTTACTCTTTTTTGTTCCTTCGGCAGCATCGCCATAACATTTTCAGTAAAACTAGCTGGTGCTTGTATGTGGGAAGTGCTTTGCACCAATGCAATAGTTTTCTTTAATTGATGAAAATGAATAGCACATTCTTCACATTCTTGTAAATGTTTTTTTAGCTCTTCTCTATGATTTACCTCTATTTCTTCATCCAAATATTCATGCATATATTCTATAATTCTTGTTGGACAAGTCAAATATTTCACCTTCTTTATCAGACATACCGTAATTGTTTTCTTAACGCTTCTCTTCCTCTGTGGATTCTCGTCTTTACTGTCCCTAAGGGAAGCTCTAATATTTCACTTATCTCATTCAAAGAAAGTTCCTCGATATATTTTAATACTATAACGGCTCGATACTTTTCTGGCAACTTTGAAATTTCTTGTTGGATCATAGCCTGCAATTCTAGGCTCTCCACATCCTCTTCAGGCAATTTTGTATTTGCTGGTATTTGCGAATACATATTTAGCCCTTCTGTACCTGGAACCTCTGCATCTAGATAATAATCCGGCTTCTTTTTCCTTATCCGATCTATACACAAATTAGTGGCTATTCGATATAGCCATGTCGAAAACTTTAATTCTATGTTAAATCTACTTATATTAACATATGCACGAATAAAAGCTTCCTGTGCCATATCTTCTGCTTCATGACGATTCCCAAGCATTCTATAGCAGATCTGGAATACTCTATCTTTATAAAGCTCGATTATTTCCCCAAATGCGTTCTGATCACCTTTTAATACTTGCTTAATCCTTTTTTTTACTAATGCTTCCATCTATTTACCCCCGCTCTAAATGCGGCTAATCGATAGTACGTATCGATAGCGGAAAAGGTTTCATCTTTTTTATTTAATCTTTATATGTATTTATTTTTTTAGTTGTTATTTTCATCCTAATAAAAGGGAATAATATGAATAAATATAGAATTTTTTCGTTTTTAGCTTTATTATTATTTTAACAAATTCATGTTCACTATGTTTAAAATTTTTAATACTGGTTAAAAAAAAAGTAATATTATGCTAAAATCAAGGAAAAACAGAGGATTTTCTTTCATTGGTAGGAGGGGGAATAATATGTTCGAAAAAAAATTATTAAAAGATATAGAGGAACACCGAAAGGAAATGGTCTATCTTGCAAAACACACATCATTTTCCCATCCAAGAGTAGTTGACATAAGCATAAAACTAGATGAACTATTGAATAAATACGAAAATCTCCTGCGCGCAAAAATATAATATTGCCATTTTACGAAGGGAACACCTGATTTTTTTCAGAATTTACATTCATATAGGAATAGTCAATCCATTAATCTTATATGAATGTAAATTTTTATAAAAAGGCTTACTATTCGCCTATAACAGTTTCTCTCCGAATAATGAACCCATTAAGGCGACAGCTAAAGCGGCTGTTTTATTTCTTTCATCAAGAATTGGATTCACTTCTACAAACTCCGCAGAGGTAATAATACTGGCTTCTGCCAACATTTCCATTGCTAGATGGCTTTCACGATAGCTTATTCCACCAGTAACGGGTGTGCCAACTCCGGGTGCATCATGAGGATCTAAACTATCTAAATCTAATGATAAATGCACCCCATCGGTTCTCTCTTTTAAATATCCTATCGCCTCTTCTATTACTTTTGTCATGCCTAACCGATCAATTTCATGCATAGTGTATACTTTTATTCCCTTATTTTTAATTAATATTTTTTCTCCTTCATCAAGCGCCCTTGCTCCAATTATAACGATATTTTCTGGCTTTACTTTTGGACAGTATCCCCCTACATTTGTTAGCAGCTTATGCCCAAGACCTAAACTAGCTGCTAAAGGCATGCCATGTATATTACCAGATGGAGAGGTTTCAGCAGTATTCAAATCTCCATGAGCATCATACCAAATTACCCCTATATTTTGGTAATGTCTGCTAACACCTGCTAGAGTGCCTATTGCAATACTATGATCCCCTCCTAATACCAAAGGAAAAGAACCTGACTCCACAATCTTATTTACCACATTTGCTAGCAATTCGCTTTTTTCTGCTATTAATTCAAGGTTGCGAAGATTACTCTCTTTGTCTATTGTTACTTCCGGCCTGCCAATCGTTATATCTCCCATATCTTCAATAGAATGAAACAATCGCACTAATCTTTCGTTTATGCCAGCATAACGAATGGCGCTAGGTCCCATATCTACCCCTCTTCGCATTTGACCAAGATCCATCGGCATTCCGATTATAGACAACTTCTTCATTGAGATCATCCTCACTATACAATTATTTACTTCAATTGTACTTGCTTTCATTAAATTGACTCAACTCAACATTTCGGCGTATATATATGCGAATTTCTTGTAAGATTTTTCAGCAATTTTTAAATCTCCTCTTATTTGTTCATATTCACATTTTTAGTTAAAAAGAACCTCTATCTGTTAAAGTACATACCTTAACTTCTGCAATTAAGTTTCAATTTAACTGCTTAATAGCTATTGGCGACATCACCTAGCTACTAGCTAGTATGAAAATGATATTTATTCCTTTTTACACATGCTTTTAATTCTATAATTGAGTACATACATTTTAAATTTTGAAATGTATATTAGCAAAATAATCGAAAGAAAGATTTGATAAAACTATAGTTTACTCATAAAATACTAGCTTTTACATGTTATATTCTCTTAAGTAGAACAAAAACAATATTATCTGTTTACAGCTTCATAATTGTTGCCAGATTATTTCGAAACCATGTCGAAAAGTAATAAAAAACTTCATACAATTGTTTAAGCCTCTTCTTAGCTTCGTTAAGAAAGCATTCAATTTTTCTATATAGAAGAAATTAAATACATAAAAAAACCAAGCATATATAATATATGCTTGGTTTAGTATGAGCCATGGAGGATTCGAACCTCCGACCCTCTGATTAAAAGTCAGATGCTCTACCAACTGAGCTAATGGCTCTTGGCTGGGCTAGCTGGATTTGAACCAACGAGTGACGGAGTCAAAGTCCGTTGCCTTACCACTTGGCTATAGCCCATCGAAAATATAAAATTTAATGGTGGAGGGGGACGGATTCGAACCGCCGAACCCGAAGGAGCGGATTTACAGTCCGCCGCGTTTAGCCACTTCGCTACCCCTCCGTATAAAAATTAGTTATTTTTATACTGGTGCCGGCGAAAGGACTTGAACCCTCAACCTACTGATTACAAGTCAGTTGCTCTACCAATTGAGCTACACCGGCATTTTTTGTTCTTTAATCAACTATATGCTAAAATAATAGTTTATCTTATAGTTGATTTATGGTGGAGGATGACGGGATCGAACCGCCGACCCTCTGCTTGTAAGGCAGATGCTCTCCCAGCTGAGCTAATCCTCCATTTAATTGGTGACCCATACGGGATTCGAACCCGTGTTACCGCCGTGAAAGGGCGGTGTCTTAACCGCTTGACCAATGGGCCTTATTCTTCTCTCAATTGGTTGTTTCCCAACTGACAATATTTATTATATAAAATAGCACTATAAAAGTAAAGCAAAAAATAAAAGTTTAAATTTTCAGATTTTAATTGAGTTTTTACAAATTTTCGATAGGAACTATACCGATAGTCTTCCTTATTATTTTATGGAGAATAGAGATAATTCTAGTGCAAATTCAATAGAATTTCATATAGTGTTGACTAGTGGTTAATACCATTTATTATTAGCCAAAAAAACTAATTTAATCAATATTCATTTTTAAATATATGTTCATCGCAAAAAAGAACAAGGCTTCTCACACTTTCCCTTGCTTCCTCCCAGTCAAATTGCCAATAAGCCTTTTATTCGTAATTACCTCAGTGTTCGACCTCCCCCTTATAAATTCGTTTATAAATGGCTTATAAGCTCTCCGTTTAAAAAATAAGAAGATTAATTATACAGGATGATTAAGCTCAACAAAGATTTTAATTATTAGTTGAATGAAACAAAAAGACTAAACATGCTGTAAACTGCCGTTAAGCGAAGGCTAACAACGATCATCTATTAGGAAAAATCGACCATTATTGCCAATTGCTTTTTATTAAAAAAGATGAAAATGAACATCACCCAAAACCAAAAAACAGAGCTTTTTCTAAAATATATAAAAAATTCCGGTGGAAAACTTATATATATTAACTAGAAAGTAAGATTTTATTAAGCAATACAAACTTCCAATAGACATCCTTTTAAAATAATTAGTATTCTTACTACTTCTATTTATAGGCAAGATTGGCCTTTTCATCAAGTTGCATAATTAGCCATATTATTCATAAATGATATAGCATTTTGTATATAGAGTTTCTCTTCAAAGTAGAAATCGGTCATGAGGAAGGAAAGAACATTAAAAAGACTAAATATCTGCTTATAATAATCAAAAGGGAATAAAGAGCAATAGTTCCTATAAGAAGATTTCCAACTATCCAAGAGCTTTAAAGCATAAAGTTGCTAAAAGATATATCTATTTTAGAATATAATAAAAAACACTTTATATTAATATAAAGTGTTTTTTTATATAAGCTTCCAACCGGACTCGAACCGGTGACCTCTTCCTTACCATGGAAGTGCTCTACCTGCTGAGCTATGGAAGCACTTTGCAAATAAATTAAATTTCTATAAATAAAAAAATGGCTCCGCAGGTAGGACTCGAACCTACGACCGTTCGGTTAACAGCCGAATGCTCTACCACTGAGCTACTGCGGAATAGTTTTAAATATATGTATGCCTGGCGACGTCCTACTCTCACAGGGGGAGAGCCCCCAACTACCATCGGCGCTGAGAAGCTTAACTTCCGTGTTCGGTATGGGAACGGGTGTGACCTTCTCGCTATCGCCACCAGACTATTTAAGACACTTATAATTATAGTATCTTTTTGAGAATTTTTCAAGTGTTTTCTTGAAAATTATTCCCTCAAAACTAGATTATGTGTAAGAAGAAAGAATGAGTAATCATTTGTTTTGTCCAGCTGCAGAATCCAAA
>NZ_PISE01000027.1 GCF_002835805.1 Niallia nealsonii | reverse complement strand
TTTCTTATTCTGCTTTAAAAGGCTGAACCTTTACTGCACTTACTTTAAAACCTGGCATCCTGCAGGAAGGATCTAATTCCCCTCCAACCAGCTTATTGACATTCTGCGATCCACTCCAATGAATCGGAACAAAAACCGTATCTTGGCGAATTGATTCCGACCATTTGCTTCTTACCACAATCTGTCCTCTTTTAGATTCAACCTTGACTAGCTGATTATCCAAAATATTATAGGCTTGAGCTGTTTTTGGATGTATTTCTATATAAGATTCAAAATTCCGTGCAGATAAAGAAGCACTTTTTCTCGTTTGCACACCAGTTAAATACTGAGACATCACACGGCCTGTTGTTAAATATAGTGGATACTCTATGCTGACCTTTTCTTTAGGCACAACTGGTTTATTTTTGACAATAGTCATTTTGGCTTTGCCATCTTCTGTTGCAAACCCTTCTTCAAACAATCGAACAGTCCCTGGATGGCCTTCTTCTGGACATGGCCACAAAATGCCTCCTTCTCTTCTTAGGCGGTCATATGTTATACCAGAATAATCGGCAATCCCACCTTTAGATGCCTTTCGCAATTCATTAAAAATATCTTCTGCCTTTTCATAAGAAAAATGGGCACCTTTACCGAGCACATCTGCTATCTCACAAATAATTTGCCAATCATGTTTTACATTTCCTGGGCATGATTTGGAAGCTTCCCGCAAAATAACACGACCTTCTAAATTTGTCATCGTTCCTTCATCTTCCAAATAAGAAGAGGTTGGCAAAATAATATCTGCCATTTTCGCCGTTTCCGACATAAACATGTCTACCACAACAAAAAACTTTAATTTTCCTAAAGCTCTTTTAATAAAATTAGCATCAGGATTAGACATGACAGGATTAGAGCACATTAAGAACATCCCCTTAATTTCTCCTTCATCTGTTTTTTCAAACATCTCAAAGGCCGAAACTCCTTTTCGTGGAAGCTCCTTCTCTTCTACTCCCCATATATTTGCAATAAAACTTCGATGTTCTTCATTCTCAATGCTTCGGTATCCTGGCAATTGATCCGCCTTTTGCCCATGCTCTCTTGCACCTTGGCCATTTCCTTGTCCTGTAATTGCTCCATAGCCAGAGTATGGTTTGCCAATTTTTCCTGTTGCAAGAAGAATATTTAAAAAATTGCGCACAGCTGCTGTACCGTCTGTTTGCTGTTCAATTCCTCTTGCCGTTAAAATCATGCCAGATTCTTCTTTCCCAAATTTAACCCCTGCTTTTTGTATATCTTCTAATGGTACTCCTGTTAATTCAGCAATTTCTTTCAAATCAAGTGTGCTAATGTATTCTTTTACTTCAGCAAATCCATTGACCTGCTTTTCTATAAATGCTTCGTCAATTAAATTTTCTTCCAAAATAACTTTTAGCAATCCATTTGCCAATGCTGCATCGGTACCAGGACGACCTTTTAAATGCAAGTCTGCTAGTTTAGTTGTTGCTGTTTCACGAGGATCTATTGCAATAATATATGCCCCATTCTCTTTGGCTTTTTCAAAATAGGGAATAATCGTTGGCTGACACTCTGCTAAGTTTGTGCCTGCTAAAATAATGACACGAGTATAAGGTATCTCTGCTAACGAATTGGTTAATCCCCTATCCATTCCAAATGTTTGATTTGCTGCAGTAGCTGCTGCCGACATGCATAAGCGACCATTATAATCAATATATTTTGTTTCTAAAGCAACACGGGCAAACTTTCCTAATAAATACGCTTCTTCATTCGTAATCGAAGCACTCCCATATACTGATAACGCATTTTTTCCATACTCTTTTTGGATGCTGATAAAATTATCTTTAATACAATCTAAAGCTTCTTGCCATGAAATTTGGACGAATTTTCCATTTACTTTTTTTAATGGATATTTAATCCGACTATGATGCATAGCATGCTGGTGCGCATTTAAACCTTTAATGCATAAACGCCCCTCTGAAGTAGGATTATCTCTGCCTATAACAGTATACTTTTTCCTTGATACAATAGATTCTTCTACCAACTGCATTTTGCACTGCATACTGCAAAAGGGACATTGTGTGTCATATCTCTTTTCTTTCGGTGAGACTTTCTGCTGTGTTCGAAAATATTTTAATAATAATTCGGTCATAAAGACACTTCCTCTCTAGTGGCTGGAATTCCCATGGCTTAAAAATCCCCCTATTTCCTTCTAGCAATAATTCATATAAAATTTCTCTCTAAATTATCTTTTTTCTGCTTGCGATCAGCTTCCAAACGATCAATTAGCTGTGTTCGAATAGCTTTGTCAAACAAAACTTCGCGAATATGAACTAAATTGACTCTTTCCACCCATTGCCATGTTCTTTCCAGATAATTGGCTGTTTCCCGGTAGTATTGAATAAATCCTAAAATAATGTCTATTGCTTCCTTTTTCGTTCTAGCAACATATAAAAGATTTCCTGAACGATTATCTCTTCCACTGCTACCGCCTACATAAATCTCCCAGCCCCTCCCTATCTCTATAAGCCCAATATCTTTTGTAGTGGAGCCTGAATTATTATGCATACATGCAGATATTCCTATTTTCACTCGATAAGGCGTAGATAAAAATACTGTACTTTCTTCTAGCTCTACTGCTAATTGCAAGGAGTTTTCTTTAGGGCAAGAACATATATGTTCACCAATATTTGTTTTAATAGGATGCACAATGTGTCCAAAGGAAGAACTTAATTCCATGTTTAATTCATTCCAAATAGCCAATAAGTTCTCGTCTGTTATGCCCATTAAATGAATTCTTTGTTCACTAGATATGGCAATGCGATCGATTTTATATTTTTGCGCCACCTCTCCAATTATTTTCAATTGACTTCCCGTTGTGGATCCTCCATACATTTGCGGGATGATTGTATAAGTTCCATCGCTATTTCTTATGGCATTCATTTGTTCGTTAACAAAACATATATCCTGCACACTTTCGTATTCTGGATAAATCATTCCTAAATAATATTCAATAGCTGGGCTACAAACACTGCATCCATCTTTCTTCTGCCAATGGAGTGCCGCCATTACTTCTTTTACTGAGGTTAGATTTAATATCTGCATTTCATGCACTACTTCCTCTTCTGTTAAAGTAGTACAGCTGCACATTGGCTTTACTTCGACTTTTTCATCAAAATCGTCGCTTTTAATATATTCCAAAAGGTCAGCAACTAATGGTTTACAGCCGCCGCATGATCCTGATGCCTTTGTACACTGCTTAATTTCCTCTACTGTCTGTAAATCCTTCTGAACAACTGCTTCGATAATCATTCCTTTTGACACACCGTTGCAATTACAAATAATTTCACTTTGCGGCATTTTCATAAAGGCATCTTGTCCCTTGCCGCTTGTTTGGAACCATTCATTTTTTTCCTCGTTGTCGATATCCTTTTTCTTCGCTACCATATCTAGGAAATACGAAGACTTTTTTGTATCGCCAAAAAGAATAGCTCCAACAACCTTTTCCTCCTCTATAACTACTTTCTTATATATTCCATCTAATTCATCAAAAATTTTAATGGCTTTTGCCTTTTCTTCTTCATAAACTTTTCCTACTGAAAATACATCTACACCAGAAATTTTTAATTTCGTAGATAAAATGGAACTAGTATATCCATCAACAGGAATCCCGCAAATTCTTTTTGCTAGCACTTTTCCTTGTTCGTATAAAGGCTGTACTAATCCATACACAATGCCATTATGCTCTGCGCATTCTCCAACAGCATAAATATTCGGCATATTTGTTTCCATAAAATCATTTACAACAATACCTCTATTTGTTGTAATTCCGCTATTTTTGGCCAAGCTGATATTAGGAGAAACACCAACTGCCATCACCACTAAATCTGCTTTCGCAAACGTAGCATCTTTAAAGCGAATACCTTCTACACGAGTTGTTCCAACAATTTCTTCCGAGTCTTTACCTAATAGGAAATTCATGCCTTGTTCTTCAAGTTTTTGCTGCAAAAGCCTTGAAGCGGTTTGATCTAATTGTCTTTGCATTAAATAAGTGCCATTATGCACAACATCCACTTCCATGCCAAGATTAAGCAAACCTCTCGCAGCCTCAAGCCCTAATATCCCACCTCCAATTACAATTGCTTTTTTGAATTTTTTAGAAGATTCGATCATTTTTTCGCAATCTTCTATCGTTCGAAATGTCATAACTCCCGTCTTCTCTATGCCTGGGATAGGAAGAACAAAAGGATTGGACCCTGTTGCCATAATTAATTTATCGTATATGATCTTATGAGATCTATCCGTGACTACCGTTTTTTCATCTATTTCCACTTTTATAGCAGATTCACCAGAATACAAGTTAATATGATGATTTTTATACCAGTCATAATCATTTATTACAATATCGTGAAGAGAAGTATCTCCTTGCAATACAGAAGACAATTGGATTCGATTATAATTTGCATGCGGCTCACTGCCTATAATTGATACTTCAAATTTTTCAGGGTCATTTTTAATAATTTCCTCTACACATCGAACTCCAGCCATCCCATTTCCTATTACTACCAACTTTTCTTTTTTCATGGTTAAAAACCCCCTGCATTCTCAATAAAAAAATGTCTTAAATAGATACATAGCTTTCATTATTTCATACTATAAACTTTCCGAAAATAATCATGTCATATAATCTGACAATAAAAAATAAATGAGAACGCTTAACCATAGAGTATCACTACTTTTACCATTTTATAACAATTATTAATTTCTTTTTTTCTAAATATGCTGAAAAAAAAAGTAGGTTAGAAATTCTGACACAAACCTTTTCCTTCTGCAAAACCTCCCCTATAATCAAAAACATGTAATTTATTTACTTGTTTTTTACTTTAAAGTGGCAATGTTATGAATCTTCTATTTGCAAGATTTATACCTTACTTATCAAACAAAGGAGGAAATGTAAATGAAAATATCAGATTTAAGAAAGAGTGGTCATCCACCCACGCTATTATCATCCTTTTTGTATTTTGACATCAGCTTTATGATTTGGGTAATGCTTGGGGCTTTAGGTGTATTTATTTCAAAAGATTTTGGCTTATCCCCAGCAGAAAAAGGTATGATTGTTGCCATACCGACTTTAGCAGGTTCTTTCTTCCGTATTGTTATGGGAATTTTAACAGACCGCATTGGTCCGAAAAAAACAGCAACAATCGGTATGATTGTTACCATGATTCCACTTATTTGGGGATTTGCAGCAGGTAAAACTATGCCGGAGCTTTATGCTATTGGTATTTTATTAGGAGTAGCTGGTGCAAGCTTTTCTGTAGCATTGCCAATGACAAGCCGTTGGTATCCTCCACATTTGCAAGGTCTTGCAATGGGAATTGCAGGTGCAGGAAATAGTGGAACATTAATTGCTACATTATTTGGTCCGCGTTTAGCTGAACATTTTGGCTGGCATTATGTAATGGGTTTTGCTCTTATTCCTTTAGTCATTGTCTTTATTATTTTCACAATATTGGCAAAAAATGCTCCATCTCAGCCAAAACCTCAGCCAATTGCTAATTATTTTAAAGTATTTAAATATAAAGATACTTGGTTTTTCTGCTTATTATATGGTGTAACATTTGGTGGTTTTGTAGGATTAACTAGTTTCTTAAGCATTTTCTTTGTGGATGAATATAGATTATCCTCTGTACAAGCCGGTGATTTTGTTACATTGTGTGTCGCTGCTGGAAGTTTCTTTCGTCCTGTTGGGGGCTTTATTGCAGACCGTATTGGTGGGGTAAAATTACTTTCTACCCTATTTATTCTTGCAGCATTATGTATGGTTGGTGTTAGCACACTTCCTGCACTTAGCCTTGTAATTGCGATGTTATTTATCGGTATGATGTGTTTAGGAATGGGAAATGGTGCTGTATTCCAATTAGTTCCTCAACGTTTCCAAAGGGAGATAGGAATGGTAACAGGTATTGTTGGTGCAGCTGGTGGCATTGGCGGCTTCTTTTTGCCAAATATTTTAGGGACATTAAAACAAATTACAGGTACATACTCTTCTGGATTCCTAACATTTGCTTGCATCGGCTTTGTTGCCTTTGGAATTTTATGGTTGGCAAATGTTTCATGGAAGAAGACATGGAATGTAAATGAAGAAGCCATTAAATCCTAATAAAAAGAAAAACGGTGTTATGAAAAATACACCGTTTTTCTTTTTGGCTTTGTTAATGAACGAAACATCAATAGAGTTCTTTCGCAGAGCCTTCTTTTTTACAGTTTTGTATCATCTATACTATTTAACCATTGATCAATTTCTTGAATAACAGATTCTACACAGCCATCCTCAAATGGAGAGATTAAATTAGCTTCTTTTACAAGTTTTGTAAATGGAAAGCTTCCACCTAGCTGACAAAGCTTTACATAATCAGCCCATGCCCCTTCTTTATTCTCCCGCGATTTTTTCCAAAATTGGAAGGCGCAAATTTGCGCTAGCGTGTAATCAATATAATAAAAAGGAGATGTGTATATATGGGATTGACGTTGCCAAAATCCGCCACTCTCTAAATATTCATTATCATCATAATCTTTATGGGGCATATATTTTTTTTCGATGTCCCGCCATGCTTGTTTTCTCTCTTTTGGTGTGGCAGTTGGATGTTCATATACCCAATGCTGAAATTCATCAACAGAAACGCCGTAGGGAAGAAACAACAAAGCCGAGCTTAAATGAGTAAATTTATATTTATCTGTATCTTCTTTAAAAAACAAATCCATCCAAGGCCATGTAAAAAACTCCATACTCATAGAATGAATTTCCGCTGCCTCATATGTAGGCCAATAATATTCCGGCATTTCTAAATTGCGGCTGCTGAACACTTGAAACGCATGTCCTGCCTCATGTGTTAGTACATCAATATCACCGGAAGTTCCGTTAAAATTAGAAAAGATAAACGGCGCTTTATAATTTTCAATAAATGTACAATATCCTCCACCTGCTTTTCCCTTTTTCGCCACTAAATCCATTAATTGATTTTTTCTTAAATAGGAAAAGAAAGCACCTGTCTCCTCTGATAATTCATTATACATGTTTTGTCCATTTTCAATAATCCAATCCGCGTCACCCTTTGGAACAGGATTTCCAGATAGAAAATTTAATGATTCATCATAGTATTTTAATTCATCTAAAGCAATTCTTTTTTGTTGCCGTTTCTTTAATTTAGTTGCTAGCGGTACAATATATTTATGTATTTGATTCCGGAAGGTTTTTACCATTTCTGCATTATAGTCTGTTCGATACATTCGATAATAAGCCAATTCCACAAAATTTTTATAGCCTAATTTTTCTGCTATTTCAGTGCGTACTTTTACCATATCATCATAAATGCGATCTAATGTCTCTTCTTTTTCCGAAAAAAATGCAAATCGTTTTGTATTTGCTTCCTTTCTTATTTGTCGATCATTGGACTCTGTAAATGGCTCCATTTGTGCTAATGTCCGCTCCTCGCCTTCAAACATAATTTTGGCAGAAGCTAATAATTTTGTATACTCTGTCGACAGTTTATTTTCTTGCTGCAATAGTGGTACCACTTCATCAGAAAAAACTTTTAATTGGGCTTCTGCTAATGCAAAAAGCTGTTTTCCTAATTTTTGTTCCAGTTCTTTACGAAATGTAGACTGTGTTAGTTCCTTATAATATTTTGTAACTAGACCTTCAAATTCAGGTGAAACTTCGTCTAAGTAGTCTTGTTCTTTTTGATAATATTCATCATTCGTATCCACTGAATGGCGGATATAACATATATTGGACATTGTTGAGATATCATTGCGAAGATGGTTAAGTTTTTCGATGAGTGATAGTTGCATTTCCTCATCTTTCGCCTCTTTGAATTGTTGTAAAAGAACATCAAACGCGGTAGTTACTTCTTTCCTATCTGGCCTTTTATATGCATATTCAGAAAACTTCATGCTTTATCCCCTTCCCATTTCTAATAGGTAAAACTTCGATATTAAACAAAGCGTCAGTAACGCTGCTACGATGAACAACGCAACATTCTTGTTACAGCATTTTTGCTGGAATAAGCTACTAACCTATCTATTAAACATCAAACCCTTGCATTCCTGCTTTCCTTGCTTTATATGTAAAATACATAGATTTAATGATAAAAAGGCTTTGTTAAGAACCGAAAAAATAAAGTTCTGTAACAGAGCCTACAAAAAAATGGCCTATAATCGCCATTTCTTATCTTTTTTATTTATTTGCTGCCGATATTCCAAGTTTTTTTACAAGTTCAATAACTGTCTCCTTTTCCTCACTCGATAATTCTGTCATGAGTTCATGAATGCGTGCTTCATGTGTTGGAAAAATAGATTCAATCATTTCTTTCCCTGTTTCTGTAATTTGTGCAAATGTAACCCTGCGATCTGTTGGACAGGCCACTCTTTTTAAATAGCCTTTTTCCTCCAATTTATCCACAACATATGTAATGCTTCCACTTGCTAATAATATTTTTCCACCAATTTGCTGCAAAGGCTGATCTCCTTTATGATACAAAAGTTCCATTACTGCAAACTCTGTCGGATTCAGACCATATGTTTGAATTAATTTATTTACATTTTCATTAATCGAACGGTATGCTCGTGAAAGTACAATAAATAGTTTTAATGACTGATTAATCTCTTCTTTACTCATTTGTAGTCCATTCCTTTTATCTAGTATAAAATATCTTGAATTCAAATCAATTATACTTATTTTCCACAATTTTGTCAATTATTCATTATATTCAAACACCCAATTATAAAATTATCTCAATTGTACTTCTAATGATACATGATATAATAAATAGTAATTAAAAAGGTAACTTTTCATTAGATGGAGATTATAAAATGAAAAACAAAATAAAGAAAATATTATTTTATCTTCTTATCACCATCATCCCTGTCATAATATCTGGATGTCTATATGCAAATAAAATAGTAAATGGTGAATTACTGCAGCAAAAAAATGCAGCAAAATGGACTGGGACCATTCATCAAAAGCAATGGGACTCTTTTATGAATAAAACAGTAACTTCCTTAAATGTATTAAGTATTTCCATTGAAACAAATAAAGATTCCATGAAAAATATAGAAAAGCTGCTTCGTAAAGTAGTTAATGAAGAACCTGCATATGGAGGACTATATTTGCTGGATAGTTCTGGAGAAACCATTACTGGATCTACTGATACCTATGACCATATTTCCATTAAAATGAATCATGCCAGCTATATTCAGGAAGCAATTAGAACAAAAGATATTGTTATTAGCGACCAACAAGAAATTTTAAACAATGGACAAAAAGTCATTGGACTGGCAAAACCAGTTATAAAGGATAATAATCAATCAGATTTTATTCTTGTTGCATATTTGCGAATTGACTATCTATTAAATATCATGAAAATTATTACGCCAAAGGAAAACATTGCAATTGTAAATGCAAATGATGAAATAGTTTTAAGCATGAATTCTTATATTTCCTCTAAAGATGATTCCATCTCGCTGCCAATTGACCGGCTTCCTTGGCAAATAAAAGTAGGCATACAAGATATAAATACAAAAAAGATTATGGAAAAAACTTTAGTATTTATTATTTTCTGTCTAGTTTGTTCTCATCTTTTATATTTATTGCTGCAATTTTACTTATTTAAGAAGCGATTACAAATAGAGAAAAAACAAAATGAAATCCAAAAGCTAGAGCTAGTTGGAAATTTGGCTGCTAGTTCTGCACATGAGATTCGCAATCCACTTACTGGCATTAAAGGGCTTATCCAATTATTAAGTGAAAAGTATAAATCAGAGGAAGACCAGCTGTATTTTTCCATTATTCAAACAGAAATAACAAGGATTAATGAAATTGTCAGCCAATTTTTATTCCTTGGCAAACCAACTGCACTAAAAAAACAAAACATTAATCTTCAGCAAATCATTCATGAGCTAAAGCCTTTAATTGTTTCAGAAGGAAACTTAAATAACGTAGAATGTCGCTTTACTATTCCGGAAAAAAATATCCCAATAGTTTGTACAGCAGATCAAATGAAACAAGTCATTTTAAATACTACCAAAAACGCCTTTGAAGCCATGACCGGAGGAGGCATCTTAACATTTACCATTTTTGAGCATGCTGGAAAAGTTACGATTTCTATTAAAGATTCTGGAGTTGGCATCCCCCCATCTCAATTAAAAAAGTTATTTCAGCCTTTTTATACTTCCAAAGATACTGGAACAGGACTTGGCCTTATTGTTTGTAAGCGAATTATTCAATCTTTTCATGGGGAAATCTATATAACAAGCAAAGAAAACATTGGCACAAAAGTAGAAATTGTTCTGCCAATCGCCGCAAGCTAAAAATTATTTCTATCCATTCAACTCCCCCATGCATTTGCTTTATGGGGATTTTTTTCATTTTCATCTACTTTTGATTCATGTATATGCTGATTATTCTTATGTTGCGACTATATTAATGGAAGGGTATAGAATAGGATGCAAGGCGTATTTAGCAAATCTTTTCTGCCGCCCATTTATATGGATGAGGTAAAATAATCGATGTTGACTTCACTTTTATTTATTAAAAATAAAAAATTCCTTTTGCTTTTTGATGACAGCTACTAACTATGTATGTTATCTATTTATCTCTTCTAAAGGAATTTTTAAAAAATAGAGACAAGTTTTTCAAACTGTATCCTACTAAACGTTTTTCTTCTTATTATAGCACTTTAGAATAATTATTTTGTTTATATACTAAATATCTAGACCAAACAATCGATGTTTTCTTTTTACATTTTCTCACAAAAGTTCTTTTCTGATTGCTTTGCCGAAAAGCAAGTTGATATTGGATAATTAATTTATCTAGTTCTTGACTATGCTTTATTGTTTCCTCGCTTGTATAACCCGTTTCTTTTGCAGATTGAATCATTGCCTCCCTTTTTTGTTGAATTTTTTTCATCATTTCTTTTTTTACACCATGCACTTCCATTTCCTCCTAGTCTATTGAAAAAATACTAATTTTTATCCTCTATTCAGCAAGCAGCAAAATCTCGATCTAAAAGGCCATTACTAGATATAAAAAGCCCTAAGTGGAGAAAACTTGTCCGTACAGCCTAATAGAAAGAACACAAACTGAAAAAAATCTCATTTATTGAGTTTTACTTTATCGGCATAAAATTAGCTTACTTGATGAATTATTGCAAGAAATTATATAAAAGTAAATAGATTCGCAATATTAGACATTTTTTTTGAAAAAATAGGTATATAGAACTACTATTGATGTTAATTAATCTGACTTTCGACAAAACCCATCATATTTATAACAAAAAGATAATATATCCATTTTTTCTTATAGGTATTAATTCCTAATTTTTTATTTAACTCTGTAATCATACTTCTAGTTTAGGTTCTCTTCATAACTATTGTAGAGTAAACAATTATTGATTATTTAAATAGATTTTCTATATAACTTAAATAAAAAAGAAGAGCAAATTAAACAATAGTAATTTGCTCTTCTTTTTTATATGATAAAATGTACCACTTGATTATTATGTAAATAACGGCATTTTTTTTAGTCTATTTACTGCCTCTATCAAACGTTCTTCTGAGGTTAATAAACCTGCACGCACATATCCTTCCCCATATTCCCCAAATCCTATTCCTGGTGCAACAGCAATATGGGCTTTCTCTAACAAATAATCAGAAAACTGTTCCGATGTAAAACCTTCAGGAACTTTTAGCCAAGCAAAAAATGATCCTGCTGGTGCTTTTACATTCCAGCCTATTTCTTTTAAACCATCAACAAACACATTTCTTCTCTTTTCATATAATGTATTTAGTTCTTGGACACATGCAAGAGAGCTTGTTAATGCAGTTGCAGCGGCCTCTTGCACCGCCCCAAATAAACTAACATATAGATGATCCTGATACAAATTAAGTGCAGAAACTACACTAGGATTGCCGACAGCAAAACCAACACGCCAGCCTGCCATATTAAAAGTTTTCGATAACGTATAAATCTCAACTCCTATTTCTTTAGCACCAGGCGTCTGCAGAAAACTAATTGGTTTTCTGCCATCAAATCCAATTGCTCCATAAGCAAAATCATGAACGATGCAGATATCATTATCTTTGCTAATTTGAACAGTTTTTTGAAAGAAATCTTCCGTAGCAATAGCGCCTGTCGGATTATTAGGATAATTTAAAAACATTAGCTTCGCTTTTTGTAAAATATCATCCGGTATTTTCTCATAATCTGGCAAAAAAGCATTTTCTTCTAGCAAGGGCATTTTAGCCATAACAGCACTTGCCATAGCAACACCGGATAAATAATCAGGATATCCTGGATCTGGCACTAATACTGTATCCCCTGGATTTAACAGACATTGTGGTATCTCCACTAATCCTGCTTTTCCTCCAAATAGAACAGCTACTTCTGTTTTAGGATTAAGATTTACTCCATATTCTTTTTGATAAAATGCTGCGATTGCTTCTTTTATATAATCGTATCCCGTAAAAGGAGAATATTTATGATTTAGCGGATTATCTGCTGCTTTTTGCAAACTTTGCACAATATGAGGGGGGGTAGGCTGATCCGGATTCCCTTGCCCTAAATTGATTATATCAAACCCTTTATCTGCATATTTAGATACTTTTGACACCAGGGAAGCAAAAAACTGTTCTGGCAAACTTTTTAAAATATTCGATTGTTCATAAATTTTCATTTTTCCACCTACTTTTATTTAATATAGCCGATGTTCTAACTATCTTCTTTAAAATTCAACTCTGTTAAACTTGCCTGTTTGATTGCAGCGAGAGGTGTTCGCTTTTCTAAGCAGGAGTCTCTCACCCGCTCCAATCAACAAAATGTCAAAATCAACAGTACGTGTTAACATAACTTGAAATTTAAAAGAAGCCTGTTTAGACACAGTAAATGGACAATTGTTTTCATTTATCCTTTTAGAAAATTAACCGTAAAAATCGGATAGAAAAGAACATAAACTATATCATCCACGTCTTGCAGCAACATCAGTATGACCTTATATTCTATCAATCAGTGGGAATTAAACTCCCCCACTGATTGATACTTTCACTTTATTGCAAGCAGCATTTATAAAATTTTATTAATGAAAATATTCAATAATCTCTCGTTTTATGTTATAACGAATAAATGAGTCTGTAAATAATAATCGAAAAAATAATACACTTCCGAACGATAGAGTTATTCAAAGGGCACTGTATTAATGAGATCGTTGATAAAAATGATTTTAGATTTACCCTCGAAAATAAACGGAGCAGAAAACTATTCATATGGAATATAAATTAGGAGGAAGATAGATATGCCTTTAACAATCAGCATCATTCAAATGGACATTGCTTTTGGGGAGCCGAAAAAAAACTTTCTTATAGCAGAACAAAAAATAAACGAGACTTGCAGCGGCGAAAAAATAGATATCATTGTCCTTCCTGAATTATGGACAACAGGATATGATTTAACACGACTTGATGAAATCGCCGATAAGGATGCAGAAAATACAATTGCCTTTTTAAAAAGAATGGCCATTTCCTACAATGTTCATTTAGTAGGAGGATCTGTCGCAAATAAAAAGAAAAATGGTGTTTTTAACACATTGATTATCGTAAATAATAAAGGCGAATTAATTCATACCTACGATAAATTACACCTATTTCAACTAATGGATGAACATCTATATTTACAAAGCGGTTCTGCAGAAGGATTATTCTCTTTAGAAGATCATCTCTTTGCTGGAATGATTTGCTATGATATTCGCTTTCCTGAATGGATTCGTACTCATAGCACTAAAGGGGCAGAAGCAATCTTTGTAGTAGCCGAATGGCCATTGCCTCGTTTAGCTCATTGGAAATCTTTATTAATTGCCCGTGCCATTGAAAATCAATGCTATGTTATTGCCTGCAACCGGGCAGGATCTGATCCTAATAATATATTTGCAGGCCATAGCATGATTATCGATCCTTGGGGAGAGATCCTAGTGGAGGCCACTCAAAACACAAGTACTATCTGCGGTACCATTGATATGCAAAAAGTAAAAGAAGTTCGCAAAATGATTCCCATTTTCGCTGACCGTAAACCTGAATTTTATTCATAAACTGAAAATGTAACGGTGGAGCAAATAAAAAACCACCGTTACTTTAGCCACATCTCTTCTGGATTGAGTTCATATTGATTTTTTTCTCTATACATAAAATGATTGGTAATAAATTCTCTTCTAATTGTTGCATAATCATCAAAAAACTGAATGATATATTCATTAATCTCTGTTTCCTTATATTTTTTCCCTGCCTTTAATCCCTTGATCATATAGCGAAATACGACTAATTTCTTTTTCCTTTGAGCCGGAATATTTTTCAATTTTCCATCTGGAGTAAAAAAAATTTGAATAATTGCCATTTCTTCATCGCTAGATACATCCATTTCTGTATGCCCTTGATTTTTTTCCATCAAATTGCTTAAAGCTTCTAGTTGCTGCTTCATTATGGATTTATTTAAATAAAAATAAATTGTATTTTTATCTCTTCTTTCATATACCACATTAATTTCCCTCAGCTTTTTTAAATGATGAGTAATCGTCGGGGCAGACAATCCTAATTTCCCTGCAAGTGCTTGTCCATTCCATGATTTATTTGCTAATAAAGCAATGATTTTTATTCTTGTTGGATCACCAATTGTTTTATGAAAATTGACTATTCTGTCTAACTGCATACATAGCCTCCTATATTAGATATATATCTAATTAGATAGTAATAAAAATAGTATTTTTTATCAACTGGCTATTTTTATATAAAAAATAGACCTTAAAAAAGGTCTATTCAATCTAGTGACAAAACCCGCGGCTACTAAGTTTTTATAGAGAGAAAATAAGTCAAGCTATTTATGAGCAGCTATACACAAAGGCAATTTATTTCCTCTTATTAAAAAATACACTAAAAATAGATTGTCTTAAAATTGAATAGAACCATACAATCCAATACCAGTAACATATCCATCCATTTCAACTATTATTACTTCCATTATGTTTTGGAATATAAATATGAAATGCAGTTCCAACTCCCTCTTCTGACTCTATTTCCATTTTCCCTTTATGATCCTCAATTATTCGCTTGCAAACCATCAAGCCGAGCCCTGTTCCTTTTTCCTTTGTTGTAAAAAATGGTTCACCTAATCTTGCAACTAATTCCTTACTAATCCCATTTCCATTATCTTGTATCATAATATGGCAGCTATCTTCCGTTTCAGTTAATTCAACTTGTATTTGTCCACCATTTTCCAGCACTTCTATCCCATTTTTTACAATATTAATAAATACTTTTTTCATTTGATTTGGATCACAATAAATTTCTAACTGAGACTTCTGATATTTTTTTTCAATTTGGACACTAAATAAAACCGCCTGTGCTTGTAACAGTTCCAGCGTTTCATCCATTATTTTCGTTACATCACATTTAATGTATTGAACATCTTTTGGTTTTGCCAAAAGCAAAAATTCATTGATAATCATTTCAATTCTATTTAGTTCTGTTTTGATAACAGAAAAGTACATTTTGTGCTTATCCGACTTGGATTCATTTTCTAACAGTTGAATAAACCCTTTTAAGGCTGTCATCGGATTTCTTATTTCATGAGCGATTCCAGCAGCAAGTTCTCCTATCACATTAAGAGTAGAGGATTTTCTAAGCTGCTCCTCTAGCACTGCATTTTCTGTAATATCTCTTAATGTAGTAATACTTAAACCAGAATAAATATTATATTTATTTTTGAATTCAAACTGGCTCCATTCGTTCTGATTGATTGCTGCTGTATATAAACCGCGATTTTGTTCCCCGTCCTTTAAAGTTAAAAGCATTGGTTTGATATCTTCTGCCACCGACTTTCCATTTGGAAGAACATCAAGTAAACTCATGTCTGTCATTTCCTCTTTTGGCCTCAGCAAGATTCGTTCAGCTGCTCTATTCATATCAACAATACGAAATGCTTCATCCCAAACAATAATTCCATCAAATGCTTCTTCAAAAACATTCTTTAGCATAGTTTTGCTTTCACGAAGATCCATTTCCATTTTATACCGCTCAGAAGTATTCCGAAATATACTCATATGCATCCCTTCAACAGAATGCAGCTTTGTTGTAAACTCCAACAATTTTTTTTGGCCATTTGGCATAAGGAACATAAGCTCTTCTCGGTTAGATTTATGTTTGTACAACTGTTTAATCATCGAAACATATTTTTCATCTTTTTGGTAAACATAATCACTAATTTTAGTTTGCATTAATTCTTCGTATGTACTTTCAAATATGCGCAATGCAGACTCATTAGCTGCTATAATCTCTCCTGTTTCCTTCCATAATACAATGCCATCAAGGGCTTCCGTAAAAAACTCATTATAAAGCAATTTCTCTTTTTGCTTTTTTTGATGTTCCAGAAAATAGCTTGTCACATTCCTTACTATTGCAACAAACGCATCTTCGTCTGGAAGCTTGCCTGCTGAAATTTCGTAAAACACTTCATTTTGCTGATATTTCAGCGGGAACAAATATCTGCTATGTTTTTTCGATTCGTTTATTTCAACTAAATATTCTCTTGCTTTTTCTCGATATTCACGAGGAAGAAAATGAGTAATATTTCTACCGATAATTTTATCTTTGTCTAGGCGAAATGCGGTACAAATCATATCGTTTACGTCTAAAATAACGCCAGACGGATGAAGAATCAATATACCATCCTTAGCAGCAAAAAATGCTGCCTTAATTCGTTTATCTAATTGCTTCTCTTCTGTTAAAGCATTTCTTAAATATAGATTCTCTTGTTCAAGATCACTTAGTTTCCTTTGCAACTGCTGTAATTCTTCTATATAAGATACACCTGTCACTGCTAAGCCTCCTTGAAAAAACATAGTAATACATAATTCTACAAAGTTATGAAAATACCTTTCCTTCTTGATGAAAAACCATGTTAAATTTCTTTGTTCTCTAGCACGATTAAAAACAGGAGCCATTTTACTAACTATTAAGGTAAAAATAAAGAAGTTTCCCACTATTTTTCCTCTGAATCCATATTGCTTCTAAAAAAGTGGTTCTTCCATTATATTAGCATTTGTTTTGTATGAAAATTCAGTTTACTTCCTCTCTATAAATATATCATATACCGCGCTTCGCTTACATTTATATTTCACTTAATAATATTTATAAACCTTTTTGTTTATATTCTAACTAAGGAATCTGTTAATTTTGGCTTAAAAGTGTTTGCTTTCCTTTTTAAAAATAAAACAGGCAAAAAAATACTAATTATTTTTTCACCTGTTTTTATTTTTAAGACTAATGAGCCTGTTTTATTTTTTGGAACCTTTATATGCTTCTATTTTTTTATTGGCTTGCACATCATAAAATTTACTCCCATTTACATCTCCAAACTCCATGCCAAACTCTACATTTGCTGCTTCTTGTTTTTGTTTATTTTTTTTATTTGCCATGTCATTTCCCCTCTCTTCCATGTTTAGCATTTCGATTAGCGCCTTTTATGGGATTTTCTCCATGCATAAATTCAGCAGAAAATTCTGTTTCTGCTACATTTTTTTTAGGAGTTTTACTATACTTTTCAACTGCATCAAACTTTGCTTTACGTTTAACCATATTAATCAACTCCTCTTTGTTTTTTACATGTTTAGTGTCTGTCTGAAATAAAAAGCTATGCCCGCCATTTTTTGCTATTCGCAAAGACCAAGGAATTAGGAAGCTAAAAAAGCAAAGGAATGATCCTTTGCTTCTTTAGCCTATAATAATTCTTTCTTTCGGATAATGATAATTATCTTTTTTCTCTTTGCCGCCAATAATAAAAATAAAAGAGGTTAATCCAATTCTTCCAATAAACATAAGAATAATAATAACAACTTTCCCAACTATCGATAAATCAGGAGTTAACCCTAGAGATAAACCAGTTGTTCCAAAGGCAGAACAGACTTCAAAAACGATATTAATTAACGGAGCCTTTTCTGTTATCGATAAAATAATAATGGATACAATACATAAACCACTTGCTAAAATAGTAACAACAAGGGATTTAATGACATCATCTTCATGGATTTCTCGTTTGAAAATTTTAATGTTCCTGTTGCCTTTAGCAAAATGGTAAATAAACATAATATTTAACGCTAATGTAGTGGTTCGTATTCCACCACCTACAGAACTTGGAGAAGCTCCAACAAACATTAAAAAACAAAAAATTAATAAAGTAGGCACCGAATAATCATTTAAATCCATCGTCGACAATCCGCCACTTCTTGTAGAAGCGGAATGAAAAAAAGCATTAAAAAATATTTTATGCCAAACCATTCCGGAAAAATAATGATTCCACTCTAAAAGGATAACAACCACTGTGCCAAACACAAGCAGTATCCCAAAGGTGAGCGACGTTAATTTCGTAAATAAGGAAAACCTAAATGTCTGAAGATTATTTTTAGGAAACAAGTATTTTTTTACTTCTATTAATACAGGAAAACCAATGGCACCTAATGTAATCAAAATAATATGTACCAGTTGAATAAAATAATCATCAGCATACGGAGCCAGGGAAGCCCCTGTTAAATCTAGCCCTCCATTTGTGGTTGCACTAATGGATGCAAATAATCCATGCCAAAATGCTTCTGTCCAAGTTGGATAGTAATTGCGCATCTGCAGTCCTAAAATAAGAGCACCAATCGCCTCAATAATGATAATTAATTTAATGATTTCCCTAATTAAATTAACTAAGCCAGATAAATTCGATTGATTATGATCGAGCATAATCAATTGTCTTTCCTTTAAACCAATTTTTTTGCGGAGCAACATCCAAAAAAAGGTGCCTAGTGTCATCACTCCGATGCCGCCAAATTGCAAAATAAACATTAAAATAAAGATACCGAATGTACTATATGTTTCAGAAATATTAATGACTGTTAAACCTGTTACACTAACTGCACTTACCGCAGTAAAGACTGTATCCGCAAATGAAACAGATACACCTTTTTGATGAACTCCCGGTAAACATAGTAATAAAACTGAAACGCTGACCGCTAATAAATAATACCCTGTAATAATTTGTGCAGGTGTAAATTTATTTAACAAATCCTTAAGCGTTTTCCACATTTAAACAAATCCTTTCCATTTTTACTATTCTATCATATAAGCATTTGTTGAAATTTCAAAGCATTTTTTCTTTTCGGGATAGCTGTATTTTTTCATGTCCATAAAAGAAAACTTCAATCAGCCGAAGCTTTCCCAATTCTCATTAATTGTTCGTTTACCCAACGGGGCTTGCTTATACAGGTAAGTTTATATCCACCTAAAATCCGTATGCGATTTCCTAATCTTGATGAAGTTCAAGTTAAAAGCCCATTGCTACAGGATAAAGCATTATTGTTATTATCCTAATATCTCCCTAATTCGAAATCTTTACCACTAATGAAAAGCTGATAAACCTCCATACTATAAATACAGATAAATTGAAGATTTCATAAACGATTTTTCACCTGAAATAAATTTACCTGTAATATATTTTAAAGGAGAATACAATAATGGCTACAACAAACAAACTTTTAGTACCTGGAATAGAACAATATTTAGATAGTGTAAAATATGAAATTGCTCAAGAATTTGGTGTGCAGCTAGGATCAGATACGGTGGCACGATCAAATGGATCTGTGGGTGGCGAAATCACAAAAAGACTAGTTCAACAAGCGCAAGCAGAACTTGCTGGAAACAATCAATAACTCTTCTTTTTTACCTTATGTTACCCTTTCTTTCTATTTTTATAAATGCATGCTTATATGTTACAGAGTATTATCGATAGAACAATGTTTGGTTCATTCTTTTTTTACAAATGGCTGTATTAAAACTAATATTTGATTTTTATAAGCTGTTAGTCAAATTGGTAGGTGGAAATTTCCTGTGGAAAAGCCGATACAGAAGAAACTCTAAAGTGCTCGTTTAATGGAAAGCGAACACCTGAAGTAAAAATCAACAGCCAAGTTTAACAAAATCTTGCGAATCAACCAAACATCATTAAAATTCTTTTACAAACATAAAAAAGGAAATTCCTCTGCATTATCTGAGGAATTTCCTTTTTTATTTACCCAATAAAGTGAAACTTTAATCAGCCTCTTACTCAGCAAGTTTCTACCTATCGAGATTTCTCGGTTTCTCTCAGAATCCCTTAGGTAATGGTCAAAAGCTCGTTAATGTGTGAAATAGATTAGCCCTGTTCCACACTTTTTGCCTTTCTGCCAGATAAAATATATCCTCCAACAGCTATAATAATCAAAACAGCCCAGAAAATTAGCTTCCAACCTTTTGATTCTGGAAAATGTTCATCAAGCAAGCCTACTTCAGGATGAGCTAATGTAAATACTGCCAATTTAACTCCAACCCAACCAACAATCATAAAAGCAGCTGTTTCTAATGTTGGCCTTGTATGAAGTATCTTTACAAACCAGTTTGCAGCAAATCGCATAATAATGAGGCCAATGATCCCGCCAAGCAACATAACAGTAAATTGCCCTCCGTCAATTCCTCCAACAGTAAACCAGCCAGTCGGCGTCAACGTAATGGCTAAAGCAACAGCCGCCAGCATAGAGTCAATCGCAAAAGCAATGTCTGCTAATTCTACTTTTAATACGGTCATCCAAAAAGAAGAATGTTTTCTTTTTACTTCTTTGTCTTTCTTTTTTTTGTGGGCAAACTTTCCATAAAGATTGTGAATTGCAATAAACAGCAAATACAATGCTCCTAATGCTTGAACTTGCCAAACATCTGCTAAAATAGAAATCATAAATAATGTCGCAAATCGGAAAATAAAGGCTCCAAATAATCCGTAAAACAATGCCTTTTTTTGTTGTTCGGCTGGCAAATGTTTTACCATAACAGCCATAACAACCGCATTATCTGCAGCTAATATTCCTTCTAATCCGATTAATACTAACAACACCCATCCATATTCTAATAACATACCTGCATCCATAAATTTTATCTCCTCCTATTCAATTATTTGTATACCCTGTTGACAATAATCTATCTCCGCTTTTTCTTTAGTATGTACAAAAATGCGCAAAAAAGACCTTTGCCAACAGGCAAAGGTCTTGCTAAGCACTTAAATGCCAATAAAGCCGATGGTAACAAAACCACGAAATGACGACTTTATTTTAGGTTACCCTAAAAGCTACTCCCCTTTGAGGACATATACAAATTTATATATTTATTATATACAAATTCGAATATTTTGCCAATCTTTTTTTCACTTGATTCCCGCTTGTTTATTTTTACGCAGGTACTTAAATTATTTATATTTAAATTATTGCTCTATCAAAAAAAGATTTCCCCTAAAACAATTACTCATTTTGCACTCTTTTTTTTCTTATATAAAGCAAAATATATTTAATAATATACCCACTGACTATTCCTGGAATTAAAAACAGCATGGGCAAAAAAATAGGGCCTACTAAAACATGAAATATTTCTAACTCCGTGGAATACATCACCCCAATAGTTACAAAATAGGCAGAAAAAACAAAAGGCAAAAACGCATATTCATCTTCTCTATCCATCACCGCTTTATATGCATCCCACATCGCAAACATATAAAGACAGGGATAAAACATAATCCATTGGAAATCAAGAACCTTGATTGCTTCATCTATATTCCATAAAAAACTTTGCATGATGGCCTGGTTAAAATTGCTCTGAACGTTGATAATAAATTCTAATACAATAAACAATGTACCTTTCCAATATTTTTTCATCAACAATTGGCTGAATCCTGGAAGTGCAATACTCCACATAATTGCTTCTAATCTACTTTGCCCCTGCATCGGTATCACCATCATCTAATTTCTCTATCTTCTTTATTCCATTTTTAGCTAAATCTATCTTTTTTATTCAACTAGAAACAAAATGTAAAAAAGAGGAAACGATAACAAACGTTATCTAGAAACAATATATAAAAAAGAGCTGGTTACAGCTCTTAAATAATTTGGGATAAAAACGCCTTTGTTCGTTCATGTTTTGGATTATCGAAAATATCATCTGGTTTCCCCATCTCTACAATTTCTCCTTTATCAAACAAAACGATACGATCGGCCACTTGACGGGCAAATCCCATTTCATGTGTTACAACAAGCATGGTCATTCCTGATTCTGCCAAGGTTTTCATAACATCTAACACTTCTTTTACCATTTCAGGATCCAGAGCGGAGGTAGGTTCATCAAACAGCATAATTTTGGGCTGCATCGCTAATGCTCTTGCAATAGCCACACGCTGTTGCTGTCCGCCAGATAACTGCCCTGGATATTTATTTGCTTGTTCTGGAATTCCTACTCTCTCTAACAGCTCTTTTGCAATTTGTTCCGCTTTAGATTTTTTCCATTTTCTTACCCAAATTGGAGCTAAAGATATATTTTTTAAAATCGTCATATGGGGAAATAAGTTAAACGATTGAAACACCATTCCAGTTTCTTTACGGATCTCTTCTATATTTTTTAAATCATCCGTCAAAGCAATTTTGTCAACACTGATTTCTCCTTTTTGAAATTCCTCCAATGCATTGATTGTCCGAATAAAAGTAGATTTTCCTGATCCTGATGGACCTAATATAACAATAACTTCGCCTTGTTTTACTGTTAAATCTACATCTTTTAAAACATGATGGTCTCCGTACCATTTATTTAAATTCGTGACTTTTATAATATCTTCTCTATTTTCAAGCGGTGTCGCCAACTTTTCAACTGAAAATACACTATTCATATTTATTCCCTCCCCTTATCGTTTACCTACACCTAAAGATGCTTCTAATTGTTTGCTGACATGTGACATTAAAAAACAGAAGATAAAGTAGAAAAACGCTACAAAGATATATATTTCTAAATATTTGCCAAGATACTCTGGATTTGCAGCAATTTTTTTGCCTATACCTAGAAAATCTGTTAAACCAATTACCGCTACTAAAGATGTATCTTTAAAAATAGAGATAAATTGACCAACCATTGCTGGTATCACTGCTTTTAATGCTTGAGGCAAAATAACAAACACCATTAATTTTATATTATTTAAACCTAATGCTTGCGCTGCTTCAAACTGACCCCGAGGGATAGATTGCAGCCCCCCACGGATATTTTCTGCTAAATATGCGGCACTAAATAAAGTGAAAGCAATCATTGCCCGAAGTACATTATCCAATTGAATCTCACTGCCGACAAAAAGAGGCAATAATAGCTGACCAATAAACAGTACCATAATCAAAGGCATTCCTCGTATAATCTCAATATAGACAATGCAGCTGTACTTAATAATCGGCAATTTGCTTCTTCTCCCAACAGCAAGGAGCAAACCTATTGGAAAAGAGCAAACAATGGCAACATTTGCTAATATTAATGTTAATAAAAAACCTCCCCAAACATTTGTGCTTACAGGCTCTAAAATGCCAAAACCATTTAAAACCCCAATAGTGACAGGCAGATACAAAATCCATAATACAAGCGTCAGTATTTTAAAGACATGGGCTGCTTTTCGGCCAATAAAATAGAAGGCAGCCATAAGGGCAATGCTTATAAATAAATTCACTTTTGAGTTGCCTTCTGTATAAGGCATTATGCCAAAAACAAGTAAGAGTACACCTATAGTGATTGCTACATGGCCAATTATTCCTCTCCATAACCCCCATGAAAGTCCAAGAAGGGCAGAAATAAACAGCACACCAACCCAGACTCGCCAAATTTCTTCTTGGGGAAACTGACCAATCATTAATAAACGAAAATTATTTGTCACAACTTCCCAATCGCTCGTAAAAATAAAATGAAAAACTTTCGAAAGAATGTAGATGGAAAAGATTAATGCCACAACGGTCAGTAGCGTATTTTTCCAATCTTTAAATAAATTATTTTTTAGCCAATCAAGAATAGTTTTCTCCTTTTTCGGCTTTGATGACAAAATTTGTTCACTGTTAGTTAATTGAATATTATCCAATTCGCTTCCCTACCTTTCCACCAATTGGAATTTTTTATTAAAGAAATTCATAAACAGTGATGTGGTTAAACTAAAGAATAAATACACTGCAATCATGATAAATATAGTTTCAATTGTATGTCCTGTCTGATTAATAACGGTATTGCCAATTCCGACAATATCCTGATATGCAACCGCCATTGCCAAACTGGAATTTTTTATTAAATTTAAATACTGGCTTGTTAAGGGAGGAATAATAATCCGAATAGCCTGCGGAAAAATAATTAGACGCAATGATGTCGAACCGTTAAACCCAAGAGCTTTAGCTGCTTCTGTTTGCCCCTTTGGCACGCCCATAATTCCTCCTCGAACTATTTCTGCAATAAACGTCGATGTATAAATCGATAAAGCAATCAAAACAGACAAAAATCCAATGGATAAAGTTGTACCTCCAACAAACGCGCCATTTTGTACAGCAGGCGCTGTAAAATGAACAGGTCCACTTCCAATAGCGATAAACATTAATAAACATCCTGCCGTAAAGCTTGCGATACTAATAATAAAAGGATAGGCATTTTTTCCTGTTTCTATTTCTTTTTTCATTAATAATTTATATAAAACAATTGCTGCGATGACTAATACAGCTAGGATAATCAACCAAATTCCTGTAGTGGAGTGGACCTGAAACCAAGGTATGGCCGTTCCTCTATTGGAAAAATAAAAAGGACCAACATGCAGCGCTTCCTGAATTTTCGGCATTGGCAAAAATACAGCAAAGTTCCAAATGAAAATTTGCACTAATAATGGAGTGTTTCGGAATACTTCCACATATACAGTAGCTAATTTTTTAACCATCCAGTTATTGGATAAACGAGAAATACCAACGACAATACCTAGTATAGAAGCAATAATAATTCCAAAAAACGAAACTTTAAACGTATTTAATAACCCTACAAATAGTGCCCTTATATAAGGATCGTCGGGCGAATAGGAGATTAACGACTCTGCAATAGGGAAGGATGCTTTTAATTGCAAATAATCCAGCCCCAATTTTAGCCCAATCTGTTCTAATCCATACAGCATATTGGTAATCATAAAATATAAGGCAAAACCTACAACAATAACGAAGATTGCCTGCAAAATAATGGGCACTGCTTTTCTATTTCTCCAAATTGGAGTGGAAGTAGTTTGTTTATCCAACTTGAGCGTCACCTCTTCATTAAAAGAATAGACCTGCTAAAAAGCGCCTATTAGCAGGTCTTAAATATATTTTTACTATTAAAATCTTAACGGAACGGAATAGAGTACAATAGACCTCCATCTGTATAAAGAGCGTTTTGTCCACGTTCTAATTTAAAAGCTGTATCTGGACCTAAGTTGCGGTCATAGATTTCTCCATAGTTTCCTACTTGTTTAATTACTTGATAAGCAAAGTCATTTGATAATCCAAGCTGTTCCCCTAGATTTGTATCGCCAACTCCTAATAAACGTTGAATCTCTGGATTATCGCTAGTTTTAAATTCATCCACATTTTTAGAAGTAATGCCAAATTCTTCCGCTTGAATTAATGCATAAACCACCCAGCTTACAGCATCTTTCCATTTTTCATCATTATCCAACACAGCAGGCGCCAGTGGTTCTTTTGATAAAGTTGCATCTAAAATAACATGCGCATCAGGATCTTTTAATGTAGATTGGCGGGAAACTAATCCAGATTTATCTGTTGTCCATGCATCGATACTTCCTGATTCATATGCAGCAATAACCGCATCTGCGTTATCATATGGCTGTGCCGTATAATTAACACCTGCTGCTTTCATTTGATCTGCAAGATTTAATTCTGTTGTTGTTCCTGTTTCTACCCCAATTGTTTTCCCTTCTAAATCCTTGAGCGTTTTAATTCCACTGTCTTTTGGAACCATGATACCTTGCCCATCATAGAAGGTAACAGGTGCAAAACTTAAACCAACTTCTGCATCGCGATTCGTTGTCCAAGTTGTATTGCGAACCAGCACATCCACTTCTTTAGATTGAACAGCTGTAAAACGTTCTGTCGCAGATAGGGGTCTGAATTCTACTGCATCAGCATCTCCAAGCACACCTGCTGCAATAGCTCTAGCGATATCTACATCAAAGCCTGAATTTTTCCCATCAGAATCTATGTAGCCAAAACCAGGCAAAGAATTATTTACTCCCGCTTTTAATTTCCCTCTATCTTTTACTGTTTCTAACATGCTTTTAGAAGATGTTGAACTGGCGCTTTTCTTTTCATTTGATGAAGATGTACTGGAGCATCCAGCTAAAGCCAAAACTAGCACGAGCAGAATACTTACAAACAACGATAAGCTTTTTTTCATTTAAACAAGTCCCCCTAATTTTTTATTTAGATAACAATTTTAATTAAAAGAATATTCAGACATTAAAACTCATCATTCTTTTCAACTATTAAAATTGCTTCTTTTTTCTTTTTTTGTAAGATGATATAACATTAGTTGTTAATTTTAATTATAACTTGTTTTAAATTATACCTAAATTTCAGATAATTTCAAATGTTTTTTTTGAATATCGATTTTTTTGTCAACTTTTATTCCATCAAATATACTTTTTTTGCTTTACAACTACAATTTCAGATAGACGAAACCTTTATAAATCAACCTTTAGATTGTCTAAACACTATAAAAAACTACAAAAAAATATAAAAACAGACTATTGCTTTTTCCTATATTAGTCATTTTCTTTTAAAACTTATTATTTTAATAGCTTTTCTTTCTCTTTTTAAATATTTCAGTATAATAATTTTCCGAAAATGATTTAAGGCTAGATTTCTCTTTCTATTTTCCAGCGTTTCTTCTTATACGAAGTAAGAAAATATAACATAAAAAAGAGGCAGCATATCGCCACCTCTTTAAATTTATTCTGCATCCATTGGATTATATAGCTTCACATCTGGGTTTTTGTCTTGGAACCATCTTAAGGCAAAATCATTTTCAAATAAAAATGCTTTTTTGCCAAATCGATCTTCTACTAATAAACTTCTGCCGCTTGAAAGGTTTTCATTCACCTCTTCATCCACAGTCCAACGAGCGATTTTTGAGCCTACATTCTCCATCAAAACATCTACATTGTACTCATTTTTCATACGGTGTTCAAACACTTCAAACTGAAGCTGTCCTACCGCACCAAGCAAGTAGCCTTCCGTTTTTACCGTTTTATAGAACTGAATTGCCCCTTCTTGAACAAGCTGCTGTATTCCTTTATGAAAATGTTTTTGTTTTAAAACGTTTTTCGCTGTTACCCTTACAAATAACTCTGGGGTAAATTGAGGCAATTTTTCATATTGATAAGCATTTTTGCTTGCTGTAAGCGTATCGCCAATTTGGTAAAAACCTGGATCATATAAACCAATAATATCACCGCTAACCGCCTCATTTACTGTACTGCGGTCATCTGCCATAAATTGGGTGGATTGGGCAAGCTTAATTTGTTTTCCTGTTCTAGATAGCTGTACAGACATGCCTCTTTCAAATTTGCCAGAACAAATCCGAAGAAATGCAATTCTATCTCGATGAGCAGGGTTCATATTCGCCTGAATCTTAAAGATAAATCCAGAAAATTCTTCTGACAACGGATCAATTTCGCCATCACTAGAATTTCTAGCTTGAGGACTTGGCGCAAAGTCCAGATATGTTTCTAAAAATGTCTGTACGCCAAAATTAGCTAAAGCACTACCAAAGAAAACAGGAGTCAGTTCCCCGCTGTTAATTTTATCTGCTGAAAACTCATTACCCGCTTCATTTAGAAGCATAACTTCTTCTAACATTTGATCATATAAAGAATCATTTTTAATTGGATGATCTCCGTCTATTTCTCCATCCTCATTTAAAGGAAGATATTTTTCGCCTTCTTCTACACGAAACTGTTCAATCCGATTATAATAGCGGTCATAAATACCTAAAAACTCTTTTCCCATTCCGATTGGCCAGTTCATTGGATAAGACTCAATTCCCATTACTTCTTCCAATTCTGCCAATAATTCCAATGGAGCTTTACCTTGACGATCTAATTTATTGATAAACGTAAAAATTGGAATTCCTCTCATTCGGCAAACTTTAAATAATTTTAGCGTTTGCTCCTCAATTCCTTTTGCCGAATCAATAATCATAACCGCGCTGTCAACCGCTGTTAATGTCCGATACGTATCTTCACTAAAATCTTGGTGACCAGGTGTATCTAATATATTTACTCTTACATTATTATAATCAAATTGCATCACACTTGATGTAACAGAAATTCCTCTTTGCTTTTCTATTTCCATCCAGTCACTTGTTGCATATTTACCTGTTTTTTTTCCTTTTACCGTTCCCGCATCACGAATAGCTCCACCGAACAATAATAATTTTTCTGTCAATGTCGTTTTACCAGCATCTGGATGGGAAATAATCGCAAATGTACGACGAGATAAAACACTCTCTTTAAAATTATTAGACATGTTACTTTCCTCTCTTTTGCACTATCATTTTAAGTCCATTCCCTTATATTAGCCTGATAAAGGAAAGTTTGCAATCCTTTACTGATTCGCTTTGCATAAAATAATTTCTTTTTTCTTATCTGTATTTTCTTTCTGCTCTATACCAAGTTTCTTCTATAATATTATCTTGCATTTATTTTGCTACAAATATAAGGATGATTTTCTTTTTTTGATTTTTCTTCCTTCTCTCCTTTTGTTTTATCCACCTGAAATACGGTTATCATACAAAGAGAAATAAAAGATTCAACCCAACTATTAGAAAGGATGAAAAACATGCTTTTTAAAAAAAGAACCATTAAAAATGGGTATAAAAAACATCAAAAAGAAGCAGAAAAACTTGTGGATAATCCAAAACGGCTAGAGTCCTTACTAAAAAAAATCATTCCAAAAACAGCTTCAAATAAAAAAGGACTTGCTGAAATATGGGATGATTTTCTTTTATTAATTTCCCTCACAAAATCTTGGTATAAAGGTGAGTACCGACAAATCAGCAAAAAATCAATGGTCATGGTTATAGCAGGTTTTCTTTATTTTTTTTCTCCCATTGATCTGATTCCAGATTTTATTTTTGGACTGGGAATCCTTGATGATGCCATCGTGTTAAAATTTTTGATATCCAATCTTACAAAGGAGCTGGAGCATTATAAACAGTGGCAAAAAATTCACGACTCCGCTTCAGATTCTTCCCTTTAAAGAATGGTAAAAAAAAACCTTTCTGTTATAATAAAAGTGGAATTGAAATAGAAAAGAAGTTGTGGGGGAACCAGTGTCTGCTGGTTGAGAGCTATCCGATAGATTAGAAACCCTTTGAACCTGATCTGGTTGATACCAGCGTAGGAAACGTCCATTCTTTACATACATAATTGTATTTAAAGCGTTCAGGTTCTAAACACTTGAACGCTTTTTCTATGTGCTCTTATGCATTGATTTTTCAAAAAAATTCCTGCCAATGCAGCTTTCTTTTCTTTTCTAAACAAATGGAGGTAGATAAACATGAAAAAACTCATCATACTAATTGCCGCACTGCTCCTTTTAGCAGGATGCAGCAATTCTTCTGGTTCAAAAGAAAAAGAATCAGCAAAAAGTCTCAAAAAAGTAACAGTTGTATTAGATTGGACACCTAATACAAACCATACAGGCCTATATGTCGCAAAAGAAAAAGGCTATTTCAAAAAACAAGGTTTAGATGTGGATATCATCACACCAGGCGATGCTAGCGCTGATACCCTCGTTGCATCTGGAAAAGCAGACTTTGGGGTAAGCTATCAAGAAGGAATTACACAAGCTCGAATCCAAGGTGTTCCGATTGTTTCCATCGCAGCAGTCATTCAGCATAATACGTCTGGTTTTGCATCCCCTGCCAATAAGAACATTAAAACGCCAAAAGATTTTGCCGGAAAAACATACGGGGGCTGGGGATCTGAAGTAGAGAAATCAGTACTATCTTCTTTAATGAAACAAGAAAATGCTAATGTAAAAGATGTGGATATTATAAATATCGGTGATACTGATTTCTTTACAGCCGTTAAGAAAAACATTGATTTTGCATGGATTTACTACGGATGGACCGGCGTAGAAGCAGAGCTGCGGGGAGAAAAATTAAATATGATCTATTTAACAGACTACAGTGATAAATTAGATTATTATACCCCAGTCTTATCTACAAATGAAAAAATGATTGATTCTGATCCAGAAACAGTCAAAGCATTCGTTAAGGCTGCATCTGATGGATATCAATTCGCCATAAAAAACCCTGATGATGCTTCTGCCATCCTATTAAAGGCAGCTCCTGATTTAGATGAAGATTTAGTGAAGAAAAGTCAACAGTGGCTGGCATCAAAATACCAAGATGATGCAGCGCAATGGGGAGTTCAAAAACTGTCCGTTTGGGAAAACTATGCAAACTGGATGTATGAAAATAAACTGCTCGACAAAAAACTTGATGCTAAATCAGCATTTACAAATGATTTTTTACCCCAAAATTAAAGGAGGAAAAAAAGTTGGCTAACTCATTAATAAGCATTCAAATCATCCCAAAAACAAAAAATGGGGAAAATGTGATTCCATATGTGGATGAAGCGATTAAAATAATTCAAGATTCTGGAGTTAAATATGAAGTTCATCCATTAGAAACAACAATAGAAGGAGAATTAGAGGAACTATTTTCCATCATTACAAAAATGAATAAACGTATGATCGAAATTGGCAGCAGCAATGTCATCACACAAATTAAAGTTCTTTACCAGCCTTCTGGCATTACAATGGAAGATTTAACGGGGAAATATCGCTAATGAAACAATTAGCAGCAGCAAGCTGGAGACCGATGTCGGTTCTCCTTCTTTTATTTATTGCCTGGGAAACTTCCGTACGGCTCTTTCATATCGAAACATGGCTGCTTCCCTCGCCAATTGCTGTAATAAAAGAGGCGTACTCCAGTTGGGGATCATTTTCTGTTCATTTGCTTGCAACAATTCGATTATCTATTCTAGGGTTTGGCATCGGAACAATCTTTGGACTATTTATTGCCATTATTCTTCATCTTATGCCATTTTTGCGTAAATCATTTTATCCATTACTAATTTTATCGCAAAATATTCCCATTATTGTGTTGGCTCCCCTGCTTGTTATCTGGTTCGGATTCGGCATATTGCCAAAAATAATTGTCATTATATTAGTCTGCTTTTTTCCTATTACAATTGCCTGTCTTGATGGGTTTCGACAAACAAGTGCTGAATTAAAGCATTATATGATTATGTCAGGAAGCAACAAACGGCAGCTATTTTGGAAATTAGAATGGCCTCATGCTCTTCCTTCTATTTTTTCTGGATTGAAAATTTCTGCAACTTATAGTGTAATGGGGGCCGTTATTTCCGAATGGCTTGGATCAAAAGAAGGCGTCGGCGTTTATATGACACTCAGCTCTTCTTCTTTTCGAACAGATCGTGTATTTGTTGCTATATTCGCCATTATGCTTTTAAGCCTACTGTTTTTTCTTATTATTCAACTTTTAGAAAAACTGTGCATTAAAGGCTATAGAAAGAAGGAATCATCATGAGTTTTCTTAAATTAACAAATATTTCAAAGTCCTTTGGAGAAAATATGGTGTTGCAAGATATGAATATGGCAATTAAAGAAGGAGAATTTGTTTCCATTCTTGGTCCGTCTGGAAGTGGGAAAAGCACCCTGTTTCACTTAATTGGCGGCATACTTTTGCCTGATAAGGGAGAAGTTTATGTAAATAAACAACAAATTACCGGTCAAAAAGGCTATATTAGCTACATGCCTCAAGCCCCCTCCCTTTTTCCATGGCGCACAGTTATCGAAAATGTGATATTAGCCCAGGAGTTAAAAGGACAAAAGGATAAACAAAAAGGGATAGAGATGCTAAAAAAAGCAGGTCTTGCTCCGTTTATAAATGCGTTTCCTGATGAATTATCTGGAGGCATGAAACAGCGAGTCTCCTTTATCCGTGCCTTATTAAGTTCTGAATCCTTATTATGTTTAGATGAACCTTTTGGAGCGTTAGATGAATTTACACGATTAGAAATGCAAAAATGGCTTTTATCCATATGGGAAGAACATAAACGTACCATATTATTTATCACACATAATATAGATGAAGCATTATTTTTATCTGATCGGATCCTTATCTTCTCCCAGCGCCCAGCTAATATTATAAAAGAAGTGAAAGTGCCATTTTCAAGGCCACGAGATCCAGAACTTTGGTTTCATCCTGACTTTCTTCGATTAAAAAAAGAAATATACTATTTACTGCAAAATCAAGAGGGAAACTTATAAATGAAAAAAATAATCGATGCCCATATTCATTTAAATCAATATAAAGAAAGTACAATAAAAAAAATTCAGGATGAAAAAAGTATAGAGGGAGTTATCTCTGTTTCTATGGATCAACCTTCCTGTATAAGAAATTTCCAATTAGCTAATTGCTACTCCTTTGTCCATGCTGCATTTGGTTTTCATCCAGAACAGCCGCTGCCAAAGGAAAAAGAATTAGCGGACTTAATAATATGGATAAAAAAGCATCAGCAGCATATGACAGCAATTGGGGAAGTCGGCCTTCCCCACTATGTACGCAAAAAAGACCCAACTGCTTTTCCATTAGAACCATATATAGAAGTGCTAGAACAATTTATTCTGCTCGCAAAAGAATTTTCTAAACCTATTTGTCTCCATAGTATATACGAAGAAGCACCAATCGTTTTAGGTTTATTAGAAAAACACAATTATATGCATGCACATTTTCACTGGTTTAAAGGGGATGAGCAAACAATCGATCATTTAATTGTTAATGGCTGCTTTGTCTCTATCACCCCAGATCTTCTTTATGAAAAAGAAATCCAAAAGCTTGCAGCAAAATTTCCTCTTGAACAATTAATGGTTGAAACAGATGGTCCATGGCCTTTTGAAGGACCCTTTTCTCAAAAAAAAACGGTGCCATATATGATGCACGATACAGTACATCAAATAGCGAACATCAAAAAAATTCAGGTTGAGACAGTATATGACTGCTTGCTTTCCAATACGAAAAAATTCTTTTCTATTTTATAATAGAAGCTAACTCTGCTAATTTTTGTTTTCTTCCTATAAAGTGAAGACAATCAGGCTTTTATTCAGCAAGTTTCTTCCCACCTAGATTTCTCAGTTTTTCTTATTATCCCTTAAAAGCCCGTTAATGTGTGATGGTTTTATGCTCTATTATCTCGGGATAAACTACCATAAAAAACCTGACTCTAAAAGAATCAGGTTTTTTGCATTATAGAGGTATTACCATTTAAAGCAAGCAGCCCCAACAATAATTAGAAGAATAAACAATACAACGATTAACGCAAATCCACCGCCGTAACCGTAGCCGCCACCATAGCCATAACTAGGATAGCTGCATCCACAACCATATCCGTACATCTATTTTTTCCTCCTTTATTTTTTATTTTTCATGTTTTACTTAATTAGAAACCACCATATCCCCAAGAAGCACCGATGATCACCAAAAGAATAAATAACACTACTAAAAGAGCGAAACCTCCACCGTATCCAACTTCACCCATTGTTAATTACCTCCTTTTTTTAATTCTGTATATCTTATTCAAGAATCCCAAAATGTGCGATAGTCAAATGCACATTTTTTAGGTTTTTTCCCTACTGACAAAAACGCTATCTAAATGAAAATATACAAAAAAGCTGATCCATTCACATTAATCAGCTTTTTTGTCGTCTATTTATTATCTTTTTTTGGAATAAAATTAAATATTTCTTGAGATTCTAGACTATCAACAAAACGATTAAGCCAACTGTAATATTCAAGTGCATATTCAAGTTTTTCAATATCCTTTTTTGCTTCTTCCTTAATCTCATCAGAAATAGTTTCATCGTTTATCATTTTGTTTAATTCTGCTAATGATTTTTCCATTGCATATACATTCATACTTACTCCTGCACGCCATTTAATCGTAAAAAAATCGATAAATGTTTGATACCAATCATCTTCTGCTTTATAAAGATCTTTGCGTACCCCTTTTTTCCAAACCTTATCGACCATTTTTAATTCTAATAATGTTCGTACAGATGTACTCATACTTGTTTTGCTCATGCCAAGCTCTTCTTTCATTTCATCAAGCGTCATTGGTTTTTCTTGAAAAAGCAGCATGCCATACAATCTTCCAATGGAATCTGTTACACCATATAAATTAATATTTTGAGCAATAGCATCAATAACTCTTTCACGAGCAACTTCTAACTGCTCCTTACCTTCCATGTTTTTATTCACATCCATCATTATAAGTTAATATTTTTATTTGTTTTAAAATAATGATTTTGTATTAAACTACTATTTATATTTATCCTGTAATTCTTTTTCCGCCATAATTATTTTAAACAACATCTAATAAATAAAACAATAACATCATTGTAGTCTTTCCTACTACTTCTGACCATAATTTTTATTTCTTTTATTAGATTATCATGAAAGAAAAATTTGTAAAGAATGATTTCATTGAGGATCTGTGAGGATATGGGAGGAATTCTAAGAATACTTAACGTTCTGTACGTTCAGTTTTTTCTGTACGTACTTTACGAATGAATATCACGAAATACGAGCTTTGCTTCATGGCACAATTTCCCTCTATACTAAATAGGGGCTATGTTCGACCGGCAAATTGAATGAGGTGAAAGAATGAAAGAAACGGTAAAAGTTAAAGTTGAAGATGTTACGAAAATCTTCGGCAAAAACAGCAAAAAAGCGATCGCATTGCTAAAAAATGGCGATACAAAAGGAGAAATATTAAAGAAAACTGGCTCTACTGTTGGAGTAAACAAAGCCAACTTTGAAGTATATGCAGGGGAAATTTTTGTTATTATGGGACTTTCAGGCAGTGGAAAATCAACCCTTGTCAGAATGCTTAACCGTCTAATTGATCCAACAATCGGTAAAGTTTATATTGACGGAAAAGATATTGTCTCCATGTCCAAAGAAGAACTACGCAAAGTAAGAAGAGAAAAAATCAGCATGGTTTTCCAGAAATTCGCATTACTTCCACACCGAACTATCCTAGAAAACACAGAATATGGCCTAGAGATACAAGGAGTAGAAAAAGAAAAAAGAAAAGCTCGTGCAATGGAATCTCTTAAACTAGTAGGTCTAGAAGGATATGAAAATCAATATCCAGATCAACTAAGCGGTGGTATGCAGCAAAGAGTTGGATTAGCAAGAGCTTTAGCAAATGATCCAGATGTTCTTTTAATGGATGAAGCATTCAGCGCTCTTGATCCACTAATTCGAAAAGACATGCAAGATGAATTGCTTGATCTGCAGTCCAATATGGAGAAAACAATTATTTTTATTACACATGATTTAGATGAAGCCCTTAGAATCGGAGACCGAATAGCGCTAATGAAAGATGGCTCCATTGTTCAAGTAGGCACCCCCGAAGAAATTCTCATGAATCCTTCCAACGATTATGTAGAACGTTTTGTAGAAGATGTTGATTTATCAAAAGTATTAACAGCAAATCACATTATGAAACGTGCAGAAGCAGTAAATATAGATAAAGGGCCACGTGTTGCTCTCAAAATGATGAGAGAATTAGGCATTTCTAGTATCTATGTTGTCAATAAGCGCAAAGTTCTACTTGGAGCAATCACTGCTGATGATGCAAAACGCGGGGTAGAACAAGGCTTATCTATTCACGACATATTAATAGAGTCTATTGACACTGTGCTTGGTGATACTTTATTAACTGATTTATTTGATATCGTTTCTCAAGCAACTATCCCTGTTGCTGTTGTGAATGAAGACAATCGCTTAAAAGGCATTGTCGTTAGAGGTGCTGTACTTGGTGCACTCGCTGGTAACAATGAAAATATTAATAGTATGGAAGTACTGGAGTCACAAAAAATGGAGGTGACTAACTAATGGAGAATCTATTCCCTAAATTGCCGATAGCTGATTGGATTGATTCCTTTGTGGATTGGCTAACTTCCACTTTTGCAGTCGCTTTTGATGGTATTTCCACTGTTTTAGAAACTGTGGTAGAAGGTTTGGTTTCGCTTCTTTCCTTTATTCCACCCTATCTATTTATTATATTATTTACATTACTCGCTTGGAAACTAGCAAATAAAGGAATTGCACTATTTACTTTTATCGGTTTACTTTTAGTTGATAATTTAGGCTATTGGGATCCAATGCTAGATACATTAGCACTTGTTTTATCTGCTGTTGTTATCTCCATTATTATTGGTGTACCAACAGGCATTTGGGCATCACAGAAAAACACAGTAAAACAAATTGTTGTGCCTATATTAGATTTTATGCAGACAATGCCTGCATTCGTTTATTTAATACCTGCTATCTTTTTCTTTAACATAGGAGTCGTTCCTGGTGTAGTAGCATCTGTTATTTTTGCCATGCCACCTACTATTCGATTAACGATTCTTGGTATTCAGCAGGTTCCTAGCGATATTACGGAAGCAACAGAAGCATTCGGTAGTACAACAAGCCAAAAATTATTTAAAGTACAATTGCCTCTTGCTATGCCAACTATCTTAGCTGGGATTAACCAAAGTATTATGCTTGCGCTATCTATGGTTGTAATTGCTGCAATGGTCGGCGCACCAGGACTTGGTGCGGATGTTTATCGCGCTGTTACGCAAATACAAATAGGTCGCGGATTCGAAGCCGGTATTGCTATTGTCGTAGTTGCCATCATTCTTGATAGAATCACACAAAATATTGGAAATAAAAAACAAGGGGGAGTAACAGGAAAATGAAAAAATGGATAATTTCTTTGCTTACATTAACACTAGTTTTTGCACTTAGTGCATGTGGATCAGCAGACAAAAAAGGGGAAAGGGCGACTGTTGGAGATACAGTTGATTACAAAATTATCGGGATTGACCCAGGTGCAGGTTTAATGAAAGCAACAAGTCAAGCAATGGAAGATTATAATTTATCTGATTGGACAGTTGTAGAAGGCTCAAGTGCCGCAATGGTTGCCACATTAAAAAAAGCATACGATAAAAAAGAGCCAATTATTGTAACAGGCTGGACACCACATTGGATGTTTGCAAAATATGACCTGAAATATTTAGAAGATCCAAAAAAATCATTCGGAGAAGATGAAAATATCCATACAATCGTCCGCAATGGCTTAAAAGAAGATTTGCCAGAAGCATATCAAGTATTAGATAACTTCCATTGGGATACAGATGCTATGGGCAAAGTAATGATGGATATTACAGATGGAGCAAATCCAGAAGATGCTGCTGCAAAATGGGTAGAAGAAAACGCCGATACTGTTAAAGAATGGACGAACGGTGTAGATAAAGTAAAAGGCGATAAAATTAAAATCGGCTATGTTGCTTGGGACAGTGAGATTGCAAGTACAAATGTAGTCGGAAAAGTTCTATCTGATTTAGGCTATGATGTAACATTAAGCCAATTAGAAGCAGGACCTATGTGGACAGGTGTTGCAGATGGAAGCTTAGATGCACATATCGCAGGCTGGCTGCCAATTACACATGAAGATTATGCAAAAAAATATGAAGGCAAATTTGAAGACTTAGGCAATAATTTAGAAGGAACTAAACTTGGATTAGTTGTTCCATCTTATATGGATATTAATTCAATTGAAGATTTGAAAAAATAAAAAATGAGGGTATCCTTTTATGAAGGATGCCCTTTTTCATCTATGCTTTCATTTTATCCAGGTTGTTCCTTGCTTATTTGGTGTGCATTCAATTTATTCGCCATCCTTCTCTTCCTTCTATGGAATACTGCTGTAAAAAAGCCAGCGCAACACAACTGCACTAGCTTCTCTCATTTATTCTTTATTCTGTTTTAATTCTTCTCTTATTCCATCTACACTTTGGCGAATATTTCCCTTGCCTGATAAATTTTCTAAAAGTTCTTTCACATCAATGCCTGCAGATGCTTTTAAAGATTCCTGCATCGTTGACATTAAATTGGTTGCATAGCCTGTTACTTTATTTGCTCCTCCATTACTGGCATCACTGCCTGTATCTACTACTGTAATTTTATCAATATTAGATAATGGACTCGCGACTTGTTTTGCATATTCTGGCAGCATATCCAACACCATATCAAGAATCGCAGCTTGCCCGTACTGAGCATATGCTTCCGCAATTTTTCGTTTTGCTTCTGCTTCTGCTAATCCTTTTAATCGGATAATTTCTGCTTCTGTTTCCCCTTTGGCTTTTTCTGCCTCTGCTTTTGCTAAACCGTCAACACGAACTTTTTCAGCTTCTGCTTTCGCTTGCGATTCAATGCGGTACTGATTGGCATCTGCTTCGGCAATTTGTCTGCGTTTATTTGCTTCTGCAGCCTGTTCCATTGCGTAACGATCTGCATCAGCTTTCTTTTTCACTTCTGAATCATATTGTTTCTCTCGTCTCGAAATCTCTTTTTCTTCTAATTCAATTTGTTTTTGTCTTTCAATAATTTTTATTTGCATTTCCTGTTCGGTTACTTCTTGTTTAGAGCGAGCACTTTCCAAATCATACGCTTGGTCAGCGCGAGCTTTTGCAACATCCTGCTCTCGTCTATAGTCGGCGATTTTCATTTGATTTTCTTTTTCTGCTTCCGCTATTTCTGTAGCTCTTTCCAATTCCGCTTTTTTTGCATCTTTATCTGCTTCTGCCTTTTTAATTCTTGTTTCTTTATCTGCTTCTGCAGTTGCAATATCTGCATCCCTTTTTACTTGAGCAATTCTCGGTTTACCAAGAGATTCTAAATAGCCATTTTTATCTCGCACATCTTTAATCGTAAAAGAGACAATCATTAATCCCATTTTTGCTAAATCTTGTGATGCAACTCTTTGTACTTCTTGGGAAAATTTATCACGATTTTTATAAATCTCTTCTACTGTCATGCTTCCCAAAATAGAACGCAAGTGTCCTTCTAATACTTCACGAGCCTCGTTTTCCCGATCCCCTTTTGTTTTTCCCAAAAATTGTTCTGCAGCTGTTGCTATTTCTCCAATTGAACCGCCAATTTTAATAATTGCTGTTCCATCTGCCATTACCGGCACACCTTGTTCTGTGTATACTTCAGGTGTAGACACATCTAATTTGCTAGACAGCAGACTTAATGGCTCTGATTGTTGAAATACAGGAAGGATAAATGTCCCTCCACCTCTAATAATCTTAATTCTATTTCCAGCTTCATCCACATGTACATTTTTTGATCCTAAATAGCTCCCAGTTACAATCAAAGCTTCATCAGGCCCAACCGTTTTATACTTTGCGATAAAGATGCTTATTAAGGCAATTAATAAAACAACCACTACTCCAACAATAATCCAAACATCCAACATATATGCTTCCTCCTCCGAATAAATTATAGATCTTCCTGCAATACTACATAGGCAATATGATTTTTCACTTCTATAATGACAACATTTGCAGCACTTGCGATTTCCTCATTGTAAAAAGCTGCAGCGGTTTTTGAAATATTGCCACTATAGCTTTCGATTAGGATTTCTCCGAATCCATCCTTTGGGATAGCTGTTATAACCTTTCCTACTCTTCCTTTTAACGATTCATCATCATAAACCAACGACTCTTCTGCACTCGATAATGGAATAAGAACAAAAAAGTGCAAACATAATGCCACGATAATTGCGATTACAGAAGAAAGGACCAGTACAGCAATACTATTTAGCAGAGCATACTTCTCCATTAAAAAACCGCTAGCTGAAAGAATCGTTAAAAACGCTAAAATAACAGTAGGATTTAAGATGCCTAACTCTGCACTAAAAACATCTGATATAACTAATGTTACTAAAATACATATTCCAGAAATAATTAACAGCAACAAGTAAATAGATGTTATAGAAAATCCAAAAAGTTCCATCACCATCATTCTCTTTCATTAAGTTTAAAATTTTCCAAATAACAAAACTTCAATTTCTCTATCCTCCTTTTATTAAATCGTTACCATATATACGAATCAAATTTACAAATGTTTCATTTTTTTTATTAAATGGAAACAAAACCTTATTTTGGAGGACTATGCATTATTTTTGACAATTAACTATTTATTCGTTAAACTCCTGTTAAAAAATAACTTTTTTATCATGTTTTTATTAACAGTTTCATATTTTACTATTATGGGAATCTAGTAATAAGTAGTTCATTAAACATTAATGGCGTATTTTTGGAGGAGACTATGAAACAGTCAGCAAAAGGTTCAATAAAAACATTTTTGTTAAGAAAAAAAGTATATATTACATTAAGTGTATTAATGATTACTCTCTTTATTGGATCTTACCTCACAATCGATCATTTTTTCCCAAACGAAGCCAATTCTGCATCCAGTGACTTAGGAGAAAAAGTTATTATTACGATGCCTAATGGGAAAAAAGTATATACATATGAAAATTTGCTTGTAGAGGAGAAAGGAAAACTATTTTATAAAGGAGAAAGAAATACAATTGATTTAACTGGCGGTGTTGTAATTTATAAAGACTGGAAATGATAAAGTCAATTATTACTCAACTGCTTTTTATATAACTGTTTATGCATATGGAAAACCTTGTTGTAAAAAAAGAGGTTGCTTGTTGCAGTTCTTTTTCTTTGTTTAGAGAAAAAGTCCAAGCTAAACCCCTTTTTTCGTTTGTTTAGATTAGCCCGATTTGTTCAAGCCCCCATTTTAAGCCGCCATCATCCACATGCTTTGTTGTAAATTTGGCATAGGGCTTTACCTCATCCTCTGCATTTCCCATTGCAATCCCCATACCAACATAGGACAGCATTTCTTTATCATTTAAACCATCACCAAATGCAACAGCCTCACTTGCATCAATTTGCAAATGCTTTAGCAATGCCGCCATTCCTTTTGCCTTTGAACCTCCATTTGGTATCACATCTGTTGATACTGGATGCCAGCGTACAAAACGAATATCAGAAAAATTTTGAGGATAAATGGATTCTTCTTTTTCTTCACAAAACAGTAAACATTGAAAGATATCTGCTTCTTTCCAATATTCTTTGCGATAGATTGGCTTTTGTATCTTTAATGACTGAAAAGATTCAATGATATGTGCATGGTCTTCGTGATTGGCGCAGCATTCTTTGCTCCCTTGAAATACTATTGGGTGCTTATGATCTAATGCCACCTTTTCTAGTTTTTCTAAAGTTCCTGTTGGAATTGGTTTGGCATATATTTCTGTACCGTCACAGACAACATAAGAACCATTAAAACAAACATATGAATGCAAATTTAATTCTTCTAATATATGTGTAAAAAAATATGGAGCTCTTCCTGTTGCTAAAACAATTGGTATATTTTTTTCCTTTAACTGCTTTATTGCAAGCTTCGCATCTTCAGGAATTTTTTTCTCCTTATTTACTAATGTGCCATCAATGTCGATAAATACAATTTTGTACTCCATTTTCTACTCCTTTATCATCTTTTTAAAAGATTTATTTTAATGATTTTGCAAGCAATGGTCTTTGATTATTCCAAATAACTTCTACAGGCAATTCGAAAAATTCCGATAAATTTTTACTTGTCATCATCTCTTCCGTTTGTCCTTTTGCAAACACTTTTCCCTTTTTTAATAATATGGAATGAGAAAATACAGGAAGAATTTCTTCTAAATGATGGGTTACGTAAATAATTGCTGGTCCATTTTTTTGTTTTGCCAATACATTAATCGTCTCTAATAATTGTTCCCTTGCAAGAAAGTCTAAACCGGTTGCAGGCTCATCTAGTATAATAAGCTCTGGATCTAGCATCAGCGCTCTTGCAATTAGCACCCTTTGCTTTTCTCCTTGTGAAAGACTGCTATACTCTCTATCTGCATAATCAAAGCAGCCAAGCATTTTTAATAAATCAATTGCTTTTTGTCGTATTTCATCTGTTGGTGTTTCATATAATCCAATCGATGCAAATGCTCCACTTAAAATAATCTCATAGGCACTGTCTGTCATATATAAATTTTGCTGAAGACGATTAGATACTAATCCTATTTTTTTGCGAAGCGATCCGCCAAGTTCTGCTTTGCCAAACACTTTTCCTAATACTTCAACACTTCCAACCGTTGGGTGATAATAAGCACAAAGCATATTAAGCAAAGCTGTTTTACCTGCTCCATTCAGCCCGTAAAGGACCCAATGTTCATTCTTGTTTATTTGCCAATTAATATCTTCTAGAATCCATTTTCCATTTCTTTTTAAACCTACTCCTTCTGTTTTTACTATCATTTTTTTGATCCCCCCTATTACTCTTAATCCTAAGATACTCCTATATGTATGTTCATTGACAGCGCTGTTATTTATTCTGTATATAAAGCTTTTTTTCAGGTAAATATAATTTAGGCCCTCTTTTTTTAAAAGAGGGCCTCAGGTTATAGTAGATTAGCCAGCTAATCCTTCTTTTTTCAGAACGCTTTCTAATCCTGCTACTGCTTCTTCAGCATCTTCACCGTCAGCTGAAATTGTAATTTCTCCACCTTTAGGCACTCCTAAAGACATAACACCCATAATGGATTTTAAGTTTACAGATTTTCCTTTATATGCAATTTGCATGTCTGATTTAAATTTGCTAGCAGTGCTTACTAATAAAGTAGCTGGTCTAGCATGGATTCCTGTTTCATCGATAATTGTAAAAGTTTTTTCGCTCATGGTAATACCTCCAAGTTAAAATATGCGTTACCTATCTATTCTAACTGATTTTCTTATTCAATACTAATTTTTTTCCTATCTTTTGTGCTTAATTTCTCTTTTTTCTCTTTTTTCTGCTAAAAAACAGCTTATTCCATCCTCCTATTGCCACTTTTCTAATAGAAAAATAAAGTATACTGCCTTTTATTTTGCGTTTTTAATAAATTCCGCAAAAATTTTATTCATTGTTTCATCTGTTGCTGCCATTGATTCGGGATGCCACTGAATGCCTAATAAAAAATGTTCATAATATGTATGTTCTACTGCTTCTATGATTCCATCACTGCTTGTTGCTGTTACTCTTAATGATTCTGCTAAATGATCAACCGCTTGATGATGAAGACTGTTTACCCTTATCTTTTTTGCCTGCAAAATCGTTTCTAACCTGCTCCCTTTCTCCAATATAACCCAGTGGGAATCCCAACTTCTATTAACCGTTTGACTATGCTTAATGCTTCCTTTCACATCACTTGGAATATCTTGAATCAATGTTCCTCCTAATGCTACATTTAATAATTGAATACCGCGGCAAATGGCAAGGATAGGTTTTTTTTTCTTCATTGCTTTTTCTAATAAAGCAATTTCCCATTTATCACGTAATGGGATGGTTGCTGCTAGTTTTTGATGAGGATCTTGCCCGTAAAATTTGGGATCTATATCTTCTCCCCCACTAAATAAAATAGCATCACATTGTTCTGCCATCTCTTCTGCAAGATTTTCTTCTAAAAAAGGCAAGATAATCGGAATGCCTCCATTTGCAGCAATTGCTTTTTGATAATCATGATGTACATATGTGCCTTCCATAAACTTATTATGAAAAACATATGCTCCCGTGATGCCGATTACAGGTTTATTCGCCAAACAAATCATCCTTTCTTATAAAAATAACCTAACTTTTTAATACTTTGTCAAAAATTATGGGAATAACAAGGGGATTTTTATGTTTATATTTTCTTCCTATTACTTCTTCCTCACCAAACTACCTTCCAATTAAGATTACATGTTGCTTTTACCGTTTTTCTTTTCAAAATATAGCTAGCAATAAGTTCAGACATATCAAACTGGACTTCTCTTATTACTGGCTTATTTTGAAACATAAAATAATTGCCGCCACCGCCTGCACGATAGTTATTCATGACCACTTCATATGTATTTTGTTCTTCTATTTCTTTTCCTTCAAAATCAAGCTTGACCACTCTTTCCCCAACCGGTTTCGAAATATCTAAAATATATTCAACGCCTTCCCACATATCGTAATTGTAGTGTTGTGGTTTCGGATATAAAAAGGCTTCGCTTACAACAGGATTTCCTTGTTCATTTAAAGTAAAATACTTGGCTGTCTGTTCCAACGCCTCTCTTATATCCTGGCCTGTTAATGCTAAAACCTTTAATGTATTAGGATAGATGTAATTAGAAACAATATCTCGCATGGTAACATTTGATTTAAAGCCCGGTGAATCATTGTTAAATAATGCAGTATTGGAAATCTTTACTTTCGCTGCATCCATCTGAATGGTATTAATGAATTCAATCAAGCTGCTGTCTTTTAACCGAATCTCTAATGGATCATGGACTTCCATATCTCCATCAATAAATCCCATCGGCATATCAAGCCATTTTTGGGTGCTTGATTCATATTCTGCAGCAAAAGTCATAACTCGTTTATCAGGGGCTGCATCTGCTGCAGACAATAATTCAGAATGCTTTTCTATTATTTTTCCTTCCTCACTCAAAACTAATGTCACCTTTCCTAACACACTACCATTATTGCTTGCTTGAATTATTTCTGTTTCATGTACAGATCCTGTTAACATTCGATGCTGATGACCGGTTAATAATACATCTAAATTTTCTATTTCCTCACAAATTTGATAGCCTTGATTTTCTCCTGTCAGCGCTTCAGTTGGTTCTCCTGTTAGAATATCCCGTTCAAACCCGCCATGATAGGAAATAATCATTATATCAGGCTGTTCTTCTTCTTTTATTTTTGCTGTCCATTCTTTTGCAGAAAGTAAAGCATCACGAAATTCTAGTCCTTCAATATGATTAGGATTTTCCCAGTTTGGAATATAGTGTGTAGTAATGCCAAGCACAGCAAGCTTAAAGGGTCCAACATTTTTTATAATATAAGGTGTTCCCAAAAAAGGATGCCCCGTTTTTTTATCCAATATATTTGCACAAAGCCATGGGAACTTAGATTCTTTTACCGCATTTTTCAGAACAGGCAAACCATAATTAAATTCGTGGTTACCAATGACAGCAGCATCATATTGCAATGTATTTAAAGCTTGAATCATTGGGTTTTTTTTCTCGCCAAGAAAGTGCACATAATGATAGGTTAATGGTGTTCCTTGTATTAAATCACCATTATCAATTACCACTATATGATCACTTTTCATCCGTTCTTTCTCTATCAGCTCAGCTACTTTTGCCAAACCTAGCGGGGCCGGTTTATTGTCGCCATAATTTAATGGATAAATATTTCCATGAACATCACTTGTCAATAAAATCGTTATCTTTATATATGCCAATCTTATTCCTCCAAGCAATAATCAATTTTAAAATTCTATAAAGTTATTATAGTTAAAAAATATCATCTCCCTGATCTTTCCATCTCCCTGCAAAATAGTTCTATCACAAAATGTTAATGGAATGCTTTATATAGAATTTTTTATTAGGCTGTTTTCGTAAACTTTGTTGCTATTCACTAAGCACTGGGGAAGGTTAATTTCCACTTCAGGATGCTCCCTTTCCGTGGGGCGGGCGGTGAGCCTCCTCGTCGCACCAGCGACTGTGGGGTCTTACCTGTCCCGCTGCTCCCACAGGAGTCTCGCACCTTCCGCTCCAATCAACCTAACTAGTTTTTGTTTACAAAACCTAGTTAAAAACAACAATCTTTTAGAAAAGAGCCTTTTATTAATATTTTACCTAATTTAAACTTAAATGAAATATATTTTTCTAAAAAATTAAAATTTACTAATAATTAATTATTTTCCTACTATTTTTTAACAAAAATATGATATATTTTAAATGTGATAAAACTTAACATTACATAGGGGGATGAAAGATGTTTAAAAAATTAACAACATTAGGACTTGCTTTATCGCTTGCAGCAGGCATACTTAGCGGCTGTAGCTCTTCCGATAAAACAACGTCAGAACAAGAAGCTTATGTACCAAAAGAGTTAAGTGTTCAATTCGTTCCTTCAAGCAATGCTGACACATTAGAAGCAAAAGCAAAACCATTGGAAGATTTATTATCTGATGAAATCGGCATTCCAGTAAAAGTTAGTGTCTCTACTAATTACAACACTATCATTGAAGCAATGGCTTCTAAACAAGTAGACGTCGGTTTCCTTCCTCCTACGGCATATGTACTTGCTAAAGAAAAAGGAGCTGCTGATGTGATTTTGCAAGCAACACGTAAGGGAGTAAATGACGATGGTTCACAGAATGATCAATTAGTAGACTTTTATAAAAGTATTTTTGTAGTAAAAAAAGACTCTGGCATTAATTCAGTAAAAGATTTAAAAGGTAAAAAAATCGCATTTCAAGATGTAACATCATCAGCTGGATATGTCTGGCCTGCAGCAAAATTAATGGAAAATGACATTGACCCACAGGCAGATGTCGAAGGTGTGACAGTAAAAGGGCATGACCAGGCAATAATCTCTCTATTAAACGGGGATGTTGATGCAGCGGTAGTATTCCAGGATGCACGCAATATTGTAAAAGCAGACTATCCATCCGTTTTTGACGATACAAAAGTAATTGAATATACAGAAGATATTCCAAATGATACAATTTCTGTCCGTTCTGATATGGACAAAGAATGGCAAAAGAAACTTCAAGATGCATTTATTAAAATCGGCGAAAGTACAGAAGGCCATAAAATCATCAGTGAGATATACACACATGAAGGATATATTGTTTCAGACGATCGCAAATTTGATACTGTACGCGAGTATTCAGAAAAGGTAAAAACTGAATAACTAATTATAACGGATTTTATTTAATCATATCTAACCTGCATTCTGCATAAATCCTCATACATTTTAAATATTCGTTGATCATTCTTTTTTAAAGGCTCATTTCTAAAAAATTGTTGGATTTAAATAGTTTTTGTTCACTCAACTTGTTCATAAAGAAGTTGATTCGTGCGGAAGTCAACTGCTCCTTTTTTGATTAAATAGCAACAAAATTTACGAAAAAATCCTTTTTAAAAGAATTTTTTGCTTAATCATTTACGATTTTCTTAAATGGTTAAGCTTTTTTTCACCGAAAGAATGAAGCACTAGAAAAAACCTATTTTTTCATTAATAAGAATCGACAGTTTTATACTCATGAAAATATATTAGAAAGTTGGATGAACATTGATACAATTCCAAAACGTTACGAAAATTTATCCAAATGGGACAAAGGGATTAAATAATATCAGCCTTTCTATTAATAAAGGGGAATTTGTTGTTATTGTTGGGTTATCTGGTGCCGGCAAGTCTACATTTCTGCGGTCTATCAACCGCCTGCACGAGATTTCAGAAGGAGAAATATTGATTGAAGGACAATCTATTACTGCTGCAAAAGGGGCTAGTTTAAGAAAAATCCGACGTGATATCGGAATGATTTTCCAAAGTTTTAATCTTGTAAAACGTTCTTCCGTTTTGCGTAATGTTCTATCTGGACGTGTTGGCTACCATAATACATTCCGTACTATTTTAGGATTATTCCCAAAAGAAGATGTAGAACTTGCCTTAAAAGCACTTGATCGAGTAAATATTTTAGAAAAAGCCTATTCTAGAGCAGATGAATTATCTGGAGGCCAGCAACAGCGTGTTTCCATTGCCCGCGCCCTTGCACAAGAAGCACAAGTAATTTTGGCAGATGAACCTGTCGCCTCTCTTGATCCTCTAACGACAAAACAAGTAATGGATGACTTAAAAAAAATCAATGAAGAGGATGGCATTACCACGGTTGTCAACTTACACTTTATTGACTTGGCTCGTGAGTATGCAACAAGAATTATTGGACTGCGGGCAGGAGAAGTAGTATTTGATGGTCCAGTGGAAGCTGCAACCGATGAAGTTTTTGCTGAAATTTATGGCCGTCCCATCAAACAAGATGAATTGCTAGGTGAGACAATATGAAAATGAAGGAAACAAATAAATCGAAAATGGAAGCACCTAAACCTCCAGCAAAAACAAAACATATTTTCACCACTATTTTAGTATTACTTTTATTATGGTGGAGTGGATTTAAGACAGAATCCTCTTTTGCAGATTTAGTGTATGGCTTTCCCAATATGTTTGATTTGCTTGTACAAATGTGGCCTCCTAACTGGAATTATTTTGAACGAATTATAGAGCCGATGTTAGAAACAATTAGAATGGCCGTTGTTGGAACCACTTTTGGTGCTATTATCGCCGTTCCACTTGCACTTCTTTGCGCAAATAATATTATTCGAATTCCCATTATCTTTTATCCTTTTCGATTTATTCTCAATTTAATCCGTACTATACCAGATCTTTTGTTAGCGTCCATTTTTGTTGCTATTTTTGGTTTAGGAGCGCTTCCTGGCATGCTTGCCCTTTCTATATTTTCTATTGGCCTTATTGCAAAGTTATTATATGAGGCAATCGAAGCAATAGACCCAGGACCTCTAGAAGCTATGACAGCGGTTGGAGCAAATAAAGTTCAATGGATATTTTTTGGGGTTATTCCTCAAATTACAGCCCATTTCACTAGCTATTTTTTATATACGTTTGAAGTAAATATTCGAGCTGCAGCTATTCTTGGCCTTGTAGGAGCAGGTGGTATTGGAGAGTATTACGATAAAACACTCGGTTTTCTTGAATATGACAAAACGGCCTCCATTATTTTATTTACACTTATTGTTGTTTTAATCATTGATTCTATAAGTACAAAATTACGGGAGAAATTATTATGAGTAATACAACATCAAAAGTACTAAAACCCAAAAAACAATATATCTTAAAAACTATTATTTTTGCATTGCTGGCTATTATTTATATTTGGGCTTTTTCTGGACTTCCTTTAAACGGCATAAAAGATACTGCAGCTCAAGTTTCTAAAGCAATATTTTCTGGAATCTTTCACCCCGACTGGGATTATGTTTATTTGCCTGAAGGAGAAGACTTGTTGCGAGGCTTGTTGGATACGTTAGCAATTGCAATATTAGGAACATTTATCTCTGCTATCCTTTGTGTCCCCTTCGCTTTTTGGGCAGCTAATAATATGAGCAAAGGAAAAACAATTTCCGGTTCAGGCAAATTCATTTTAAGTTTTATTCGTACATTTCCCGAAATTGTCATGGCGATTTTATTCATTAAAGCAGTTGGTCCTGGTTCATTTGCTGGTGTATTAGCATTAGGTTTACACTCTATCGGAATGCTTGGAAAACTTTTTTCAGAAGAAATTGAAAACCTTGATATGGGGCCAACAGAAGCATTAATCGCAACAGGAGCCAATCGCTTTCAAATATTATGGTTCGCCGTATTGCCTCAAGTAATGCCTGGTTTCTTATCATATACGCTTTATCGATTTGAAATTAATATCCGTTCAGCAGCTATTCTCGGTGTTATCGGAGCAGGCGGCATTGGTACCCCCCTTATTTTTGCATTAGGATCAAGAGATTGGGATAGAGTCGGCATTATTTTATTAGGAATTATTATTATGGTTACAGTAATTGATGCTATATCTGGTTTTTTAAGGCGCAGAATTGTTTAAGAATAAATATTCTAAATTTTCCCTTTTTTCATCCCTTGACTGCCTTATTTTGATATAATAAAATAGTCCAACTATTTTAGAGAGGTGAAATTATTTGACTGTATCAAGAAAACTGCTGATTACATATGAATTAGAGCTATCACTGCTTAAACAAATAAAAGCAGCTATCCCCGATTGGAATATATATATGTCGAACACTCCTGCTGATTGGGATAAGCACCTGCAAGATGCTGAAGTTATCATTGGTTGGCGCAGCAAATGGGATCAAACAAAATTATGGAGCAACGCACAGCTGAAGTGGATCCAAACATGGAGTGCTGGTGTCAATAGTTTGCCTTTAAAGCAATTGGCAGCACAAAAGATCCAACTAACAAGTGCAAATGGTGTACACAGCTATCCTATCTCAGAAACTGTTTTTGCTTTAATGTTATCACTTACAAGAAACATCCATACATATGTAAAAAATCAGCAGCAAAAAGTATGGGATGACAGCAACAATACACTTGAAATGCATGATAAAACAATTGGCATTATCGGAGTTGGAGCAATTGGACAAGAAACAGCAAAACTAGCAAAAGCATTTGGCATGAAAATATTGGGTGTTCGCCATTCAGGAAAACCGGTGCAATATGTAGATGAGATGTATAAACAATCAGATTTAAAAAGCATTCTTCCGGAATGCGACTATATTGTTGTCACATTGCCATTAACCGATGATACTCGCCATCTATTTGACAAAACGTTATTTCAAGAAATGAAAAAATCAGCCTTTTTCATTAATATAGGTCGTGGGGAAATTGTTAGCGAGGAAGATTTAATAGCAGCCCTTCGCAACGGAGATATCGCAGGAGCGGGTCTTGATGTATTTGAAACAGAACCATTAAAAAAGACAAGCCCTCTTTGGGAAATGGATAATGTCATTATTACTCCACATACATCAGGATCAACTGAACATTATGCTAAACGTGTAATAGAAGATATATTTTTGCCAAATTTAAAAACATATCTAACAAACAGCACAGTGGCAGTAAATGCTGTACATTATCAAAAAGGCTATTAGAAGCAAAAACAAAAAAAGATCCAGTATTTTTGGATCTTTTTTGTCTTACTGCTCTTCTATTTTTAAATATCTCTTTTTATTCGCCGCTCTTTTAAAATGCACATATAATTTCTGCATCATAAAACCAATCAACAATAATATTACCATTAGCAAAGTAATCGTTGCACCTGGCGGAGTGCCTAACTGATAGGAAGAATAGAGTCCTGTAAAAATGCTGAATGCAGCGACAGCTATTGCCACAACAAATACCCATTTAAACCCTTTAGCAAGCTTAATAGCAAATGCTGCTGGAAGGACTAATAATGCTGACACTAATAAAACGCCTACTGTTGGAATAATAACAGAAATCGCTATTCCAGTTAAAATACTAAAGGCAATCGATAATAAATTTGTATTAACACCACTTGTCGCTGCCGTATCTTCATCAAATGTCATCAAATACATCGGACGTTTTAATGTAATAAAAAATAAAATAATAATTGCTGTTACAACCCCTAATACCATTACCTGCTGCTTTGTAATGGTAATAATGCTGCCAAATAAAAATTGATCCATACTGGCAGTCATTCCTCCTTGAGAAATACTCATAAGGAATAAGGCTAAAGAAAGACCAGCAGCCATTAAAATTGCAACAGATACTTCTGAATACGTATGATAGGCTCTTCTCATAAATTCTATTCCTAAAGCCCCTAATATAACAATCATAATACTAGAGAAGGTAATATTCATATGGAAAAAGAACCCTATTGCTACACCAGCAAGAGAAATATGGGACAATGTATCTGCCATAAGCGCTTGTCTTCTCAGCACTAAAAATATACCAATAATCGGTGCAATAATGGCAATCATTCCGCCTGCCCAAAACGCTCTTTGCATGAATTCAAGGTTAAACATTTCCATCCACCCTTCTCTCCTTTCTCAATATGAATAATTTTATCTAAATAATCTTCTACCTCATCTTGATCATGCGTCACCATGACAACCGTACGATTATGCTGCACTACTTGATGCTTCATAAATTCATAAAAGCCTTTTCTGCTGACAGCATCCATACCCGTTGTCGGTTCATCCAACACTAATAAATCTGGTTCAGACGCTAATATTCTTGCGATGATAATTTTTTGTTTTTGTCCCCCAGATAAATCCCCCACTTTTTTATGCTGAAATTGCCACATATCTACCATTTCTAGGGCTCTTTTTACTGCTTCATGATCTTTATCGGTTAATCGTTGGTACCATTTTTTCTTTTGATATCTTCCAGATTGCACAAGTTCTAGCACAGTGCTTGGAAAACCTACATTAAAAGATGATATGGATTGAGGAACATATCCAATGGTTAATTTTTTTCCGCTGCTATTTGTTTTGCTAATGATGATTTCACCAGACCAAGGCTTTAATAAACCTAATAAGAGCTTTAATAAAGTTGATTTGGATGCACCATTTGGACCAGTAATACCTACAAACTCTCCTGCATCTAACTCAAAAGACACACCATCAAGTGCTGGTATATGATCATAGCCAAATTTGAGATTATTAATTGTTGCAAGTTTCATTTTTACAGGCTCCCTTCTCATTATTTAATAGATATATATTATCTTATCTGTAGTTTCTTTTCCGTTTGTTTTGTTAACCTCATTTATTCAAATTCAGTTGCTTTAAGATAAAAAACTTAACATAGAAAAAGCGTGTGGATAGGCTTCTCACACACGCTTATCTATTATATCACACCATTATTTAAAAAGAGACTTTTTCAACTGGTTTAAATTTTCTTCCATTATTGAAATATAATCTTTTCCTGCTTCTTGGTCTTTTTTACTTAATCCTTCTAATGTATTTAGCACCTCTGTTTTTGCTCCTAATTCCTCTGCTAGTGTATTCGCCACTTTTGCCGAAGCCAATTCCTCAAAATAAATAACATTTACCTTATGCTCTTTTGCAAAAGCTTTTAGTTCAGCAAGTTTTGCTGCGCTCGGTTCTTGATCAGGAGAAAGACCTGCAATTGGCACCTGAACTAAATTATATTCATTTGCTAAATAAGAAAAAGCCGTATGCTGGGTAATAAATTCAGAGGTGTCTTTATTTTTTAATTCAACTTTAAACTTTTGGTCTAAATTTTGTAATTTTTTAATATATGCGTCACTGTTTTTTTTGTAGTATGCTTTATTATCTGGATCTACCTTCACTAATGCAGCTGTTATATTTTCTACTTCCTTGATAGCAAGAACTGGGCTTAGCCAAACATGTGGATCTACATCATGACTATGCTCATGCTCTTCTTCCTCCTCATGATTCTCTAATAATGTGATCCCCTTGCTTGCTTCTATAAATTCAACATTAGACCCAGATGATGATTCTTTAATAGTTGGAACCCATGTTTCCATATCTGTACTATTGTATACAAATAGATCTGCTTTTTGTATATCCCCTACATTTTTAGGTGTTGGCTCCCAATCATGAGGCTCAATAGTAGACGGAATTAATAATGTAATATTTGCTTTATCGCCAGCAATATTTTTCGTAAAATCATACATTGGATAAAATGTCGTAACAATATCTATTTTATTCTTATCTGTTGAATCTGTCTGTTTATTACTGCAGCCTGTTATAAAAACAATGGCCAATAAACAAATCACAAGTGGTTTTAATCCCTTCATCTTTCTCTCCCCATTCCTTATCCTTCTATCATTTCGTATTGATTACGATTTATATTATGTAAAAAAACTTTTTATCAATAAAATTATCTTACTAGCAAATCATAACGATTACGATTATTGATTTTAACCTATTTTTTTTAATAAATCAATAGATTTTATACATTATTTTTTTACCATATATTCACTAATTATGTTCTGTTTATAAGCGAAGATATCTACATAATTAATATTCTCTTACCAGTATTTCCACAAAAAATAATCGTAAACATAGGCATGTTTCCTATAATCTCGGGTATATATAAAGTGAAACTTCAATCAGTGGGGAGGGCTCTCCATCCCCCACTGATTGTTAGTTGAACCAGTCAGATTCTTACTCGATAAAATAAACATAATAAAAAGCATTACCTAATTGACTAACTTTAGGCAATGCTTCTATTATAATAGGAATTCTTTAGAATCTTACTACTCTGCCGTTAAATACACCTTTCCAATAACCGCTTGTCATAGACGCAATCGCAACACCTGTAGAACTTTGAGATCCGATGAATTTGCCGCCGCCTACGTAAATTCCAACATGTCCATCTTTTTTATACGTATCAAAGAAAACTAAATCTCCTGGCTGAATATCGCTTGCAGAAACTCTTGTACCTTGATTTTTTAAAGCATCTGTACTTGAACCAACACTGTATCCTGCTTGTGCATATGCCCAATGTACAAATCCCGAGCAGTCAAATAATCCATTTGCAATATCCGATGCTGTTCTTCCGCCGCCAAATTTATAAGTAGAGTTGCCGATATATTTGTAGCCAGCAGTAATTACTGTTGACTTGCCGCCGCCAACGCTGTTATTGCTTGTATTGATTTTTGTTGAAGAATCTTTTTTGCTTTCAGAAGCTGTATTGCTGCTTGCATTTGAATTTGAGCTTGATTTTGCACTTGTATTTGAGCTTGATTTTGCACTTGTATTTGCACTTGTATTTGAGCTTGTATTTGCACTTGATCCAGAATTTGTACTTGTGTTTGATTTGCTAGAGTTATCTGTTGAAGTACTTGTATTAGCTGTACTTGAATCGCTTGAAACATTGCTTCCTACTGTTGACTTAACTAAAGCATCTAATTCCTCTTGTTTTTTCTTTGCAAGCATTGCTTTAATTTCACTTTCTTTTGATGCAAGTGTGCTGTCCTCTTGCTCTAATTGAGCTTTTGCTGCCTTATTTGCTTGCTGCTTTTGTTCTAATTCTTTTTTGGATTGTTCATTTTGTTCTTTTTGTGCAAGAATTTGTTTTTGCATTTCTTCTAAGTCAAGCTTCATCTCATTTAAGCCAGAAAGTTTATCTTCTACTTTGCCTTGTTTTGTTTCTAAATCTTTTTTATCTTTTTCATTGTCAGCAATAATATCTTGGTCTGCTTCCATAATAGTAGCAACTGCTCCTACACGGTCAACAAAATCTTTAAAAGTTGCCGCTCCAAGCAATACTTCTACATAATCCACACTGCCGCCATTTTCTTGAAAAGTACGAGCTCTTTCTTTTAAAATATTATTTCTTTTTTCAATTCTATCTTTTAATTCTTTAATTTCTGTTTCCAATTTAGCAATCTCTTTTTTTGTCGTTTCAATTTTTTCTTTTGTTTCCTTAATTTCTGCTGTATTCGCTTCTACTGCAGCATCGACTCTGTTGATTTTTTGAGTAAGTGATGCTAACTCTTCTTCTGCTTCTACGATTTTAATTTCCGCATCTGATATTTGTGATTGTAAATCCGAACGTTGTTGCGAGATATCCGACTGTTGTGATTGCAATGTAGAAGCATTAACATTAATTGCGGGTATTGCAAAACTGCTCCCTAAACCAATCACTAGCGTTGTATTAAGTGCGATCCATTTCTTTTTTAACATTTTATTTTTCCCCCTGCATCTCTCAGTATCTTTTTATCTAGCAATCTATATACGTTTCACATTTTGATAGTAGGTAGTTATATATGTATTATCCAAAATTTAAAAGACTTTATAAATTATAACATTTCTTCTACAAAAGACCAATTATTATGTAGCTGTTCGACTTTATATTTAGGACCAAAACAGCTTTTGTCATAATTAGAAGTATAACATCACATTTTGTCATTTAAGTAATAGAAATATTACAATTATGTTTCAAATGAAATATTTCTGCATAATTTCACTAATAATTCATATATTCTTCCTTTCAAGAATACAACTTTCTATCATTCAACATTGCTGTCCATTTCCGCTATAATAAATAATTGAATTGTATATTCAAATCTTCATATGAAACAAAAGACTATATTTTATTATGTTAGGATGTTTAGCAAATGAAAAAAGTAATTGTTGTCGGCGGCGGAATATTAGGGGCTGCTACTGCATTTGAATTGGCAAAAAGAAAAGCTTCTGTCACCATTATTGATAGTGAGCACTCTGGACGAGCAACCACAGCTGCAGCCGGCATAATCTGTCCATGGATTTCCCAGCGAAGAAATAAGAGGTGGTATTTATTAGCACGAAATGGCGCGAAATATTATCCTGCATTAATAGATGAATTAGCGTCCTATCAAGAATTAGCAACAGGATATGCAAAAGTTGGCGCAATCAGCCTCCATTCTGATCTAGCAAAACTAGAAGCAATGTGTGAAAGGACATTAAAAAGAAAGGTGGAAGCACCTGAAATCGGTGATGTTTCCATCCTTAGTCCAGAACAAGCAAAAGCACTATTTCCCCTTCTTGCTGATGGATATGGGGGAGTTCATGTAAGCGGGGCTGCTAGAGTAGATGGCCAAGCTTTAAGAAATTCGCTTATTTCTGCAAGCAAAAAGCTAGGTGCCCATTATTTGAAAGCAACTTGTACCTTATTAACAGATAAGCACAAAATCATTGGTGTTCAAACAAAAAATGGAAATATCTTGGCAGATGAAGTCATTGTTGCAGGAGGAGCTTGGGCAAATCATATATTGCAGCCATTAAATATATCCTTTCAAATAACAGAGCAAAAGGGACAAATTGTACATCTTGAGTTGCCAAATATTGATTGCCATAAGTGGCCTGTTATTATGCCTCCACACGATCAATATATTCTTACACTAGAAGATAATCGTATTGTAATCGGGGCAACTCATGAAAATAACACAAATTTCGATTACCGAATAACCGTCGGAGGCATAAAGGAAATAATAGACAAAGCACTGCTCTTTGCCCCCGGCTTAATTGATAGTACTTTTTTAGAGACAAAAGTGGGATTTCGCCCTTTTACCCCAGACTTCCTTCCCGTTTTTGGAAGGATCAAAGGAAAAGATGGACTTCTTGTCGCAAATGGACTAGGTGCTTCTGGATTAACAATGGGTCCTTTTATCGGACAGCAGCTTGCTAAATATTTATTGGATACTCCTGATATAAATTTTTCTGATTACAACGTAGATGATTGCATAATAGAAAATAACGAATCTGCTAAATAAAGTGAAACTTTAATCAGTGAGGGTTTTCCACGCATCTCACTGATTGTCAGTTAAACTAATCAGGCTTTTTTACGAACAAGTTCCTCCTTATCTAGATTTCTCATTTCCCCTCCTAATCTCAAAGTGGGGGTCAAAAGCCCGTAAAATATGCTAAAGGCAAAAAAAGAAGCAATGATGATTAATTCTCCAATCATCATTGCTTCTTTTTTATAAACTCCGTAAAACCTTCACTAGTTCCAGCGTTTCTACAGATGGAGGAATATGGAATTCTTCTTGAAGAATAGATTCCAACTGCTTAAAAATATTCAATCCTTCTGTTTTTCTTTTTAATAAAGTATATAGCTGCAGCAAACATTGATAATATTTTTCTCTAAACGGGTTAATTTCAATTGCTTTATTTAATAAGAAAATCGCTAATTCTTTATTATCTTCTGCCTGTTTTTCTGCTAGATTTTCGAGGACGACTAAATATTCTTCCCTTATTTGATTTTGTCTGTCGCGCATCCATAGATAATCATTTTCCTCCATATAATCTCCTGGATATAATGACACAAGTTTATAACACTCTTCTTCCGTACACTCTAGATTTTTTTTCAATTTTACTAACAGAGTATACAGTTCTTCTAAATCGGATGAAAAGGTTAATTTCATAATATATCCGTTTCCATTTTTTTGTAGTATTTCTGGCATCCCGATTTCACGAAACATTTTCCGTAAATAAGAAATGCAAGTATAAAAATTCACTTTCGCTTTCTCATAATTTACGTCAGGCCAAATATCATCAATTATTTTTTCTTTATCTAAAAATATCCCTTGTTGATTAAAAAAATAGGCACATAATTCTTTCACTTTATATGTTTTCCAATTTAGTGAAGTTGTTTCCTTATAAATAATTTCAAACCTTCTCATAAATTTAACGAAAATCTCGGTTCGTTCCATATTACTTCCAATTACTTTTTTTGCAATAACTCGATCCAATGTTTTTTGCAGCCGCTCACCTTTAACAGGCTTCAGCAAATAATCTAGTGCATATAATTCAAATGCTTTAACCGCATATTCGTTGTATGCGGTTAAAAAAATAATGTCAATTTCTGTGTTTACTTGTTTAATTTCTTCTGCTAGTTCTATTCCATTTAATCCTGGCATCTCAATATCCAAAAAAACAGCATCAACAGCAGCCCCTTTTTTTATTTCATTTAACACTTCAACAGGATTTGTAAATTTTTTTATCAGAACAGAAGTGAATTTGACTATTTTTTTTATTTTTATTTCTAGAACATCTAATGCACTTGCCTCATCGTCTACAATATATATATTCATCTTATTCACCAACTTTTCCGCCTAAAAAAATGACGCATTTATTCTGTTTTTCCTATTTCAAATCTGTAATTTCTAACACTACTTTTGTTCCACTATTTTCTTCACTCGTTATTTGCAATTCTGTACCGTAATAGTATTTTAACCTTTTATTAATATTTTTCAAACCAACATGCCCTTCCCTTGCTGCGGAAGAAAAAATAGAAGCTAACGTTTCCGGCGACATCCCTACCCCTGTATCTTCTATGGTTATCATAATTTGTTTCTTTTTCTGCTCTACACTAAAAAAGAGGAATCCGCCTGCTGCCTTTTTAGAAATGCCATGTCTTATCGCATTTTCTATTACCGGCTGAACGATTAATGGCGGCACCATAAAATCTTTTACCTTTATATCATATTGTATATGAATGCGATCTCGAAAGCGCATTTTTTCAATTTCCACATAAGATGTTATAAGCTGCATTTCTTTTTCAAATGGAATCAGCGTATTTGTATTATGAAAATCGAAGCTGTTTCTTAAATACTCTGCAAAATTTTCTGTCACTTCTCGCGATTGTTCAATATCTGTATAGCTAAGTGCATTGATTGTATTTAATACATTAAATAAAAAATGGGGCTTAATTTGTGACTGCAAAAACGCTACTTCCATTGCAATAGATTGATTCACTGCCTCTTTCATCATTAATAAATTTTTAACTCGCGCCTCAAATTCCGCATAATCAAATGGTTTATTGATTACATCATTTGCACCCATTTGCAAAATATTGATTTTATCAGTGTGATAGGATGACTCCAGCATCATCAATATAGGCAAATCTACTAAACTGTAATTTTCTCTGATTTTTTTGCTTAATTCATAGCCCGATATTTTCGGCATAACTAAATCTACTACAACTAAATCAATCTGAGCGTTTCTGTTCATAATCGAAAGAGCCTCACACCCATCCTTTACCGCAATCACATTTGCAGGAATAGATTCAATGATGTCGGCCATTATTTTTAAAAATGCATCACTATCATCAACAAGTAATACTGTATAAGGTGCCTTAACTTTTGAAAAATATGGTGTAGCCATCTGAAAAAAGTTTCTATCATTTTCTGTATTTTTTCTAGCCTTATATGACGGAATTTTAGACTGCATCGACATAGGCAAAGAAAAAGTAACAACTGTCCCTTCTCCTTCTTTTGAAACAACTGTAATTTTTCCATCTTGCAGATTTAATAGTTGTTTCACAATTTTTAGTCCAAGACCATGTAAATGATCTGACTCCATATTATGATGAAGAAGATTCATTACTTGCTCTAATTTTTTTTGACCCATGCCACCTCCATTATCTTTCACTATAATATTTACATAATTCCCCTTTTGCACAGCAGAAACAATAATTTCTCCAGCATGGGTATTTTTCACAGCATTATCAAGAAGGTTGCCGACAATCTGCCGAAAACGATTTTCATCCGCAATAATAAATGGAGTATTTGCGGGAACTTGATTCACTATCTTAACTTTTTTTTGCTGTGCGATAATTTGAAAAATACTAATCTCAATCGTAATAGTCGCATGTACGTCAACTATCACTTTTTCCATTTTTAATAGTCCTTGTTTTAAATTAACAAAATCTGAAATCTCATGGACAAGCATCGTTAAACGAAAACTTAAAGAACGAATTAATTCCATTTTTTGCAGATTATTCTCTTCTAACAATTCTTTGCTTTTGAGCATCGATTCTGTAATTTGGCGGATACCGGTTAATGGCGTAAGAAATTCATGTGTTGTTCTTTCTAAAAATTCATTTTTCACTTGATCAGTTTTTATTAGTTCTGTCGATAAGTGTTCAATTTTTCGGAAAGCAAGCATAAACCTTAATGATAATAAAAGGGAAAACATCATCAGTGCAACCAGCGGCAATAGATTAACCCAATTAGCTATGTATGTATTTGTATATGCATTTATATTCTCAAGCATTGTATACGCAGCTATAGAAATAGCAGCAAACAATAAATAATAGCCTTCTGTTTCTTTTGACAATGTCGATTGAATAAAAATATAACAAGCATAAAATAGAGAAATTGCTCCCAATACTGTATGCATAAACACAAAGACCCCTGATACTTTTTCTACAAATAAAAGATCATAAAGCAACATATATCCACTTAATCCAATAAATAGATATACCCATTTTTTCGAAGCATATTGTTTATGTGCTGTCAGCAAATAAGAATATACGGTAATTGTAATTCCGCATAAGGATAGATATTGTAGCCGCAATACAGACGGGTATGAAATAGTCGGAAAAAGAAAATAAATAACTTTTTCTCCATGCACAAACTGATACAATCCAATAAATAAGCAAACGAACGCAAAATGTACCAGATAAAACTCTTTTCTTCTCTGAAAAAACAGCCCCCCAAAAAAGAATCCCATAATAAAAAAAGAAGTAATTGTCATGCAATCGATTATCAAATCACGATCTCTTAAATCAGATATAGCTCCTTGCTTACCTAAAAAAATTGGTTTGTTAATCCCGCCTGTTGGCAGATGAATAAAATTCGCAACCTGAATAATTAACTCATTGTCTCCTTTTTTCAGCTGTAAATAGTGAACATATGAGATATTTTTTGAAATGAAGTCTTTTTTTTCTCCGGGATTTCCTAGTTGTGCGATTAATTGGCCATTTAAATACATTTTGTGAGCCATCTGAATAGAATTTATTTTCAGTCCATAAATCCCAGATGGATTTTCTACATGAATAATTAATCGATATGTCCCTATTCCATAACCTGTATTTGTGCCGCTAATGTCTTTCCAGTTCTGCGATACAGGTACATACTCAGACTTGATATTATCAATTTCTGCTATATCTTTAGAGGATAACAGCTTATCTCGAAAAAACTCCCACCCTCCCTTTAACTCAATAACATTATTATCTTGCAAATCAAAATCATTGACTACTATTCTTCCATTAACAGCTTTTGTAAGATATGCCGTCTCCTTTTCAAAATCATGAAGCGCAATGGATCCGACAATGGCAAATAAAATAATAGTAAGTACAAACGCAAGCAGTTTTTTCATTAATATCCCCTTCATTTTTCGACTACCTAATGTATTTTCTATTATCTTATAGGTAGAAGAGGAAAATCAATATAGTCAAAATAACCGCTTAAAAAAGAAAGATTGTTTTCTCAAAATTTGTTGTTTTTTAACATATAATATAGAGGAAGAAAAACGTAGTAGTCTGAATAGCAACAATCTATATAAAAACAGCAAATAAAATGATCTTTAAGTTTTTTTTAAGTTTTTTAGAGTATATTGGAGAGAAGAGAATAAGAACAAAGATGCATATATATCCAATTAATCCCAGAAATCACTAGTAAATAACTATATACTTTCTGTTTTATCTTTTTTTCGATTTACTTTAAGGGGATTGTAGTATTATCATATAATGTAAATCATCCTCTTATCATATGCCAAATATACACCACATGAATAAACCAGATGTTTATCCAAGAAGCTGATGGAAAAGCCAATAATTTAAAATAGGGGGCAAGAAAATGATTCTGCTAGTTCTCCTCCTTGTGCTCATATGGTGGTGTACAAGAAACTATTTAGCAAATAGAACCCGACTACATAATAAAAAAAAATTACAGCAAAAATTAATTAAATCATTAGAAATCAATCATCATTATAAAAAAACTGGAGGCAGTTAAATGACAAGAACAATAGCCGTCTTATCAGGAAAAGGCGGAGTTGGCAAAACAACCGTTACTGCAAACTTAGGACTTGCTTTAGCTCTAAAAGGATATAAAGTATGTTTAATCGACGCGGATTTTGGTTTGCGGAATTTAGATGTTCCATTAGGTCTTACAAACAGAATCATTTTAGACATCAATGACTTTTTAGAAGGAAGCTGTTCTCTGCATCATGTGCTTATAAGACACCGCGAAGCAAAAAATCTCCATTTTATTCCGGGGAGTAAATCAAAAAACTCATCTGAAATTGATGAGCATATTTTAGCAGAGCGAATAAAAGAAATGCGGTCTTATTATGATTTTATTCTAATCGATTCGCCAGCTGGCATAGAAAAAGGCTTTATTCATGCGATTAACGCTTGTGATGAAGCAATCGTTGTTACTACGCCAGATAAGACAGCTCTACAAGATGCAGACCGAGTAATCGGTATACTAGAATCTTATCCAGAAAAAAAGGTCCAGCTTTTGGTGAACTTAGTAGAAACAACTAAACATTGCTTAGAAGAAATACTAAATTTATTAAATATTGATCTATTGGGAGTTCTTCCCGCAGATTCTCAAATCATTTATTCTGTTCATAAAGGAATACCCGTCGTTTTAGACCCATCACAAAAAAGCGGACTGTTGTATCGACGCATCGCAAGCAAATTATGTGGACATGAAATTCCATTTCATGATGAAATAGAAAATAAAAAACCAAAACATTCTATTTTAAATAGAAGCTTTTTTCAGCGCAAATTAAATAGAATGAGACTATCTCACTAAAATAGAATGCATTTTTGTTTTTCTCTGTGGAGTTTGTAATAATTCATAGCTATTTAAGCTTTATACCGCATGAGTTATTCACAAAAGAATGGTCCTTTCTTTAAGAAAAGACCACTCTTTTTACAAAAAAGATTATTGTTTATATACTGGTATTTCTTTTTTCATTGTATAGGAATCTAACAAACTATAAAGGTTGTAAATTTGATTAACTTGTTTAGTAGCCCAACCAATATCTGACGCATATTGATGTGTAGCTACTCCTTTATTAACTGCAGCTTCTGGATTCCATCTCATTTTATAAAGAGTATCCTGTCCTGCATTTATATATCCTTGAGCAATAAATTTCGCGCCTCCAATAATGGCAGCTTCTGGTGTAAACCATCCAGCATTATAAGCATATTTAGCACCACTAGCAACAGCGCTTCCATCATATGCACCGATACCGTACATATTATATACCACTCTTCCATTGTAAGTTACACCATTTGCTAAAGAAGACTTACCGTTTCCTGTTTCTAGCAGCGCATGGGAAATAAGATATACTTCATTTACACCATAAGATTTTGCTGCTGTAACAAAAGAAGAAGCTTTTCCTGCAAGGATTCCTTTTCCTATTAATATTTTTTCATTTACTTCTTGATCCTTTATATTAGCTGTTTCTGATAGTTTAATAAACTGCAAAGACGTCACTTTATCGGAAACAAAATTTTGGGGATTGATATAATAAGACGTATCTTCCTTACTTGCATTTCCCCATGTTTGCGTATTTTTAACCTTATACCAGTTATATCCATCTGTTCCTTTTACTTTTTCAAGAATCGTTAATACCGTTCCACCATTTACATTCGTAACAGCCCAATAATTTGTTCCAGCTCCTCCTCTTAATCTCCAGCTGCCGCCAACGACTGTTGCCTTTGTCGCATCTGAAGAGTTCAATTTAAGAGCATCTTCTCTAATATATGTACTATACTGCTTATCGGTCTGTGGATTAACACTCATTTGAATATCTGTCATTTTATTAACAGTAAAGCTGTAATTTTGATAGACAGTAGTTACTTCACTATTATCCGTTCCTGTATCTGTTTCTTTTTCAGTAGTTAAGTAATCCGAACTTACATATCCTGTTTTGCCATTTGCTGAAATTTTGGACCATCCATTTGATTCGGAAGAAACTTCCACCTTTGTACCAGCTGCCAGTTTCGCTATTATTTCCGCGGAAGCAGAAGGAAGTTTGCGCATATTTAATGTAGAACCAGTTTTTACATTAACATACTTAGGCACTTTATCTGCATCATTTTCGACTACCGAGCCTACTGCACTAGCAGATAAATAGCCTGAGCTTGCATAGCCGGTTTGCGTGCCGGATTTTATTTTAGACCAACCATTTGATTCGGATAATACAGTTACTTTTGTATTTCTTCCTAGTTTTTTTACAACTGCTCCACTAGCAGTTGGAGATTGGCGCATATTTAAGGAGGAACCTTCACTGACATTTACATATTTCGTTACAGAGGATTCTGATGAACTTTCACTGCTGGAATCATTACTATTATCAGCGCTAATTTTTGTTTTTGTTATGTATTTGCTATTTACAAAACCTGTTTTGCCATTTGCTTTTATTTTGGACCAGCCATTATTCTGAGAGTACACTTCTACTTTTGTTCCTCGTGCTAATTTTGTTATTACACTGCCAGTTGTAGAAGCTGATTTCCTCAAATTAAGTTCGGAACCTTTAGTGACATTAACATACATGACAGTATTGGAATCTGTGTCTTTTTCAACTGAGGCTATTGGGTTGGCGGCCGTTAAATAGCTGCTGGAAACATAGCCTGTCTTGCTGCTCACATTCACCTTTGACCAGCCATTTGCTTCAGAAAGAACCTCTACCTTCATTCCCCTGCTTAATGTCTTTATAACACTGCCTTTAGTGCTTGCACTATTTCTCATATTCAAGGCTGACTTTTCTGCAACTGCCACATACATTGTTTTGCTTTTTGCCACACTTGCCTCAACGTTATGTGATGAGGATGTAGTCGCAATTTTAGAAGCTGATAAATAACTAGAATTCACATAGCCTTCTTTTCCGTATACTTTAATTTTGGACCAGCCATTTGCTTCGGAATAAACTGTCACCTGAACTCCTCGTGCTAATTTGACAATAACAGATGAATTTGCATTAGGCTTTATGCGCATATTCAAATTAGATCCACTGCTGACATTCACATACTTGGCGACTTTTGTTTCTGCTGGTGTCTTACTTACTTGTGCTGTTGATTTTGTTGTGTTTTCATTTACAGTATTCTTCAGATATTTGGCTGCAACATAACCAGTTTTTCCATTAACTTTCACTTTCGACCAACCATTTGATTCGGAATACACTTCTACTTTTGTATTATTTTTTACCGTCGTAACTACTTTTGCTGTTGTAAAAGCTTGCGATCTTACGTTTAAAGAAGATTCGGCATCAACGGAAACAAATTTAGTTGTAGTTGTAGTAGTTGCAGATTGCTGTTTTGCGGTTAAATAAGCTGAACTTACATATCCTGTTTTGCCATTTGCTGAAATTTTAGTCCATCCGTTTTCCACTGATAAAACAGTAACTTCTGCCCCTTTTTTTAGAGTAACTACAATCGCAGCAGAGGTAGATGGGGTTTTTCTCACATTTAATGTAGAATTTTGTTCAATATTGACATACGCCACTTTTAGCGACTCGGCGTGTACATGATGGTGAATAAGTCCTGGTGCAGTTAAAGAAGCTATTATTACTCCTGGTGCAAGTATTTTTCTCATAGGTATTTCCTCCTGTTACTAAAGAACCAAAAAATCAAAATAGGAACTATCGGCATGTATTTTAATAAAAATTTAATTTAAATATAGCATAAAACAAACCATTTATTATATATTACCTATCTTATTATCTAATAAACTTCACGTATATAATACTATAGTCACATTTTCGAAAAACCAGATGGATAATTATGACCACTTTATGAATTGTGTGTTTTTTGCTAGCAGTCATTAATATTATTCCCGATTATATATCCCATTGTAAAAAACCGTCTTTACAGACTAATTTTATTATTTTTACAATTCATTTAAGAATAGATAACAATTATAATTCTTTCCGAAATATCTCTAGAAAAGCCTCTTAATTTTTTAGAAAATTCGGATATTTTCCAAAATCTTGTCAGGAGAATCATTAGTAAAGTCAGACTTTAATCAGTGGGCAAGTTTCTACCTACCTATATTTCTTGTTTCTACTCCTAATTCTTGAGATGACGGTGCTGAAAAGCCCGTTAAATAGAAATAAAAAAGAGGCTATCCCCATTAGGATAACCTCTTTTGCTAGTAGCGTTATATTAGAATGTGTGTGCTAAATCTTTTGCTCTTGCAATTCCATTTTCTTTGATTTCTTGCGCTTTATCTGGCTGTGCATTATGACCTTCGATAAATAATCCTTCAAATGAAGGTACTCCAAAGAAGTTCATGATAATGCTTAAATATTTATGGCCCATTTCCAATTCAGCTGCAGGACCTTCTGAATAGAAGCCTCCGCGTGCTTGAATGTGAAGCGCCTTTTTGTCTGTTAATAATCCAATAGGACCTTCTGCAGTATATTTAAACGTTTTACCTGCAACTGCTACAGAATCAAGATATGCTTTCATTACTGGAGGGAATGAAAAGTTCCAAAGTGGTGTAACAAATACATATTTATCTGCTCCAACAAATTGATCACTTAATTGGCCAAGGCGTGAAACTTTTGCTTGTTCCTCTGCAGATAATGCATCAAATGCACTGCCTGATTGAAGTTTTCCCCAGCCGCTGAAAACATCTGCATCAATATGCGGAATATTTTCTTTATACAAATCAATTGCAACAATTTCATCGTTTGGATTTACTGTTTTGTATTCTTCAATAAAAGCTTTCCCTGCTGCCATACTGAAAGAAGCAGTTTCATCATGTGGATGTGCTGTAATGTATAATACTTTTGCCAAAATAATCTCCCTTTCTTTTGTTAATCCGAACTCTTTTTATTTTATCTCTTTTATAAGAAATTACTCTACCTTTTAAAAGAGATAGTTTGATAACAAAAATTATCGGATTAAATATCTCTAAATAATATATCTTTAATTCAATATAAATTTACACAAATTTCGACAACTTGTCAACTATTTTTGCCAATCCCCTCCTTTTTAAATTTTTTTATCTATTATGGTTTTATAGCTGCTAGGTATGGGTATATAAATAACTCCCCGGCTTAGGCATACATTATTACAATAAAATAAAGCTATTGAATAGAATCCTCCATATAATCCAAATTTTATTCCAAACTATTTGTTGTGAAAAAATGTTTTATTTGTTAGAGAATTTTATTATAAAATTGTGCAACCTAATGTTATCAATTTCTTTATTTCTTGGTGTAATTTTATGAATGTATGTCCTAAAAAATATTAATTTAGGAGGTGCTTTTATTGTTAAAGATGGAAAATGTATCTAAAACATATAAAGGCGGAAAAAATGCAGTAAACAATATTAATCTAGAAATCCAAAAAGGAGAATTCATTTGTTTTATCGGTCCAAGCGGCTGCGGAAAAACGACTACAATGAAAATGATTAACCGTTTAATTGAACCCTCTGGTGGAGCAATCTATATTAACGGCGAAAATATCCTTCATAAAAATCCAGTTGAATTAAGACGCCACATCGGTTACGTCATCCAATCTATCGGTCTTTTTCCGCATATGACTATATCAGAAAATATTACCCTTGTGCCTAAACTATTAAAATGGAAGGAAAATAAACGCCAAGAAAAAGCAAAAGAACTGCTGAAGCTAGTAGATATGGGACCAGAATATCTAGACCGTTATCCACATGAACTAAGCGGAGGGCAGCAGCAAAGAATCGGTGTATTGCGTGCCCTTGCAGCTAATCCCCCTTTAATATTAATGGATGAACCCTTTGGAGCGCTCGACCCAATAACCAGGGATTCCTTACAAGAAGAGTTTAAAAACCTGCAAAAAACATTAGACAAAACAATTGTGTTTGTTACACATGATATGGACGAAGCAATTAAATTGGCTGATCGTATTGTCATCCTAAGAGCTGGAGAAATTGTTCAAGTTGGCACACCTGACGAAATACTCCGAAATCCTAAAAACGAATTTGTGGAAGAATTTATAGGTAAAGAACGATTGATTCAAACAAGACCAAATGTCGAGCTTGTTAAGCAAATTATGAATAAAAACCCTATTTCTATTACTGAAGATAAATCTTTATCTGATGCGATTGCCTTAATGAAAGAAAAGCGAGTGGATTCTTTATTAGTCATTGATGAGGATAATCAATTAAAAGGATATGTAGACATCGAAACAATTGATGAAAACCGAAAAAAAGCATCTACAATTAAAGATTTGCTAATAACTGATTTATATAAAGTGCAGGCTGACACACTGATACGAGACACCGTCCAAAAAATTCTAAAACGTGGTGTTAAATATGTGCCAGTTGTTGACGAAGCGAATCATCTTGTTGGAATTGTAACAAGAGCTTCTTTAGTTGATATTGTTTATGACAGTATTTGGGGAACTGAAGATGCGCTAATCACAACCAATTCTTAAGAGGTGAAAATATGACTACACTAATTGAATTTCTGCAAACAAACTGGCTGGAAACATTGTATAAGGCATGGGAACATCTATATATTAGTTTAATTGCCGTTTTATTAGGCATAGCGGTAGCAATTCCCCTTGGCATCGTGCTGACCCGCATGAAAAAAGGAGCAGGTTTTGTAATTGGAATTGTCAATATTGTTCAAACCTTTCCTAGTTTAGCAGTGCTTGCCTTTTTTATACCCTTTTTAGGTGTCGGCAAACTGCCTGCCATCATTGCCTTGTTTTTCTATTCAGTCTTGCCGATTTTGCGCAATACCTATACTGGCATTAAAGATGTAAATCCAAACCTTTTGGAATCTGGAAAAGGTCTTGGCATGACCAATTGGGAAAGAATATTTTTAGTTGAACTGCCTTTGTCTCTTCCTGTAATTATGGCAGGAATAAGAACTTCTTCTGTATATTTGATTGGTTGGGCAACGTTAGCTTCCTTTATCGGCGGTGGCGGTTTAGGGGACTATATTTTCATCGGATTAAATCTATATCAGCCAGCCTATATTATTTTCGGGGCGGTACCTGTTACAATCATGGCTGTTTTAATAGACCATCTATTCGCAAAAATTGAACACAAAGTAACACCTAAAGCAATCAAAGGGATAAAGGAAACTGTTTAAGGAGTGGAAACATGAAATCGAAAATAACAGCAAAAGTACGGGTGTTAGGCATTTTTATTTTCTTTGTGCTATTAAGCGGATGTTCCCTTCCTGGATTAAGTTCATCTTCTGAAGACACAATCAAAATTGGTGCACAAAGCATGACGGAATCAGAAATTATCGCTAATATGATTAGTCAGCTCCTAGAACGAAACACCGACTATCATACGACAATCATAAAAAATCTCGGCAGCAATTTTGTTCAACAAAAAGCAATGGAAAGCGGAGATGTTGATATTGCAGCAACACGTTATACTGGTACAGATTTAACTAGTGTACTTAGTCAAAAAGTGGAAAAAAATCCAGAAAAAGCATTAAAAATAGTTCAGGAACAATTCCATAAACAGTATGGCTACAAATTTTTTGATTCTTATGGATTTGAAAATACGTATGCATTCACTGTTACAAAAAAACTTGCTGAAGAAAATCACTATGAAAAGATTTCTGATTTAAAAAATGATGCTAATAATCTAAGTCTTGGCGTCGACAATGCTTGGCTAAAAAGAGAAGGTGACGGATATGAAGGATTTATCGATACATATGGATTTGAATTTGGCAATACCTATCCTATGCAAATAGGACTTGTGTATGATGCTGTTAAAAATAGAAAAATGGATATTGTTTTAGCTTATTCTTCCGACGGGCGCATTAAAGCATATGATTTGCAGCTTTTAGAAGATGACAAAAACTATTTTCCGCCATATGATTGTGCGCCGGTAGTAAATGAAAAAATTTTAGAAAAGTATCCTGAGATAGAAGCACATCTGCAAAAGTTAATTGGAACTATTACTACAGAAAAAATGCAAGAATTAAATTATGAAGTGGATGGCAATTTAAAAGAACCTTCCGTTGTAGCAAAAGATTTTTTACAAGAAAATCATTATTTTGATTAAAAAGGAGGTACTATAATGGAAGTATTACAGCAGTTGGGAACATACTACAGCCAAAATGGATCTTATGTTCTATATGAATTTTACCGTCATTTTTTAATGTCCATTTACGGTGTATTATTTGCCAGCATTATCGCTATTCCCCTTGGAATCTTTATTGCGAAATATCGCAAGTTAAGCTCCTGGATATTCTCTATTACCAATGTAATCCAGACCATTCCCGCCCTTGCCATGCTTGCTATTTTAATGCTTGTAATAGGGCTTGGTACAAATACCGTCATTGTCTCTTTATTCCTTTATTCCCTGCTTCCTATTCTCCGCAATACGTATGTAGGCATAACAAGTATTGAGCACGCTTATTTGGAATCGGGAAAAGCGATGGGAATGACAAAATCCCAAGTATTATGGATGGTTGAGCTGCCGTTATCATTGTCTGTTATAATGGCAGGATTACGAACAGCTTTAGTTATCGCTATTGGAATTACCGCTGTTGGAACATTTGTTGGAGCCGGTGGATTAGGAGATATTATTGTTCGGGGTACGAATGCAACAAATGGAACAGCCATTATTCTAGCAGGAGCGATACCGACCGCTCTAATGGCAGTAATCGCTGACTTGGCACTCGGATTCCTTGAGAAGATATTATCACCTGTCAAAACGAAAAAAATACCACAATTGCACTAATTACACCATTGCATAACGAATAAAAAGGATAAAGAGCGAAATTCCATTCTCTCTTTATCCTTTTTATCTCCTGCAAATGGTAGAAGAGAATACATATACTTTTAATTTTTTCTCTCTTCCGCCCCACAGAGCATATCCTTTTCACCAATTAATGGAAGAGTATAGATAAAAGATCCCATCAAAGACCGGCATCCCTTTTAATAAAGGATACATCCATTGCCCCTTCTATCCTGTTACCAATACAACTATTAATATGTACCATTAATTAGCTAAATCCCGTGCCAATTACTTCATTCATATTATGAACCGTAACAAATGCTTGTCGATCGACTTGGCTAATGTATTTTTTTAGCTTAACATAATCTTTTCTTTCTAAAATAATGGTAATTACTTTTTTGCTATGATTGGTAAAAGCTCCTTTTGCAGTATGGATGGTTGCACTTTTTTGAAGATGGTGAATGATATATTCTTGAATTTGATCACATTTTTCACTAATAACCACCACTTCTTTTGCAATATTAAATTGGCTGGTGAAATAGTCAATCACAATTCCTCTTAAAAAAATGCCGAAACATGCATATAATCCTTTATCAATCCCGAAGGCAAATACAGCCAATAAACTAATGAGGCAATCAGCCATAAGCACCGCTTTGCCGATATCAATCGCAAAATATTTATTTAAAATCATCGCAATCAGATCCATTCCGCCAGTAGATGCATTTTGCTTAAAAACTACCACTAAGCCGAGACCTGCAATTATTGTTCCCATTACCAGCTGCAATAATAAATCCTCGCTAAACCCTTTAGACATAGGATAAAAGTGATCCATTATCCAAACGAAAAATGTCAATAAGAAGCTTGCATAAATCGTTTTTGCACCAAATTGAAAACCTAAGAAAATAAATCCAATAATAAATAAAATAAGATTTAATGAAAGCATAACCGCTCCAAGAGAAAGATCAGGAAAAAAGGCATGAAGCACAATGCTTAATCCTCCTAATCCACCTGAAGCAAAATGATTTGGCTCCATAAAAAAATGAATATTTACAGCAATTAAAAATACGCCTGTATGCAATAAAAATAAATTCCCTATGATTTTAGTACTTATTTTCTTCTTCATTTATTTTTCCCAGTCAACAGATAAATCCGAAGCTATCGGCTTTTCCATCCATTGTTTTACTTGCTTTCTATCCATTGTTTTTCCTAGTGTCCACATTAATTTCGCCACAATTGCTTCTGTATTCATATCCGCAGATAAAATAATATCATACTGCGCCACTTTTCTGCCAACTTCATATAAATACAAATCTTGCCCTTCTTCTAGACATTGAGTAGAGATAGTCACCGCTACTCCTGCCTGAACCAATTCCTGCAATTTTGGCAATAAATTTCTTTCTTCAAAAGGCAAACCGCCATTTCCAAAGCTCTCAATAATTACTCCCTTATAAACTGTTTTTAGATAATCAAAAATTTCCGGTTTTGTACCTGGATGAAGTTTTAATAAAAACACATCTGGACAAAGACTTGTATCTACTTTCAAGCTGCTGCTATTCGTTTGACTTGGCTTCCAATAATAGTTAATTGTTTTTTCCTGAATGCTAGCAACATAAGGATGATTGATGCTTTCAAATGCATCATAACTTTTTGTTCTCATCTTAACAGCTCTCGTGCCAATAATCACTCTTCCATCAAAGACAACAAATACACCGCCAATATCCTCCATCGCAAAGCGAATACTGTCTGATACATTCTTCTTTGCATCCGTTTGTTTAAAGCTGATTGGAACTTGAGATCCTGTGATAACAACTGGTTTCTTGAGATTTTGCAGCATATAACTTAAAGCAGCAGAAGTATATGCCAACGTATCTGTACCGTGTGTTATAACAAAACCATCATATTGGTCATAGTTTTCCGCAATCGCTTCAGCCATCCCCACCCAATGTTCTGGTTGCATATTTGTACTGTCTCGATTCATCAAGATTTTACATGTCACATCAACCGTTCGAGAATCGTCATCAAAATATTGCAGCAAATCCTCAGCTGATAATCCTGGAACAAGTCCCTCTTCTCCTTCTACAGATGCAATCGTTCCTCCTGTAGCAAGCAATAATAACTTCTTCATATGTCTCCCCCTATTCCCCTACTACTAAAGTATGCGAATCGCGTTCTATTTTAGTTGTATTATAGTACTATTCCTATAAACAAAGCAATACCTGTATTCAAAACGCGCACTTTTTTCTTTTAAAAAAATATTTTCCATGCTATACTTCTGTTTATAATAGATTGGAGTGGGGATTATTGCTAAAAACATTACAAGAATTGCGAAAAAAGAAAAATTGGTCACAGCAAGAAACTGCTGATATGCTAGGCATTGCCAAAAGTACATACGCAGGCTATGAATCAGGCTACCGTGAACCTTCATTACGTGCATTAATACAGATTGCCGACTTATTTAATGTATCGATTGACTATATTTTAAATCGAACATCACCTGCTTCTATTATAGAATTAACTTCAGTGGATTCTATTTCTTTGACAGTCGATCAACAGCCTTTATCAACCGATGAAATCAACAATCTCATTGCCTTTACAAGGATAAAAAGAGGACTATAACACAGAAATAAGGTAAACAAAATATAAGGACTGACAAAAAAAGACTGCTCCCCAAATAAAAGCAGGTATTTTTGTTGCTTCTGCCAGTGCGGTAGCATCTCCAGCATTTCTTCTATGTTTGATGCTCAAATTAAAAATAACAAATGCTGTTAAAACCGATTGAACTAATATAATACAGCTTAAAAAAATGCTGACATGCTGTAAAATCACTGGCTTATCATAATAAAAAATCCAGAAATTAAAAACCAAAAAGGATATAGTCCAAAATAAACCATATAAATTTCTTACCCATAGCACAAGAGCTATACAGGCAACACAAGTAAAAATACAAAGGATGGCAATATAGTACTCTTTCTTTAGCAAATAAAATAAACCATAGGCTGTTACTGAAGATCCCGTATACCCCATATATGCAATAAAGATACGACCAATCCATGAATCTGTCTGTGTTAAGGCTGTTCCAGAAGCATCTCTATTCAAGTTAATTTTATGCACGAGCCTAAATTTCCGCCCCGAAATTATTGCTGCAAGTACATGCCAAACTTCATGAATCAACGTATTAACTATGGCAATGTATCGCCCTACAATAGGAAGAAAAGAGCAGACTGCTGCCATAATGATATAAAAATATACTAACTTCCAAATTCCCATTCTATCTCCTCTAATCTTTTTATACTTCTCTCCATCTTAATACACAAATATGAAAAATATGTGAAAGTAAATCAGCGTAACAAAAATGTTTAGTTATTTTCACTATTTCCTTTTCTCTTTCTTTTTAACATGCAAAATGGAGCTGTAAACACTCCTTTCTTTAAAGAGAATGTTTACAGCTCCATTATAGATAGCTTTTATTATTTTAAATGTTTGATTTTTAGATCAATCGATGTTCTTTCCTTCGCTTCTTTAATTTCTTCTGGAATTCCAGCAGCAATTACGCCCACTATGTCATAATCTGTCGGCACTTGCAGAACCTGTTTTCCTTTTGGAGAAGCTCCAACAGAACTCCAAAATGTTCCTACACCATTTTCCCATGCAAGGAGCATAAAGTTTTGCAAAAAACATGCAACAGCGGCGAGATTTTCCTCTCTTTCTAACTCATTTCTGCCTTTATGACTCAATATCGAAAAAAGTACAGGAGCATTTCCAAAATTCAACTTATGATTTAATTCAGCTCTTGTTTCAGAACCAATAAAAACAATTTCCCAAGGTTCTGTCAGTTTATGATTTGGTGCATAAGCAGCAGTCTGGAGCCATTGTTTCACTTTTTCTCCATCAATGCTTTCTTCTTTAAACTTCTTAATTGTACGGCGATTTTTAATAACTTCTGAAAGATTCATCCTTTTTCCTCCTCTAATCTATGTATCTATTGCATACATAAAACTTATACGAAAGATACCAATTATCCTGCTTTTATTTTTTTCTTAACAAAATATAAGAAATTATTGCACAAAGTCCTGCTCCTAATATAACACTAGTCATGGATAAAGTAGATTCATTTCCCAAAAGGCCAACAAGGGGAGACACCAAACCACCCATTAATAAACTTAACACGCCAAGCAAAGCAGAAGCACTTCCTGCATTTTTCCCTTGTGTCTGCATCGCTAGCGTAAATCCTGTTGTCGTTACTACACCAACGCTTGATACAACAAAAAATAATGGAACTAAATGCCATAATAATCCTGCATTCAAAAGACTTGCAATTACTAAGCAAATACCGCTGACTACATTTATCATAAGACCAATAACAAACAATCTTTTTTCTTCTATCCTCCCTGCAATGCGTCCTGTGATTTGTGTTGCCAACACAATGCCAAGACCATTCACTGCAAAAATCAGGCTATATATTTGTGGGGAAGCACCAAATATATCTTGCACCACAAATGGTGAACCAGATATATAAGAAAACATGCTTGCCATAACAAACCCTTGAGCTAGTGCATATCCCAAAAAGCCGCGATCTGCCAAAATTCGTTTAAATGTCACCAATGTATTGCCTAAACCGCCAGGTACTCTTTTTTCTGCCGATAATGTTTCGGGCAAATAAAATCGGACAGAAATAAACATGATCAGTCCAATTAATGATAACAAGATAAAAATGCCTTGCCATGTACCAAATCGCAGAAATTGCCCTCCCAATACCGGAGCCAAAATCGGGGCAGCGCCATTTACTAAAGCAATGAGCGCAAAAAACTTCGTTAATTCTGTTCCACTATATAAATCCCTTACGACTGCTCTTGAAATAACAATTCCAGCAGACCCAGCAATTCCTTGCAGCAATCGCAGAAAAATTAAGGAATAAATAGAAGGACTAAATACACATAGCAAAGATGTGATCATATAAAGAATTAATCCAACAAGCAAGGGCAAACGTCTGCCAATACTGTCACTTAATGGACCTGCCACTAATTGCCCCCCTGCCAAACCAATCAGAAAAAAAGATAAACTAAGCTGAGCTAGACCGCTTGTTGTATGAAACTCTGCTGCTAATGATGGCAATGCTGGCAAATACATATCAATAGATAAAGGGCCAAAGGCAGCAAGAGATCCTAAAATTAAAATCATCGATAACCGATTATGCTTCTGCTCTGCTACAAGTGATGTACTTTTCACGAACCAATTATCCTCTCTTCTTTATATAACTTTTATTTTATTATCATACATTACTAGTTCCGAAATTTCTATGTAAAAAAACCAAGTAGTTCGTTTTAAATAACTTCTTGCTCTTATATTTCGTCTCTTTTATAAATTTCTAACTGCCAGCTTCCTGCCATATTAGGCTGCACGTAAAATTCTTTTCCCCAACTAAAAAAATAGACTTGTTTACTATAGAAAGAAAAGGGTAGATAAAAAATAGAACAAAGTCTATCGATAGAAAGGTTGATTGGTTGGTATGAATGAAAATAAAGTTGCCATCATTACAGGATCTGGGCAAGGAATCGGTAAAGGAATTGCAGAACGCCTTGGTAAAGATGGATTTACCATCGTTATCAGTGATATAAATGAAGAAAGTGCTAATAGAACATCTCTAGAATTAATCGAAAAAGGGATAGAAAGCAGCTCCTTTGTTGCCAATGTAAGCAAAAAAGAAGATTTAGTTTCCTTAGTAGATCAAACAGTAGAAAAATATGGGAATGTTGATGTGTTTGTCAACAATGCAGGCATTGATCAAGTTGACTCCATTTTAAATATAACAGAAGAAGATTTACAGCGAATATTTCAAATTAATGTTTTTGGAACATTATTCGGTATTCAAGCAGCTGCTGTTCAAATGAAAAAACAAGGTACAGGGGGAAAAATCATTAATGCATGCAGTATTGCAGGACACCGGGCATATAGTTTATTAGGTGCCTACTCTGCAACAAAATTCGCTGTAAAAGCATGGACACAAACAGCAGCACAAGAATTAGCTTCCTCTAAAATCACAGTAAATGCTTATTGCCCTGGCATTGTCGGCACAAGCATGTGGGATCGCATTGATGAAGGAATGGGTGAATACATGGGGCTTGAAAAAGGGCAGGCATTTGAAAAGTTTGCAGAAGGAATCACTTTAGGCAGAACCCAAGAACCAGCTGATGTAGCCAATTTTGTTTCATATTTGGCATCACCTGATTCTGACTATATGACAGGACAAGCTGTATTAATTGATGGAGGCATACTTTTTGGCTGAATAGTTTTTTAGAATCCTAGAATTAAAATCAACTGAGTTTATTTCCCATCACCTTTTATAATAGGAGATGAACTTGCTCACTAATAAACAAAACCCCGAATTCCTTTCAAAAAGAATTTCGGGGTTTGTTATGACTATTTTTTTAAATGATATGGCACGGTAGTAACAATAACATTCCTGCGATAAAGCAAATGTGCTTTCAGCAGCAAACTGGATTGATTATGCAAAATGTTATGCCAACTTTTTTTGGTAATAAATTGTGGAACAATAACAGTAACGCTATTTCGATGCTCTTCTCCTTTTTCTTCAATAACATCAATAAATCTTCTTAATGGACGAATCAAACTTCTATATTGTGAATGCAACGTTACTAAGCGAATATCTGGTCTGTATGCATTCCACTTCTCTTCCATTTTCTTCTCGCTTTCCCGATCAAATGCCACATATACTGCTATTACTGTATCTCCTACTGTTTCAGCATACGCTAAAGAATTTTCCACTACTTTTGTAATACCTGCAACAGGAAGAATAACAATATTTCCTTTCAATTTCTCTCGACGATACGCTCCCTCAATCCGCAATTGGTTAGCAACATCATTATAATGTGCATTTATTTTATGAAAAATAATTACAATAATCGGCAAAAATACAAACACTGGCCAAACTTGTGGGAATTTCGTTGTAAACAAAATGATTAATACAGTAAATGTTATGAGCGCCCCAACTAGATTAACGCTTAATTTCAGCTGCCAGCCTGAAGGTTTTTCTTTTGCCCATTTTCTAATCATGCCACTTTGAGATAAAGTGAACGGAATAAACACTCCTACCGCATACAACGGAATCAGCATTTCAGTGTGTCCCTCAAAAAGAATAATTAGTAAGATGGAAGCTGCTCCTAATGTAACAATGCCGTTTGAATAGCCAAGCCTATCTCCGCGAATAGTAAAAATTCTTGGCATGTATTTATCGGTAGCCAAGTTTACAGCAAGCAGCGGAAATGCTGCAAATCCTGTATTGGCTGCCAATACCAAAATAAGAGCTGTTGTTACTTGAATAAAATAATAAAAGAAATTCCTTCCAAATACTGTTGAAGCAATTTGTGATACTACTGTCTCTTCTGCTTTCGGAGATATACCATACCAAAAAGCTAAAAATGTAATGCCAGAGAATAATACCGCAAGAATAATTCCCATCATTGTTAATGTGCGAACCGCATTTTTTGCGCTTGGTTCTTTAAAACTTGGAACTGCATTGGAAATAGCTTCAACACCTGTTAATGCAGAACATCCAGAAGAAAAAGCCTTTAACAATAAAAATAAGCTTATCCCTGGAACCGCTGTACCAATTGGTGTATGTAAGCTTTCTGGCACTTGTCCATTGAGCACATCCCATAACCCTTTTCCAAGCAAAATAATTAAAGCTAACACAAATAAATAAACCGGATAGGCTAGTACTGAAGCTGATTCTGTAATTCCCCTTAAATTTAATATCGTAATAAATAAAACAAGTAAACAAGCAATTGGAACATTATATCCATGTAAACCTGGAAATGCAGAGGTAATGGCATCTGTTCCTGCAGAAATGCTAACTGCAACGGTTAAAATATAATCAACCAGCAAAGACCCGCCAGCAATCAATCCTGCATTTTCCCCTAGGTTTTTTTTAGAAACAATATAGGCTCCCCCACCTTTTGGGTAAGCATATATAATTTGCCGATAAGACAAAATCAAAGCAGTCAATAGCACTAAAATGCCGACAGCAATCGGAATGGAATACCAATAGGCAAGAAAACCGATTCCTGCAAGCACAATCAAAATTTGTTCTGTACCATAAGCAACAGAGGACAATGCATCTGAGGAAAGAATGGCCAATGCTTTTAATTTGTTTATTTTTTGATCTCCTAATTCTCTTGTTTTTAACGGTTTGCCGATTACTACTCTTTTAACAACCGATCTATTCACAATAGTTTCCTCCAGTTAGTAACTAAAAATTTACCTGCTTGACCTATTAGACATTATTAGTATGTGTAATCTGCTAAATTCATTTCTAAAATCTCCTTTTATTTTTATGCACGACAAAAAAACCACAGAGGAAAACCTCCGCGGCCTTTAAATTGCATAATGGCAGAGTCACTTCCTCTCTCTAGAACGCTTACGGAGTTAGCTGTCGGATTCGGGCAGAAAGAGAGTTTGCCCTACCTTTTTAAAAGGATTCACCCCAAGTGCAAAACACTGCACTAACATAATTGGTTCCCCCGCTCCATATGGATTAAGCGATAAAGAAATATATTATTTACTATGGGATGATCATACTCCTTGCCATATTGAAAGTAAAGGGAACAAAAATAGAAAAAAAGATCATAAAACAGGAAAAAAGGCGATAAGAGCTTAATTACATGGCATTAGTTGATCAAATCTCATCATTTCATGGAAAATCTGCTATTTTGCTCTAATCTTCAAGAAAAAGACATTTTTTTAAAACTTTTTATGTATGGGAAAAGGAAAAATAGATGGGGTAAGAAAACAGACTTTTTTATAAAAAAAGATGTCATTTAGGTGCTATAAAAGCACCTAAATGACATCTTAAATATGGATTAATAAGCTAAGCTGAATAATCCTTTAATATGTGTTAAGTAGCGAACATTACTTGCTTCTTTCATTAAAGTAGCAGATAATCCTTTAAGCGGTGTGTTGCTTCCGCCTACGATTGCCACACCGTCTTTGCGTCCAAGGCTAGCAAGTGTTCCTGAATTAACTGGGCTGAATGTTTCTTGTGTTTTGCCTTCAAGATATGCAAACAAGTTGTAGCCAATTAATTCACCCATTTGCCAAGCGATTTGTGCAGTTGGCGGGTATGGACGACCATCTGCTGCAAAGTATACAGCACTATCTCCAGCAACAAATACTTCAGGATGTGATGTAGATTGCAAGAAATCGTTTACTGTTGCACGACCACGGTTTACTTCTAAACCAGATGCGCCAACAAGTGGATTTCCTTGTACTCCGCCAGTCCATACAAATGTATTTGTAACAATTTTTTGTCCATCTTTTAAGTCTACTACGTTTCCAGCAACATTCGTTACAGCTAGACCTGTTAAGAATGTTACGCCGCGTGCTTCTAAGCTTTGAGTAGCACGTTGAATTAAATCATCTGGAAGAACAGGAAGAATTTTTGGACCTGCTTCTACTAGCAATAATTTAATTTCTTTATAGTCGACGCCATATTTTTTTGTCATTGCAGGCAAGATGTCAGCAAGTTCGCCAACAAGCTCAACACCAGTTAAGCCGCCTCCGCCGATTAAGATAGTAGCATCTTCAGCCTTTTTCGTTTTTGAATATTCGCGAATGCGATCTTCCACATGACGGAAGATTTTATTTGCTTCTTCAGCAGATTTTAATGTCATGCTGTTTTCTTCTAATCCCGGGATTCCAAAGTATGCAGTAATACTTCCTAATGCAACAACTAGTGCATCATAAGTAAGTTTAGTACCGTCTGCCAATACTACTTCTTTATTATCTACAGAAAAAGATTCTACTGTTGCAATTTTTAAATCAATATCTTTCCCTTTAAGCAATTTCTCAAGAGGCATTGCAACCGCTTGCTCAGAAATATTTCCAGCCGCAAGACGATGCAGTTCCGTAATAATTTGGTGTGTTGAGAATTTGTTAATTACAGTCACTTTAGCTTGTTCTTTTGAATAATATTTGCGTACATTTTGAGCTGCTAAAAGTCCACCGTATCCAGCACCTAAAATAACAATATGTTTTGACATAGTATATCCTCCGTCCTTATTCCTAATCAAAAATAATGCTTATTTTTGTTGTTGTTCGCGTTCTGACATAATTTGTAAATAACTTTGTGCAAAGCGGAATAATTTTTGTGCTTGTGGATCTTTTAATAATTTTAATAGACCAAATAAACCGATTGTTTCACTGCTTTGTTCTGCACGATCTTTCGCTTCAATAGCAGTTGCTGCAATTCCTTTAGCTGAATGGACAACTGGCTCCATCATTTCTGTTACTGCATGAACCGCATCACTTTTAAATACTTCATCATTAGCTAATCCTTGCGCAAAATCATAAGACTTTGTTAAAACATTTACTACTTCTGTTAATTTAGGAAGTTGTTCCACTAATGTTGTTAAAGATTCTTGCACTTCTGGTTTCAGAAGTTGATCTAACAAATCTTGGCTAGTTGTTGCTGTCAGTTGCTTTTCACTTGCTTGCGTAGTTGTTTCTGACATAACTGATTCTCCTTTACTATAAGCAGATACGCTTATATGAGTTTTGATTAAATTGCCAAACTATTGTGATTTTATGCACAATAGTTTGCAAAGTAAAGATAAAATTTTATATAAATACCAGTGAAATTAAGGATCGTTATAGTTCTGGCAATAGTAACTAATAGTTATACAAAACTATTAAACAGAACCTTTACATTATCCTTTGTTTTAATCCCTTTAATATAATACCACTTTTTTATGAAAAATAAATGTGAGAATGACAAATTTTTAGAGATTTTTTAAGTAATTATGAACTTCGTCACAGAGCATAACACTTTTGACAATTTTTGCGTTCTTTTTTCGCCATTCTCAATCAAAAAAAAATCTTTCTAGTGAATAGATCGTTGATTTTTATATGTTGTCAAATTCAATATCTGCCACAATGCTGTCTACTCTTCCAACTTCTCGGATATATGCAGCCACTGCCTGATGCTCAGGATTTGGTCCATACAGTTCTAGCGCATGCCGATCTTCAAAACGAACTTTTAGCAATACTTGATAGTCTGAGTTACTAGAAGCAAAATTTAATCCAGCTTGCAAATCCACAATACCTATCACTTTGTTGCGTAATGCTCGAAATCTTTTTATCACTTCTTGTAGTTGATCTTCTGTCGTTGATTCGCCAAATTTAACTAGAACAATATGATCTATCATAAGTTGACCTCTTTCTTTTTGCTTTATTTATCTTTATATTCTAACGAATTATAGATATTCCAGCAAATTTTATTTATTTTCTCTGTATTTTTCTTTTCCCATGATTTTATCCTACAAAAAAGAAAACCTTCTCATTATAAGCAGAAGGCTCTCTCTTTTCTGTTATTCCTTTGTAAATGCAATCGTACTTCTTACCGTATCAATTGGACGAACCAACTGTTCAATAGCTTCTCGCTTGCCTTCTAAAAATGGAGGAAGTGATAGTTTTTCACCAAGTGTTTCATACTGCTCATCCCCCATAAATCCTGGTCCATCTGTCGCAAATTCAAACAAAATTTGAGGAGCCACTCGTGCATATAAGGATTGAAAAAAGTGTCTGTCTACATACCCAGATGTTTGAAAACCAAAATTCTCCATACGGCTAATCCACTGATTTAATGTATCTCGGTCCTCTACTCGGAATGCCGCATGATGAACGGTGCCGAACCCTTGACGTGCTTGGGGAAGAACCCCATTATGCTCTACAATAATTTGTGCACCATTTCCCCCTTGGCCTACTTCAAATAAATGAAAAGATCCTTCTTTAGCTATTTCTTTAAATTCGAGCATTTTTTCAAGCATTTCTTTAAAATAATCAAAATTAGCAATACGAATAAACACTGGACCTAACCCAGTAATCGCATATTCCAATGGAATGGGCCCATTTTGCCAAGGAGTACCTGGTGCTACTCCATGATTATGTTCATCTGAAATTAACTGATATGATTGTTCGTCAAAATCAACAAATGATAAAACTTTTTTGCCAAATTGTTCGGAGATGCCATCATGAGCCACCCCTAAGCGGTCAAAGCGTTCCTTCCAATAATTGATTGCTACATCTGTTGGCACACGAAAGGATGTTTTAGCAATTTCATTTGTACCATGCACTCCTTTTGGAATATTAGGAAAATCAAAAAATGTCATATCTGTTCCAGGACTTCCTATGTCATCTGCGAAAAATAAATGATATGTTTGGATATCGTCTTGATTGACTGTTTTTTTCACTAAACGCATTCCTAATACAAATGTAAAAAATTCATAATTTTTTTCTGCACTGCTTGTTATCGCGGTTATATGATGTACTCCTTTTAATCCATTCATTTTACTATTCCTCCAGCCCAATTTCTTTATTTTCTCCTATATGATAATAGGTAGTATATGAAAATTATTCCATCTATTATTACTTCAATTTAAAATATCTTTAATTCGAGATAAATATATCATTCTCCATCTGACTTGTCAACCAACATGCTACTGAATACTTTTCTTTTCTTTTCTTTTCTTTTCTCATCTCAAACATAATATCTATTTTCAAACACATACTAAGCTTTGGTATGTATATATTTTTAAGAAAGGAGCTTCAGATGAATAAACAAACAAAAGCAAATAAATCTCCAGAAACAGGCAGTCTTTCATGGTGGCAACTATCGTTAATAGGCGTTGGCTGCACCATTGGTACTGGCTACTTTCTAGGATCAGGCATCGGCATAAAAGAAACGGGATTTTCCATTGTCTTTTCTTTTATTATTGCGGCTCTTGGCACTTATATTGTCTTTAATCTGCTCGCCAAAATGACAGCAGCAGATCCACAAGAAGGCTCTTTTTGCTATTATGCAAACAAAGCTTTTGGTCCATGGGCAGGCTTTAGCTGTGGCTGGAACTATTGGTGTTCCAATATTTTAATTATGGGCAGCCAACTGACTGCACTTGCACTCCTTTCCCAATTTTGGTTTCCGAAAATTCCTCTTTGGATTTTTGCCTGCATCTATGCCGTTTTATCAATTTTTGTTGTTTTTTTAGGTACAAAAGGGTTTGATCGAGTTGAAAATTATTTGGCAGTAATGAAAACAGCAGCAATTATTATGTTTATTTTATTAGCAGCTGCTGCACTTTTGGGCTGGTTTAAAACGAGCGGACATAAACCAGTGTTTCCAAATTCTAACCAAGACTTTTTTCCACATGGCTGGAAAGGATTTTGGACATCACTGCTATATGCCTTTTACGCATATGGAGGAATTGAAGTAATAGGCCTTATGGCCATGCAATTAAAAAAGAAAGAAGATGCACCAAAAGCAGGTACTAATATGCTGATTATTTTAATGATTATTTATGTTCTTTCATTAGGATTAGCTGTCGTGCTTGTGCCGCTTCATGCATTTACGGAAAAAGAAAGTCCTTTTGTTACTGCTTTATCCGATTATCATTTAAATTTTTTCCCACATGTATTTAACGGAGCGATTATTATTGCTGGTTTTTCTACGATGACTGCGTCGTTATTTGGAGTGACAAATCTTCTTGTAACACTAGCTAAAGGTGGAGATGCACCAAAATTATTTGAGAAAAAATTAAATAAATTCAATAGCCTCCCATTGCCTTCTCTTATATTGGGGGCACTTGGCTTATTTGCTTCCGTTGTGGCAGCACTTATTTTACCTGGAAAAATATTCGAATATATTACAACTGCTGCAGGAATTCTACTCTTGTATAACTGGGCATTTATTCTTTTTTCCTCTTTTAAAGTGTTAAAAACAACTTTTTGGGATAAAACAAAAGCATCTGTCGGTATACTTCTTATTATTGCGGCTATCACAGGAACAACTTTAGAAAAGGGAATTAGAATCGGCTTTTTTGTAAGTCTATTATTTGTAGTTATTCTTTCTGTTTGTACAATTATTGTTGTGTATAAACGAAAGCAAGCCCCTTTATAGTTTAGGCTTGTCTCCTCTTAGCAGAACAAACATCATTCTTGTATATTGTTCTTTCCAAAATTTTCTTACGCTAATTTGGTAGAGCTCGCAATTTTTTTCGTTTTGCAAGCTCTACTTAGTCCTATTACTCATCTTCTGCCCCCTCAGACTAACTTTTTACACTATTTTTTATAATTGGTTTTGTTAATTTTTATTACTAGCAGCTTGGATTTTCTTCCATTCTTCTTCCTTTAATATTCCTAAGCATTTAAAAACATAAGAATATGCTTCTATTTTCTTTTGAATGCGTCCATTTGGTTTCATCCTTTATCCCTCCTGTTATATAATATTAACCACAGTAAAAAAAGTTTCCTTAACACAAAATAAAAAACTCTTTTTTTAGAAGCCTTTATAAAAAGCTCTGTTCAATTTGCCTGTTGATTGCAGCGAGAGGCGTTCGCTTTCCGCGGGCAGTCCAGGAGCCTCTCGCTGCAATCAATAAAGTGTCAAAATCAGCAATGAGCTTTAACATAGCCTATAAAAAAACAGACTATCTGCTTTGGATAGCCCGTTTAAAAAAATTTAAGCAAGTGTTGCCAATTTAAATACTTGTTTACTTTCTATTAATGCTTCGACATTCTGCTTGTATGTCAGATAATGCTCTGTTTCATTATAAAATTTAATCGCTTCTTCATCGACCCAATTTTCATAAAACACAAAAACATCGTCGTTATTTAAAGATTCATGAAACAGATAATTTAAACACCCTTTTCTTTGCGGGAAGGATTCACCATTTTTGCAATTCTTTTCGCAGCTCAGTCTCTTTGCCTGAATGTGCTTTTAAAATAGCTATAACAGTAATAGCCGCTCCTCCTGCTTAATCCTTATTTAGGAAATGCTGCTGCATATTGCTTTGGCACTGGTGTTTCTTTTTTCAGCTGTGCAGCTGCTTCAATTGTCCAATAAGGATTTCTTAGCATTCCTCTTCCTACTGCCACTAAATCTGCATCTTCATTTCCAACAACTGCATTTGCAACCGTTGCATCTTCTAAATTCCCAACTGCGATAACTGGCACATTTAATGTTTCTTTATACAAGCGGGCAAGGGGCACTTGATAGCCTGCATGTATTCCAGGTCTTCTAGTTGCAGATAGAGGCCCTTCTCCACCTGAACTTATATGGAATATATCGACACCAGCTTTTTGATAATGTTTCGCAAATTCTACACTTTCTTCTGCTGTATAGCCGCCCTCCACATATTCTGTTGCAGAAATGCGCAGAATTAAAGGCATGTTTTCTGGCATAACACTTTTCGCAGCTTGAATTACTTCTACACCAAATTTTGTCCGATCTTGACCGTACTCATCATCTCTTTTATTTGTAAGCGGTGCGTGGAATTGATGAATTAAGTAGCCATGTGCACCATGTAATTCAATCACATCCACACCAGCTTTTAATGCACGTTCTACTCCTTGACGGAATTTTATGACCATGTCTTTTACTTCTTTTGTAGATAATTCTTTTGGCGTTTTTGATTTTTCATCAAAAGCTATCGGCGAAGAAGAAACAGGAACTTCTGCATCTTCCGCTTTTCTTCCGGCATGAGCAATTTGAATGCCTACTTTTGCGCCATGTGCATGACAGGCATCAACAATGCGAGCTAATGCTGGAATTTGCTCATCGCTCCATATCCCTAAATCATAATCACTAATGCGTCCATCTGGATCTACATCTGTCATTTCAATAATAATTAAGCTTGCCCCGCCAATTGCACGGCTAACATAATGATTATAATGCCAGTCGTTTGCAATTCCATCCTTATTCTCAACAGAATATTGGCACATTGGGGGCATCACCACACGGTTTTTTAATTCTAATCCTTTAAATGAAAAAGGGGTAAATAAATTTGTCATTTTTTATTCCTTCTTTCTTTTTAAATGTATGCTCATGCATGTAAATTAACATGATTCTATTTCTCAGTCAATATTGTTGCCTACTTAACACCATTTTAATTTATTTGCCTTCATCCCATCGATTAAATGCTGCCAAAAGCAGTCAAGCAAAAACTTGTCGACTGCTTTTGTTATTTATGATTTTCAAGCTCTTTTACTAATTGTGTTAACCCTTGATAAACCTGATCCTTTTTTAGTGCTTCATTTAATGTTTGCTGAAAAGTCATCTTTGCTTTTACTAATTTTTCTTCCCCATATGCTGTCAAAGAAGTATAGATCCCTCTTCGATCATCTTGGCAAATATGTCTTTGCAGTGCCCCGCAGCTTTTCGCTTCCATTCTTGCAACAAGTCTTGATAATGCACTTTGACTTAAATTAACCATTTCTTGCAACTGCTGCAGCCTTAACTTTTTCTCCGGAGCTTGTGCTAAAAACAGCAGCACGTAAAACTCCCTTAACGATAATTGATGGGCTGCTTGTAAAGTATTCTCCAATTCATTTGCTACTTTTTCTTGTATGGAAGTAAGTGTTAGCCAACTTGCAACGAATGGACTTTGTTCATTTAATTCCATTTAATCTCCACCTATAGTTGGTATAAAATGGCCTATTTTCTTTACATATTAAGCCATTATATTCACGGTTAATAACTTATTGTACCAACTATAACTTTTACTAGTCAAACAGTACTATTGTTTTAAACGGTCAAAAAATTCAAGAATTCTTCCTTTTCTCTGAGAAAAACTTTGCATATTTTACCCTCTTCCGGCCTGAAAGGATGGGTACTTTGTCATTCCGCCGTCAGCAAACAAAGTAATGCCGGTTACATAGCTTGATTCTGATGAAGCAAGCCACACAGCAACCGCAGCAATTTCTTCTGGTTTGCCAATATAGCCTAGTGGAATCATGGATTCTACATCTTTCCGCTGAACTGGATCTGCAAATTTTTCAGCATTTATCGGTGTGTTTATAGCCCCTGGACCTATGCTATTTACTCTTATACCTCGAGGTGCATATTCAAGTGCAAGTGTTTCTGTTAACATCTTCACCCCACCTTTACTTGCTGCATAATGAACAAATGTTGGCCAAGGAATTTTTTCATGTACACTTGACATATTGATAATATTTCCTTTGATTTGATGTTCTACAAAATATTTTAATACTTCCCTGCTTCCTAAAAAAGCTCCCGTTAAATTGGTTTGCACAACCTTTTCCCAATCTTCTAAAGAAAGCTCGTGGGAAGGCACAGAATTTTCAATCCCAGCATTATTTATAAAAATATCTACTGTTCCAAAATGAGCGGCAGCTGTTTGTACAAGTCTCATCACATCTTCCTCTTTTGTCACATCTCCTTGTACAATAATTGCTTCTCCTCCAGCTTCCTCTACCTCATTTTTCACTCCTTCTGCTTCTTTTTCATCTGAAAAATAATTGATTACTACTTTTGCTTTTTCTTCTCCAAAACGAATAGACATTGCTCGTCCTAATCCAGTTGATGCACCTGTAATTACTACTACCTTGTTTTCTATATCTTTATACATAAAATTTACCTCCAGATGATTTTATTTACCTTTTTGCTAATCCTAAACAAACTACCCCAATAATAATTAAGATAATTCCAATGCCAATAAAGATAAGCTGACGCTTTGTTTTCTTTTCCTTTAATAAAAAAATGCCTCCAAGTGTAGAAATGACTACTCCTGTTTGAGATAAAGAGTAGCTGATGGCAACCCCGACTTTAGGCTGGGAAATAAACAGAAACATATTTCCAGCAGCCCAAAATAGCCCAGGAAATATATTCAGCAATGTATATCTATTATAGGGTTTATGCTTATATGTAATAATAATCCCACCAATTGTCATTCCAACGGCTTGCGGAAACAGGGCCGACCATCCATTGACTCCAAAAGCCCGAGCAACAACGGCATATCCTAAATAGCCGAGTGTAGAAATAAGTAAGGTAACAACGCCCTTTTTAAATTTTTTTGCTTCTTCATTGCTGCGTTCCTGATCATAGGATGTACAAACAATCCCTCCAATAATACAAGCAATCGCAATAACGCCGAGAATAATGGTCGTTGCTGTTGTCCATTCACGAAAAATTAATACACCAAAAAGCGTTGTAGAAACAATTTGCAAACCAGTAGAAATCGGCATTGTTTTCGAAACACCAATATATTCAATGGACTTGAACTGTCCGCTTTGACCAATCGACCAACAAATCCCAGAGATAACACCAACAATAAAAATAGTGATTGTAAGCTCTGGTCTTGCAATTAGATACACAACGGAAGAAAATAATAATGCCCCAATTGTTGTTCCTAATGTTTGACTATAAGCACCTCCGCCAATCTTTACATTCAGAAGCACAATACTTCCCCAAAATATGGCAGGAAGCAAACTTAAAAATAAATCCAAATCACTCAAACCTTCTTTCTCATTGATTTTTTTTATTTTCCCTTAAAATGAAAACTTTAATCCTGATTTAAAAAAGACGAGATGAAACAAACTGATTTTTTAGCAAAATATAAAAAAACACCTAACTTTTCCAAAAAAGTTAGGTGTTTTATCTAGATATAGTCTTTTTGTATTGATTAATATAGGAATTAAATTGATTTTCTAATTCATACAGCAATATTTGACACCGCTCATCCTTTATTAAGCTCTTTAAAGTGCCAATAGCACTTTCCACTAAATGGATTCTCGCTGAATCATTATCATGAAGTTCTTCTCTGACAAAGTCAATGAGTTCAAAAAATTTATCTTTATCTTTTTCACTCATGCAAGATTCGGTTATTTTTGCTTTTAGGCCATCTATAATTTGAAGCAGTTCTTTCTCTTGATACTTTTGATGTGCTGCATCAGGAAGCCATTGTTTTAAAACAATTGGATCCAGCAATTGTTCTTTTGAAATAGATAGTTCTTTTGCATTGCTGATGATTCTATTGACAGCATATGTTACTACTTTGTGTATATCTGATTTATCTTTATTCTCCAAAGAATAAAAATAAAATAAGTTGTGAAGAATGCCTGTCATCATAATTGCACAATCTAATAAATAGGGTTTGCTTTTTGCATCACAAATATCATGAAGCCGTGCATGCACCCAGTGCAATTCTTGAATTCTTCTTAGCTTTAAAAACTCTTTCAGCTCTTCATCCTTTGTAAATAATATTTCTTCAAATAAAGAAATAATTTTATATTGATCATTTGTTCTGATAAGCAATTCAATTTGTTTAATAAAAATATCTATATTTTTTTTATTTTCACCCATTAATAATTTTTTTCGTTTCTCTTCTATCTCCGAATAGATGCTCTTAAATATAGAAATTAACAGTTCATTTTTGCTTGTAAAATAATTATAAAAAGTTCCTTTAGAAATGCCGCTGGTTTCCAAGATTTCTTGAATAGATGTTGTATGAAATCCTTTTTCAATAAATAATTCATGGGCCCTATTCATTACATGTTTTTTCCGATTATTCATCATCCATCACCTTAAGGATAAATTAGACTGCCTGTTCAAAATGAATACTACCCGATTTCTTAACTAAATACAACTTTCACTAGTTCAAAGCATTGCGAAACACCTTTCATTTATAGCAGTTAAAATAATTTTGAAAATTTAAATTTTATATTAAATTTTATATTTTAGATTACCTAAACTTTTTATTGCAAAAAATGAACCGGCAGTATATTATTATTTAAGCCTAGAACAATTGTATAAAAATTGTACCGAGAGTTCATCCCGGTTCATTCAATCAATCAGAAGGAAATGCTATTTCCTTCTGATTGTAGTTTCACTTTATTAAGGAGGACATATAAATGGATAAAACAGAAACACAACATACAAAAAAACCCCCATATGGCATTATCGCCATTTTAATGGCAGGGGCTTTTGTGGCAATTTTAAATTCAACCTTGCTAAATATTGCTTTACCTTCCATTATGAAAGATTTTGGAATTAGCGAATCAACAGGTCAATGGCTTGTGACTGGCTATATGCTTGTAAATGGAATCATGATTCCAACGACTGCATTTTTAATTCAAAAGTATTCGATTCGCCGCTTGTTTATTACAGCGATGTCCCTATTTACTTTAGGAACCATTGTAGCTGGATTCTCTGGCAATTTCCCTACCATGCTTGCATCCCGCATGGTCCAAGCATCTGGTTCTGCTATCATGATGCCGGTATTAATGAACTTTCTACTAACTAGTTTTCCTGTTGAGAAACGGGGAAGTGCAATGGGTGTTTTTGGTTTAGTAATGGTTTTTGCACCAGCAATCGGTCCAACATTATCTGGTTATGTAGTAGAGCATTATGATTGGCAAACATTATTCCATATTGTTGCACCAATTGCCGCAATCGTATTATTATTTGCTATCTTTAAATTAAAAGATAAAAAAGAGAAAATTGATATTACAATCGATAAACTATCTGTACTTTTATCAAGCTTAGGTTTTGGTGGATTATTATATGGCTTTAGTTCTGCTGGAGATAAAGGATGGGACAGCTTCCATGTATATGGTCCATTAATTGTAGGTGTTATCTCTTTAGTTCTATTTATCATGCGCCAATTAAAATTACCTAGTCCAATGCTTGAATTTAGAATCTTTAAGTATCCTTTATTTACATTATCAGCAGCTATTTCTGTTGTCGTGAATATAGCAATGTTCTCAGGAATGCTGTTAATGCCTTTATATATTCAAACAATTAGAGGGATTTCTCCTTTAGATTCAGGATTACTGTTATTGCCAGGAGCTATCATTATGGGAATCATGTCTCCAATCACTGGTAAACTATTTGATAAATATGGTGCTCGTGTGCTTGCTGTCATTGGATTAATTATAACTGCCGGTACAACTTACGCATTCAGCAAGTTAACAATGACAACAGAGTATTCCACACTAATGATTATCTATGCTGTTCGTATGTTTGGTATGTCTATGATTATGATGCCTGTTATGACAAATGGGTTAAACCAGGTGCCGCAACGCTTAAATCCGCATGGTACTGCAATGAATAATACACTGTCACAAGTTTCTGGGGCTATCGGTTCTGCAATATTGATTACAATCATGTCCAACAGAACAGAAACACATGCAAAAGAAATTGCAGCAGATGCAATGAAAAGCATGAGCAATGCAACAACACAGCCAACTGCTGATGCAATCGCTGCTGCTAAAGAACAAATTGCAATGAAAGCAATGCTTGAAGGAATAAATGATGCATTTTTAATCTCTGTTGGGGTGGTAATCATCGCATTGATACTATCCTTCTTTATGAAACGTGCTGTTCCTGCAGAAGATTTAATTTCTAAAAACACAAATGCTAAACATGCTCCGTCTGCAAATAAATTAGCGGAAAACAACTAAAACTCTAAAAAACCTAACTGATCAAAAAATGTTATTCACTTTTTTCAGTTAGGTTTTTTTAATCAAACTTATTAAAAACGTTACACTTTTAGCTTTTGCTCCGCACTAACTAATATTTTCACTTGATTTTTCTCTTCAATTTTCACTTCCTATTTCTATTTTTTTGAAACAATCAAATAAAAGCGTTATTGTGCTCAAAATCATTGACCGTTATAAAAAGAGATTACAATAAATTTATTACACAGCCTAAAGCTTTCTCATAGGTTATAAATTATTATTGCCATAACGTGCACTTCCTTTAAGAATGGTAGAATATGTAAAAAGTTAATGATCTAAGAGAACGGGCTCATCTATGTGTAAAATCCTGCTCTCGATGCTTAACCCATCCAAGTACCCTTGCATGGATTACTGCACCTGATTCCGAATGAAATAAAGAAAATGAATGGATAGATTTCCTTTAGAATATTTCTGAAGAAAAGCTCTTTCTTCAAGTAAATTGCACAAAAAAATAACCCCGCTAATAGAAAGGGCCACTTCTTCCTATTAGCAGGGTTATTTATCCACTTTCTCAGCAACAGAATCAGTTGAGTCTCCAACAATTAAGGATACGGATAGTTTCTTTTGCTTAATAGTATCATCACCATTAATCATATCCATTAAATATTTAATCGCAAGCTCCCCGATTTCTTCTTCATTTTGTACAAGTCTTGTAAAGTTCCAGCTCCCTATATTCAGGGCGGGTTCATCAAAACATATAATAGAAATATCTTTAGGAACATGCAGCCCTAAATTATTAACCGCCTGATGCGCTAAACGGGCTATATTATATTCAAAAGCAAATAATGCTGTTAATGACGAATTATTTGTTATATAGCTTTCTATTTCTTTAATATCTTCTTCTTGTGTGCTTTTCGGTTCAGGCAACGTACTTTTTATATGTGTGCACCACAAATTCTTATTTACAATTAATTCTTTTTCAGCATAAGCTTCTACAATACCTCTAAATCTATCCTGCAGTGTTGTCGTCCCCATTTCATTTGGAGAAATAATGCCTATATTTTTATGACCTAATTCAAATAGATATTCAACCCCTTTTTTTGCGGCTTCTACATTATCAGTAGATACAGAAGAAGCGGCAACTCCTTTAAAGGATCGGTCAATCAATACAAAAGGAAATTTATCTACGACCATTTTCAGTATTTCTGAACTGTAATGTTCTGCTTGAGCTGGATATATAATAATTCCATCTACTGCAATAGACAATAATTCTTTTAAGATTTGCTCCTCTTTTTCTGGCAAACCAAAAGAACGTTTTAAAATAACAAAAGCAGTACCTGATGTTGCATTTTCTATACTGGAAATTATTTTACTTCCATAAGTATCATCAAAATTAGTTAATATAAGTCCTATCAAAGGTTTCTTTTGTTTAGTTTTAGCAAGCAATGCATTTTCCCAGTTTTCTGATACAAAGGTTCCCTTTCCCTTCTGCCGATAGACAATTCCATCCTTTTCTAAAGATTCTAATGCCTTTTTGCTTGTTATTCTGCTTACTTTAAAATGTTCGGATAACTCTTTTTCTGACGGTACCCTTTCGCCAGCCTTGTATTTTCCAGAAAAAATATCCTTCTTTATCGCTGAGTACACTTGTTCATACAAAGCCTTCACTTGCATCACCTCAAATATTTAATAAGCCCTTTAAGTATATGGACAATACTTAAAGGGCAGCTAAAGTATTCTACTTATTTCTTAAATGCTATAATAAACGTTTTAATTTCATAAGGTTTGATAGAAAATTTCCATTCATTTATATCCTTCTTTTCTCCAATAGCCCGCTCCATTAAATCACACTCTTGTATAGATTCGATGTTTAAATCACTCTTCAGCGTAACATTTGTTCTAGCACCAGTAAATTCATGCAATCGTACAATAAGCTTATCGCTGTCTTCCGCTTTTTTTATTGCATCTATTAATACATTATACTTATCTACAGCAAAGAATGATATATCCTTTCTAGCACAACCTTTTGTATAAGTTAAAGGATTATTCAAATTCCATGCTTCTTCCACTGTATTTCCTTCTATCCAACTATCTTTGTGAGGCAAAAGACTATAAGTAAATTGATGTTCTCCTTGATCTTGGGTAATATCAGGATAAGTTGCTGACTTTAGTAAAGTAAGTCTTATTACGTTATCCTTAATATCATGTCCGTATTTACAATCATTTAATAAGCTTACGCCATACCCCCTTTCTGATAAATCGACCCATTGATGTCCAACCGACTCAAAACGAGCGTAATCCCAGCTTGTATTCCAATGAGTCGGCCTTTTTACATTTCCATATTGAATATCATATGTTGCTTCTGTTGCTCTAATGGCTACTGGAAAAGCAACTTTCAGTAATTGATCTTGTTCATTCCAATTTAAATTTGTTTTAAAGTCTATTCTTCGATTTGTCGAATATACCGTCATGTTCTGAACGATAAGTGAATTTTTATATTTCCATTTAAATTGTATAATAGAACGCAACGAACTGTTTTCGATTAATTCCACATGTATTAATTCATCGACTTCACGCATCTTTTGTTGGTAATAAATATCGATATCCCAAGCATCGTACTGCATTGGTTTATCCTCAAATACTTGTAATACATTTCCCCTCGAACCTTGAGGCAATATATCTCTATTGCTTTCTTTATCCAATAATTCGATTAATTGGCCTTTTTCATTCCATTTTATCCGATAAAATGGTGTTGCAAGCTCATTTTGACCAAACGTGAATTTTGATTCAAGTTCCTGTTTTCCTTGTTGACAATGAATAGTTGTAATTCCCGTTGATGGCAGATTTTTCACATTAATTAACCATGTTTTATCAGCAGTTCGTTCTGCTTCTAAGAGGTTTCCATTATTATCAATCCACTGAATATCAAATCCTACATCTTCCCTAATTTCCAACAGATCATTTCTTATAAATGTGGAAGAATTAAAGACTGTAAAGGCATTTTCTTTGTCTGAAACTAAAGCATTAGCACCATTCTTCCATTCATGATATGCCAATGCTTCCGCTTCCTTATACTCTATTTTACTATCTTCATAAACTTCTTGGATGGACGAACCTGGAATAATATCATGAAATTGATTTCTTAAGACAATTTTCCAACTGTCTTCTAATTTTTGTTTTGGATATAGCAACCAATTTTCCTGGATAGCACAATTTAATGCATTTATCCATTCTGCTTCTCTTAGCAACAGTTCCATTTTTCGATTCATTCGTTTATTGTGCGCTTGCGAGGTATATGTTCCACGGTGATATTCTAAATACAATTCTCCATCCCATGTATGTACATATTGATCTGTCGAATCCACCGTTTCATGCAAGCGCTTAAAATATTCATCCGCTCTACCAGTTTTAACTTTCGGAAGACCAGGCATTTTATCTAATCTTCTTCTCATTTCCAGCATTTCTCGATTTACTCCACCGCCCCCATCTCCATAGCCATATGACAGAAGTAGCTCCTGATTCACTGATTTATCCCGGTACGCCTCCCATATTCCCTTCACTGTTCGAGGAGTGATTTTTCCATTATAAGTGTAAAACCAATACTCATCTTCTGGTGTTGTTATAAAATGTGTAAGTATTTCCGTGCCATCTATCCCCCGCCATTTAAAAGTATCATGGGGCATTTTATTATACTGACTCCAGCTGATTTTTGTGGTCATAAATGTTTTTATTCCTGATTTACTAAGAATTTGCGGCAGTGCCCAGCTATATCCAAAAACGTCTGGCAGCCATAAGTATTCACATTCCCTTCCAAATTCCTTCCGAAAAAATGCTGTTCCCAAAAGCAGTTGTCGAACAAGAGATTCACCAGATGTTAAATTGCAGTCCGCTTCCAGCCACATTGCCCCATCCGCTTCCCAACGTCCTTCCTCGATACGTTTTTTCATTTGACTATAAATCTCTGGATAATCATTTTTTATATATTCATAGAGCTGAGGCTGAGTTTGTAAAAACACATAGTCAGGAAACTTCTCCATCAGCCTCAGTACAGTGGAAAAAGACCTGGCTGCTTTTTCTCTTGTATGTTTTAATCTCCATAGCCATGCTACATCAATATGTGTATGGCCAATCGCTTGAACCGTTACAGGATAGTTTTTCGGCATTTCGTCTATTTCTGCTTGCAAATATTGATTTGCCTCATTTACTGTTTGATAAAACTCTATCGAATCACTAATGGACCAATCGATGGACAGAAATGCTTTATCCAATGCCTTTAAAAGCAGTTGTCTTTCAGGTTGTGTTTCTGGTAAGTACTTAATCGTTTCCAATACAGCCTTTGAAGTATAATATAAATCATCTGCTTCTTCATCTAACAAAGAAATATATGCTTTATTTAGTTTATGTTCCTGAATAGTCGGTTTACCCCCACCTTCTAACCCAGACCATAAGCGGAAACTTAGCTGAACTTTCTTACCGGCCAACTCCTTAGGCAGAAACACCTCTTGATGGTTCATATCTACCCCTTGATAGGGTTCCCCATTTACATACAGCAAAGATTCAAAACTCGAGTTATTTCCCCCGCCTGTAATGCCAAAATCAAACACGCCAACAATTGTTTGATTATTCCATTCTTTTGGAATCTCTACTTCTGCAAATAGCCATAAATATTTATCTCTCCCTGCCCATCTTTCCTGCAATTTAATTTCTTCCCATTCCCCGTTACTTGGAGGTTTAGCCCCTACATCACCCTCTGCATCCAGCTGCATCTGAAAGGAAGAAATCTCTTTCACCTGTTTATATCTATATGTTTCCAATTCTACTATTCTTTTTTCTAATTTTTCAATTGTCCAAAACATATTCATTATTCCTCCTTGCAATATTATTATCCTTTTGAAGCTCCACCAAGACTAAACCCCTGTGACATAAATCGTTGAGAAAAAATATAAAGCACTACTGCTGGAAAAGTATATAATAAGGAAAAGGCTGCTAGTTTTCCATATTCAATCATTCCATAGCTTCCGAAGAACTGAAAAATGGTTACAGAAGCTGGGAATTTTTCCGGAGTTTGTATCAAGATATAAGGAACAAAAAAGTTGCCCCAACTTCCTGTGAATGTAAAGATTCCAACTGTACAAATACCTGGCAGCATTAATGGAGAGACAATTTTTTGCAAACTCTTCCATACAGATGCACCATCAACCCATGCTGACTCCTCTAACTCTAAAGGAACAGCATCCATAAAATTCTTCATCATCCAAATTCCATAAGGCAATCCTGATGCAGTCAAAAAAAGCATTGTCCCAATAAGGCTATCTTGTAAATTCATAAATATGAAAAGTTGATAAACTGGTACCATTACTGCAGTAATTGGAAGAGAAGTCATAAATAAAACGGTATACATAAATGGTTTTTTATATTTTAATGCATATCTAGATAACGGATAAGCGGCTAAACCAGCTACTATCACTACCAATATAGCTTGGCCAAAGGATAAAAAGATGCCAATAAAAAAGGACTTGACCGTAGCAGGGTCTGACAAAATAGATTGAAAATTAGCTAGAGTCAATGATTTTGGCATTTTTAGTGCCTGCTGTGCATTCGGATCAAATGCAGCTGTTAATACCCAAAGTAAGGGAAGTAAAAATGCCATGCCGATTAAGGTTAAAATAATATAAGGAATAATCCTTTCCCTTTTGAAACGATTCATATGAAGAAATGCCCCCTTTCTCTATACATTGGCTTTCATGGAACGCATATAGATTAAACTTGTTATAATTCCTATCACCAGCAAGATGAGTGATATTGCGGTTCCATAACCTAATTGATAATTGACAAAGGCCTGATTATACATAAAAATTGGCAATGTTTGTGTAGATGTTCCTGGTCCTCCGCCAGTCATTGCAAAAATCAGAGTAAATACACCTAATGTTTGTAAAGTAACGAGTATCATATTCGTTACTATTGAACCTTTTACCATTGGCAGCACAATTTTTAAAAGTGTTTGAAACCTTGTTGCCCCATCTATTTTTGCTGCTTCTTCAATTGATTTTGGCACATCGTCTAAAGATGCTTGAAAAACCAGCATGGAAAAAGCTGTACCATGCCAAATGTTAGCAATGATTACACTTACCATAGGGAATGAATATAGCCATGTTATCGATTCTAATCCCAAACCATTTAAAATAGTATTTAATGTTCCATTATCACTTAAAAAAGCTACCCAACAAAAGGCAACAACGATTTCGGGAGTTACCCAGCCTGCAATAATAATAATGCCAATAATTCTTCGAAATGATCTATTTTTTTCCTTCATTAATAACGCTAAAATAAATCCCAAAACTTGTTGGCCAATCACTGCAGAAAAAACCAAAAATACGATCGTATTAATTAAACTAGTTTTAAAATTAGGATCTTCAAACATCGTGACAAAATTTTGAAAACCGACAAATTTTATGCTTTGAGCTTCAGATCCTGTTAAAGCTAAATTGGTAAATGCAAAATAGAACGTCAACGCTATTGGTCCCACAAAAAATATGAAAAGAAGTATCCAGGCAGGCAGTAAAAATAAAAAAGAGCCCCTGATTTTATTGTCTTTTTTCATTTTTTTATTATTTGGAGCTGATAGGATAGGTTCGGTTTTCATTTAAACACCTCACTTTATTGGATTCCCCCCAGAAATAGGTTAAATACAAATCTATTTCTGGGGAATTTCCTTTTTATCTTTCTATCACTAAGTCTTCCCCTACTAATTTTGTTACATTTTCTTTATACTGTTCTACTGCCTGTTTTGGAGTTAATTTATTTGTTGCAACATCTTCTACCAGCGTCTGTATAATTGTTGATACATTTGGATATTTATCTACTGCTGGTCTGAATTGAGCATTTTGTAAAAACCCTGTGGCTTCTTTAAACATAGGAATTTCTTGATAAGTTGGATCTTTGGCAACATCATCTCTTGGTGTTAAGCTTCGATCTTTAAGCAGAAGTGATAAATTCTTTTCTTTACTAGAGGCAAATTGAATAAATTTCCAAGCTAAATCTTTATTACTTCCATTTTTCGGAATAGAAAATGCCCATCCACCGGACATAGTTACATTACCAGCACCTTGACCATTTTCTGTTGGCATTGGCGCAAAACCGAGAACATCAAAAGCATCTTTCCATGGAGCTGATCCATCTTCTCTCCAGTTTCCAGTTTGCCAAATTCCATCAATCCCCATTGCAAGCTTACCTTTTGGAAGAAGCTGCTGATAAGCAATTGTCGAACCGTTACCATTTAGTACTTGTGATAAATTGGCTCCTAAATCTTTTTCGTAAACATCATCGATAAATTGAAAAGTATTTAACAGTCCAGCACTTTTCACAATCCATTTTTTGTTTTCATGATCGTATAAAGGATCTTCCGTACCATATAAAAGCATCTCAAATGTTTGCATAGAGGTAGCTTCTCCTGTTGCTTTTCCAGAGTTCATCCATAAAGGAGTTACTTCTTTGCCAAATTTTGTTTTAATTGCTGTTGCAGCATTTAATATATCTTCCCATGTTTTCGGCTGCCATGGGACTTCTATACCTGCTTCTTTAAATAATTCCTTGTTATACCAAATCCCACGGGAATCGGTATTGTATGGCACTCCATATATTTTTCCATCTTGAGCCATAACACCCTGTTTTACATTTTCAGTAAAATTGCTCCAATCATCCCAATTTTTAATTTTTTCATCTAAAGGTTCTAAGTATCCAGCACTCGCATCTGAATTAACCATAAATGTATCCTCTGTCACAAGATCTGGAGCAGTATTTTTTGACTTCAACATAAGAGCAATCTTGGCAAAATAATCTCCTTCCGAAACATTAAGTGGGGAGAGGTCAATTTTTGCACCTTTGTTTTGTTTCTCAAATTCTGGAATTACCTCTTGGTTCAACCATTCAGTTAATCCGGCATTAGCTCCTCCACCAGATCTATACGTTATTGTTATGGTATTATCGTTCTCTTCCTTTTTTGTTGCGCTTTGATTAGAACATGCACCTAACAAGAAACAAGTTGCTATAAGACTAACAATCCCTACTTTCGTCCTACCCATTAATAAAACCTCTCTTCCTGTTTAATAATAAAAGTGCTGATCATCAAAAGGAAACGCTTACATAATAACGTAAAATTTTTTAAATGTTTCTCCCCCTTTATTCATATAAAATATTTTATACACATAACATACTTGATATATATGATATATGTCAATATAGATAACATGTTTTTCTTACTACTATTTTCGACATTTTTTTAAAACAATCAAACAATAGTACAGTTCCTCCTCTATATATAGTTGTTTTCCCATAAAGTTTTCACCAAATTCTAGATAAAAAACAACCCTTTATGTATCCACTTACATTTTCTGATATTTATGATGAACTTTTGGTTATTTTTTGGTATACTATCAATATGAACAGGAAATGAAATAAAAAATAATAACGCTTACATTTCATTCCATTCCTAAAAATACAAGAAATAGAAATATCTGCATAAGTCTTGAGTATTTTCTTATTTTTTGTCTTTTTTTATGAATAATAGCTAATCTGTTTGATAATTGATGAAATAAGGGTGGGGAACCTATGTTAAAAACAAAAAGGATAAAACAAATACAAGATTTTGTATTAGAACATCAAACAGTCTCGTTAGATGAGCTGGTTACCGTATTTGATGTTTCCAAAAATACGATTAGACGGGATGTCCAAGAACTAGTGGAAAATGGGCTTCTAAAAAAAGTATATGGAGGAGTTGCAATCAATCACAGCAACCTCATCTCCTTCCATGATCGGCAGATTCAAAACAAAACAGAAAAAGAATTAATCGGAAAAGCAGCTGCTGAGTTTGTGGAAGATGATGATATTATTTTTATTGATTCAGGAACCACTACTCTAGAAATGTTAGAATATTTAAAGACCAAACAATTAACAATTATTACTAATAATCTGGATTTTATTATTCAAGCATTGCCGTATGAAAATTTAAATGTTATTACACTGGGCGGCGTTTTAGAAAGAAAAACAAAAGCATTTACAAGTGTCAAAAGCATGGATGTCATTAAAGCATATAATATTAACAAAGCATTTATGGCCTCTACAGGCATTTCCCTTTCAAACGGTGTGACAAACTCGTCTCCTTTAGAAAGTGAAATTAAAAAAAATGTGGTAGAAAGAAGTTCTCAAGTTTTTTTGCTAGTGGATCATTTAAAGTTTGATAAATACGCATTAATGACCTATTGCAGCTTAAACGAAATTGACTATTTAGTGACAGATCAAGATCCAACAGAAGCCTATAAAGAATTTGCAAATGAAAATAATCTTGATTTGATTGTAGCAACCTAAAAGATAAACCACCTCCTGTTTTTTAGAGGTGGTTTTTAAAAGCGCAAGAATTATTAGATTATTTAATGATTTCCCCCAAAAAAATACACGAACAAAAAATTTTTAATAGCCAGCTATATTCATTACGAGCTTTTACTACCATACAAAAGATTGCTTCTAATCTATTCAGAAAGGATCTGCTGCGAGAATGAGCGTATTACATAAACAATTGCCTATATATACTAAAAATAGTTATGCGAAAAAAAATCATTTTTTATTTTTATCTTCTGTATTTTTCTTTTGGTTTGCGATTTATATTTATACACCTGTTTTCGGTTTATATTTAGAAAATATCGGTTTTTCCTATAATTCTATCGGCTTTATTTTAGGAAGTTACGGGATTACCCAAATACTATTTCGCTTCCCTCTTGGGATTTTGTCTGATTTGCTTCATGGGATGAGGCGCTATTTGCTTGTACTCGGATTTGTAATGGCCTTAATAAGCTGTGCCCTCTTTTTAATCTCTGAGACTTTTTATATCATTTTACTTGCTAGATTGCTAGCAGGCATCACCGCTTCTATGTGGGTAATGGCTACCATCCTTTATTCTAATTATTTTTCAAAAGAAAAATCTTCTAAAGCTATGAGCATCCTGCAATTTTTGACGGTATTTTCTCAATTTGTCAGCATGGCTATCTGCGGCTATTTAGTAGAATATTTTGGCTGGGAGATTCCCTTTTGGATTGGTGCTGTTTCTGCATTGCTCGGAGGAATTTTAGCATGGAATATTAAAGAAGCAGAAATTGAAAGAATTACAGAAAGCAAAAAGGTTTTTGCCATCATAAAAATGACTTGGCATATTCCACAATTAAAAATGATGACCTTTCTTTCTTTTATTGCACATTCTTTATTATTCATTACGATATTTGGCTTTAGCCCTATGTATGCAGCAACGCTTGGGGTAAAAGAAGGCTCCCTTTTATGGTTAACAAGCGCTTTTTTTATTCCCCATGCTCTCGCTACCTTTAGTCTTGTATTTATTAAAGTAAAACAAAACTATGTATCATCTGTTCTCATATGCTGTTTTACGGTTGCCAGCCTTTTTGTATTTTTTATTCCATATACAAACAATTTATTTGCATTAAGCATGCTGCACGCTGTTATTGGCTTAAGCCTAGGATTCGTTTTTCCGTTATTATTAGGGCAAGTCGTCCACCACAGCCCAGGAGAATTAAAAATGTCAGCTATGGGATTTCATCAGTCTTTTTATGCAATTGGCATTTTAACTGGCCCCATGTTTGCAGGTTATATCGCAGAGTACCTAGGTTTAGCCGACGTTTTCTATTTCACTGCGTTATTATCGATCATTGCAGCCATTCTATTAATCACTGTAAAAATGAAAAGATTAACAAACACAAACGGAACTTTATAAAAGACGCAAAAACAGGGCAGAATAGCTGTCCTGTTTTTTTAGAGTGTATTAAATAGTTTTGCTTTGCAAGTCTTTTCGACGGTAGATGCTTAACATTACTCCTATGCTAATAGAATGAAGCAACAGTGGAAGATTCCCATAACTGACAAAAGGGAGATAGATTGAAATAATCGGCAACAATCCCAATATCATGCCAAGATTATATGCAACTGGAATTAAATATAAAACAATGCCGCCAATTACTAATAATTTCGCATATGAATCTTGTACTTGCACTAAATTTAAAATTTTTCCCATTCTCCATAAAAATGATACAAGTATTATAATAATAACTATCCCTATCATATAACCGTATCCATTCACAATAGAAATAAAAGCAAAATCAGCATGTTCACTAGTAATAGAAACGGTCTTTGAAGCGCCAAACCACTTCGCATTTGCGAGCACTTCTTTTATTTTGAAATAGATGAAACCAGTATCTGATCCTTCCGGGTGCCAAAAGTCCATTAACCTTCCTAATTGATACTCTTTTTCTGTCAATAAAAATTGAATGATGAATAGAGAAAGTAAACTTACACTAATGCTCGTTATCCATCTAACTTGTTTTCTTCCAAGCACACTCCACCATAACATCACAAAAACCATCATTATATACATCATCATTTGTACAATACTTTGATTACTTCTACAGAATAATAGTAAAGAAAACAGCAATAAACTAATAAACTGCCAACCTTTTAGCCCTTTATGATTAAAAATCCCTGCCCAGCCAAGGAAAAAGAAAGGCAATGCGCAAAAACCATTAACAGGAATAGTAGCGATAATCAAATAAGAATATCCATTCACTGCAATACTAGGAAAAAAGGTTAAACAAGCCAGAATACTGCAGCCGATTGAATAAAAATACATCCCCCATTTCTCCAGATTTTTATAATCAAATAACATAACACTCACTGCTACTCCTATTCCGAATAATACTTGTATTACTTTATTTGCAATAAAACTATTGCTATCATATCCTTCCCCCATCACAAACAATGGCAAAAAACCAAATCCAAACGCTAACAGCAGTAAACCAAACATCACCCAATCGATTTTTGGACGGTGAAGTTTATTGAGATCCCTTCCTAACTGAAAAGGATTGCCCATTTGTTTGACGGCTTTATCTTCAGCTTCCGTTTCTTTTAGCCCTTTTTTCAATAGCCTTACTTTTATTTGTTTTATATGCATACGCAGTTCTTTATCTACAAAGGCCTTTGCTTCCTTTGATTTTATTTGACTTGTCACCTCTGAAAGAAAGGAATTCTCTTTATCGCCCATTTATTTCACCCTTCCAGCAACGCTTCTAACGCGTAATGTTTCTTTTCTTGTCTTTCAGCTTTTTGCAGCAATTTTCGTCCCTTGTCATTTAATTGATAATATTTTTCTTCTGCTTCCATCCATTGCCCTGTTATATATTGCTTCTGCTCCAAACGATGCAATAATGTATATAAAAAGCCTTCTTTCTCTTCAAACTTCTGAATGCTGCGAGCACGCAATAATTCTGCTAATTCAAACCCTGTTCTTCGGCTTGTTAATAATTGCAGCAAGGCAATCAACACCATCTCATCTGTTCTCTGCTCTTGCTGAATTTTTTTCATAATATGAAACTTATGTTCATCTTGAAATTGCAGCTCTTTAAATAACGTATTTTTCATCGCTTTTTTTAAACCTTTTAAGCGGTTCTCCACCATTAATCCCTCCATTCTTTTTTTAATAAAGCTTTTGCTTTTTTCATTCTTGTCTTAATGGTATTTTCATTCACATGAATAATTAAAGATATTTCCTTGATTGTCAGCTCTTCAAAATAATAAAGATAAATGACTTCTCGGTATTTAACCGGAAGCTTCATCACAAAAGAAACAAGTCGTTCCTCTTCTTCTCGTTGAATAATAACATCTTCCACCATTTCTCCATTGCTTGTCAGGCTGCCTTCATTTTGCATTTCCACAACATTTTTGTTGTACCAGCTTTTTAAATAGTCTTTACAATGGTTGATGGCAATTCTCCAAAGCCATGTTTTCAGACTAGAATTTTGTTTATATGTATGAAGAGATTTATAGCACTTTACAAAGATATCTTGGGTCAAGTCTTCTGCAAGTGCTTTATTGTTTACATAAGAAAAAGTCAGCTGCAGCATATCTTGTCCATATTTTTCGATAATTTCCGCAAAAACTGCGTCTATATCCTCTAAATTCCATGCATCTATTATTATTTCATCCACCACTTATCCTCCTTTCCTCTAATTAGACGACATGCCTATTTCATTAGTTTTTATAAAAAGAAAAAAGTTGTCTAGAATGGATAAACTGCTCCTTTCTAAACAACTTTTTCTTTATTCTTCTGCCCATACAGCTTGATGCTTGTTCTTATCCATCTTACTGAACATTATATAATAGATAACGGCGCTAAGAAGTGCAAACATGAATATAATCATAAATGTCCATGTATACCCAAACCATGCACTCATTGGAATCGACAGCGGCGCAAGCATTTTTGAAAAAGTAAACCGCAAGCTTGCTGCGGCAAAATACTGCCCTCTTTTATCTTCTGGGGCAATTTCGGAAATAAACCCTTGCTGAATGCCTGCTGTCATCAGTTCTGCTAGTGTAAATATTGCCATTGCAAACAACATGCCCCATATCCATGATGTTTGGCTGAAAAGAAAAATCGATATTGCATAAATGATCGACGATAGAATAAACACATTCTTTTCTTTAAACTTCGTCATCCATCTTGTTACCACAATCGTAAATAGCGCAACTAACAGCCCATTTTCCGCTAATATTAATCCAAATGCTTGCGTATTTTCTATCACAAGGGACCATTCTCCAAATGACAATAATGGCTGATTAGAAATATTTTCACTTACATAAACAGGGAATAAAAGATCGAGCTGCATAAAAGTTTGTCCAACTAACACGCCTGCGATAATAAATAATAAAAATGTCCGATCTTGGACGATAACACGATAGTCTTTCATTTGTGCACCTATCGCACGAAGCCAATTTTGTTTTTCTGTTCCCCCTACATGTTGATACGCAGGAGCCGTTTCCTCAATCCAAATTTTTAAAATAATGCTTAAAACAATATTAAGAATTCCTGCACTAATCAATAGGGGAAAACGATAATCTTTATAAAAAATCCCGCCAATAATTGGTCCTATTACTACTGCAATATTAATGCTTGTATAAAAAATAGCAAATACGCTGCTTCGATGTTTTTCAGGAACAACATCTGCCACCATCGCTTGACTTGCCGGCCAGTAAATAGCCCCAAACATGCCGATAATGGTAAAACAGATAAACCCTAGAATGGGTGAATCAAGCCAAGGTGAACTTGATAAACCGAAAATAACAAAAGCAATTCCTTGGATACAAGCAGACAGCACCATCATTTTTTTCCTGCCAAAGCGGTCTGCATAATAACCTCCAAGAAGATTTGCCATAACCGAAAATGCTTGAGAAACAATCAATAATATTCCTGCAGATGTTTTTCCAAAGGAATCAGTAAAATAAATAGCAAGGAAAGGAAAAAACATCCAAAATGTAATATTTACAATTGTCTCTCCTGCTAAACGTATCTTTAAATTTCTATCCCAATCTCTAAGACGCATACTCTAGTTTGCTCCTCCAATTTCTATTCAAAAGACTGATCATCATAAAAAATGAACAAAAAATCAATATAGGTATTCTAATATAGCAATTTCCTAAAAATGATTCCCACAAAAAAACCTTATTCTAATCGAATAAGTGTTTTTTGTGGAATCTTTCTTTTTTGTTTAAGTTAGAATTTATCTTTTTTAGATGCTGCAGACGAAATGATATAGTAGCTAATGACAAGCACTAAAATAGAACAAGTATATAATAGTGTTTGCATAGCATTATCATGATATACAATAATTAATCGTACCATTGCCGTAATACCAATGTAAAGAAAATAACGGAGAGGGAAATGATAGTCTTCTTGGAAATATTTAACAATAAGAGCGATAAACTCGAAATATAAGAAAAAGATTAGAATTCTTTCCAATAGTTCATAATTTGTCTGGCTGTTCTCTAAAGAAATCGCATACTGAACAAAATAGATAATCTCTTCAATCATTAATACGCTTAATGTAACAGCAAGCAGCACCAATGAAATATTTAATATAAGCTGCAAAATAGACGACAGCCTGACATGTTGTTTTATATGCTGTTTTTTTTCACTTTTTCTGGATTCCACCTTAATCCTCCAATAAATATAATAGTTTCCTAATTATATTTTACATGCAGTTAGCTTTTCCTTCTAGAAAAATATGCAGAAAATTTATTAATATATGGTAAATTGCTTTTTTCTGCAATTAATGTTGTCTGCTTAATTTTCTTGATTGGAGCCAGCATCAAAAAAAAAACTGCTGTCATAGTCTCTGCCTATATAGCTTTTCTAAAAAGAATGCTAATATTTTATTGGAAAAAAAATACGCATTTAAAATATTCTCTCTATCGAATTTTCTTTTTTGCTCCATATAAAGAGAGATAATTTGATGGACCATGTCAGTTAGTAAATTAGGCAATGGACAGCCATTTTTGCAAATATGAAATAGAGGAAAATAAGCATATGCCTGATTAGTACTAACTGCAGATGGGGTTTCTACATCATAGTCTGAATGGTGTTCCATACTGTATAGTTTAATTAATTTGCAGCATTCCTCTTGAAGAAGAGAAGAAAATAAGTCCTCTTTGCTTCTGTAGCATTCATAAAAGGTTGCACGCCGCAGGTCACTTTTCCTCATAATATCTGAAATAGTAATAGCTTCATACTTTTCCTTTTCCAGCAAAAGTTCCTTAAATGCATGCTGCAATATTTCTTCTACTTTGCTTTTTTCTCTATATTTCCCTGTAATCTTTATGCATATCCTATTAATTCTATGCTGAGATTCATCGTTAAATTTGTGAAACTTTTCACAAATTTCATTAAATGAAAAAACCCTATTCTCTTTTACTGCATAAAGGCTAGTCATATAAAAAGACACTGCTCTACTACGTACCAATAATTCATCATTAGAGACAGACTGCTGACACTCGAGGAAAAAATCATAAAAATCAATATATGGCTCCATTTTTCGATCAATAAACGTTTGAAAAAAGGGTTTGTTTTTTTGTACAAAATCAAGTATTGTACAAAAAATAACATCTTCCTTTTTTATTTTGTCGCAAATCTCATTCGTTTCCGTCAAATGTTTAGACAATTCTTCTTTTTTTTCTGCAACTATTTCGTTAAAAATGGCATATTTGTCTGGATAAAATTGTAGCATAATCTTACGGCTAACATGTGCTTGTGTGGTAATGTCTTTTACTTGAATATGCTGAATTCCTTTTTTGCGCAACAACATCAACATCGTATGTTTTAAATGGTTGGTAACCTGTTGTACCTCTACATGGGACATAACGACATCTCCTCCTAAGATAAACGCTTGCTTTCAACTGATTTGATAAGGAAAGTATCCATACCCTTATTATAACAGAAAAGGATATTTCAAAAAAACTACATTTTGTTATAAAACAGTTTTTTTGCATTTACGCTTTTTATACCTATCACACCTAAAAAATCTCATTTAATTTTTCCCTATACAGGATGTTAAGAAAAAACGAGAGATCTAGGCAGGCAGGAACTTGCTGAGTAATATCCTATATAACAGTACACAGACGTTAGGAATATAGAAAATACTAATCATTCAAATTTTTGATTTATTTATGAGTTATAAAAAAAATGAAAGCTGAAGGGTTCATCTGTTAGAATACAAGCAGAATAAACAATTAGGAGGATTTATGTGAAAAAAAATCTTTTAATTATGGGCGGGGACAAACGCCAAGCTGATGTAATCAAGCAGTTAGCAGCTCTTAATATCACCCTTTATTTAGCAAGCTTAGAAGAATTAAACTTTAATCATAAAAATATTAAACATGTTAAACCTAACCAAATAGAATTTCCATTAATGGACGGCATTCTTCTTCCTATACCTGGTATACATGATGGGGGGAAAATTGAAACGGCATTTTCCTCTGAGACCATTATTTTAACAAAAGAAATGATTGCTAAAACAAAAAAAGAATGTGTCATTTATTCTGGTGTTATTACTCCATATTTACAGGAGATTCAACGTGCAGCGAACCGAAAAATGATTGCTATCTTTGAACGGGATGATGTAGCTATTCTAAACTCCATTCCAACGGCTGAAGGTGCGCTTATGCTTGCTATTGAAAACACGCCATTTACTATTCACCAAGCTAATGTACTGGTACTCGGATTTGGGAGAGTCGGCAAAACAGTTGCACGACTATTTCATTCTGTCGGAGCTAGGGTAAGTGTATGTATTAGAAAACAAGAAGATGTTGCAAGAGTTATCGAAATGGGAATGGCGCCTGTATGGATCCAGAATCTTCCTGAAGCAGCAGAGAATCAAGCTATCTTTATTAATACAATGCCCTATTTCGTAATAAACGCAAGTATTCTCGACCATATAAACAAAGATGCTCTAATTATTGACCTGGCTTCCAAACCAGGAGGAACTGATTTTGCTTATGCAAAAAAGTTAGGCATCAAAACATTATGGTCTTTAGGACTTCCTGCTAAAGTAGCGCCGAAAACAGCAGGTGAAATTATTGGGAATGTATTGACGGAGTTATTTATAGAAAATCTTTAAAATTAATAAGGAAAAGGATATTCAGCAATGAGAT
>NZ_PISE01000026.1 GCF_002835805.1 Niallia nealsonii | reverse complement strand
TGTTAGCTTCACGAGCAAATGTAGCAAAATCGATGAAGCAGATTCAAAAAGTTTCGAATTCCTTCCAATCAGACACTATTCTAAGAGGCGTGACAAAAGCAGAAGAACAAATTCTCTTCATGGAGGCAGAAGTGCAAGCAGGAAGTTACTCTTCCAATCCATTATCAAGCTATGAAGCAAACAGCTTAAACCTCGTAGGTGAAGAAGAGATCAGCAGGGAAATAGAGAAGCTAAAGAGTGAAAAAGAGACCATATAATTAAAGATATACAAAAAAAGAAGCACCTGAATATATAGGAAGGTGCTTTTTTCTGTATAAAAAGAGAGGAGAATATATGTGAAGGATGCTTTTCTTATCATTATTTATTTGGGGGCAGCATTAATTATTAGCAGAATTTCTTTTTTGAAAGTTTATTTTTCGATTTGGAATACGCTGATTTTAGAAACTTTTTTGGTTTTTATAGGTGGAAAAAATAATAGATTGATAGGGAATAAAGATAAATTTAAAAAAAGAACAGAGTTGGAAAAAATCACTTTAAAGAATCTGTTTAATCTGTATATTGGTTATACTGTAACATTGGTCGTGGCAATAGGGTTATTTTATTTAGCAGGAAAACAAAACTATTATCTCATTTTATGTTTATTAATTGGCTTACTGGTACTCGCTCTTTTCTTATGGATTCGTAATCCAATTAGATGTATATGGATAATAACATGTATTCTTTTATTAGCTATACCGCTGTATTTTAACCAAAAGATAGTCATTATGCATATAGGAATTTTTCTTCCTTCTATTATTCTTGTACAATCTATTCTAGATTCGTGTAAGGAGATCAAAAGAAGTATTATTAATCGAAATGTTTATACAAGTAAGGGGTTTTTAGCAAGACTAAAGTGGATTCCAGCGATGATAGTTGGATTACTGCTGCTTGGACAGTCTCTTTATGCAGGTTTTTTTATTGTAAAAACATTTTTAAGTTAATATTAAGAAAAAGTTGGTAGGATTCAAGAGATTGAAATATGGATCAATTGTTTTAAAAAAAATAGAAAAAACAAGTTACTAATTTATATAGAATGACAAAGCAGGAGAAATCCCGAATATGCAGGATTAGCTGCATAAATGATGGGTGAAATATCTCCTGTTTAGCTAATCTAAACATGCTCTATTCTTTTGATTAAGGGTGGTTTATTTATGAACTTCTTATGTTGAAAGAATTTCCGCTGAATTTTAGCAACAATATAAATGGATGTAAAAAGGGGGAGTTTGCTTGAACATTCTGTTGGCAGAAGATGACTTGCAATTGGGTGAGCTGGTGGAATATATGTTAAAGAAAAAGGGAGGATATAAGGTAGATTGGGTCATGGAGGGAGAAGATGCATACGATTATGCCAATGCATCTTACTATGACATATTGATATTAGATTGGATGATGCCAAATGGAGATGGTGTTTCGGTTTGCAGGCGTTTAAGAAGCAGACAGTATTCAGGAGCAATTTTGATGCTGACTGCAAAAGATTCTGTGGAAGATCGCATTAGCGGTTTAGATGCTGGGGCGGACGATTACCTGGTTAAACCATTTGAAATTGATGAACTTCTTGCTCGATTGCGGGCGCTGTCACGACGGAATTATGCACCCATCCTTGAAGAACAGCTTTTTATTCATGAAATGAAATTAAATCGCCTTAGTCAAACAATAAGCAATAACGGGGAAGAAGTTCAGTTAAGTCCCCGTGAATTTCAATTGCTTGATTTATTGGCCCAAAATAAAGGACAGGTACTGCCCCGGGAAGTAATTTTAGATCGAATTTGGGGCTTTGATGCGGATGTATCCATGAAGGCAATTGATGCAACCATCAAACTGCTTCGAAAAAAATTAGATATTATTGGACAGCAAGAGCTGCTGCAAAGCATAAGGGGGGTTGGTTATAAAGTTGAAAGCTAAAAAAGCATCTCTTATCCATTTGTTGAAAAATCGAAATAAATGGGATATCTTTGAGAGCACACAATTTCGTTTAACGGTTCTTTACAGTAGTTTACTGATGCTTTTTTTGCTCCTTTTTATTGCGGTGGTCTACTTCTTATTATATTTTACCATTTTTAAAGAACAAGAACGTGAACTAGAGATAAGTGTTAAGCAGGAAGCGGCAAGTATAGAAAATTACTTGACTCAAAATAAGCAAAGCAACTTATTGGAATTTCAAAATCAAGAATCAGTCGAAAAGGATGTGGATCAGTTTTTTTTCTATGTTGTTAATCCTTCAGGGGTTCTTGTCCTTGGAGATGAAACAATCTCAGGTTTTCGCTCAGAAATATTAAGCACAGTCCAAGGGTGGAATCCTTCCCGAAATGAAATACGCAGCGAAACATTAAAAATGGATTATTCAGAAAGAAGCTTAAAAGAAAGAGGAAGAAAAAATGAATTTCAGCCTACTCAAAGGAAAGATACGATTCATCTGTTGATATCTGCGGAGCCCATCTATCATCATGGAGAAGTGATAGGAATGCTTTATATAGGGAAGGAGATTTCATTTGCTTATCAATTATTTAAATGGCTGCCATACATTTTATTGGGAATAGCTCTTTTATTTTTAGGGGTGGCTGTAGTGATCAGTTATTATATGTCCAAAAAAGCAATGACTCCCATCACAAAAGCTTTCTCTAGGCAGCGGGAATTTGTAGCTGATGCTTCTCATGAATTGCGTACACCTTTAAGTGTTATGCTTTCTTCCATTAATGCAATGGAAATGACAGCAGAATGGAAAAAAGAGGATTATTCCTATAAGCTGCTTTTTAATTTGAAAAATGAAGTCAAAAGGATGACGCAAATGGTCGGGGATTTATTGACATTGGCTCGTTCTGATTTAGAGACAGCAGAACAGGTAAATGAACGATTTGATTTTCGTCCATTTGCCGAAAAAACGATGGAATCCGTGCAAACTCTTGCTGACTCCAAACAAATTAACCTTTTTTTTGAGGCCTCTGAATCACTGATCGTCTATGGAGATTCTCAAAAGTTTACTCAGTTATTATATATATTATTAGATAATGCAATCAAATACACCCCAAACGGAGGAAATGTTTCTCTTTTTTTAGCTGCCGATGAAAAAGATTTGATGATGAAAGTGCAGGATACGGGGATTGGAATTGATGCTAAAGATCAACAACAAATATTTGATCGTTTCTACCGAACAGATAAATCACGAACAAGGCAAATAGGAGGACATGGACTCGGGCTTGCTATTGCCAAATGGATTGTCGAAAGTTATAAGGGAACCATCCGAGTTTCTAGTGAATTGGGGAAGGGAAGCACATTTACGATAAAGATCCCTGTATACAAAAGCAAGGATTATTAATATTTTAAGGAAGGAGCTATGCAACTACTAATTTGTAGGAGATTAGTTTAATCCATACAAGCAAATGGGGTGTAGAAGATTTTATTTTTTTATAAAAATCCATGCATATACGATTCGTTTAGTCAGAAGAGGTTGGGACACAACTAATTAGATAATCTGTAAAGACAAATAATCTCTAAGTTAGCTTTAAAAGAAAGGTTGGTTTCGCAATCTTGGTTCCTTATGTTTTTAAAGATAGTCAAGTGTAAAAACGAATTCGTTCCATTGCGCTACAGACACTCTTTTTCCGCGGGGTCTCAGCCTTTCCTCTACTTCCCGCAGGAGTGGAGTATCCTCCGCTCCATTCCACTTCGTTTTTAAAGGGTTTTATCTAAAAAAATTTAAAAAATAGAAAAAATTAATGATCTGGAAAAACGGAGCAGCCTGAATACACGTAGACTCCTGTGGGATTAGCGAGACAGCTTAGACCCTGCAGGCGAAGCCGAAGCGGCTCAGCGCGAGCCCCACGGAAAGCGAAGTGTATTCAGGCTGCGGGTAATAACAACAAACTTTACTGAAACCGCTCATTTAAAATTTCAATAAACACGTATAATTATTCGTATTTATCTTTAACTGGAATATTTATGTCCCAGTCTCTTTTTTAAAAATTTCTGGATCATCAAGTCAAATTATTATTGTTTGCTTATGAATTTAGCTGTCTTAATCTAATAATGTTAAGTGACAATAAAGCCGTTTAAAATATAATAAAATTATAAAAAATGTGAGTCATTCTATTCAACAATTGAGCCATATTCTTGAGTAACTAATTGTGGATCTAATGGAAATTTGGGATGATTGATATGAAGTTAAAGGAGCATTAGTTGCACAATAGAAAATCATATTAGAGGGGATATATAGATGTCAAACCATGAAAATGAAGAACTATTAGCAGGAGGGAATGTCTCTAATGTTTATCGTTTTGGAGATACTGTACGTCGAGAATTAAAGCCAGATAGTCCCAAAATTCATAAGCTATTAAAGTATTTGGAAAAAAAAGGTTTTAATTATGCACCAAGATTTTTAGGTATTGATGAAAAAGGAAGAGAAATACTATCCTTTATTGAAGGAGAAGCTGGTAATGATCCTTTAAAAGAATACATGTGGTCTGATAATGTTTTAAAAGATATAGCAAAGATGCTTCGTCTTTATCATGATGCTGTAAGGGATTTTCCATTATCAGAAGATTGGAAACCAATAGATAATACTCCCCACAAAGTGGAGGTATTATGTCATAATGACTTTGCTAGATATAATATTATTTTTAATCATGGAACACCAATAGGCATTATTGATTTTGATGTAGCTGGACCTGGTCCAAGACTTTGGGACATAGCTTATACTCTTTATACTTGTGTTCCCTTAAGTAGATTTTATCTCTCTGAAACAGGTGAGGAAGTTTATTATAAGTCACTGCAGCATGCTAATCGTATAAAACAAAGAGTTAGATTGTTTTTTAAATTTTACGGTGAGGAAATAGAAGAAGCTTATTTGGATATGGTATTGCTGCGATTAGAAGGATTATGTAAAACAATTACAAGAAAAGCGAGTGAAGGTGACATTGCCTTTCAAAAGATGATAGATGAAGGGCACCTTGAACATTATCAAAACGATATTAAATTTATTCGTAAACATGGAAAAGAGTGGACTTAAGGAGAGTTTTTTATTTAAGAGGTGGCTTTCTTCCTTTGAGTCTTTGAAACGTTCTTCTGCAATAAAGGGCTATTGTTGAATAAAACTTAGATTTTCAAACGATTTTATTGTTGCATTTTTAGTATAGTGAAGTATCTTACATCAAAAATTAAACAATATATTTTTAGCCCCATCCTAAATTTAGAACGGGGTTATGCTTGTTTGATGCTTTTAAAATTAAATAACTTTATTGTGATTTTGCAAATAAGTAAAGAAACATTTAAAGGCAAGGCTGTGGCTTTGTCTTTTTTGATGTTTATTTCTGCGGAATTTGATTGAGTTCTGGTGAAAAAATCTGATTTCTTAAATCTTTGCTTCATCGTTTAGCAAAAAATATCTATTGATAAATTAGTATTTGAAGTTCTTAAAAATTTATTTGACAGAATGTATACGTTTGTATACATTGGATATATAGATTATGTATACAAATATATGTAAAGGAGTGCCTAACAATAAAGAATTTTGACGGCAGAATAAAAAGGAAAAAGCATAAGAGAGGAGGAAAAGAAATCTTTAGAATAATCCCATTTTATAAAGAATCTTTAGCAAAAGGAGAAAAGTAATGATGTGGGGATTAAAAACATATATAAAGCCTTACTGGAAATACGTGATTCTAGGACCTCTCTTTATGGTATTTGAAGTGTTCTTTGATTTGCTCCAGCCTAAATTAGCAGCTCATATTGTTAATTTTGGAGTAGTAGGGCGTAATTTTCAAATTATCCAACATACTGGCTGTATGATGGTTCTAGTAGCATTTCTTTCACTAGTGACAGGTATTGGGTGCAACTTCTTTGCTACTCGCGCCTCTCAGAATTTTGGTGCAGATATTCGGGAGGTCCTCTATACAAAAATTCAAACCTTTTCATTTGAAAATATTGATACAGTTAAGGCAGGATCATTAATTACACGAATGACAAACGATGTTGTTCAAGTTCAAAACTTCATGCAAATCGCTCTTCAAGGTCTCGTCCGGGCACCAAGCTTATTAATAGGCAGTGTGGTGATGGCTTTAATAATCAATATGCGGCTGGGACTTATCCTGCTGAGTACACTAATCATTTTAATTGTGGTTCTTGTCTTGCTTATCAGATTCTCTTATCCGCTGTTTTCCAATGTCCAGGAAAAACTAGATGCAGTAAATACAAGAATGCAAGAAAATCTGGCAGGAATTCGCGTAGTAAAGGCTTTTGTTCAGTCTGATTATGAAATAAAAAAATTCAAACAAGTCAATAGAGATTACACAGACATTTCCATCAAAGCGGCACGTTTTATTGCAATAAATTCTCCAATCGTTACATTCATTATGAATGCATGCCTTGTTGCGATCCTTTTGTATGGAGGGAACTTGGTTTGGGTGAACTCTGTTCAGGTGGGAGATTTAGTCGCTTTTATTAACTATGTGATACAGGTATTGTCTTCCTTGTTGATGGTGAGCGGGATTCTTGTGAATGTTTCACAGGCCAATGTATCGGCTAAACGTATCCACGAAGTTTTAGCAACAAAGCCTACAATGGAAAGCATGGAAAAAGAGGAGGATTCTTCGATTCTAGCTAAGCATATTAAGTTTAGTAATGTAGGATTTTCCTATAGCAGGTCAACCGAGGCAAAGGATTTAGTATTGCGAGATGTAAATTTTGAGGCTTCACGTGGAGAAGCCGTTGCCATCATTGGAGCCACAGGTTCTGGGAAATCATCGCTTGTCCAGTTGATTCCAAGGCTGTATGATGTCACATCTGGCTCTATTGAGATTGATGGAAAGAATATTCAAGACATCCCCCTTTTAGAGCTTCGGCAAAACATTGGGATGGTTCTCCAAGAGTCCTTTTTATTTACTGGGTCTATAAGAGATAATATCGCATTTGGCAAATCTGATGCCACGCAAGAGGAGGTTGAGGCGGCTGCTAAAATAGCTCAAGCACATGATTTTATCTCCAAGTTGCCAAATGGTTATGCTACGAAGGTTGGCCAAAAAGGTATCAATTTATCTGGTGGACAAAAGCAAAGAATCGCCATTGCCCGAGCCCTGCTGATTAAGCCGTCAATATTAATTTTGGATGACAGTACGAGTGCTTTGGATCTTGGCACAGAGAAACAACTCCGCGATTCCTTAAAAAGTTTAATGAAGGAAAACATTACATTCTTAATTGCTCAGCGAATTTCGTCTGTTATACAAGCCCAAAAGATTCTAGTGATTGACGAAGGGTCCATTGTAGGCAGCGGCACTCATAAAGAATTATTGGAAACATGTGAGGTTTATCAAGATATTTATAGGTCCCAATTTGGCAGGCAGGAGGCGTCTTATGTCCAGCAACAAACATTCTAATGAACAGAAAGGTTCAGCAAATCTCTCCCAAATGGGTTTTCAGCAAAGCCGGGGTCCAAGACCTGGAGAAGTTCCGATAGTAAGGTCAAAGGATGCAAAAAGGACACTGCTCAAAATATGGAATTATGTCAAACGGCAGCGTCAAGGATTGTTAGTAGTAATCTTCTGTACTGCTTTAACCTCTTGTTTGCTGCTTTTAGGCCCTTATTTAATAGGAAAAACAATGGATGACTATATTGTTCCACATAAGTTTGATGGGTTTATTCTAATGGGATTTCTTTTATTAGGGGTTTATTTTTTAGGCGCTGTTTTCACATGGATTCAACAATATGTGGCTTCGAGTTTATCTCAGAACACCGTCCGTGACATGCGCCAAGATCTATTTGAAAAATATCAACATTTGCCTGTTTCGTTTTTTGATCAAAAGACACATGGAGAGTTGATGAGTCGAACCACAAATGATATCGCGAATGTCTCCAATACGCTGAATCAAACGGTTGTCCAACTCATATCTAGTGTCTTTATGCTAGTTGGCAGTGTTATCATGATGTTGAGTTTAAGTCTTTGGATGACACTGATTACCATTTTGATTGTTCCATCCATTATTTTCATTACGAAAAAAATCACCAAATATACCCGCCAGTATTTTTCCGAACAGCAAAAGCATTTAGGGGAAGTAAATGGATTTGTGCAGGAAAGCATTTCCGGTTTAAAGGTGATGAAAGTATTTGGAAGGGAAGCCAAATCAATTGAAGAATTTCGAGAGATTAATGAAAAATTGCGGTCAGTCAGTGTGAAAGCCCAAACCTTTTCTGGTTCAATGGGACCTATGATGAATACCATGCGCAATCTAAGTTTTGTTGTTATTGCAGTATGTGGCGGTATTTTTGCATACCATGACATTATTACAATTGGAGTCATTGTCAGCTTTCTCCATTATTCCAACCAATTTAGCCAGCCAATCAATCAGCTTGCCAATCAGTATAATATGCTTCAATCCGCGATTGCAGGAGCTGAACGTGTATTTGAAGTGCTAGATATAGAGTCAGAGACTGTAGAAGAGAAAGAAGCAATGTCTGATAAAAGAATAAAAGGGGAAGTTATTTTTGATCACGTGAATTTTAGTTATAAGCCAGATGTACCTATTCTTAAAAAACTTTCTCTAAACGCTCTGCCTGGCCAGATGGTTGCTTTAGTAGGCCCAACTGGTGCAGGAAAAACGACCATTATTAATTTATTGACAAGATTCTATGAGATACAATCAGGGAATATTTTTATTGATGGAGAAAATATTCAGCAATTCAGCAAACAATTTCTAAGAAAGCAAATCGGACTTGTTTTGCAGGATGCTTATGTATTTTCTGGAACGATTCGAGAAAATATTCGGTATGGCCGTTTGAATGCTACAGATAAAGAAGTGGAAGATGCAGCTCAGCTTGCTTATGCTGACACGTTTATAAAAAAGCTCCCTAAAGGATATGATACGCATTTAAACGCAGAAGGAGGAAATTTAAGTCAGGGACAAAGGCAGCTTTTAACAATCGCCCGTGCTGTTCTTGCCAATCCTTCCATTCTTATTTTGGATGAAGCAACAAGCAGTGTTGATACAAGAACAGAACTTCATATTCAAGAGGCAATGAAGTCTTTAATGAAAGGGAGAACAAGCTTTGTCATTGCACATAGGCTCAGTACGATAAGAGAAGCGGACGCTATCTTAGTAATTAAAGATGGAGAAATCATTGAACAGGGGTCACATGAAAATCTTTTAATGCAAAATGGATTTTATTCCAACCTGTATAACAATCAGTTGACACAGGGGCATGTAAGCTAATGGTATAAATACATTTGATTTGTTTTCCTTGTTTTTAACATATTCGAAAAAGAAACATAGAACGAGCTTGATTCTATGTTTCTTTTTCATGTGAAAAATATAAAAGACATACAAGGAGCTAAAGTTCTAGATAAGGAGAATCCCTGCTTTTATTTATCTAATATTCAAAAAATACTATAGTTAAAACTGGTACTCCCATTCATGCGATTTTCTTACTAAAACTATTATTTTAAGGATTAGTTAAGGTTTGTTCATTAGAGTAAATCGTATGGAAAATTAAGCGCAAACTTAATCCTAGTTTTTAAGTTTGGAAGAGGGAGGACAATTTGTTTTTATTTCATTACCACTAAAGGAAAACATTTCTGTATTCCCTTTAGTATGCTGGGGTTTAATAAAAGTTTGTAAATTAATAAGGTTCATTAACAAAATTGGAGGAAAAAGATGAAAAAGAAACATGCTTTATTAGGATTTATTCTTGCAGCATCATTAACAGCTATTGTAAGCGGCTGTGGAAATAATGAAGAAAGTCAAAACAATAATCAAAATCAAGGCGGGCCACCAAGTGGCGGCGGTATGGGTTCGGCTACTGTAGATACGGATAGCATTGTAACAGATGTTGGTGCAACACTAGACGAAGCTGTTTCAGTTTCTGATGATAGTGGTTCGGTTGATAAAAAAGCCACTAAATTAGCAAAAGCATTTTTAGAGACATTATCTGATGAACAGCAAAAATCTATTCAATATGACTTAACTGCTGAAAATGCAGCGACATGGTCCAATCTTCCTGTAGATATTGTACAACGTAATGGTATTTTATTAGGTAGTCTTTCAGAGGAAAGCTTAAAAGCTGCTAAAAAATTATTTTATGTAGCTCTAGGTGAACAAGGTTATGAGCAGTTGGTTAAAAATCTGAAAGCCGAAGAGAAATTAGGAGAATCCAGCAGTAGTTATGATGCTGATTTGTATTATGTTTCTATCCTAGGAGATGTGTCTGATTCTTCTGCTTGGATCCTTCAAGTTGGCGGACACCATTATGCAAACAACTTTACTTTTAATGCAGAACAAACGGGTGCAACACCGTTCTTTATTGGGATTGAACCACAAACATTTGAGACTTCAGATGGTGAAACAATAGAAGCGTTAGCTACACGTAAAGATGCAGTATATTCTATGATTGATTCGTTAAGTGACGATCAACAATCTGAGGCGAAAATTACAGATCAATTTGATGATGTCCTTGTAGGGCCAGGAAATGATGGAAACTTCCCGACAGAAAGTGAAGGAGTTTTAGTATCTGAATTAAGCGAAAAACAACAAGAACTAGTGAAAGCAGCAATCAAAGCTTGGGTTACAGATGTTAATGAAGAAGACCAAAAAGAACTTCTAGACGCTTATTTATCCGATGAATCTCTTGCGAAAACGTATGTAGCTTGGTCTGGTTCTACTGATCCAGAAGATGTTGGCTCATATATACGCATCGACGGACCAAGAGTTTGGATTGAGTTCGCTGTTCAATCAGGAATAGTTATTAAAGACAAAGTACACTTCCATACAATCTGGAGAGATAAAGAAGCAGATTATGGTGGGGAGTTTAATTCATAATGGTTAAAAAGTTATTAGCAGTATGTATGAGTTTGTGGATGATGGTGCTATTTTCAGCACCGTCATCCACCTCTGCTCATGCTATGCCAACTTCCCTTGTTTATTTGGATTTTTTAGAAAATGAGGTGGAAGCTGAGCTAATTATACCGATAGACCGCCTAGAAGTTGCATTTAAACAGAACTTGACGGGCGATCCCAAAAAGGCTGTCAGTACCTATCATGATGAACTCCTAAGCTATATAACGAGTCATATGAGTGCGAAAACTTCGGACGGAGAAGATTGGTCTATACAAGTCGATGATTTGTCTCTTTCTTATCCTGATGTGGAGACAGATCCCATTGATTTAATTGCTAAAGCAACACTTGTACCTCCAAAAGGTGCAGCTGTTGATTCTTTTACATTAAACTATGAAGTGGTAGTAAAAGAGCTTGTTACCCATGTGATTACACTTGCTGTTAGAAGCGACTGGAACAATGGAATCTATACAAGCAATCCTGAAATTATTGCAAACATCATTCATAATAATACAACTGTTTCCATTGACCAATCAGACGGCAGTGTTTGGAAAGGATTTGGAAGCATTGTGAAATCTGGTATGGCTCATATTGCAGAAGGCGTGGACCATTTGCTGTTTCTGCTTGCGCTCCTGCTGCCAGCACCATTGTTAGTGAAAAATAGAAAATGGGATCGATTTGCTGGTGCCAAACATAGCATCAAGCAGCTGCTGAAAATTACATTGGCATTTACCATTGGACATTCGATTACGTTAATCATTGGTTCGACTGGCTGGGTAAATATTCCGAGTCAGCCGATTGAAGTGTTGATTGCTGTATCGATTTTCATTTCGGCCATTCATGCAATACGGCCAATTTTTGCTGGACGTGAAATTTTTGTTGCTGGTGGATTTGGATTAGTCCATGGATTAGCATTTGCAACACTAGTTACCGATTTAGGCGTAACCCCGATGAGAATAGCATTAAGTGTGTTAGGGTTTAATATTGGCATAGAACTCATGCAGTTATTTGTTATTGTTTTAATTATGCCATGGTTGCTTTTGCTGAGTGTGACAAAGGTATATAGCCTTGTCAGAATCATAGGTTCTTTATTTGCCATTTTCGCTTCAGCAGGCTGGATTTTAGATAGAGCTTTTTCCATCTCCACCCCTGTAGACACTATCGTTAATGCATTAGCCCAAAATGTGACTTGGTTTGTTGCGCTTCTTGCGATAATTTCTATTGCTAGCTTGCTTTTTAACAAAATAATTAAAAAAACACCTGTAAGTTAATGAGTAAGTAGATAGACTAATCGACGAGTCCATGTGTTAGAAATGCATTGGTTCTTTTTAGATAGTCTATTTTGTTTAATCGAATAACGAGCAATTATAGATAAGTCTCCATATACGAGTTTTTGTGCAGAACTTGTATATGGAGATTAGTTTTTTATACAAAAAAATATATTGCTATATTCAACTGTGAAAGAGATTAGTTTTTTATATTCAGCAATTCACAGTTATTGCAATTGGTTTATTCATTAATTTGAAAGCACTTAATTAGAAGCAATAACGAGTCCGTGTTTGTTTTTTCTGAAGTGAGTGTTATATTCAAAGATAGTTGTTTAAAGATTAGATACTCTTATTATAGGGCTGTTAATGAAATGAATATTTTCTAAAAAAGGTTTATAAATGTGAAGTATTTCAGTATGTAGACAAAGTCAAAACAAATATAATTTTTAGAAAAGAGGAATAAAGTTGTTGAATTTTATCGGCTGTGGAAGTGCTTTTAATACTGCATTAGGGAATAATGGAGCATTTATCAAAAAGGATCATGTATTATTTTTAATTGATTGTGGGAGCAGCACTTTTGCAAGGTTGCAGAAAACCAATTTACTTGAAGGTATTGAAGAAATTTGTATTCTTTTAACACACACGCACTGTGATCATATAGGCTCATTAGGAGATTTAATTTTATATGGCTATTACTCCATGAATAAGCTTGCAGAAGCAAATGTTTGTGTCTACGCACCGAATGATTTAAATATTAAACCCCTTCTTCGAATGATGGGAGTAGAAGAACATACCTATAAATTGATTGAATTCAGTGAATTAACAGAATACCAGTACGCTGATTTTCATATTGACTTTGAACCAATTAAAGTTCCTCACGTTAAAGAATTAAAATCCTATGGATATATTATCCACTATGACAATAAAACCATTTATTATAGCGGTGATTGCAATGAAATTCCTGCAAACATTCTCAATAGGCAGAATAATGGCGGATTTGATTTGTTTTATCAAGATACTTGCATAGCAGAGTATGAAGGGAATGTGCATCTTTCTTTGAAAAAACTAGATAAGTTAATGGATGCAAAAGCAAGAGAGAAAGTTTACTGTATGCATCTTGATAATGGATTTAATGAGGAGGACGCCAAAAAACTTGGCTTTAACGTTGTTGCACCGATTATTTAGTGAATAGTTTTAACGATATAAAGCTGGTTCATCAAAATCGTGAAAGCAGTGGACAGGAGTATTTATTTTTAATTGAAACCACTATATTAAATGCATACGATAAAAACCAGAATGAAAATCTAAGTCATCACTCTGGTTTTTTATCTTAGTTCTGCTAGACTACACCTTCATTTTCTCTTTATGTGACAAATTCAGAAGTGACATAGGCCATTCATTGGCAGTCTTCTAAAGCAATAATTTCTATTGCTCCCGCTATATCCCTAAGGGGTAAGAGGGAACCGCCGCCAACTAGAACGACAGGGACTTCTTTGGCGTTAGTTTTAATTTTATCAATCGCTTCTTCCAGTTCTTTTGTAATAATGGAAAAAGCTTTTTCTAATGGCTCTTTTCTAAAAGATTGCTGTTTTTAACTAGTTTTTGATTGGAGCGGAAGGTGCGAGACTCCTGTGGGAGCAGGGGGACAGGTGAGACCCCACAGTCGCTGGTGCGACGAGGAGGCTCCACGGAAAGCGAGCATCCTGAAGCGGAAATTAACCTTCCCCAGTGCTTAGTCAATAGCAACAAAGTTTACGAAAACAGCTTTTCTAATTGTTAATAAACAAAAAAATTACACTAATTAACTAAATAATTGCTAAGATACAATTATCCACTACTATTCAATTGAATTTTAAATCTGTGTTGACAGGTAGGAATAGTGTGTTTATAATCATATTAATTAATAACTGTAGCCGATCGTACAAACGAAGGCCTAACCTTACATAAGGTTAGGTCTTTTTGCTTTCATTTGGGCAGAAATGTGCTTTATTGATAGATTTTAAGCATGGGTGCAGTTTTTTATTCTCAATAAGGGAATTGCAAAAAAAAGATTCAACAATGTATAGATTATCAAAATTTATCCGGCATTAACGGGCAGTAAAACCCCCACTGATTGAAGTTTTACTTTATTTTTTAGTCTCTTTTGTATTTTCACTAAGAATTTAAACAAAGGGGAGGAATAATCAATGACTGAGCTGCTTAAGGCTGTCGAGTATAGAAAAGAAACACTGATTCAACAGTTAATTTCTTTTGGTGTTTATAAAAAAGAATCACAACAGTTATATGAATTAACGTTATCAGAAATTGAAACAGAATATCGTAATCAAATAAAGACGAAACAGTTGAGCAGTGAAAGCTAGATTTAGAAAGAAACAGAAAATAAGCGTCAGTAGATGAAAATTAGTATGCAATTGAAGGAGGAATCCATTTATATGTTAAGCAGTTTACTAAAACAAGAGAAGAAAACCTTTTTGACGGGCAATTATTATTTAAATCTCCCTGATATTTCTTTTTATAAAAGATGTGATGAACTATATGGCATTAATCGAGGCAGCTATAATGTCATTGATCATTGGTTCTTTGAATATGGCATGACAAATATTTCCTATAGACGTATTTATATTTTAGCCTTTTTAGATTTTATTAAAGGAGGAGAAGGCAATGTTAAGTCTCCAAAACCTATTAAGTTTGGCAAAGGAGGAATAACAAAAAAATTAAATGAGTTTATTTTGCTCTATTTACATGAAACAGAAACGATAGGTGTAAATAAATATCTTATTGAAAGAAAGGGGAGATAGAAGATGGGTGAAAGATATCCTGTTATGGAAGGAGCGGAATCATTTTTTTGGCAAGGGAATGATATTGGCGTCTTAATTTCCCACGGATTTATGGGAACACCTCAAAATGTACGCTATTTGGGAGGGGAATTTGCAGAACTTGGCTACACGGTTTATACTCCAAGGCTAAAAGGACATGGTACGCATTTTAAAGATATGGAAAAACATAATCATAAAGATTGGTTTGCAGATGTAGAAAATGCCTATCATTTTTTAAAAATGCGCTGCTCTGCTATTTATGTTATTGGTCAATCAATGGGAGGCACACTTGCCCTGTGGTTAGCCAATAAATATAAAGACATACCTGGACTTGTGTTGATTAATGCAGCTTTAAGTGTGCCAAGCTACGATTATTTAGTAGGAAAAACGAGCCCAAAGTATGTTTTGGGGACAGCTCCAGATATTAAATTAGAAGGTGTTCAGGAGATAACATATAATCAAGTATCCATTCATTCCATACATGAACTTCAAAAATTGATGGAGAAGACGTATGCAATTATCCCAAATGTGAAAAGTCCGATTTTATGCTTTAAATCAGCAGAAGATCATGTGGTTCCACCTGAAAATACAGATTATATTATAAAAAATGCTGGTTCTTTTCAGAAAGAGGCTGTTACACTTACTAATTCTTTTCATGTTGCTTCAATGGATCACGATAAAGAGGAAATAATCGAGAAAACGCACGAGTATATAAGGAAGAATGAAAGGGAATTGAAGTTGCTCAATAAAGATAACCTTCGCAAAATATTGTAGAACAATGCATCTATTGCTTTAGCTATAAATAAGCAGTCTCTTATGAAGAGCTGTGTGGCTGTTAATATCATCAGGCAATAAATATTTAAAGGAAACCTAATTAATGAATAAAGGAAGTCATCAAGATGAATATAGATTATATAGAAGCATTTATGTATGCTGTCCATTTTAAGAGCATTCATAAAGCAGCAGATGCTTTATTTTTATCTCAGCCAACAGTGACAGCTAGAATTAAAACATTAGAACGAGAATTGGGGGCAGAGCTGTTTGAACGGAGTGGAAGAGGCATTATCCTTACAGAAAAAGGAAGGGACTTTATTCCTTTTGCAGAACAAATAATCCGTACGTTCGAACAAGGAAAAAAACAATTGAAAAAAGGGAGTAATTTGGAAGAAATGGTGATAGGAGCCAATTTGATTACATCTCAATATTTTATTCCATTTGCTTTGCCTCTTTGGAAAAAAAAACATCCTAGTATTCTATTTAAATTTATTTCAGCTTCAAATGAAGCTCTTGTCGACAAGTTATTGCGCAAAGAGATAGATGTCGCATTTTTAAAAAAAGATTCTCACCAGTCATTAGAACAAGTGCAGTTTTTAGATAATTCAATTCGTCTTGTAGTAAAACCGGAACATTCATTAGCTGGGATCCAAAAACTTACTGTTCAACAATTGGCAAAAGAACCCCTTGTATTTTTTGAATGTGGTGCTTTTGACTGGAATAGAGTTCATAAAATTTTTGAGATCGCCAAGGTGGAGCCGCGGATAGAATTCCAAATTGGTCATTTAGAAGTAGCGAAATCTCTGATTAAATCTGGGAACGGAATAGGATTTTTGCCATATTTATGCATAAAAGAAGAATTGGATAAGGGAGAACTAGTGGAAATAGATGTAACACATTTGCTTCATTTAACTCAAAAAATATATGGAACCTACTACAGTTCCAATAGGCCATTTTTATGGGATGATATAGTATCTTCTATTGAATTGTTCCAACATGATGCAGTATTATCTGGCAAACTGGCAGATTGATAAGTTTTTTTTATAAATACAATAATTCTTTCTATCACGGAAACCATTGCTCTTTGGTTGGAAATGATGATAGGATAAATTTATGTAATATATAGTTGATTATTCTTATCTGTTAAATAGGAATTCAGGAGGGGAACATATGAGCTATAAAATTGGTTTATTAGATCAAAGTCCAATTTATGAAGGCGATACTGCCTTTGATTCGTTGCAAGAAACTATTAATCTAGCACAACAAGCAGAAAAATGGGGGTACACAAGGTTTTGGGTATCGGAACACCACCATACAAAAGATCTTGCTGGGTCTTCACCGGAGGTATTAATTTCTTATCTTCTTGCGAAAACTCAATCTATTAGAATTGGATCAGGCGGCGTTATGCTGCAGCATTACAGTCCATATAAAGTGGCAGAGAATTTTCATGTTCTTTCCTCGCTTGCTCCAGGAAGAGTAGATCTGGGAATAGGCAAGGCGCCTGGCGGGTTGCCATTATCAACAAAAGCGCTGCAATATGGAACGATTAATGATGGAAAAGATTTTGAAGAAAGGCTGTCATTTCTTCATAGTCTTCTTGAAAACAAGATAGATGAATTGCATGATTTAGCTGGTGTTCAAGCTACACCTGAACCTCCTGAAAAAACAGAAAATTATTTGCTTGGAGCAAGTGAAAAAAGTGCAGAAATAGCAGCGAAATTTGGATGGAACTTTGTTTTTGCCAGATTTATCAACAGTGATGACGATGCATTGGAAAAAGCGGCAAGTGTTTATAAAAAAGAATGGCCAACGGGCAGATTTATTGTATCCGTCGCTACTGTCGCAGCAGATACTCAAGAGGAAGCAGAACGTCTTGCAGGAGATCAAAAAATATACAAAGTTCATTTAGAAAGCGGCAGAAGTGTTACTGTTCAGTCACTGAAACAAGCGGAAGTTTTTGGGAAGCAGTCTGGTGAATCTTACGAAGTAACTGTACATGATACAAATATTATTGCCGGAACAGCTGCTTTTGTTCATAAAGAACTGACACAGCTTCATAACCAATACTCTATTGATGAATTTATATTACATACACCGCTTAAAGAAAAAGCCGGGCGGATTCATTCATTTTATTTATTAAGACCAACTAATGTTGAACAAGAAAGGAATGAAGAATATGTCTCATAAAAAATCAATTCCATTTGGGGTTATGCTGCACGGTCCAGGAGGACATATGAATGCGTGGAAAGATCCAGCTGTTCCAGCAGACGCAAGTGTAAATATTAAGTATTATCAAGACATCGCCCAAAAAGCTGAATCAGCAGGTTTTACCTTTGCTTTTGTTGCAGATGGCCTATATATTAATAAAAAATCAATTCCACACTTTTTGAACAGATTTGAACCAATTACGATTTTATCTGCACTAGCCACGGCAACTACTAAGCTTGGGCTCGTTGGAACCGTTTCTACCACTTACAGTGAGCCATTTACGATTGCACGACAGTTCGCATCACTAGATAAAATCAGTGGAGGACGTGCTGGATGGAATGTCGTGACATCACCCCTTGAGGGATCTGCTTTGAATTACAATAAAGGCGAGCATCCAAAACATGCTCTTCGCTATGAGATAGCAGATGAATATTTGCAGGTTGCAAAGGGGCTTTGGGATTCTTGGGAAGATGACGCTTTTGTAAGAAACAGAAAAACAGGTCAATTTTTTGATGGAACTAAACTACATAAATTAAATCATAATGGGAGATTTTTTGCAGTAGAAGGACCTTTAAATATTGAGCGGTCCGAACAAGGACAGCCGGTTATTTTTCAGGCAGGTTCTTCTGAAGCAGGGAAAAACTTTGCTGCCAAAGAGGCGGATGCGGTTTTCACAAATGCTGATTCTCTTGAACAAGCACAACAGTTTTATAAAGACTTAAAAAATAGAGCAAAAGTGAATGGAAGAAATCCAGAAGAAATTCGCATTTTTCCTGGCATCCATCCAATTGCTGCTGCAACAATTGAAGAGGCGAATGAAAAATATAAAGAGATACAGAATCTTGTTTCGATTGAAGAAGCACTCAATTATTTAGGACGATTCTTTGATCATTTTGATTTTAGTGTTTATCCATTAGATGAGCCATTTCCTGATGTGGGGAATGTGGGGAAAAATAGCTTTCAATCGACAACAGATCGCATTAAAAAACAGGCTGTTGAGCAAAATTTAACATTGCGTGAAGTGGCGTTGCAAGTAACCACTCCAAAAAGCTCTTTCTTCGGAACCTATGAACAGGTTGCAGACCAGCTTATAGCTTGGATTGATGAAAAAGGCGCTGATGGCTTCATTATAGGTGCCCCAGTATTAAGCAGTGGATTGGATGATATCACTGAACATATTATCCCGATTTTGGAAAAGAAGGGATATTATAATCGAGATTATCAAAGCGACACGCTTCGTGGAAATTTAGGTCTTCCATATAAAAAAAATCAGTATGTAAAATAAATGGGTGCTTACTAAAGGAGGAATTTATAAATGACATCACTATCCGTTATTGTATGGGCAAAACAAGGCTGCAGCTATTGTGAAGAAGTAAAAGATTATTTAAATGAAAAACGGATTGCCTTTCAGACGATTGACGTAACAGATTTAGATGACCGTCGTGATATTTTAGAAGTGAAATATGGAATTCGTTATGTTCCAGTTGTAGAAATAGGAGAAGACGGCATATATAAAGGGGTAACAGATAGCGGCATCGATCATTTAGAAAAAGAGCTGGCTCCTTATCTTGTAAGGAAATAAATTTTTGCATTTAAAGCCAACTAATTTTATAAGAATAGTATAATATGGGGAGGCAAGTAAAAATGGGGCAAATTCGTTTAGCTATACCAGAAGATGCAGCGAATATATTAGAACTTTCCCTTCGAGCATATGAGCCAATTCGGGATTTAAATATTAACTTTTTAGCGGCAACTGCTGATTTATCCTTGGTACTAAATAATATTACACGTCATTCTACCTATGTTCTTGAAAAAAATGACAAAATTATTGCGACTGTTACTGTTCGCTATCCTTGGGCTGATCCTAATAGCAGCAATCCTTATCCGTTTATCTGGTGGTTTGCAGTCGACCCAGAGTATAAGCGGCAAGGGATTGGTTCCAAACTGCTCCAATATGTGGAAGAAAAGGTTCTTCGTGAACAAGTAAAAGCACCTGCTGTGTACTTAGCAACTGCAGAGCGTCATCCTTGGCTTGTTTCCATTTATGAAAAAAGAGGATACAAAATTTTTGATGAAAAGTTTAATGAAGGAGATAAAATCGTTTTTTTGCAAAAAATCTTAGATGAAAATCTTTATCACATTATAGAAAATAAAGTGCCTTTGTAAACATAAATAGATTTTAAAATGGGGGAAAGAAAATGAAAAAGAAAATATGGATAATAGCAACCATTCTGCTAACATTTCTTGTTGCTGGGTGCTCATCAAAAGAGGAAGCATCAACAGGTGAAAAAGTCAAAAAAATAATTGTCGGAACAGGTACACAGTTTCCAAATATTTGCTTTTTGGATGAAAACGGAAAGCTTACTGGTTATGATGTAGAACTTGTTCGTGAAATTGATAAAAAATTGCCAGAATATGAATTTGAATTTAAAACGATGGATTTTTCCAATCTATTGCTTAGCTTAGAAACAAATAAAATCGACTTTATTGCCCATCAAATGGAAGTGAATGAAGAGCGTCAAAAAAAATTCTTATTTAATAAAGAGCCGTATAATATTTTCCCTCTTCAAGTGGCCGTTCGTCAAGATAACAACGATATTCACTCTATTAAGGACTTAAAAGGAAAAAAAGCAATAGTAAGCGCAACAAGCAATTCAGCGGTATTTCTAGAAAAATATAATAAAGAACACAATGCAGGCATTAATATTGTATATTCTGGGCAAGGTGCTGATGACACGATTAATCAGATTAAAACAGGGCGTGCAGATGCAACCATTACGACTCCTTTTGCCGTTGATTTTCTGAATGAACAATCAGACGCCCAGCAAAAAGTAGTAGGAGAACCGCTTTTAAATTCAAAAGTATTCTTTTTGCTTCGCAAAGATGAAACAGCGCTGCAAAAAAGAATAGATGAAGCACTAACTGAATTGAAAAAAGAAGGAGTAGTGAGCGATCTCAGCAAAAAATGGCTTGGAGCTGACTATACGGTTGGATTTTAAGAAGCGTTATTATTAAGAAAGTGGGGAATTGGGATTGGGCAAAGCATTTGATTTTACATTAATTTGGGGATTTATCCCGACACTTCTTCCATATTTGGCTGTAACCCTTCAAATTCTTGCCGTTTCCATTGTATTTGGAATAATAATAGGGATAGTTGCTGCTATCCCTCGATTGTTCCATCTGCCAATATTGCGGCAGCTTGTCATTATATATATATCTTTTATTCGAGGAACGCCTATATTAATTCAATTATTTTTAACCTTTTACGGGGTTCCAGCATTGTTGATGCTAATAAATATTGATGTTTCAAGAGTAGAACCCATCTATTTTGTTATGATTACATATGCAATTGGCAATGGAGCTGTTTTTTCAGAAATATTTAGAAGCGCTATTTTATCCATTGATCGTGGACAAACGGAAGCAGCCTACTCTGTTGGCATGAGCGATACACAGAACTTTTTTCGGATCATCTTGCCTCAAGCAATCGTTGTAGCATTCCCCAATATCGCTAACTCTGTTATTGGGTCATTAAAAGATACATCTCTTGCTTTTTCCATCGGCGTTATTGATTTAGTAGGGCGGGGAGAAACTTTAATTGCAGCAACTGCACATGCGTTAGAAGTATATATATCCCTTTCTATTATTTATTACATTGTTGTACTTCTATTGGAAAAAGGGTTTCATTTATTTGAAAAACGTATGAAACGACATCAATCCTTTGCTAGTTCTGCTATATAAAATAATGTTAAGAAAGGAGAGCGTGTCGTGACAATAGATATCCCATTTATTTGGACCGCATCTTTAGAAATTATAAAAGCATTGCCCCTAACTTTGCTATTGACCGTTATTCCTTTGTTTTCTGGCTTTTTGATTGGTCTTCTTGTTGCTTTAATTCGTGTTTATGAAGTAAAAGGACTAAGCGCCGTTGCAAATGGATATGTGTCTTTTTTTAGGGGAACACCCATCATTATGCATATTATGCTTATCTATTTTGGATTGCCGCTTTTAATCGATAAAGCAGCAGATAAATTTGGTTTCGAGGCTTTTTCACAGTTGATTCCTATTAGTATTTTTGTTCTTATTGCTTTGTCTTTAAGTGCAGGGGCTTATTTATCAGAAGCAATCCGTTCTGGGATTGTCAGCATTTCCAACGGGCAAATGGAAGCAGCCTATTCAGTAGGAATGAGTACATTTCAAGCGATGATTCGAATTGTATTGCCGCAGGCGCTGGCACAATCCATCCCTAATTTTACAAATATATCAATTGGTTTTTTGCATACAACTTCTATTGCATTTATTGTTTCGCAAAAAGAACTGACCGCTGCTGCTAATATTGTTGCCTCCACTAATCTGAAGTTTTTAGAGGCATTTATTGCCGCAGGAATTATTTACTGGGGATTGACGATTTTTATTGAAAGCTTTTCATCTTTAGTAGAGAAAAAAGTGAAGGCTTACAACAGAGGAGGGGTTCGATGATTCAGTTAAAAGGAATTAGAAAATCATTTAAGCAATTGGAAATATTAAAAGGCATTGACTTAACTATTAAAAAAGGGGAAGTAGTATCCATACTTGGTCCAAGTGGGTCGGGAAAAACGACATTGCTTAGATGCGTAAACTTTTTGGAAAAACCTGATGACGGAATAGTACGTATTGGCAATGTTCAAGTTGAAGCCAAAGGAGCGAAGAAAAAGGATATCATCTCTCTCCGCAAACAGTCTGCGATGGTATTTCAGCACTATAATTTATTTGCACATAAAACAGTCCTTGAAAATGTTGCAGAAGGATTAATTGTGGCAAAAAAAATGAAGAAAATAGAAGCACATAAGCGAAGTAAGCAAATTCTGGAAAAAGTCGGATTATCCGATAAGTTGCATCATTACCCAAGTCAATTATCAGGTGGACAGCAGCAGCGGGTTGGCATTGCCCGTGCGTTAGCTCTTAATCCAGAAGTAATTCTTTTTGATGAACCAACATCTGCTCTTGATCCTGAATTGGTTGGTGAAGTGCTTTCTGTCATAAAAAATATTGCCAGAGAAGGCATTACCATGATTATTGTGACACATGAGATGAATTTTGCTCGTGAAGTATCTGATTATGTGCTCTTTATGGATGGGGGCGTTATCGTCGAAGAAGGGACGCCAATGGAGATTTTTACTAAACCAAAAGAAATGCGAACACAAAAGTTTTTAAAGAGGATATCAAGAGAAGAGGAAGTCAATTGGGAGGCGAAAAAAAATGTCTTATAAGTGGCTGATTGAAGAGATTCAAGAGAAAGATAAAGAAAATGTGCGGCAGCTGTTAATTGATAGTTATGGGCAATATGGCAAAGAGTTTGCTGATCAAGAAGCGTGGCTAGAGTATATAACGAGTATAAAAAAGTCGGTGGATAACGAGCAAATTGATCGGATTTTGGTCGCAAAAAGGGATCAATCTATTGTTGGAACGCTGCAAATATTTGATACATCAGAAAAAGCGTACGGAAGGCCAGAACTAAATATCTCGTCATCGATTGTAAGGCTATTGGCTGTGCATCCAGATGCAAGAGGGCAAGGTGTTGCACAAGCATTACTAGAAGCAAGCATTCACTATGCAAAAGAAAAAGGGGAAAAATCCCTGTATTTGCATTCAAGTGATTTAATGAATAAAGCAATTCGCTTATATGAGTGGATTGGATTTAAAAGAGATGAAACAAAGGAATTCTATAATCGAGAAGTACTTGTAAAATGCTATCGTTATGATATAGAGAAAGAAGGTGAAACCCATGGATCCAATCCGTTTAGAAGCAGAGTTAATTTCAATACGCCGTCATCTTCATCAGCATCCAGAGCTGTCAAATGAAGAATTTGCAACAACACAGTATATACTGAAGTGGCTTCATGAAAAAAATATTGAAATTCGCGATACATTGCTCCCAACAGGAGTGTTTGCAGATATCAAAGGAGGAAAACAAGGTCCTACGATTGCAATAAGAGCAGATATTGATGCACTGCCAATTGAGGAGCAGACAAATTTGCCGTTTACTTCAAGCGTAAAAGGAAAAATGCACGCATGTGGACATGATTTTCATACGGCAGCAGCAATTGGAGCTGCTTTTTTATTAAAAGAAGATCAAAAAAATTTAAAAGGAAATATTCGGTTGCTATTTCAGCCAGCGGAAGAATTAGGAGGAGGAGCCTTAAAGGTTATAGACGATGGACAGTTAGATGATGTCGCATCCATTATAGGACTTCATAACAAACCAGATTTGCCTGTTGGCACAGTAGGACTAAAAGAGGGGCCTTTAATGGCGGCAGTGGACCGGTTTAAAGTAATTCTTTATGGAAAAGGGGCGCATGCTGCATTGCCCCATAATGGCCATGATCCCATTATTGGTGCCGTACAGCTGATCAATGGTTTGCAAACAATTGTCAGTAGGAATATCAATCCATTAGAAAGCGCCATTTTAAGTGTAACAAAAATGGTAGCAGGCACAACTTGGAATGTTATCCCGAGTCATGTAACCATTGAAGGAACAGTCCGCACATTTAGTCCCAAGGTGAGGGAACAAGTAAAAAAACGATTCTATGATATAACAGAAAACATTGCAGCAGCTTTTAGCCAAAAAGCAGATATTCGCTGGTATTCTGGACCGCCGCCATTAGCCAATAATTCCACCATAACTGAAATAGCCAAAACTGCTGCATATAAGCAATCCCTTAAAGTGATCAATCCAGAACCGTCAACAGCTGGAGAAGATTTTTCTTATTATCTTCAAAAAACTCCCGGAACATTTGCTTTTTTTGGAACAAATGGAGAGGAAGACTGGCATCATCCATCCTTTACAGTAGATGAGAGTGCACTTATTAAAGCAGCTTATTTTTTATATGAAAGTGCAAAGGAGCTGCTTGAGCAGCAACATTTAGTCGCATTTGAAAGCAAATAAGTAAAAGGAAATGGAGGCATGATATTTGCCTCTATTTTTTTATGTATAATAAGCCATTTGAAAAATTTTTTGAATAGCGGTTAACGATCATTCTAAAGATGCTTATACAGTTAATTTAGTGCTAGAATAAAGGAGGTTTATAATAATAGTATGAATTATATTTGTCCAGTATGTGGTTATAAAGGATTTGACGAACCTGCATATGATGACTTGGAAAAATTAGAGGGTGGTTCTTTTGAAATATGTGAATGTTGTCGATTTTAATTTCGAGTAGATGATGATATTGAATTAGAAAACGGAGAATTTTTAATAATAAGAGACACCCATAATATTTACCGTAATATTTGGCTGAGTTTTGATGCACCTGTTTTTATGACTGAATATTATCCACTCCAATATCAGGAGAATGGAAAAGTGAAGCGAGAGTATTTAGAAAAACAATTAAAAAATATAGGCATTCATTTAAATGAGTAACTAGCTTTTGGTTAAACAAGATAGGGAATTTGATGGAGAGTATAAACGATCAAAGTAAATTTTAGGATGTGAATAAAAAGTGCATAAAAAAATAGCCTGCCTTCATGCTCATTTTTCCAATATAGAGTATATAGAAAAAGCATTTTCTGCTTATGAAATTGAATTTGTTCATTTTGTTGATCCAGGTTTAATTTACCAAGTTGCACTAGCAGGGAATCTTCAAACAGATGCGGTAAAAAATAAAACAAAAGAGCAAATAGAATGGATGGCCCAATGCGGGGCGGATGCGATTCTTATTACGTGCACCACGTATATTGCTGTTTTAGAAGAAGTGGAATTGTCTCTAACTGTACCGATTATAAAAATTGATGAACCGTTTTTTGCATATATTTGTCGCAACAAAAAGCCGCAAACCATGCTTTTTTCCAATCCTGCAACGGTAGAGGGAACGGTAAAAAGGCTTAAAGCATATGCAGAAGCCCATCAGCAAATAATAGATTTTAAGGTTGTGGTGATTCCAGATTCTTTTGAGCTGATTATGAAAGGTTTAAAAGAACAGTACGATCAAAAAATAAAGGATACCTTATTTGAATTAATTAAGCAAGGAGAGAAAGTGATTTCAGTTGCTCAGTTATCAATGGCAGATGGGGCCAAAGAGGTGGAAAAGAAAACGTCTGCTGTTATTATCCATCCGTTAAGTACATTAGTTTCTGCAGTTGTAGAACAAATGGAAGGAACAAGCTGTAAACAATGATGATGAATTGTTTGCAGCTGCTTAATAGAGAGTAGAAAATAGGGGGTTTTGCCGAAAAATAGCTATTTGAAAAAATTGAATCAAAGCATGAGAAATTTGAAGCAAAAACATAAAAAATAAACCAAAGGGACAGTTTTTGCTTCTATAAGCATATCTAATTATTCAGTTGCGGGGATTTTAAAAAAATATCCTTATTTATCCCCAATTGCTCGTATCGAAATATTTGATTTAGCAAAAGAATCCCTAATCAGCTGTGCAAATGTCAGCGCTTTGGGTCCATCGCCATGAATGCAGATGGTATCTGCTTGAACCTCTATATCTGTTCCTTGCTGTGACGTTGCTTTTCCTTCTTTCACCATCCGGGTCACTTGCAAAATAGCTTGTTCATCATTATGAATAAGCGCGTTTTTTTCCTTTCTTGGTGTGAGTGTTCCGTCATGTTGATAGGTACGGTCGGAAAACACTTCATTTGCAGTTTGCAGGCCTATTTTTTTTCCTGCGACTATCAGTTCACTGCCGAAAAGTCCAAATAAAATAAGCTCTGGATTGATTTTATATACTGCTTTTGCAATTGCTTCAGCTAAATCTTTATTTTTGGCAGCCATATTATATAATGCTCCGTGTGGTTTGACATGCTGCATCATTGTACCTTCTGCTTTCACAAACCCGTTTAATGCGCCAATTTGATAGAGTACAAGATCATATGCTTCTTGTGGAGAAATATCCATATTGCGGCGTCCAAAACCAATTAAATCAGGCAGTCCTGGATGTGCACCGATTTTTACTCCGTTATCAAGAGCAAGACGAACGGTTTTTCCCATAACAGATGGATCTCCAGCATGAAATCCACAGGCAATATTAGCAGAAGTAATTAGAGGAAGAATTTCTTCATCTCTTCCTTTCTTGTATGTTCCAAAACTTTCTCCTAAATCACAATTTAAATCAATTTGATGCAAGCAAAAAACCTCCCTTTTAAAAATAGTTTCTATGTATTTGTCTATATTTCGGAATAAAAGTTCCAAAAAAAGCAAGCTATCATAATCTTAATATAGATATGGAATTTTTAAAATAATTATTTAAAAAGTAACGGTTGTTCTTTTTGAAAAGGATCATTATAATATAGTTAAATCTATAAAATAGAACTAAAGTTCCGAAAAAAGGAATGATATAACGTTCAGTTATTAAATATTAAGAGATTGTCAGGAGGCATTTAAAAATGTGGGTTATTACCCTCTATTCAAAAGAAAATGAATTATGCATGTATGAATTTACAAGCGAAAAGGAAGCAAGGGAAACATTGGCGAAATTAAATGGAAGCAAAATTCTTTCTGAAGTGATCTACTACAATGATCCGGTTTTTGCAGGAAATTGATTAACCACAAAAATGGGAAACTACTAAGATGAATTTCTAGTTAGTTTCTATTTTTTTAGGTGAAGTTATGGTAATATTCAGATATTATGGACATGAAAAAAGAGGGGATGAACATTGACTCATATAAGGATAGATTTACGGACAATCATACATATAGAACCATTCTCCGATTCGGCCATATTAATTGAATTCGGCAAGGAAGTAAATAAAGACATTCACCAGCATATCCAGCAGTTAACCCACTATTTAGATCAGCATTCTTTTCCAGGATTTATTGAGTATATACCCGCATTCACCAATGTTGTTGTGTTTTATGATCCTGTTGTTGTTTACGAAGAATATAAAAACTCATTTCAAGAGATTTCTCCATACAAAATGGTAGATGCTTTGATGGAAGAAATTATTGGGAAGCTAAACAGTAATGAAAAATGCAGCCCCCGTATTATGGAAATACCTGTATGCTATGGAGGAGAATTGGGACCAGACTTAGAACTGGTGGCATCCATTAATAAATTAACGTCAGAAGAAGTGATATCTATACATACAAGTGGAGAATATCTTGTTCATATGATTGGATTTGCCCCAGGTTTTCCTTTTTTAGGCGGGATGTCGAAAAAAATTGCAGCGCCTAGACATTCGTCGCCTCGCACTCTTATTCCACCTGGTTCTGTTGGGATAGCTGGAGTACAAACAGGTGTTTATCCAATTGGTACACCAGGTGGCTGGAATCTGATTGGAAGAACGCCATTAAATCTTTTTTTGCCAGAAGATAATCCGCCAAGTCTGCTTCAAGCAGGTGATCTAGTAAAGTTTCGTTCTATTTCTTGGAAAGAATATAACGAATGGAAAGGAGACACTTCAACATGAGCATAACAATACTTCGTCCAGGGCTTCTTACTAGTATACAGGATACAGGCAGGTACGGTTTTCAAAAATATGGCGTCATTGCGAGTGGTGCAATGGATGTTTATTCTTTAAGAATGGCAAATTTATTAGTCGGAAATAAGGAAACGGAAGCGGCCCTTGAAATAACACTAATGGGACCTATGATAAGTGTGAATGAAGATATGCTGATTGCCATTACGGGAGCCGATTTATCTCCATCAGTAGACGGGATTTCTTTGCCTGTTTGGCGCCCTGTTTGGATAAAAAGGGGAAGTGTAATAAAGTTTGGTGTGCCAAAGTCTGGCTGCCGCAGCTATTTTGCTGTTGCCGGCGGATTTGCTGTAGAGAAAATTATGCACAGCAAAAGCACCTATTTGCGGGGAGAAATCGGCGGTTTTAAAGGAAGAGCGCTACAAAAGCAGGATACTATTGAGATAGGCAAATATTCGGAACGATCCATGATGCTTTTTAGCAAGCTGAAAGATACAGTTTCTACTTCTCCTTTTTCCACAACCGATTGGTTTGTAGACTCCAAGCTATTTTTTTCTGGGTCGAGTGAAGCCCTTATCCGAGTGCTTTCTGGACGGCAATATGATCAATTAACAAAACAAGGAAAAAATCAGCTTTTTGCAGAATTTTTTCAAATAACCCCTCAATCAGATCGGATGGGCTTTCGTTTATCAGGACCAAAGATGGAATTTCAGGAAAAAGAAGACATGCTGTCAGAAGCTGTTTCTTTTGGCACGATCCAACTTCCTCCAAATGGAAATCCCATCATTCTCCTTGCTGATCGCCAAACAACAGGGGGCTACCCGAAAATTGCTCAAGTTGCCTCCGTTGATTTAGCTTATTTAGCACAAAGGAAGCCAGGAGAAAAAATTAGGTTTCAGCTTATCACATTAGAAGAAGCACAGCAGCTGCAGCTTAAAAAGGAAAAACAATGGAAACAGCTGAAGCACGCTATTTTAATGAAACAGTAGACTGCTAGAAAGAATTGTTTAAAATAGACAAATCTGTTTAAAAGGGGAATGGTGCATGCAAAACAAAAATAAAACCGTCATTAAATCAAAGGATCTATTAACACTTTTTCTTATACATTCAAAACTATCATTTAATGAAATCATTCAGCTGACAGGAACGCCAAAAACATCTGTTCATCGTATGCTTGGTTCTTTAGAGGATATGGGTTTTCTTGATAAAGATGAGGATAACTTATATTCTCTAGGTCTATTATTTTTGCAGTTTGGCCAATTAGTTGCCGACAGGCTCGATGTAAGGGAAATTGCTTTGCCTGTGATGAAAAAATTGCGTGATGAAACAGAAGAAGCAGTGAATTTAATTATTAAAGATGGCGATGAGGCGATGTATGTAGAAAAGTTGGATTCCACTCATCCGGTCCGGTTATATACAGCTGTTGGCAGAAGATCCCCTTTATATGCAGGGGCATGTCCGCGCATTATTTTAGCATTTTTTCCAAAAGAAGAGCAGGAACAATATTTGAAAATAGTTGATTTTAAGGCATATGCATCTGGAACCATTACGGATGTAGACAAACTTCGCCTTGTTTTGGAAGAAACGAGACAAGCTGGTTATGCAATCAGCAAATCGGAATTAGAAGATCATACAACAGCGATTGCTGCACCTATTTTTAACCATAAAGGCCAGGTGGTTGGAGGCCTTAGCCTAGCAGGACCAGATATTCGTTTTCAAGCAGAAAGATTGCCAGAATTTATTAAAAAAGTAAAGAAGCATGCCCAAGAAGTATCAGAGAAAATGGGATATGCAGGGGATGTTGTTTATAAATAACCATACAACTGGTAAAAGAAGGAGCTCTTAAAAGGGATTTTTTTATGGAGTAAAGCCAAAAAATAGAGAAGATGGCAAATAAGCGAACCCGAATAGTACACTAAAATAAATTCATTTAGTATAAATGTGAAAAAAATCCTATTATTTTCGATCTTTCTATAAATCATTTAGTGGAGACAATAGAAGCAGCACTACAATATGGAGAGGATATTGTCGTAGTTGGTGGACAGATCAGTTAACAAAAAAGCATTAGGAGAAATCCTGATGCTTTTTTGTTTTGAAGTTTTTATTCGGTAAGCAATTAAATAGGAAATTTAAAATAATTAACATGGATTTCTAGTATTCTCAAAAAATGATTTTATAGAAAGAGGGATTAATTTTACACAGTATTCCCTCTTTGACAAAATTATTTCCAATTAATATTAATTATAACTGTATACATTTCATCTCCTTTTGCGTTATAAAAACAGAGGGAGGAAGATAGTTGAAAAAGAAGTTGTCCAATGATGTTTTAAAGAAAGTGATGAATGAGCTTTATTATTATTTAATGAGGCAAGGGGCTGATTCAGAAACGGCTAAAGATATTGTGCAGGATAGTGTGTATAAGATGATGATTCATATTGATGCTGTTGATCCTGATAAATATAGGGCATGGCTTTTTAAAGTGGCAACCAATCTTTACTATGATTATTGCCGGAGGAAAAATAAAGCGCCAAGTTTAATGCTCGATGAAACACTCGCATCCAATACAGAATTAATAGAGGATATAATCATTACAAAAGAAAATCAGCAGCACATCAGAAAAATGCTGGATCTTATGCCAACAGCGTATAAGCAGCTGCTTCTTCTAAAATATGAATTAGAGTGGTCTTATCAGCAAATTGCCGATTATTTAGAAATGAAGCCGAACAATGTCAAAACGTATTTAGCAAGAGCACGAAAAAAATTTAGAGAGATTTATCAGGAGGAATATAATGGAAAAAATAAAAGAAAATGAATTGGAAGATATTTTTGATGAAAAAAGCTTAAAAAAAACATTGAAAAAAGCAAAACGAATAACTTTAGTCCGGACATTACTTATCTCAGTTATTGTTTGTTTAGCTGTCGGTTATGGAGTGCATCGAACGAATATTTGGATTGTCGATAAAAGAGGAAGTGAAGTTGCTATAGAACATCAAAAAGCAGATGCAGTAATGAAAGCACCCAATACATTTATCCAAACAGAAACAATTGATTTTGGCTTTTTTAAAGGCACAGTAAAAAGAAAAGTATATAAAGTGATAGAAGATAAAATTATTCCATGGGATACGGAAGAAGCACATTTTGGGATAAGGGGTTTTACATCAACTTCTTTTTCATCTTATAGTACAATTGTGAATGATACAACAGTTGTTAATATTCCTAGCGGGGAAAAGGAAATGATGTTTTATGTTCCACGGTATACATATCAAAAGTATTCAGATGATTTAGCTAAATTAAAAGACTATCCAGAAGATAAGTATATGGAGATGGGGATTTCTTTTGATAAAAGCTACTCGCTAGAAGAAGTAAAAAAATTGCTTCCGAAATCTGTTCATCCAACATGGTTTTGGGTGAATAATTATGATAATAAACCAGCAGAAAGAAGTGAACCAGAGTTTGGCCGCTGGTTATATGGGATCTATCAAGCTACATCTGAATTAGGTAAATCTGACAGCTATCCTAATATAAAAAATGAAGCTGCTTTTTTAAATAAACTAAAAGAATATAATAAGTATGACTATAAAGAATTGAAAAAACGCCAAAAAGACGGCTTAATCATCGGAGTTGTTGTAACCGGAACAAAAGAGGATCTCCTTAGCTTAAAAGGAAAATCTTATGTAAAAGCATCGAGCATTGGAGCGGTTGTGGACAAGTATTAATAGTAGGAGCAAAGATTCTTTGCTAAAAAGAATCTTTGCTGTTTCTTATTTTTTCAATTAAAGTAGTGAGAATTGCTTTAGTGTATTTTTAGCAATTGCTTATTTTTAACTGTATATACGCCTTTGCCTTCGATTGTATGCATTTTTCCATTTCGAAAGTAGATTCCAGTATTTTCATCTATGCCATAATTCTGCTGTTCTCCTAATTTATTTACAGCATGCAGCAAATGGGTTTCATCCTTCCACTCAGAAAAATGTACAGCGAGCAGCAGATTTTTTAATAATCCTAATCCTTTTTTTGGCTCAAATTCGCCTTTGGGATTATCTTTTGCTGAAATAATGCAAGTTTCAGGAAAAATAAGAGCGCCTGCAGAAAATCCAGCAATAGGGATGCCTGATTCATAGCAATTTAGTAAAATCTGACTAATAGGAGTATCCACAATATAATCTCTATAAAGAGTGGTATTTCCTCCGCAAATAATAATTCCAGCGCTATTATGTAAACTGTTTTTTATTTTTTCAAGTGAAGGAGACGGCAGCGGCAAATATTCAAATGATGCTGCACCTAAATCTTTTAGCGTTTGAGTATACATAGGCATATATTGCTGCCAACCTGTTTTGCCCACACATAATATGCTTATAGGATTAGTAGATTTCAGTAGATTAATAAACTTTTTTGCATGCTGCAAAGTAAAGGGAGGTCCTCCTCCGAAAAGAAATAAATGTTGATTCATTTTAGCTCCTTGTATAATAGATTTGCTTTGTTGCTAATTTTAAGAGTAGATAGTGTTAGTTTATCAAAAACAACTTGTTAAATATATCCAATGTTTTATAATAAGTAAAAAGAAAGGGGAAGGCTGAATATTGTATTTGATCATGGGGATTCGGGCATTAATTGGAGCTGATTATTATTTTTCTAATTTGGAAAGGATTCACTAAGTTTAATGGATCGGGATGAACACAATTAAAAACATTTAATGGATAATTCTTATTTTCTATCAAGTGGAAGCAATGGATCGCTATTTTAGGAGTTTATTCTATTGGCTGGTTAAAAGGATTTATCTAAAAGTAAAAAATTTTACGCATTCAAAATAAATAAAAAGAAATGAGATAGAATAATGAAAAAAAACTATTTTTAGGAATTATATTGCTGCTGTTTTTATCTTTTGTATATATTTGGATTAATGCTAAAACAGATACTGTATCTGTAGAAATAAACACTTATACCAAACAAGAAGAAAGCAAGATGCTGACATTGACATATAATGCATTAGATCCATCTTTGCAGAATAAAATAGCAGATCAAAAACAGGGCAGTATAAGTGGTTTTAAATCTGGAAGCAAATTTCTTGTGAAACAGGTAAATTCAAGCCAGAAAAAAGACATTAAAAATCGCAGCACGATTAAAATTAGTTATTTAGCAAAAGAACCATTAAAAAAATAAATGTCTATTTAAATGTGGAAGGCAATAAGGTCATAGGGTATAGAGAAGAATAAAACATTTGGGAGGGGGTGTAATGAAAACTTTTCAAATTTTTGTGATTCTTTTGCAACTATCTGCCGCTTTTTCACTGCTTAGCTTTATAGCGGGAGTATTTTTTCATTCATGGAAATGGATGTTTGCTAGTTGTATAATAGATCTTCCAATTGCCTATTATTTTTTCGGTGCAGAAAATAACTGGAAGCTAGTTGGATATCTACCTATTTTGCTTTTTGCAGTCAGCGAGGGATTGTGGAAAAAACGAAAGCATAAACAGACTGGTGCACTTAGATGAGCAGCTTCATCTGAGTGCATCAGTCTTTTATTTATCACGCATTAACGGGCTTTTGACTCTCACCTAAGGGATGGTAAGAGAAAACGAGAAATCTAGGTGGGGGATAAACTGCCCATAAAAGCCTGATTAGTTCAACTAACAATCGGTGGTGAATGAAGAAAACCCCCACTGATTGAAGTTTCACTTTATAAAAAATATCGCTGGTTGATAATACAGCAAAAAATTTGATAAAAAAAGAGCATAAATCGATAAAAAGCATAGAAAAATTGATAAAAAAGCAGAGGGCTGGCAAAAAAAGAGCGTCGAAATAGAAAAAATACTAAAATTTTTGTAAACTTTTTCTTTTTTTATTCGTTTAGTAGGCAGGAGGGGGAAGATGGATGACTTAATAAAAGGAAAAGAACTGAATGAAGAATTGAATGTTGTTTATCGTTATCTTTGCAAAGTGGGAGTTCCAAAAGAAGATGCAAAGGATGCAGTGCAAGAAGCAGCAATAAAATATTTGATTCATTTTGATTCTATTCCTCTAAAAAAAATTAGAAGCTGGTTAATTCGAGTGGCGCTCAATTTTTATTATGACCAATATCGCAAGCAAAAGAGAATAGATCTTGATGTCAACCTGAAAAAGGTTGCGGCAGATTTTAAAGAGAATCCAGAATCTATTTATTTAGAACTGGAAAAAAATAATGATTTAAAACAGGCCATCGCAAAATTAAAGCCCGATTATCAAGAAATGCTGTTTTTAAAATATCAATTAGCGCTATCTTATGAGGAAATTGGACAAATCGTAAATAAGAGTTTAGCTTCTGTAAAAACCAATTTGTTTCGTGCAAAAAAACAATTAGCAAAAGTTTATAAGGAGGCTACTGAAAATGAGTGATAAAAAAGAACAGCAGGAAGAAATTGATTTTATCAATCAAACCTCTTTGCAGTCAGCAGTCAAAAAGTCCAAAAGAAAACAGCTGGTTAAATACATATTTATTTCGGTTATTACTACTGTTGTCAGCCTATATGTTCTTATTAATGGCAGTCAGTATTTGCTGAATAAAAAAATAGATAATGAAAATTATTTATTCGAAATGATACATGGTGCAAATATAAATCTTGAAGGTTCTTCCTATGATTATAACTTATTTAGTGTAAGAGAAGATTCTATGTATATGAAAACAATTGGCGATCGCACCATTGTATGGGACAAAACAGTAAAAACAATTCCCATTTTTGGAAAACCAAAATTAGTAGAAAGAGGCAGCGGCATGGGTGAAACTCTTTCTTTTAATAAGGAAGCCAAAAGAGTAGTCCGCTATAATTACTTTAATAATCAACGAAAACTAGATTTTTACTATCCAAAATTATCTTATGACTATTTGCCACATGAACTTGATATTGCGGCGACTCTAGATGACAATAAGCTAATTGAAGTCGGCCTTTCTTTTACCAAGCCATTATCTATTAAAGAGCTGAAAAAAAAATTAGGCTATGAAAATGTGAATTGGCTCTGGGTCGACACCAGCTATGCTGCTCAAATGGAAAAAATGACAAAAGAATTGCCAAGCGATGATTTAAAAACAAAAGGAGGGGGAGGCGCATTTGGTTTTGATGTAAATCCTGAAGTGGCATATTCTCAAGAGCAGGTGCAGTATTTTAACGAAACATTAAAGCAGCTTTATAACAAAAAAATTCATAAAAGTGAAGTAAAGGAAGCAATAAAAGGTATTAAAGAAAATACAAATTCTAATCCTTCCAACCTAAAATTTAACGGAGCGGTGGTAACTGGCACAGCAAAAGAATTACAAAGGTTTCAGCATATGGATATTATTCGTGCATCCGTTCTTGGAGCAACGATTGACAAGTATTAAGAATAAAAAACAGGAAACTCCCAGTTTCCTGTTTTTTTATTAATCAAACGTTTGTTTTATTTCTGTTCTGAAAGTGGATTTTTATTCCAATTTAATACGCCATCATCTGTATCAAATTCGATAATAACGTCAGACACGCCATTTTCTTCCATGATTTGGTCTTCGATGCGGTGGCGGATTTTATCTGCTTGTTCGACGGTTAACTGGCTGTCGATTTCAATGCTCATTTCTACATGAAAATCTTCGCCTTCTTTGTATACAGTCAGATCTTGTATATCGCGAACATCTGGATCAGCCATTGCAAGCATACCGATTCGTCCTTCCATTTCTGCGTCACTTTCTCCAATTGCACCAGCTGCATTGTCCAAGAAAACTTTTCCGACTACTATAAACATAAAGGAACCAATAATGATAGAGGCAATTCCTTCTGCTTGATGAAAAGGAGTGTAATGGGCGATGATAACAGCAATCATCGCAAGCAATCCTCCGCCTGTTGCAACAATATCTTCAAGAAATACTAGTTTTGTTGCAGGTTTTGCTCTTTTTAAGTATTGGAAGCTATGACTAAAAAGCCTCCATCCTTTTGGATCTAATCCTTGGTCGTGAACAATTTCTTTCATTGCTTTTATGAGCACATAAAATTCTAAAATAACGGCAGCTCCTAAAACAGAAATATTTAATAAAAAGCCGCTTGATTCTGTTGGGTGAAAAATATGGGCAAAACCTTCTTTGATTGTTTCATAGGACATAATGCCAACAATTAAGACTGCTCCTAATAATACTAAGTTGACAACCCGTCCAAAACCGCCGGGAAAGCGTTTAGTAGGCTGTTTTTTACTTAAAGCGGAACCGATAAATACAAAAAACTGGTTGGCAGCATCTCCTAAAGAATGCATGGTTTCTGCAAACATCGCAACATTGCCTGTAATCATATAGGCGGCTCCTTTAATAATCGCAATCAATGTATTAACAGTAGCAGCTAAAAGGGCAGATTTATTTCCATTGCGCAAAAGAATAAAAAAATCTTTCATCTTGTACCTCGTTCCTAAAATCTTGTTTTTATTATGAACCGCTATAGAGAAGATATTCAATATTTTTCGGACAATTAGGAAAACCCATAGAGAATAACTCTTCTATGGGCGCCTATTTTGTTTTCATGCTGTAAATGATTTATGTATGCTCTAGTGAAAAGAAGGACTTGGAAGCAGTCTAAAAAGGTTGTAGATAAAAAGCGGAATTTTTAAGCTAAATTGCTTTTATCCACTGCACTATTCCAATCAGGAAAGTAATGCAGAGCATGTCTCATTAAATCTGGATGGTTTTGTTTGACCTTTTTTTTAGCTAAATTTTCTCCGCGAGTCTGTAATTGAGAAATAGCGGTCATTACTTCCTCTGCAGTCATATTTACTTCCATTTTCCTACCTCCTTGCACATTTGTTTTTATTTTTACCTGGAATAGAAAGCAATATACTTACAGAAAGAAAAATAATAAAAAATATTTCTCGGGAAAGCGCAGATATTGGCAAAATACTCTCTTTTTAGACAAGGGGAGAGCAGCATAATTAGTATATTCCTATACAGATGTCAGAGTGTAGACAAAGCTTGTTTTGCTAATTTTTCAGGTTGATCAAAAATGGTTTCTTTAAAGGCATGAAGCCTTGGGAGGAGCGGAGTTACCCAGGTACATAATGAGCATCTGGGCAAGGCGAATAATAAAGAAAGCGAGCGTTTGTCGACAGCTACTTACTGTATTCCTATACGGATATGTTTTCTTCCTTTATAATGTTAGTTGTGTCGTATCTCTTACTAGCAAGAGAGTACTCCTACATAGAAATACATAAAGGAAGGTAGCGAAAGCAATGAATAAAAAACATATAGCAAGTCTGCTTCTTTTGTTTCTCAGCTTTTTTTTATTGCAAGCAAATGCATCTGCTCATGCTTATATAACAAACTCAACTCCTGTGGAAAATGAGAGTTTAGATAAAGCGCCAAAAAAAGTGGAAATCGAATTTAATGAAAAAATTCAAAGTGGGTTTACGGTGCTGAATGTTCTTAATTCAGCGGGAGAGCGTGTTGACAAAAGAGATGTTGCAATTGATAAAAAAACTCAAAAATCCATTTCTGTTACACTAAAAGACGGATTAAAAAATGATGTCTATACAGTAGAATGGCGTGTTCTTTCTGCAGATGGCCATTCTGTATCGGGAATGATTCCATTTAGTATTGGAGAGCTTCCAAAAGGGGTGACATTGCCCAAGCAGCAATATACGATTGATAAAAGCACGATGATTGCCGTAGGAATCAATAAAGCATTTTTGTATACAGGACTTTGTTTGTATGTAGGACTTCTTTTGTTTTATTTCGTTTGGTTTCGGACGGACAAACTTGCATCACCGCTCGGTTCTCGCACGAAAAAACTTGTTTATACTGCACTTAGTTTTCTAACAATAGGAATTATTACTTTTTTAATGGTGCAAACTCAAACAAATACAGGAATGAACTTTTTAGAAAGTTTGCGTCCTCGTTATCTATTGGAAACCATTGCAAGCACAAAAGAAGGTACGGTATGGATTATACAAATGCTTTTATTGCTTGTATTATGGGCTCTCCACCTTTATATGGAGCGAAAACAAAGCTATCAGATGAAAAGATATTGGATAATTCCAGGGATCTCTATTATAGGCATTATCCTTGCTAAAGCTTTTATTGGACATCCATCTAGTTCTCCATATGATACACCTGCAATTATTTTTGACTTTTTTCATTTAATAGGAGCATCGATTTGGCTAGGAGGAATACTGGTTATTGTTTTCTTGTTAAAAGAAGGAATAGTTGCAAAAAATGGTGAGGAACATGACCAGTATTGGCATACATTGCAAAACTATTCTCATTGGGCGCTGTTTAGTGTGGCGGTTCTTGCCATTTCAGGTGCAATAAATGCATCATTATTAATACCTGATTTTCATTCATTAGTTAGTACAACATATGGAGTAGTGCTGCTTATTAAGGCTGGTTTGTTTTTAGTGATGATTGGGTTTGGGGCCTATCATTTATTCAGCAGGTTATTATTATCCCGCAAAAAAATCTATAAAACCTCCATTAAAATGGAAATGTGTTTAGGCATTCTTATTCTGCTTACAACAGCAGTGTTTACGCAATTGCAGACACCAACATTGCCAATAGATAAGCCTTTTTATGGGGAAGCAGAATTAGGCTATAATGAAAATATAAGTCTGTCCATTTCTCCGAAAAAAACGGGTGTGCAAAATGAATTTGACATTAATTTGTTTACAAATGACCGCAAACCAATGGAAGATGTAGAGCAGTTATCGATTAGTTTGTCTCATGAAGGTCAAAAAACTAACTTTACATTAAAGAAAACAGCAGATGGAAAGTATAGTGGCGAAAATTTAAAGTTGAATCAGCCTGGAAAATGGGAAGCAACCGTTCATGTGTTAACAAAGGATTTTGATAGCTATGAGGCTCCTTTTAGCTTCCAAGTGAGATAACTTCTTTATGGGAAAAAGAGGACTATTTCTTGGGAAAGCGCAAGAATAGACAGTTATTTTCTTTTTCAGTCGGTTTTTGTCTATTTAAATCAAAGGAATAAAAAAGAGTAGAATCCAGTTTAAAGGATTTCTACTCTTTTTTATGGCTGTTTTCTTAAAGTTTGTTGTTTTTTACCATATAAAATAGAGAAAAAGACATAGTGGCTTGCATACAGGCCACTGAGAAAGTTAAATTAGTGGATAGAACTAGTTTGAAATTTGCTTTTAATCGATGAATGAATCCGTTTTTCGAGGCTTACCATTCGCTTTCCGGAGGGCGAGCGCCGAGCCGCTTCGTGCAAGGGTCTCGCCTGTCTCGCTAATCCCCCAGGAGTCGAATGGGAAGCCTCTTCAAACAATAGCTGTTTCCTGTAATTGCCCCTTCCATCACATACAAATATAAAATATAGTAAGTTTTTCAGCAGTCTCGCTTACATACAGGCAGCGTTTAAAAAGCAACCATCTATACGAAAACAGTCTTTTTTATTAATTGATTTTTAAACTGCTTTTTGCCATTACTGTTTTGTTTAAACGATGGCCGACAATTCCAGCAAAAATACTGACGATTACGTCTTTTACAAGGAAGACCAACATCCACGACCAAGCTAACCCATAAGTAAATCCTTCTGGGGCAGCTGCCCAAAATTTATAGGCAAAATACATCCAGTTGGTGCCGATAACATAATTTAAGATCAGACCAACAATGGCGCTAAAAATAAACATTGGCAAGGTTGCTTTTTTCTCTCTCATAAATCCAACTACATAACTGACTACAATATAAGATAAAATAAATCCAAACGTTGGAGAAAAAATAACCCGGAATCCGCCGCCAAATTGCGAAAAGATAGGCAAGCCGAGTAACCCGACAAACATATAGACAATCATCGCCATACTGCCAAGTCTTTTGCCTAACACGAGCCCTGCCAAAATAGCAAAAAAAGTCTGCAATGTTAAAGGAACACCGCCGATAATAAAAAAGTTGCCGATATTAGCTCCAATTGCTGTAAAGGCCACAAATAAAGCAATCATCGTAATTTCAATTGTTTTCCATTTTTTCACTTGTTTCACTCCTATATAAAATTATTATGTATAAATAAACTATAAATGGGAAAAAGATTTGTGTCAACTTAATTTTATAATTAGTTAACAAATGAAAGTGGGTTGTTTACATATTCTGATTTTACATGCCCATACTATTACTAAAAGAGAAGGGTGTGATAAATGATGAAAAAAACGATATCTAACCTAACTATTATGCTGTTTGCTTTTGCTTTGCTGTTTCAAGCAATTCCAGCAAACGCTCAAAATGAAGGATTGCCTTCCTATGTAAAATGGGGCAGAATTGCGATGACCAAAACACAAGAAAAATATCCAGATAGTGAAATTACCGACTATTTGCATGTAGGCAAAGAAAATAAAAATGGCAAATCTGTTGAAAAATTTAAACTGATTGTAAAAAATCAAAATAAAGAAATTGGGGTATTTGTCAATTTAACCTTTGATACAAGAACAGAGCGGTTATTGGCTGTTAATATGACGGAAGGAAGACCATAATATTTAGACTGTCCTTTTTATTATTCCGTAATGGGGAGATAAAAGGGACAGTTTTTTTCTATAAAAGGATTTTTTGCCTTTTTGTCGTATTAACATAAATAGAGGTGAATCCATTATGAAAATTGGAACAATTACAAAATTAGTTAGACATCCAGTTAAATCGTTTACAGGAGAAAGTGTAGCTTCGACAAATGTTGTGAATTATGGAATGTATGGAGATCGAAGTCATGCATTTATTGATTTAACCAATAATCAAAAACATTTGACCATTACGCAATATCCAGATATGGCTACATATAAAGCGAGGTTTACGGAAGAGGAAAGTCCAAAAAAATTGCCGTCCGTTGAAATAGTCACAAAAGATGGAAAAATATATGATTGGCAGGACCCATGCCTTTTGCAAGAATTAGAAGCAAATACAAATAGAAAGCTGACTGCCGTTCAATATGCCCCTGACTTTGTTCCATTCCCTGCTATTGAAGAAGATCATCTTCTTTTAATTAGTGAACAGTCGCTAGAGCAGCTAGAAAACAGCATTGGCGAAAGGGTGGATGAACGAAGATTTCGTGGTAATATTGTATACCAAATGGAAGCACTAGATATAACAGAAGAAGAGTTGATTGGGAAAAAAATTAAAATTGGGTCAGAAGTAATCATTCAAATAAATAAATTTTGTGAACGATGCATGATTATTACCGTTGACCCGGAGACAGGGGAAAAAAAACCTTCTATTTTAAAAAAAATTGTCAAAGAAAATAATAATCATTTTGGTTTATATGCAGCAGTTCTGCATACAGGAAAAATTAATGTTGGAGATTTTCTTCAGCTAATAGACGAATAATCCAGACTGCCTTCATTTATTGGAAGGCATTTATTGTTTTTTTACTAAAAAAGGCATAGTTAAATAAAAAAGGCAGTATCCTAAAGCGCCGCCAATTGTATTCAGCAGAATGTCATTAATATCACATATGCCAATGGCAAAGATAAACTGCAACATTTCTATGGAAAAGGATAAAAGAAAAGACATCATGATAATGGCAGAAACATTTTTTTTAGTAAAAAAAGCAGCAAAAAAACCCAATGGCAAAAAGGCTAATACATTTCCAAATAAATTGCTTGTAATAAAAGATAAGCCAAAAGAATTTAATGAGGCTACTTCCTCCAAAAGAGGCAGCAATGGGAGATAATTATATCCTCGTAAGCCATAAACAGATTGCCTGTAACCAGAAAAAAATAAAAGATAAAACAAAACAACAAGATACAGCGTAAAAAGTAAAATGGCTGGTGCTCTATATTTTCTAAGCGTAAATGCTGAGATTTTCATGCTAACCTCGATTCGTTTTCTTTTATTATACATATGCTGTATACAGAATAAAAATTTAAATTTGTTAATTCATCTTGTTTAAAAGCGATTTTATATGATATAGTTACTTAGGTAACTAATTTTGAGTGTTGAACAGATAATAGTCTTCGCTAAAGCCTCGCTTATATATGCTGCTTAAAAAATTGCTGTCAGTATTTCAGTTATTCCAAAAAAAAGGGCAAACTTATTATCAAAGAAATTGTAGGGGGAAATAGGAACAGGGAGGGAAATCTTTGCAGGATCTTCATATTTTATTTCATGGCATTCATCAATTGGCTCGAGAATTAACAAAAGAATTAAATGTGGCACTTCAACCTTTTGGGCTATACAGTTCCCAGTGGTCGGTTATTTATGTGCTAAAACAAAAAGGATCACTGACGCAAACAGAACTGTCTGATTATTTGTCAGTCGAAAAACCGCCAATGACAAGAACCATACAAAAGCTTGTAGCTGGTGGATATGTGAATCAAATCCAAGGGTCAGATAAACGCACCAAAAAAATTGAACTAACAAAAAAGGCATTGGAGATGTATCCGGTTTGGGAAGAAGCTGTTCTAGTCATGAACAAACGGCTTGTAGAGACATTCCCAAAAGAATCGCAGCAGCAGCTGACAATGCTGCTGGCAGAATGGACGGGACAGATTGCAGCAAGGGGGAAAAACAATGAGTAAGGAAGCATTATGGACAAAAGGGTTTATCAGTATTTGGATAAGTAATTTTTTTCTGTTTTTAACCTTTTATTATTTATTAGTATCATTGCCGATTTATGCAATTAATCATTTGCATGGACATCAGGCCAGTGCAGGATTGATTGTAACGATTTTTTTAATTTCGGCGATTGTCATTCGTCCATTTGCAGGTAATTTTATGCAGAAAATTGGAAAAAAACCAATATTTATTGTAGCGTTGGTGCTATTTTTAATTGGGACATTATTATATTTTCTTCCTCAATCTGTTGGCGGATTATTGCTAGTCCGCGCATTTCATGGTATTGGTTTTGGAATTGCAACAACTGCTACGGGGACAATTGTCGCTGATTTGATTCCTAATTCAAGAAGAGGAGAGGGCATGGGCTATTATTCTATGTCTATGAACTTGGCTATGGTTATCGGTCCTTTTTTAGGATTAATGGCAATCAATTCGTGGGGTGTGCAGCTATTATTTATTATTGCAAGCATTTGTGCATTGCTGTCATTAGGGACAGGAATAGCAATTAGATTGCCGAAACAGGAAAACAGACAAGTGCATGCTCATGCAAAACAGAAGCATACATTTAAATGGAGCAATATATTCGAACCGTCTGCTTTATCGATCAGTTTTGTTGCCGCCTTGTTTGGCATCGCTTATTCTTCGATTTTATCCTTCGTATCTGTTTATGCCAACGCAAAAGGATTAGCTTCTGTATCAGGTTACTTTTTTGTGGTATATGCTGTATTGATGCTGATGGCAAGACCTTTCACTGGCCGATGGTTTGACCGTTATGGAGCAAATATCATTATTTATCCTTGTATTGTATTATTTGCGGTTGGCATGTTTATTTTAAGTGGCATGCATACAGCTGGTCTCTTTTTAGTGGCTGCAGGACTAATCGGGATAGGATATGGAACCTTGTTTCCTAGTTTTCAAACGATTGCGATACAATCAGCAGAGCCGCAAAGAAGAGGACTTGCAACAGCGACTTTTTTATCCTTATTTGATTCTGGAATTGGAATAGGATCCTTTCTTGTTGGGTTTATTGGGGATAAAATTGGTTTTAGTTCTTTGTATTTTTATACAAGCATCTATATCCTGCTTGGATTAGTTGTTTATTATTTTATGTATGGAAAAAAAGTGAAACAAAATGTTGGGGAATTAGCCGAGAAAAAAGTGGGCTAATAAACAAAAGGAGAAGGAATGCTTGCATTCCTTCTCCTTTTGTTATTTTGCTTTTGTTACGGTTTTTTGTGTTGCTTTGCTTATATTTCCTGCTTTATCTTTTGCTGTAACAGATAAAACAGTCGCTGCTTTTTGTTTCGTTATTTTAATAGAATAAGAGCCGTTGCTGTCTGCTGTACCTTTAGCCAGCTCTTTGTTTTTTACTTTAATGACAATCGCTGCATTTGCTTCCGCCTTGCCTGTTACTGTTGTGGAATTTATTGTAACAGCATTTACTTTTGGAGCATTCGGCGCTGTTTTGTCTGCAACAGTGATGGTTTTTGCTTTGCTTATGTTGCCTGCTTTATCTGTTGCAGTAATCGAAAGTTTTGCATTAGCTTTTTGTTTTTTTATAGCTAGAGAATAGGATCCTTTGCTGTTTGTTTTGCCAGCAGCAACCTTTGTTTTCCCGTTTTTAATGGTAATAGTGGAATTTGCTTCTGCCTTTCCAGCTATTTTGTCGCTTTTATCGCTAATGGTGCCAACTACACTTGGCGCGCCAGGTGCTGTTTTGTCTATTACTGTTACAGAAGCTGCTTTACTTGTATTTTTAGCGCCATCTGCTGCAGTAATAGTTAGTTTTGTGCCAGCCATTTGTTTTGGAATCACAATGCTGAAGGCACCATTTGCATTTGCAGCGCCAGTTTTTAATGTTTTGTTGTTTGCTTTTACTGTAATTGTCGCATATTCTTCTGTTGTTCCAGTAATTTTAGTATCTTTGTCTGATACCGGATTTACTTTTGGTGCATTAGGTGCTTTTGTATCTTTTTGCACAGTCGTACGAATGGTAGTAGTTACTTTTACTTTATTGATTGTTTTTTCAAAGATAAGATATAAAAGACTGTCTGTTTTTTGCACAGGAATTTCGATTTTAAAATTGCCTTTGCTGTCAGCAACAGCTTTTTTAGTCGTTTTTCCGATTTTTACACTTACAGCTGTACCTTTTTCTGCAGTACCTTTAATTGTTTTTGAACTGTTATATACGGTGTTTACTTTTGCGTTAAGTTTAACTGCGCTAATTGCACTAAAAGCATTTAGTCTTCCCCAAGCAGACACTAGATCATAGCCTGGCGCTAACGCTTCGATTTCTTCGTCTTCGTAATCTAATAAATCAAGATAGCTGATTTCTTCTTCCATATATCCATCTGTTTCTGTGAATGCTACATTTTTTGTTGTGCTGATTAATGCTTTTTCCACATCTTTAGGCTTTAAGTTTGGATTGATTGACAACATAAGTCCTGCCACAGCAGCTACATGCGGTGCTGCCATAGAAGTTCCGCTATAATACGTAATATTTCCATTTGGCACTAAGCTTGGAATATTTGTGCCAGGTGCAACTAAATCAAGGCCTTCCCCGTAGTTGGAGTAGTCAGAAACAAGATCCAAGTCATTTGTTGCTCCAACGCTTGTTACATATTGACTGGAAGCAGGATATGACAGCATGGAAGAGGATTCATTTCCACTTGCTGCAACCACAGTGACATTACGTTTATTTGCATATTGAAGCATATACTCCAACACTCTGCTATAATCGCCGCCAAGGCTTAAATTGATGACTTTAGCACCTTTATCCACCGCATATTTAATTCCTTTGGCAATTTGTTCATTATCGCCCATTCCGCTTGCATCCAATACTTTTACTGGAAGAATTTTTGCGCTTGTGTTAATCCCTGCAATAGAATAATTATTATCAACACTTGCTGCAATAATGCCGCTCACATGTGTTCCATGTCCATTATCATCTGTTGCATCTTTTGTATTGGAAATATAGTTATAGCCGCTTTGTGTTTTTACCGTGTTTTTCAAATCAGCAAGTGTGCTGTCAACGCCAGTATCTACTACTGCAATTAAGGTTTCTTTTGGTTTAGTTTCTTTTGGTTTAATTGCTTTTTGCAGCTTATAGAGGCTTTCATATTGAATATCAGCGCCTTTGCTGCCGCTTGTTTGTCCACTGTTTTTAAGTGACCATTGATAGTTGCTGGAAATGTCACTTGTTGTGCCTAATGCTTTATAGGTTTTTACTGGCTCCACAAATTCAACTGCTGGATTGTTTTTAATAGAGTTGACTAAACTCGTTTTTTCTTTGGCAGAAAAGCTTTTTGTTTTGATTTCTTTGCCTAAATCCATCACAATCAATTGATCGGTGATTTTATCTGTCTGATCTAAGTCTTGAATTGTGTCGCTTTTTAAAGCTTTAGTGCCTGTTTGAAAGTTTGATAGGCTTTTGCCTTCTTTTAACTTCACAATATATTTTCCAGTTGTATTCTTGCTTGCAATTGCTTTTGTTGATGCACCTAGTTTTGAAAAAGCAGAAGAAAGGGTTTTATCTTCTAAATTGCTGATATTGATTTTTGCTTCGATTTTTTGAATTTGTTCTTTTAGTGTTTTTGGAGAAGCAGCTAAAGCTGATTCATATAAACGATTAATTGCTTTGACATCTTTACTAGTAAACGTGTATGTTGAATTCGTTCCGTTATTTAATAGTTCTGTAAAAATTGGTTTTAATTGACGCAAATCTGCCAATGTATTTGTGCGCAGTTCTTTATCAAACACCATTTTGGAACTTAAAAATGGGGAAACTTTATAATATAAAGAAGATAATTCTTTCCCGTTTACTGTTTGAGATAAAATAGAATCGCGAATAGTGCGCAAATCGCTTAGAATCGATTGTCCATCTTTTTTATCTTTAGTGCTTAATTCAACAGGACACTGTTCTAAGATTGATGCTGATTCTGCTGATGGAGCTAAAGTTGCTCCTTTTGCTTGAAGAGTAAAGGAACTGTCTATTTTATCTTCTGTATTCAATAGAACAACTGTTTCAACTTCCTCCGCTTCCTCTATTATTTCATCTGAATAATACTCTACTTTTACATAGTATGTACCATTCCAAGCTAATGGGAAGTCAATAATAGCAGGCTTTTGATCATAGCTATACGCTGTGTATTGATCAAATAGTTTGTTAAGCTTCGCGTTCTCTGCACTGGAATAGATGGATATATTCATTTCCTGTTTGGATTTTAATGTAAATTCAAGGTGAGTAAATTTTTTGATAGTGTCTGCAGTAGGTGTGATTTTAAACCATTTTACATATTCATTTGTGCCGAAACTTGCCTTTTTTGCTTGTCCAACTGTTAATGTTTCTGCTTTATCGGCTGTAGCAGCCGCAAAAACAGTGCCAGCTGTTGCAGTGCTGAATACAAATACAAACGCTAGCAAAATAGCAAATAAAGAAGTTATTTTTCTCTTTTTCATCATGTTCCCCCGTAAAGTTTATTTATTACACATCTATTAAAACATGAAATTTCAAAAAGTGTAAATATTTTCTTGTTTTCTCATTAAAATTTTAATTTTTAGATAATTATGAAAAGTTGAAAATGAATTCTAGTTTTTGCGAGACAGTAAAAAAATTTCCAATTTATTTAAAATACCCCTTTTAATTGGAAAAGGTATCCTTTATAATGAAAACTGTATTATGAGTTATAGTACACTTAATACAGATTGGAGGGTTTATTATGTTTGAGCTTGATTTGCGAAGCCGAACCCCTATATATGAGCAATTAGTGGATAAATTAATAGAATTGATTGTATCAGGCGTTATGGTTCCAGATGAGCAGCTTCCATCTGTCCGGACATTAGCTGCTCAATTAACCATTAATCCAAACACCATTCAAAAAGCATATCGGGAATTGGAGACAAAAGGATATATTTATTCAATCAAAGGAAAAGGCAGTTTTGTTAATGCTTCTAACCTCATGCAAGATGAAACCAAATTAAAAGAAGCCTTACGAAAATTAGAAAAACTGATATCAGAAGCCCTTTTTTTAGGAGTAAAGCCAGATGATATTATCCAGCTTGTAGAAAATTTGAAAGACCAGAAAGGAGGAACTAGTTGAAATGATCAAATTGGAACATGTTAATAAAAAAATTGAAAAAGATCAAATACTAGATGACTTATCGTTAAATGTAAATAAAGGATCTATTTATGGTCTTCTTGGTTCAAATGGTGCCGGGAAAACCACGATGCTAAAAACATTGGCAGGCATTCTGAAACAAGATAGCGGTACGGTTACAATAGCAGGGGAGAATGTATATGAAAACAATGCTATTAAACAGTCCGTGTTTTTTATGCCCGACTATCCAACCTTTTTCCCCCAATATACAACAAAACAAATGGCTAAATTTTTCCAATCGATTTATCCAAATTGGAGCGAAGAACGTTTTTTAAAGCTTGGAGAAGTGTTTGAATTGGACGTGAATAAAAAAATCCATACGTATTCAAAAGGTTTGCAGCGTCAGGCAGCTTTTTGGCTCGCCTTATCGACTAATCCTAGCGTATTTATTCTCGATGAACCATTTGATGGGCTAGATCCTGTCATTCGCACAAAGGTGAAAAACTTGCTTGTTCAAGAAGTGGCAGAACGAGACATGACGGTGATTATTTCCTCCCATAATTTAAGAGAAGTAGAGGATTTATGCGACCATATTGGCATTATCCATAAAGGAACATGCATGATTGAAAAAGATATTGATGATTTGAAATCTGATATTCATAAAATTCAAGTCGCATTTCCGAAAGAAACAAAAGAAGACTGGAAAGAAAGTGTAAAGCCTCTTTATATGGAGCAAAGAGGCAGCGTGTATATGCTGATTGTAAGAGGAGAAAAGCAAAAGATTTTAACAAATATCGAAACTTTTAAACCAGTACTGTTAGATATGCTGCCACTAACATTAGAAGAAATATTTATTTATGAAATGGGGGATATGAATTATGCCATCCAAAACATCCTTTTATCATAAGCAATTAGCTGTTCTTGTTTTGCGCAATGTCGGATGGGTTAGCATTGTATCATTTTTTGCGCTCTTTTTTTCTGTGCCATTGTATTTGCTGTTGATAGAAAAAGACGAAGCTTGGAAGAACAGCCCTGATTATTATCCGATGTTTGAAAAGGTATTTGATGTAAATGTCTTTGTACAAATATTGGTGATGATCATTTTGCCTATCCTTTTAGCAGTTTTTCTATTTCGTTTTTTGCAGTCAAAGTCATATAGTGACTTAATCCATAGCATGCCTATGAAACGAAACTATCTTTTTCATTATTACAGCATCAGTGGAATCATTTTATTAATTTTGCCTATCTTAGTAAATGGAATTATTTTGCGGTTTATTTATTCTGTTGCAAATTTGGAATATTTTTTCCCTGTTTCTGATATCTATAAATGGGTTTTCATTTTTTCTATCTTTAGCATCGTGCTATTTACAGCATGTGTATGTATTGGCATGCTGACTGGTTTATCTGTTTTTCAAGGGGTGCTGACTTGTTTGCTTCTAGTATTGCCAGTTGGTTTTTTTGCCCTTTTATGTTTTAACATCACAATGTGGGTACATGGATTTCCAATTGATCATTATTTAGATGAAGATAAATTATTGTTCCTTTCACCCCTTTTAGCTCCAGCAATTATATGGAATGATGATACAAAAGTTTATCATTATATTGCGTATTTCCTGCTGGCGATTGTTTTTTATTTCCTGGGCTTATTTTTATATCGAAAAAGAAAAGTCGAATATATTTCTCAAGCGATTGTTTTTGCAAAATTAAAAGGAATTTTTAAATATGTATTTGCTCTTTCTTTTGTTTTAATCGGCAGTCTTTATGGAGAAATTGTTGATGCAGGGAAACCAGCAATGGTTATTGGCAATTTCTTTGGAGGCTTAGTAGGCTATTTATTAGCGGAGATGATATTAGAAAAAACATGGCGAGTATTTTATCGTTTAAAACATTTTGGCTACTTTGCTGCCGTGGTCATTCTAGTAATTGGCATCTCGGTTCCCTTTGTGAAAATGTACGAAAAGAAGGTGCCTGATGCAGAAGCTGTTGAGAGTGTTTCCTTTATGGATGACCAATACACATTTATGACAAGTGAAAGTGATGAAACGGAAAACATCATAAAAATGATGAGTTCTAAAGAAAATATTCAGGATGTAATCGCTCTTCATAAAAAATTAGCAATGGAAAAAGATGCAAAAGACAGTGATCAAGATACAACAGTAAGATTAGAATATAAACTGAAAAATGGGAAAAGTATGTATCGTGATTATGCTTTTAATAGTAAAAAGTACCAAGAAATAATCAAACCAATTTATGAAACAGAAGAATTTAAAACATTAAACTATCCGATTTTTTCGTGGAGAAGTGATGATATAAGCAATATTATGATTGGTGAAGGTATTCGTTTATTACAAAAGAGTGAAATCATTGAATTGATGACCGTTTTAAAACGGGATATTTTAAACCAATCCTATGAAAATATGAAACGAGATTATTGGAATATTGCTAATATAGAATTTACATTAAAGAATAAAAACAACAGCTATTATAATATGACGATTAATCCAACTTATACAGAAACCATTAATTGGCTGGACAAAAAAGGCATGCTTGAAAAATCATTTGCCGTTTCTGATGAAGTAAAGGAAATTCAAATTGTAAAATCCCAAAATACTGGCATTACGCAAAATATGTATGATTTTGAGGGGGAAAAAATTGAGAGGAAAATACTTGAAGCCAAGCAAAAAACAACGGTAAAAAAAGACGATATCAAAAAACAATTATTAGATGATGCAAGCAGCAATTTTAAGTCGTATTCTCTGTTAGTTATTTACAAAAATGGAACAAACGAGATTGCTTATCTATCTGCAAAAAATATGCCTAATTTTATCAAAGACGAATTAAATAAATAAAAAGGAATTGGAAAGGTGGATGTGCATTGTGGCAAAAACAAAAGAATACGAAAATCTTGTAACTGTTCATGCACAAAAGCTTTTCCACCTTGTTTTTTGTGTTGTCCGTGATGAAGAATTAGCGAGCAGGGTGGTAGAAAAAGTATTTGTTACTGCCTATAGTCGTTTTTTTGAAATGGAACAAGAAGATTTTGAAAAATATCTTTTTCAACTAGCGGCGAAAACGGCTGTTACTTGTAATAAAACAACTAAAAAGCAACAAAGAAGTGAAAAAATAAAAAAGCAAAGCAGCATAAATTCATCTATTATAGAAGAGCAGAAAAGTTATTCGAAACTTATTTCTAAACCGAAAATTCATATAGAAGCTATACAAACAAAGGCTTTCCTGTTGCGCAGTTAATCGAATAGGCGATTATTAGAATAAGTGAATTGATTGTTTCTTATATAATAGAAGAAAAGCGGAATTTTTAAAGGATGTCCTTAAAAATTCCGCTTTTTTCTTCCTCATTAAAGGGAAGTAAGGTTTTACAAGACAATCATTTTCGGTACTCGTTTTGTATAAATGAATATCCCTTTAAACCCACATTCTTTTGCTAGTTGAATGGCTTCTTCATAATGATCGCCAGCTGTTTCAACATGATGAGAATCCGAGCCGATCGTAAGAATTTCTCCGCCTAACTTGTTGTATAAAAAAAGAATATCTTTAGAAGGAAGGGACTCGTTTAACGATGTCCGCCATCCAGATGTATTAATTTCAAGGCCGATGCCACGTTTTATAGCTGTTTGTAAAATAGAAGTAATAATTGGCTCGTATTTTTCAAAAGAGTAGCGGCCATAAATGGGATAAGCATATCTTTTCATTAAATCAAAATGGGCAATCACGTCAATATCTGCATGTTGAACCATTTTTTCCAATTCTAGGAAATATTCTTGATAGCAATCTTTTTCTGGAAAACCATTCATAAATTTCCGCAATGTTAATTGATTGATATTATGAACAGATCCTAGGATAAAATCTAGTGGAAGATCGGAAAGCGCATTTTTATATGCATCCATCATTAAATGAGGTTCGCATAATTCAATTCCTGTTTTAATGGTTAATTGCCCTTGGAATTTTTCGCGGCAATTTGATAAGCTCTTTAAATAAAGGGACCAATTCATATGTCCATAGGTAGGGGCAATAGGATTAACAGAAAAATGCTCTGTAAAACAAAGTTCTTTTATCCCCTTGTCAAGCGCCTTTTTGCACACTTGCTCCATATTTGCCTGGGAGTCGAATGAATGGTTGGAGTGATGATGATAGTCTGTATACATGTATGTCTTCCTTTAGTTTTCTTTTATTATTTCATATTGGCAAAAAGAATTCAGCAAAAAAACAAATTTTATTTTGACAAGAAAAAAGAAAGTACACTATAATAAAACTATTATCTAGAAAATATCGTTTGTTCAAAAACATAGTAAACAGGTAGGAAAAGTTATATATAAAATTTATTGATACGTACATATTAAGAAAGTAATTGTTTTAAAGTCGTATTCTATTTAGGCTGCAGTTGGACTAGGAGGAAATGTATATGTTTAAAATGATAAACTGGAAAAAGGAAGAACTTGTTTTATCGGTTGATTTTCCAAAAGATTTTCAAGAAAATAAGTCATACAAAGCTATTATTATCTGCCATGGATTAATTGGTTCAAAGGTTGGAGTAGATCGCTTATTTGTAAAAACAGGACAGCGTCTAACAAAAGAAAACTATATTGTTTTTCGTTTTGATTATAGCGGCTGCGGGGAAAGCAGCGGCATTTATGGAAATTACAGCATGCCTGAATTAATCGAGCAAACAAAAGTTATGATGGATTATGCGTCATCATTTCCATATGTGGAAGAGTTAATTCTTCTTGGCCATAGTTTAGGAGGAGCAACAGCACTTTTAACAGCCAATACGGATAAACGCATTACGAAACTTATCCAATGGGCAGCGGTAAGCGATCCATATAAAGAACTTGTGCAAATTTTTGGAGAAGATTATGTACAAACATTAATTCATGTGCCAACAATTGATTTTAATGGCTACTATTTTAGTTCTTATTATTTTGAACAGATGAAAAATTTTTATCCATTAGAAGAAGCAGCTGTTTTTAGCGGCGATGTTCTGTTAATCCATGGAACAGCAGATGACGATATATCGTATGAAGGGTTAGAAAAGTATAAAAAAAGCTATTTGAAAAGGGCGCATGGAAATGTAGAAACAGATACGATTTATAATGCAAATCATACTTTTTCAAATGGAAAGCATTATCAGCAGCTAATCGATAAAACTTGTGAATGGCTGCAAAAAGTGAATATGAATTATTAGTAAAAAACTTATATGCTGCAAACTAGCATATAAGTTTTTTTGTGCAATAAAGTGCAACTTTAAGCAGTGGGGAATAAAAGCCTGCTAATGTGTAATAAATAAGTTTTTTTAAGTGATTTTACTTTTTTCACTTAAAATATATAGTTTTTTCAGTAATTATAACTTATAATTACTTATATAATAGATGGAAAAAGGAGAAAACATGTCCCAGGAAGAACGACTATTGCTGATACTAGAAAATTTAACAGCAAATAACCGAATAACTGTTGATGAAATCTGCACACAGTTTGATGTGTCAAGAGATACTGCAAGAAGAGATTTAGTAAAACTTGCAGACCAGCAAAAAATTATTCGTACACGAGGAGGAGCCATTCTTCCGAGCCAGCATAAAAAGGTCCATAATTACGAAAGCCGTTTGAAATTTGTTTCTGAAGAAAAACAGCGAATTGGAAAATTGGCAGCATCCTTAATTCAAGAAAATGATCATATTATATTAGACGCTTCCACTACTGTGCAGACAATGGGAGAGTATGTGGAAAAAGACTGTACCATTATTACCAATTCCATTCATGCTGCTGAAATGCTTTCCGACAAAAAAGAGCCGAAGATTCATTTGCTTGGCGGGAAATTCCATAAAGAACATCGCTATTTATATGGCCATTCTGTTCTGGAAAAATTAGATTTTTATTTAGTGGATAAAGCATTTATCGGTGTTGTTGGTGTATCAGAAAATGGTCTTACCATTGCAGACCAAGAAGATGGTGCGGTAAAAAGAAAAATGATGCAGCAAGCAAAACAAGTAATTGTGCTTGCTGACAACAGTAAGATTGGCATTACAGAATTTTACCGATTTGCAGAATTAAAGGAAATTGATTTGTTTATTACCGATAAAGAGCCTGATCCGACATTTATGGGATTATTAAAAGACAATGGCGTCGAGCTTTTGATTGTACAAAATTAAAAGGGGGAAATAAAATGAATTCATGCATGACATTTGATTTAGATGGAACATTATTAAATCATGAAAGCAAGTTAAGCAAAGAAAATGTGGAAAGTTTAAAAGAGGCACAAAAAAGAGGGATAGAGATCATTGTGGCAACAGGAAGAAACTATCCAGATGTGGTGGAAATATTTAAGGAAACGGGCATTAAAACATGGATTATTGCTGCAAATGGAGCCACTATCCATACCCCAGATGGAGAGTTAATGCACGATGTGCCAATGGAAAAAAAGAAGGCGCTAGACTTGCTCAAGTGGCTAGAAGAAAATGATTATTATTATGAAGTGTTCAGCAAAAATTATTTATATACACCGCAAACAGCAAGAGAGTTAATTACAATTGAAATGGACCGTTTATGTACGGCAAATCCAGATATAGACCGTGCTGAATTGGAACACTACGCAAATACGCAATTTAAACAAACCAATTTTTCTTTTATCAACTCGTATAAAGATTTAGAAGATGAATCAATCCCCGTTTATAATATCCTTGCTTTTTCTTTTGATCTGCAAAAATTAGCCAAGGGATGGGAAACCTTTAAAGAGGATACATCTGTCACCCTTGTTACTTCAGGAAAATATAATTTTGAATTTGAACATCTTTTAGCATCTAAAGGCCATGCTTTAACAAAGTTAGCAGACCATTTAGGCATTTCTTTGCAAGAGACATTAGCGATGGGAGATAGCATGAATGATTTGTCCATGCTCTCTCTTGTTGGATACCCTGTAGCAATGGGAAATGCAAGAGAGGATGTAAAAGCTGTTTGTTTAGAAGTGACGGATACAAATGACCAAAATGGGGTAGCGAAAACCATTAATAAGATGCTAAACCAAATAGAAGTGGCAAATTAATTTATTCTAGCAAAAGCGGGAATCTTTAGTGTTTAATAAAGAGTCCCGCTATTTTTTTCTGTCTACTCATTTTTGTCATTATAGTATATAATTTAATATAAGGATAAATTATAGTATCTAGTACTAATAGTAGATGGTATAATACAAATAAATTAGGGAATATGGCTGAAATTTTTTCCAATCTCCCTATTTGAACGAATAGCAGATATTGCGTTTATCATACTTGATAACGATTATTATCATACATATAAAGGAGTTTTATCCATGTATACCTTTACAGCAAACTTTGCCAATGTCGTGTTAAGATTATTTGGACGTACAAAGGTGATTAATAAAGACAAACTCCCAGAAGAGGGACAAGGCTATGTCGTGGCGTGTTCTCATATTGGCTGGGTTGATGTTGTTGCACTTGGAACGGCTATGTTGCCAAAGCATATTCACTTTATGGCGAAAAAAGAGCTGTTTGATACACCGAAAACAGCAAAATTTTTTAATAGCATTAATGCTTTTCCTGTCGATCGTGCAAATCCAGGACCAAGCAGCATTAAAACGCCAGTTAAACTAATAAAGGATGGCAAGATCGTGGGGATTTTTCCAAGCGGAACAAGAACGTCAGAAGATGTACCGCTAAAAAGAGGAGCAGCAACGATTGCAAATTTAGCAAAGTGTCCAATTATACCTGCTGCATTTAGCGGTCCAACGGATTTAAAAGGATTATTAAGCGGCAAAAAAATTACGGTTATTTTCGGCGATCCTATTTATTTAAAAACAAGTGACGGCGCGAAAAAAGATGTCGTGGATGTAACAAAAGAATTAAGTGATGTAATGGCGGCTTTACAAGAAGAGATTAAGCCGAATAAAGGATCAAAAAAATGATGAATCTCCCTAAAGTGAAAGAGATACTAAGCCGGTATCCATTGCCTTTAGTCGATGAGATTTTAGAGCTGAAAGAAGGGAAAATGGCGGTTGGCGTCAAACAAATCAGCAAAGAAGATACCTTTGCATTTGGCCAAAATCCAAATAGTCCCCTTATGCCAGGTGTGCTAATTGTCGAAGCGATAGCTCAAGTAACAGCGGTTGCCATTCACAGTGATGAAAAACATGATAATAAACAAGCACTTTTAGCTCGCATTCATAATTGCCGTATCCGTAAACAAGTGTTCCCAGGAGATGAACTTTGTGTGGAGGTATTTGTCTCCAAAGTAAAAAAAACAATTGCCAAAGCCACAGGAAGAGCAACTGTTCGCGGGGAATTAATTGGGGAAGCAGAATTTCTGTTTTCTTTTAAATAATGGTTAAAAAAGATAGCCAGAAAATAGTCTGGTTATCTTTTTTATATAGGATCAATAAATTTTACGCAACCAAATTAATTTTAGTTTTTACTTTTCGTGAAAGCATCTAAATAATTTTCATTTTCTGATTATTTATATATATTAAAAGAAATAAAAGGTGATGTGTTATGGAAAATGTATATGCAAACAAATTAATGCTATTTAATTTGTTCCATTTCACACGCCAAAAGTGTACATTTTAGCAACAATGTATGCTTCTTAAACGTGGGAAAAATCTTGTGGACTGCTAAATGGCAGAACGCAAGGTTTTTTATTATGCATTTTTAGGAGGAAATATAATTGAATTTAAAACAACTAGGTTTTATTGAATTTTTTAATAAACAATATAATTATTTGAAACAAAATAATAAATTTAAAAACTGAGTTCCTGCACGCATTACGTTAGAACACAAGCATTCCTACCATATGAGAAGTGGAGCTTTTGAATGGATTGCTACAATTTTATTTATACAACAGTTTCTCGTACAGATTTTCCGGCAGTAGGTGATTGGGTGCTTATGGAAAAATTCCAGGGGAAGATAAAGCAATTATTCACCATGTATTCGAAAGAAAGTCAAAGTTTTCGCGGAAAATGGCTGGAACAACAATAGATAAGCAAATTGTTGCCGCAAATGTGGATATTGTATTTATTGCTATGAGCTTAAATGAAGACTTTAATATTAGACGATTGGAAAGATATTTAAGAAATTGCACTCATACAAATGAACCTGGGTGCTTTGTTCAAGAGAAAATACAAGCAAGGGAATTAGAAACAAAACGTCTTCAAAGCTACTTTAAAATAAAAAAAGAGCTGGATTTTATCGAAAAGAAAACAATTAAACATACAAAGCTGGCGGAAAAACGAAAAAAGAAAAAGTTAGCTAAAAAAAAGAAAAAGAATAGATAAAAAAAACTATTTAAACGAATAAGAGCAAAGATTTTATTATAGTTTTTTAAAATTTTACGCATTCAAAATATCATAAATATATAAAAATACGCTTTTAAAATCCTCTTAAATTACTATTTGATATTCTTCTTCTAAATCTCCTAGTAAATGCATATATCTGTTAGTAGAAAGGAGACGGCCTATGCATCCAACTAAAATACGCTATTATTTCCAAGCCATTAATTCTACTATATTAGGAGTCATCCTTGTTTTTATCCTAACTGCAGGGATTACCACTTCTTTTTTCTCATTGAAACTTTCATCGAATTACGTCAGTAACTTTCTAAAAGATGTAGACTCTACTAATCTTTATTATGAAATTTTCCGTTCGGAAAATCACTTTTTTCCAGAGACTACATCTAGCGGACTTTCTTTTTCTAAGCTATTCTTCCAGGTAGCAACAAATATTAAATTAGATGATACGAGAACTTTATTAGGACGGGAACTTCCGTTGCTTACTTTTTATCATACAGATATTATTGTAGCAGAGAATGGGACAACGATTGCTAATTTGCCATATGAATCAACACCATCAGAGGAAATATTAAAAAATCCAAAAGAAGCAAATGAAGAAAGCATTGAAAAAGAGCAAACAGAGGAAAAAGAAAATACAAAACCTATCCAAGTCGCAAAAACAAAAAAAGTGTTTATTTATCAAACACATAATATAGAATCCTATTTGCCATTATTAAAAAATGCTACTAATCCTGATGATGCAATCAGTGCAGATCCACGAGTTAATGTTGTGAGTCTTGGAAGCAAGCTGACATCTCTTTTGCAAAAAGAAGGCATTGGCGTGGAACATGATAAAACAAACTTTAATCAAAAATTACTAGATCGCAAGTGGAGCTATTCTTCTTCTTATACCATGTCTAAAGAAGTTGTAAAAGAGGCAGTTGTAAGCAATGATGATTTAACGTATTTAATTGATATCCATCGAGATTCAAGCAGACGCCAAGCCACCACTACAACTATAAATGGAAAATCTTATGCCCGACTAGTATTTGTTATTGGTCAAGCAAATAAAAATTATGAAAAAAACACAGAGTTTGCGAAAAAACTGAATAATAAACTAAAAGAAAAATATCCTGGCATTTCTAGAGGGATTCTTGGTAAAGCAAAAACAGAAGGAAATGGCATTTATAATCAAGATTTTTCTAATAAAGCAATTCTTTTAGAAGTTGGCGGAGTAGACAATAATCAAGCAGAATTAAAGAGAACAATGGAAGCATTCGCAGATGTATTCTCCGAAGTATATTGGGAGGAAAATAATGCAACAGAGCAATAATTTCAAAAAAACCAGTAATTCTTTTTTAAGAATTACTGGTTTTTTCTATGCTTGACTTATCACGCAGTATCCCCCTCAGCTAAGGGGAGAGAAGAGAAAACGGGAAATCTAGATAGGCAGAAATTTGCCCGTAAAAGCCTGATAGAAATTTCACTTCATTCTATTTCAAACAATAAACCAGGAATACTTGTAACCATTATCCTTTCTTTTTCATTGTTTGGCGATATCGTACACCATTGTTCATGGCTGCTTGTAACAAGCCACTCTTTCCCTTTTTGAAAAAAAGACAAGTCTTCCGGCAATTTTGGATGTTCCCAAGCGTATAAAGAATCGCTATATTTAGTTAATGCTTCCAATGCGTTTTTATCTGTTTGATAATAAAAAACCTCTACCTTTTTTCCGCCGAAAAGCATTGTGCTTGCCCATTCTGCTTGATTTTTCTTCATAAGGAAAGAAGGCTCTAAATCATTCATAATAGTTTGATATTTTTTATACGTTGCACCCATATCACTTCTAAGGATTAGCTGAAAGGAATCACAAACACGAAATGCAGCAGCAAGCAGTAATTTGTATACATGGTTATGTGGATCTGCTTTTATATGAATCATTATTATTTTCCTTTATTTGTTTCTTTTGTAGAAAAAGCAGCTTCAATAAACTGTTTATACCGCCGCAGTGCTGCTTCACTAGTAAGGGCAAATCGCTTCATAATTTGCTCATCTCGATGTTCTTCTTTTATATAATCCAAAATGGCTGTATTTCTTAATGTTACCGCAGAAATTTTTCTCAGAGGAATTTTTCTTACTTCATCTTTAATCATTTCCTGAATAGCGCGAACAGATAAAACCTTGGGACGCTGAACATCATAATCATATTGAAAAGAGTAGGAAATATTGTTAAAAGCAACAAACAAAGGATCAAGTGTATGATATTTTGGTCGAAATAATGACGGAATAGAAAAGAAATAGGCTCTTATATTCTTTATAATATCTTCCTCAAGTGTAAATTTTCTAGAGGCTTCATTCCCTTCTAAGATCAGCTCCTTTTGTGCAAAATTAATATTTTTCATGGTTAGATTATGTATTTCTTGAGGAGTTAATCCATATGTTCGGATCAGTTGGACAATGGCGATATTTCTATCTAGCAAATAGTTCCGGGCCGACTTTTTTGTTTGTTCGATCTCTTTTGTTTGTAAAGATTCAAGCAACCGATTGTATTCCTCTTTTTTAATAAAATCATTTTCTGTTAAAGAACGCATAGGCAGCGCTTCTGAAAGTTTATGAATTTCCTCAGCAGCTATTACTTGATGAAATTTCATAAGGCGGCTTAATACAGATGCCAAGCGGCGAATAGTTGCCTGGGATAAATCCTGTTCTCTCAAATAAAGAAAATAAGCGCGTATATCTTCTGTTTGAAGAGCGGCAAATGTTTCGAAATCAGTGCTTTTTTTCTCTTTTTCCAGCCAGTTGATAAACTTTTTGATATCGGATTCATACTGTTTTAATGTTAATTTTGATTTTCCCGAATCGATTAAGTTTTCTATATAAGATTGAACATACTCTGGAAATAATAAGTTCACTTTTCCTCGCTCCCTTACAGAAAATTTTTGAATTTTTAGCTTGTGTTGATTAACTTCTTTTTTATTTTAACATAGGTTATTAAGTGAGGGAGAAAGGGGCTTTCAGATTGATAAAAGCAAGAGTTGGCGAATCCACATACTTTTTCAATAGTGATTTAGAATCGTATTTTTCGAGATTTAAACAGAATATTATTGGGCATAATCAAACATTCGCAGCCTTTGGCAAGCAAAAACTTCTCTATGCTGATTGGACTGCAAGCGGTCGTTTATATAAAAGTATTGAAGAAAAATTAACAAAAGAGTTAGGTCCATTTGTAGGAAACACTCATACAGAATCAAATATTACAGGAACCTATATGACAAAGGCTTATGAAGAAGCAAAAGGGATTATAAAGTCACATGTTCATGCAAATGAGAACGATATACTTTTGTTTGCAGGTTCTGGTATGACAGCAGCAGTAAATAAGCTACAGAGAATACTTGGGCTAAAACAGCCAAAAAAGCAGCATAAATTAGAAAGACCCATTGTTTTTGTAACACATATGGAGCATCATTCCAATTATCTTTCTTGGGTAGAAACAAATGCAGATGTAGAAATGATTCTCCCTGATTCAACAGGAGATGTGGATTATGACTATCTAGAAGAAATCCTGGAAAAATATAAAGATAGGAAACAAAAAATTGGTGCTTTTACTGCTTGTTCTAACGTAACAGGAAGAAAAACAGATTATCATCGTTTAGCAAGCATTATGCATCATCATAATGGCCTATGTTTTATCGATTTTTCCGCTTCTGCGCCTTATGTCGAAATCAATATGCATCCAAGTAATAAAAGAGAACAATTAGATGCCATCTACTTTTCTCCGCATAAATTTCTTGGAGGGCCTGGCACAAGCGGTGTTTTACTAATGAATAAAAACTTGCTCACATTAAAAGTGCCTGATTTGCCAGGAGGAGGAACCGTTGATTTTACTAATCAATGGGGCGATATTCTTTATAAAAAAGACATCGAGGAAAGAGAAGAGGGCGGGACACCAGGATTTTTGCAAGCGATTAAAACAGCATTATCGATAAAATTAAAAGAAAATATGGGCATACAAGAGATCGAGACAAGAGAAAAAGAACTGGTAATGATTGCGCTTGCCGAATTAGAAAAAATAGAAGGAATAGAAGTGCTCGATTCCCACAACAAAAATCGCCTTGGCGTTATTTCTTTTATCGCCAAAAATGTTCATTATGACTTAATGGTGCGGCTATTAAACGATCGCTTTGGCATACAAGTAAGAGGAGGCTGCTCTTGTGCGGGACCATATGGACATCATTTATTGCATATAACAAAAGAACAATCGAAAACAATTAGCCAAGAAGTAATGGGAGGAGATTTTTCCCATAAACCTGGCTGGGTGCGCCTGTCCCTTCATCCAACTATGTCCAATGAAGAGGTATATACTATTATTCATGGAATCAAAAAAATCACCCTTTTTCATGAAGAATGGGGCAAAGATTATGCATTTTGCGATTACCGCAATGAATATGATGGAAAAAGAAAACTCTCTTGTGATACAAAGGCATTGTTTGATTTGTGGTAAAATTAGAGCCTAGTTGTCTATTTTAGGCTCTAATTTTGCCTGTTTATTATTTTTCTTCCAACAATTTATCTATTTCTTTTTTTGACAATACTTTATCATTGGAAGCAGCGGACCATTTTTGTACATATGCCATAAATTCTTGTCTCGTTGTGTTTTTCTGTGCATTTTCGTCTTCTATAAGAGAGGCTATTATTTGTGATATTGAAAAATCCAGTTCTTTTCCTTCATATCTCATAACAGTATGTACAAACAAACGATAGTCGTCATAATCTCCTCTGCTCAGATAAAGGCAAGATTCTATACAAATGGTTAGTAATTTTACTGTTTCACTAGAAATGGTTTGGTTGCTGCAAAGATCTATTTTCCGCAAATTTAACAGAAATCTCATCGTGTTTTCTACCAAACCTTCACCTAGCAACGACAATCCATATTTCACCATACTTTGTAAATCAGGATCAAAATAATCAAGATTAGCCGTTTGGCTGACTACATATAAACCTTTTGTTCTCGATTGGTATAAAAGATAGGTAAATTCATAAAAAGTAGTGATTAATCTTTGTGAGTATATAGTCATTATATGGCTCCTATTTTATTATATGTAATAGGATAAGTTTACCATTTTTTCTTAAATAGGAGGAAGAAATAACTGTTTCAAGAATAGTAAAAAGAATGTGCAAAAGACGGAAGGATGGGAAAAAGAATGACCAATAAATCGCTAAAAAAATTGTTGCAAGATTATCCTTTATTGCGCTCCATAACAAAATATCAAGAGGTTTGCTGGATAAATGAGAAGAAAAACGAGCTTCCCGTTGCTACAATTAAGGAAGTTAATATGGAAGAAGCAATAAAAAGATTACAGCGCTTTGCCCCTGTTATAGCTGAATGGTTCCCTGAAACTCATTCTGATTTTGGTTTGATTGAATCATCATTGCAACAGATTCCTTTATTTAAGCAAGCGATGGAGAAGAAGGAAAATCAAATTTTTTTTGGCAATTGGTTTGTCAAATCAGATCATCAATTGCCTATATCAGGATCAGTCAAAGCAAGAGGCGGCATTTATGAAGTGCTGAAATTTGCGGAAAAACTAGCGTTAGAGAATAAGCTGATTGATCAAAAAGAATCTTATCGGAAACTGCTATTTCCTTCTATAAAAAGTTTTTTTGCGGATTTTACCATCATTGTTGGTTCTACAGGGAATCTAGGTTTAAGCATTGGCATCATTGGAAGAAAATTGGGTTTTCAGGTAATTGTACATATGTCAAAAGATGCGAAAACATGGAAAAAAGATAAGCTTAAAGAAATTGGCGCAACGGTCGTTGAACATGATGCAGATTATAGTGTTGCTGTAGAACAAGGGAGAAAGGAAGCAGAAAAGGATTCTTTTTGCTATTTTATTGATGACGAAAATTCCACCCATTTATTTGAAGGGTATGCAACTGCGGCGTATCGCTTAGAGGAGCAATTACATGCAAAACAAATTCTTGTCGATGAAAATCATCCATTATTCGTCTATTTGCCTTGTGGAGTCGGCGGAGCTCCAGGTGGTATTGCTTATGGATTAAAAAAAGTATTTCAAAAAAATGTGCACTGTTTTTTTGCGGAACCAACCCATTCTCCCGCTATGCTTACAAGGCTTTATACCAATATAAAGGATATTTCGGTCCAAGACCTTCAGTTAGATAATCAGACAGAAGCAGATGGCCTTGCGGTAGGCAAAGCATCTGAATTTGTTGCAGATCATATTGGCAGTTTCATTAGCGGCTGTTATACGATTTCCGATAACGAATTGTTTCGTTTGCAGGCATTATTATTTGAAACAGAAAAGGAATATTTAGAGCCATCTGCACTCGCAGGTTTTTATGGCCCAATAACGATTAAGTCATATACGGAAAAAGAAAAACTTTACGAAAACATGCCTCAATCGACTCATGTTTTTTGGGGAACAGGAGGCATGCTTGTACCAGAGGGAATTAGGCAAGAACAGCTGGATTTTGGGAAAACCATGCTTTAATAGTTTATGTTAGTCAGTAGATTTTGATTGGAAAATAAAAAAATGGGTTTAAAATAAAAATAATTTTAGCATTGATCTGAACGATTAAACTTTTTATAAAACAACCATATTTAATGCATATGCTAGTTACTGGAATCCTAAATATCAAGTGGGATTTCTTTTTTCTATTCACAAATAATGTTATCATAAAATTATTATTCTATGAAACTCACACTTTTTAAAGAAGCTATTGAAAGGCATCGGTAGAGTTACGTCAAGGAGGAAAGCATGTCTCAATTAATTATTCAACCGCCTAAAAGGCAAAAAAAGAAAAAACTCATACTTGGACTGACGATCGGGATTTTCCTGATTCTTTCAAGTGTTCTTCTGCTTTTTTATCCATTTGCAAGCAAGGAGAAAAGCAGTTATTTTGATGGGGAAAAACCAATTTTATTAAATGGAAAACAAATAGGCAACGCCATTACTGCCAATGATACAGTTTATCTTCCTTTATCTGTTTGGCAAAAAAATATTGATAGTTCGATTACGTATGATTCCAGCAGCAATTCTGTTATTGTGACAACAAAAGATAAAGTTGTACAATTCCCAACAGATTCTGTTTCTTATTTTGTCAATAATGAGGCGGTAAATCTGCAATTTCATCCGATTAAAGATGAAAATGGCGAAGTATATGTTGCGATTGATCCTTTAGTTGATTTTTATGCTTTATCTTATTCTATATTAAAAGACAATAATGGGATTCTATTAGAAAAAGATGGAGAAAAGAAAACATATGCAACCGTAAAAGCAGCTAAAAAAGATGAGGACTACAAAAGACTGCGCACAGAACCAAGTATGTTCGCATCTTACACAGCAGAAGTAGCTGATAAAGAATCGATAACCATTGAAAATGAAAAAGATGGTTATTATTATATTCGCAAAAAAAATGGGATAGCAGGATTTATTAAAAAAGATTTGGTTCAAAAAGGGAAAACAGAAACCGTAAAAGCAGAATTAGAACAAAAGGAACCAAAACTGGAGAAAGTAAATGGCCCGATTCAATTAACATGGGAAGCTGTCTACTCGAAAAATCCGGATACTTCTACCATTAAGAAAATGGAAGGCGTCAATGTTGTTTCGCCAACCTGGTTTAAGTTATCGGATAATAAAGGGAATGTCAGCAATTTAGGGTCTACTGCCTATGTAAAATGGGCCCATAAACAGAAATACCAAGTATGGGGTTTATTTTCCAATGATTTTTCACCAGAAAAAACACATGAAGTATTTAAAGATTATAAAACAAGGAAAAAAGTTATCCGCCAGTTGCTTGTATACAGTGAGATGTATAATTTAGATGGAATCAATATTGATATTGAAAATGTCAACGAAGAAGATGGCAAATATGTTACTCAGTTTGTTAGAGAAGCAACCCCATACTTGCATGATGCAGGTCTGACTGTATCCATGGATGTCACCTTTATTGCAGGGGGCAACTATTCGGCCTTTTTCGAACGAGCTCATCTTAGTGATCTAGTCGATTATATGGTGGTAATGGCCTATGACGAACATTGGGCAACATCTCCAGAATCTGGAAGTGTTGCGAGTTTGCCATGGGTAGAAAATAATTTAGAATCATTAATGGAAGAAGTCCCAAATGAGAAATTAGTCTTAGGGGTACCTCTGTATACAAGATTGTGGGAAGAAAAAGCAAATGGCGATATTTCTTCGAAAGCTTTATCGATGGAAAAAGCCGATGAATGGGTAAAAAAACACAAAGTAACGGTTACGTATGATGAAGAAACAGGTCAAAATTACGGAGAGTATTATGACAGCAAAACAAAATCGACCTATAAAATTTGGCTAGAAGATGAAGTATCTTTATCTAACCGAGCTAAACTTGTCGATAAGTATGATTTAGCTGGAATTGCCAGCTGGTCGAGATTTTTTGCAGATGAAACAGCTTGGAGTGCTCTTGCTTTAGAGGAAAAAAAGGAACAGTAATTTTATTCATGCTAAAAAAGTTTGGCTGTCCATTTGTGCAGCCAAACTTTTTGCTGTTATTAAGCATGCAACGTATAAGACGTTCTATTTGCTGGCACTTTTTCTGATGAAAATTCACCAAATATCCTTTTGTTTATGGTTTTTTTCTTTTCTTTCGCCAATAAAATTTGTTATCATAATTTAACAGCATTATTTTAGACAATTAAAAGAGAGATTAAAATCATTAGAGTAAACGCTTACTTTTTCAAGGCGTTTGTTATTTTTACTGATTGGGAATAGATAAAAGGGAACTTCCATCAGTAGAGACCATTTATAACTTTACTGTTTTTAATCCGGAGATAAGACAAAAGGAGAGATAATGATGGCAATCGAAAATCCTAGCAGACAAGAAATTGGTGAACTTTTAAAAAAAGCAAAAAGAATTGCAGTGGTTGGATTAAGCGACAATCCGGAAAGAACTTCTTATATGGTAAGCTATGCAATGAAAGAGGCAGGCTATGAAATTATTCCTGTCAATCCAACTATACAAGAAGTTTTTGGAGTGAAAGCTGTTGCCAATTTGTCTGATATAACAGGTCATGTGGATATTGTGAATGTTTTTAGAAGATCAGAATATTTGCCCGAAGTGGCCGATCAGTTTGAAAAAATAGATGCAGATGTATTTTGGGCTCAACTCGGAGTGGCCCATGAAGAAACATTTCAGCGTTTAGCAGAAAAAGGATATACGGTTATTATGGATCGCTGCATTAAAGTGGAGCATGCTTTAACAAAATAATAGAGTGAAAAGTTGGGTTCATTGCCTTTTTGCAGACAGAATTTTAATGGGGATTGTCTGTTTTGGCATGGATCTCTCTTTTTATTTTTTAGGAGATTTCTTTTTTTAAAAGAATCTTTTTCCCTAGAACCATACATAAGGAAAATGAGCGTCAAGTTTTTTTTCCTATCATTCTGTGTTAACATAATATAGACATTTACGTAAATAATACTTTATCTTGCATTAACGGAACACAGTAAGATCTTTACCTAAAGGATTAGGAGAAGGCAGAAGAAATCTAGGTGTGGATGAAGAACCTCCACTGATTGAAGTTTTACTTTATAAAAATAACTTTTTCTTTTTTTAGTAATAGTATATGATGAGTACCTGTGCAAAAAATAAACCAAAAAAAGAAAAAGATTTCTCGTTTTAAAAAAAAATGATACAATAAAAAAACAGAACAATTGTTCTTGTTGTGGATTATTTACTGCATTTGTAAAAATAAAAACATTTTTCACTTCGTTTTTTAGTTTAAATGGTTATGCTTCTTATTTTTTTAGTAAATAATGTGGCGAAAAGAAGGGGGGATGTTTATGACCTTCTTTTTGTTGCTTTTACGGCCAAATGATAATTTCCAAAAAAATTTGGAGATAAATTAAAGGGAAATTTAGATATTGGACGAATACATAAACAATTGTTCGACATGATACATAAAAAGAGAACATGTCGTGTTTTAAAGGTGAAAGGGGTATGTATGTGGCAAAAACTCAGCAAACATTTGATTATAACGATGATGCCATACAGGTCTTAGAAGGGCTGGAAGCAGTGAGAAAACGTCCTGGCATGTATATTGGCAGCACGGATTCAAGAGGATTGCATCATTTAGTATATGAAATTGTAGATAACGCGGTCGATGAAGCATTAGCCGGATTTGGAGATGCGATCATTGTAAAAATACATCGGGATAATAGTATTAGTGTACAAGACAAAGGAAGAGGAATGCCTACTGGAATGCATAAAATTGGCAAACCGACGCCGGAAGTCATTTTTACTATTCTTCATGCAGGAGGAAAGTTTGGACAAGGAAGCTATAAAACAAGCGGCGGTTTGCACGGGGTCGGCGCTTCTGTTGTGAATGCTTTGTCTGAATGGGTCGTTGTCAAAATTAAACGAGATGGTTTTATTTATGAACAGCGTTTTGAACATGGGGGTAAACCAGTTACAACGCTTGAAAAAAAAGGAAAAACCACACAAACAGGCACAACCATTCATTTTAAGCCAGATCCAACGATTTTCTCTACTACAACTTATAATTTTGAAACATTAAGTGAGCGGTTGAGAGAGTCTGCATTTTTATTAAAAGGTTTAAGGATTGAATTGATTGATGATAGACATGATCTTCATAATGTTTTCTTGTATGAGAATGGGATTGAAGCATTTGTCGAATATTTAAATGAGGAAAAAGACACCTTGCATCCAGTTGTCAGTTTAGAAGGCGAAAGCAATGGCATTGAAGTAGAGTTTGCTTTTCAATTTAACGATGGCTATTCAGAAAATGTGCTGTCCTTTGTTAATAATGTCCGCACAAAAGACGGAGGAACACATGAAGCTGGGTCCAAAACAGCAATGACAAGAATGTTTAATGAATATGCAAGAAAAGTAAATCTTTTAAAAGAAAAAGATAAAAATTTGGACGGATCGGATATTCGTGAAGGGCTTGCGGCAATTGTTTCTGTGCGTGTACCAGAAGATCTGCTACAGTTTGAAGGACAAACAAAAGGAAAATTAGGCACAAGTGAAGCAAGGTCTGCAGTGGATGCTGTTGTATCAGAACATCTTGCTTATTTTTTAGAAGAAAATCCAGAAACCAGTTCGCTTTTGATCAAAAAGGCGATAAAAGCCTATCAAGCAAGAGAAGCTGCGAGAAAAGCTAGGGAAGAAGCAAGAGGCGGCAAAAAAAGAAAACGTTCAGAAGCGGTTCTTTCCGGCAAATTAACGCCAGCACAATCTCGCAATCCATTAAAAAATGAATTGTATTTAGTCGAAGGGGACTCTGCGGGAGGATCGGCCAAACAAGGAAGAGACCGCCGTTTTCAAGCAGTGCTGCCGCTTCGGGGGAAAGTTATTAATACAGAAAAAGCAAAACTTGCCGATATTTTTAAAAATGAAGAAATCAACACGATTATTCATGCAATTGGCAGTGGTGTTGGTGCAGAATTTAATGTAGAAGATTCTAATTATGAAAAAATTATTATTATGACAGATGCAGATACGGACGGCGCTCATATTCAAGTATTGCTGTTGACTTTTTTTTACCGCTACATGAAACCACTTATTGAAGCAGGAAAAGTCTATATTGCTCTGCCCCCTTTATATAAAGTAAGCAAAGGTACAGGCAAAAATGAAAAGATCGAATATTCCTGGAGCGATGATGATCTGCAGGATGCGATTAAAAAAATCGGCAAAGGCTACACCCTGCAGCGTTATAAAGGACTTGGAGAAATGAACGCTGATCAATTATGGGATACGACGATGAACCCAGAAACAAGAACGTTAATACGGGTAAAAATTGATGATATTGCCCGAGCAGAACGCCGTGTAACAACATTAATGGGCGATAAAGTCGAACCACGACGGAAATGGATTGAATCCAATGTGGCATTTGGTTTAGAAGAAGATGGAAGCATTTTGGAAAATGAAAATATTGTGGTTGCAGAGGAGGGAAGTCAATCATGAGTTCAACAGAACAATTTCGTGATTTGCCCCTAGAGGACGTTCTCGGCGACCGTTTTGGACGGTACAGTAAATATATTATTCAAGAGCGGGCACTGCCTGATGCAAGAGATGGCTTAAAACCAGTACAGCGCCGCATTCTTTATGCGATGCATGTGGATGGAAACACCCAAGAAAAGAATTTCCGCAAATCAGCAAAAACAGTCGGAAATGTAATCGGGAACTATCACCCACATGGAGATTCATCTGTTTATGATGCAATGGTGCGGATGAGCCAAGAATGGAAGCTGCGCAATGTATTGATACAAATGCATGGCAACAACGGAAGTTTAGACGGAGATCCACCTGCAGCGATGCGTTATACAGAAGCAAGATTATCAGCCATTTCTGCAGAACTCTTAAAAGATATCGAAAAAAGAACAGTAGAATTTATTCCAAACTTTGATGATACATCCAATGAACCGACCGTGCTTCCAGCAAAGTTTCCTAACTTGCTTGTAAATGGTTCGACTGGGATTTCAGCAGGGTATGCAACTGATATTCCTCCCCATCATTTAGGAGAAGTGATTGATGGAGTAATTGAACGAATGGATCATCCTACTTGTTCGGTTGACGATATTATGGAGCATATTAAAGGACCAGATTTCCCGACTGGCGGTATTATTCAAGGGGTTGAAGGTTTAAAGAAAGCTTATGAAACCGGTAAAGGAAAAATTGTCGTTCGAGGCAAAACGGAAATGGAAGAACTTAGAGGCGGCAAGCAGCAAATTGTCATCACGGAAATTCCATATGAAATCAACAAAAGCAATCTTGTCAAAAAAATTGATGAACTTCGCTTAGATCGTAAAGTAGAAGGAATTGCCGAAGTCCGCGATGAGACAGACCGCACTGGCTTGCGTATCGTAATAGAATTAAAAAAAGAAACAGATGCTAATGGCATTTTGCATTTTTTATATAAAAACACGGATTTGCAGATTACGTATAGTTTTAATATGGTAGCAATCTATAATAAACGGCCAAAGCTAATGGGCATTTTGCCGCTTTTGGATGCTTATATTGAACATCAAAAAGAAGTAGTAACAAAACGCACACAATTTGATTTAGAAAAAGCAAAAGAGCGCCAACATATTGTAGATGGATTGATTAAAGCGCTGTCGATTTTAGATGAAGTGATTGCAACTATCCGTGCATCAAAAGATAAACGGAATGCAAAAGATAATTTAATCTCCGCTTTTCAATTTACGGAGCCTCAAGCAGAAGCTATTGTCTCCTTGCAGTTGTATCGATTAACCAATACAGATATTACCGCATTGCAAGCTGAAGCAAAGGATCTTGCCAAAAAAATCGCGGAGTGGACAGCTATTTTAGCAAGTGAAAAAAAATTGCTTTCTGTGATTAAAAAAGAGTTAAAAGATGTAAAAAAACGTTTTGAAACACCGAGACGCACTATCATTCAAGCAGAAATTGAAGAAATTAAAATCAATTTAGAAGTGCTTGTTGCCAGTGAAGATGTGATTGTGACGGTGACAAAAGAAGGATACATAAAACGTACAAGCCAACGTTCCTATGCTGCAAGCAATGGCCAGGATTTTGGTATGAAAGATAGTGATCGGATTTTAAAGAAAATCGACATTAATACAACAGAAGTCGTTTTATTATTTACGAATAAAGGAAATTATTTATATTGTCCTGTTCATTTATTGCCAGATATCCGCTGGAAAGATTTAGGACAGCATATTTCCAACATTATTCCGATTGACCGGGATGAATGCATTATCCAAGCCATTCCAGTTAAAGATTTTGAAACATCAGGATACTTATTGTTCTTTACGAAAAATGGCATGGCAAAAAAATCAGAATTAAATCAATATAAAGCACAGCGCTATTCGAAACCTCTTGTTGCCATTAATTTAAAAGGCGATGATGAAGTAGTGGATGTGCATCTTACAACAGGCAAGGAAGAAGTGCTTGTTGCCACCTATAGCGGCTATGCACTTCGTTTCCATGAAGAAGAAGTCAATATAGTGGGTGTGCGTGCTGCTGGGGTTAAAGGAGTAAACTTAAAAGAAAAAGATTTTGTTGTATCAGGCAAACTCATTACCAATGCAAAAGAACAAAGTGTCGTTATTTTAACACAGAGGGGCTCTGTCAAAAAAATGAAACTTACGGAATTTGAAAACACAGGCAGAGCCAAACGGGGTGTTGTGATGTTAAGGGAACTAAAAGCAAATCCCCATCGAATTGTCGGTATGGCAATTGTCCATAAACAAGATGTTCTCTATTTAGAAACAGAAAAGGGCGAAATCGAACAAATTGCCGTTGAGCCGATTCGTTTTAATGACCGCTATTCAAATGGTTCTTTTGTGATAGATGAAAGCGATGCAGGAAAAGTAAAAACTATGTGGATAGAAACCACAGAAGAATAAAAAAAGGAGCATCTGTTTAAGCTACAGATGCTCTCAGTTTGTCGACAGTCTGGGCTGAAGTAAAGTAAAGTGCTTCAGCTATTTTTACAAGTTTAAGGACTTGCATGATAAATTAAGTCAGAAGGATATGGTGTTTCTTTAAGAAAGGGTGTTGTCTATGCCTTGTGTACATGAATTTGGGATAATTGATGATTTTAACAGGGAGAAAAATTACAACGATTATACCCCGCAAAAATACCATTGTATTTCAGTTGATGATGATATTATCCAAAGTTTATATGAACATTTATCTATCATAAAAACCTACTTTCACTCATTTACTCGACCAGAATATGGTTTAGCCTATTACGGAATTACAATTATCCCACAGGAGTCATTATCAATATTTTATGATGTTGTCACGTCTTCCAGATACTTTAAACAATCTGCTGAACTTAGTGAATTAGCTTTAAAAATTATACAGGCAAAAGAAGAGCAGAAATACATGATACATTATGGAATTTAAATCTGATGCTTAGTATATGGCTGTTTTCGTAAACTTTGTTGCTTTTAAAGGAGTAGGTTGATTGCAGTGAAGGGATGCTCGCTGCGCGGTGAGCCTCTTCGGCGTATCGACTGCGGGGTCTCATCTGTCCCGCTAATCCCACAAGGAGTCACGTACCTTTCACTCCAATCAACCTGTCTTAACAATAGATTTACTCATGGAAACTATTCGAAAAACAATAATCTTTTAGCAAACATCCTAGTATATTCCATAAAATTACAAAGAGTTCTATGGTGTAAGTTTTTAGACTAGAAATTAATAAATTCAAAAAAGAGCAGAAGGATACGAAATCCTCTGCTTTTTTTTGAATTTATTGTTATTACCAGTTCGATTTATAATAGAAGTTTAGTCGTGAATTGATACTTTTCACTTCAAAACCGAACCTGTTATTTTTATTTTACCCTTTTATTGTTGGCTTATTTTCTCCCAAAATCTGCCTTTATTTCCCCGTAACGTTTTGTATCCCATTTGATTACTTTATTGGAATAACTATTTTCTTTGAGCCATTTTTCCGCACCCTCCACTTTTTGCCAAAGAGCTTCTGTACGATCGTCTCTTACAAGCGTTGTATTGGCCTTTTTATTGCGGACCCATGCAAGCGCCGTCATGCTGTCTGTATAGATCGTTGTATTTTTTCCTTCTTTTTGCAAGTGTGCCAATGCATGAACGATGCCAAGGAATTCTCCGATATTATTAGTGCCCAGTACTGGTCCATAATGAAAAATCGTTTCCCCTGTTTTTGTATGTACTCCTCTATATTCCATCATTCCTGGATTGCCGCTGCATGCTGCATCTACTGAGACGCTGTTTTCCTCAATTGCTGGAGCAGGAGAAGACGAAGTTTTTTTATTTCCAGCACTAGCAGTTCGAGTGCTGTTTGTTGTATTTTTTCCTTGTCCATATGCTTGTTCTGCTTCTGGTAAAGTAGGAAATGATTTAAAAGAGGCCCCTTGATATCCTTTTGTCTGCTTCTCACATTCGGCCCAGGTTGTATAAATACCAGGTTTTCTGCCATTCCATACTACATAATATTTTTTCTTTGCCATGATAAATACCCCCATGTTTTATTCATTTTTTTATCATACCATAGGAAAAAGGAGAATGGCATGTACAGTTCCTCTCGTTTTTTTACAAGGAAGGATTTTCCTATAAAAACAGGAAATATATGCAAAAAAGGATGCGAACAAACTGTAATTCAGTATAATAAAAGTATGCGGGCATAGAAAGGAGGAAAACCATTGATTATCCTTTTGCCTATTATGATAGAAAGAGTCGGTATCTTAGTATTATTTGCTTTTTTGCTTTCTCGTGTATCGCTGTTTCGTGGGATGATACAAAAAGAAAGGGAGTATGACTTCCAAGAAAAAATGCTGCTTATGTTCATTTTTGGAGTGTTTGGTATCATCAGCAATTATACAGGGGTGGCGATTGAGAAGGGAAACATTATGTCTCATTCCTGGCAGACCAATCTAGAGGAAAGTACAGCAATTGCCAATACACGCATTATGGGAGTGGCGATTGGCGGGTTATTAGGAGGGCCTGCTGTCGGGTTTGGAGTCGGACTTATTGCAGGATTGCACCGATTTACATTAGGTGGCTTTACAAGCATTGCATGTGGGATTTCGACTATTATAGCTGGGCTTCTTACTGGATTAATCGGCAGAAAATATCGTTTTTTTCAAAATCCTCCATTTAAAACAGTCTTTATTTGCATTTGTATGGAACTGTTGCAAATGGCAATTATTCTTCTTTTGGCAAAACCATTTGATAGCGCTTTCGGATTGGTATCTGTTATCACTGTACCGATGGTTATCATTAATGGATTTGGCATTTTAGTTTTTATTTATTTGATTCAAAGTATTTTATCGGAAGAAGAACAAACAAAAGCAGCGCAAACAGAAGTTGCATTAGATATTGCGCAAAGCACTTTGCCCTATTTCCGTCTTGGCCTAACTCCTGAATCAAGTCGCCATGCAGCACAGATTATTATTGCAGCAACATCAGCAGAAGCAGTAGCCATTACAAATCGAACCATGGTGCTAACTCATATTGGCATTGGATCGGACCACCATATTCCTTTAGAAAAAACAGAAACCGAATTAACCAGGCATGTGCTTGCATCAGGGAAAATAGTTACTGCCATCACTAAAAAAGAGATTCATTGCTCTCATCTAGAATGTCCATTGCAAGCTGCGATTGTGCTTCCGTTAAAAGCAAATCAGAAAATTGTTGGAACATTAAAGTTATATTTTACAAATTCGAAAAATATGGGAATTGTTGAATATAAATTAGCAGAAGGATTAAGCAAGTTATTTTCCATGCAATTAGAACTAGCAGAAGCGGAAAACCAGCAAAAACTATTAAAAGATGCAGAAATTAAAGCACTGCAGGCTCAAATTCATCCACATTTTTTATTTAACAGCATGAATACGATTGCTGCCTTAATCCGAACGGATCGGGATAAAGCGAGAAGGATGGTTCATCAATTAAGTGCTTTTTTTCGCAGCAATCTGCAAGGATCAAAAAACATGTATATCCCACTCAAACAAGAATTAGAGCATGTTGACGCCTTTTTGGCATTAGAAAAAGCGAGATTTCCTGATAAATTTTCCCTTCATTGTTCGATCGATTCTTCTTTACATAATGTATTAGTTCCACCATTTGTTCTACAGCCATTAATCGAAAATACATTAAGACATGCTTTTTCTGCCACAAAAAAAGGGGATATCTATTTAACAGGCTATAGACAACATGACTTTCTTGTGCTGATGGTAGAAGACAACGGGAAGGGCATGTCGGAGGAATTACTATTAATGCTCGGAAATAAAACAGTACATTCCGAAAAAGGCACTGGTACGGCATTATGGAATATATCTAAACGGATAAAAGAGCTGTATGGCCGAAAAGCCATTTTTTTGCTGGAAAGTGAACCAAATAGGGGAACAAAAATTACGATTAGGCTTCCAATCAGAGAAATAAGACAATGGGGGAATGAGGATGTTGAAAGCATTAGTAGTGGAAGATGAACCATTGGCTAGAGACGAATTAATGTATTTATTAAAAAGAACAGATGCGGTTGAAATAGTGGGGGAATATGATTCGGTAGAAGATGAATTAGAATTTCTCCTCTATACAGAAACAGTCGATGTTATTTTTCTTGATATCCAGCTTGGCAATGAAAGTGGCATACAATTAGCAGAAAAAATCAGCATGCTAAAGAATCCGCCGGAAATTGTTTTTGCAACCGCTTATGATGAATATGCCCTTCATGCTTTTAACGTGCATGCAATAGACTATCTTTTAAAACCGATTGATGAGGAGCGGCTAAAAATCACCATAAAAAAACTCCAGCATGTACAGGCTGCTAAACACAATAAAAATAAGGCAGCAGCATCAAAGACTGCCAATCCTATGCCCGATAAAATTGCAGTATCCAGTGATGATCGGATAAAAATTATTTCCATAGAAGAAATATTATATATTCAGTCTCAAAACAATAAAACGTCCATTACAACAAAAACTGAAACGATTATCGTCACAAGTACCTTAATACAGTTGGAACAAAAACTGAAAAATAGCTCGATGTTTCGTGTTCATCGCAGCTTTCTTGTTAATATGGATAAAATCAAAGAAATTGAGCCATGGTTTCATTCTACCTACCAACTTTTTATGGAAGATGGGGCAAAAATTCCGGTCAGCAGAAACTATACAAAAGATCTGAAACAGGTTTTACAATTTTAGCTGCATCTTAGCTTTTTATTTCTGCAGTTCACAGTGAGATTTCTGCAATTAGCATTGAAAACGCATTTATCTTCTTTTCATCTTTTATAATAAAAGCAGAAAAAGGGGGATGAGAAAAATGAATGCGATTACAATAGTGATAGCATCCATGTGTATTTTAATGATTGCCTATCGTTTATATGGAACATTTATGGCGGTAAAAGTATTAAAACTAAATGATGAAAAATTAACGCCGGCACATGAATTAAATGACGGCAAAGATTATGTACCAACAAATAAGTGGGTGTCATTTGGCCATCATTTTGCAGCAATTGCGGCTGCAGGACCACTTGTTGGGCCAATTCTTGCGGCACAGTTTGGCTATCTTCCAGGACTGTTGTGGCTGTTGATTGGAGCAGTGATTGGAGGAGCAGTCCATGATGCTGTTGTATTATTTGCTAGTATGCGCAAAAAAGGAAAATCCTTATCAGAAGTAGCAAAAGAAGAGTTAGGACCTGTAGCTGGATTTTGCACAGGGCTTGCGATGTTATTTATTATTACCATTACAATGGCAGGCTTATCGATGGTTGTTCTTCATGCATTAGAACGAAATCCTTGGGGGACATTTGCCGTTGGAATAACGATTCCGATCGCCATGGGTGTTGGCATTCTTTATAAAAAAACGGGCAATTTAAAAATGACTTCTACTATTGGATTTATTTTATTAATGGTGGGTGTTTTTATAGGACCATCCATACAAGATACTGCACTTGGAGATTTTTTGACATTTGATACGAAAACACTTGCTATTATTCTTCCTATTTATGCATTTTTTGCAGCAGCACTGCCTGTATGGCTGTTGTTGGCGCCAAGAGATTACTTATCCAGCTTTATGAAAATTGGCGTTTTTATCGCACTGATTATTGGGGTATTTATTATTAATCCAGTTATCGAGTTTCCTGCCTTTACTTCTTTTATCCATGGCGGCGGTCCAGTTATTGCGGGTCCTGTATGGCCATTCATTTCGATTACCATCGCGTGTGGAGCGATTTCTGGATTCCATGCATTTGTTGGATCTGGAACAACGCCAAAAATGCTCGACAAATGGAGTGATATAAAAGTAGTCGGTTTTGGAGCGATGCTTGTGGAATGTTTAGTTGGCATTATGGCATTGATTGCTGCAACAGCACTCCATCCAGGAGATTACTTTGCCATTAATTCTTCGCCGCAAGTATTTCAAACATTAGGAATGAATGTAACCAATCTTCCTGAATTATCGAGAGAAATTGGCATTGACTTAGAAGGAAGAACAGGAGGAGCAGTAACACTTGCTGTTGGAATGACATATGTTTTTACCGAGATTTCTTGGTTTCAGCATCTATCCTCTTATTTCTTTCAATTTGTCATTATGTTTGAAGCTGTATTCATTTTAACAGCAATTGATGCTGGCACAAGAGTTGCTCGCTATTTAATTCAAGACTTTTTTGGAGAATTTTATCGGCCATTAAAAAAAGTTGACTGGCTGCCTGGATCGATTTTTGCAAGTGCTCTTGCGTGTTTTATGTGGGGCTATCTTCTGTACTCTGGCGATATTAGTTCAGTATGGGCATTATTTGGTGTTTCTAATCAGCTGATGGCAAGCATTGGGTTAATTATTGGTGCAACGGTTATTTTAAAAATTGCCGATAAGCGCAGATATATGCTGACTTGTTTAATACCAATGGCTTATTTATTCATCACTGTTAATTATGCGGGATATTGGATGATTACAAACGTCTATTTTAATCCAAATGCAGCGGGATATAATGTATTAAACGGCATTCTTTCCATTATCATGTTAATCCTTGGGATCATTATTATGATTACGGCAACAAGCAAATGGCTGAAAATGTGGAATGAGCCAAGAATTCACACAGAAACACATTCATTATAAACAGTATCAAGACAAAATAGAGTAGTAGCATGCTTTTTATGCTACTACTCTATTTTGTCTGATTTAGAAAAAAAGGAATAATATTTCCGGAAATTAGTGTATCCTAAGAAAAAGAAGAAAGAACCATTATACATACATAAAAAGGGAAGGGGAAAAAAGATGTCCTGGTTAATTTTTGCTTTATTATCTGCCGCCTGTGCGGCACTTGTTGGGATTTTTGGAAAAATAGGGCTTGCCAATATTGATGCTAATACAGCTACTGCCGTTCGCGCTATTATTATGGCTGCTTTTTTAGTAATTGTGGTAGCGATTGAAGGCAATTTAACAAAAATTCCAAGCCTGATTGCTGATAAGAAAAACTTTTTGTGGATTGTGTTAAGTGGAGTGGCAGGGGCAACTTCCTGGCTATTTTATTTTTTAGCATTAAAAACAGGGAAAGTTACACAAGTGGCTCCTGTTGACAAATTAAGTGTAGTGCTTGCCACCATTATAGCCATTTTATTTTTAGGGGAAAAAATCAGCTTATTAAATGGAATAGGCATTGCACTGATTACCATTGGGGTTATTTTAACCACTCTTTAATTATAATTATTCGGATAAACAGATCATTCTTGTTTTTAATATTCCTATTAAAAATAACTTCACTGTTTCCGATATTACTAATATAGGTTGATTGGTAAAATGTATACGTTGCTTTGCATGTAAAATAAAATGATTTGCTTATGCGATTCCATCATTTTATTCATATGTCAGCTCTGGATTAAATAGACGAACAAATAAAATAAACAATGGAATAGCTTGTTTTTTGCAGTAATGCAAGAGAAGATGCCATAAGAAAAAACAGAATCATTAACCTTACACCGAGTACGAATGGAGATTGGCACAATGGTCTATAAAAATAACGAAACAAAATGGATCATTATATTATGTTCTTTTATGTTCAGCACATTAGTATTAAATATTTTTTATAAAGAAATCAATGATACTCTTTATATCACTTTACATGCCTTATTTCTTATCGGTTGTCTTTTTAGTTTATTAAAAATACTAAAAAATATTGAAAAAATGGTAAAAGAAATTCGAACGAGCAATCTAAAATTGCAGACCATCTTCGAAACAACAGATATTGCTATTTGGTATCATGATATGAAAAAGGATGAATTGCTTATCTCAGCAGGGATTGAAAAAATATATGGCAGACCTTTGCAAGATTTTTACGCAAATCCCGATTTATGGCGAGATGTCATAGTGGAAGAGGATACTTTTATTTTAGAAGAAAGATTCCAAAATCTTGGCCGCAGAGAAAATGTTACAAGCATCTACCGTATTGTAAAGCCCAATGGCGATATTCGCTGGATAAAAGATAAAGGCATTCCAGAATTTGATCAGCATGGCAATATGATTGAATTCACCAGTGTATTATTGGATATTACCGAAAGCAAAGAAAATGAAGAACGATTCAGCACACTTGTCGATATTTCACCAGATATAATCGCAGTTGTAAGTAATTATCAAATTTTATATATAAATAACGTTGGAAAAGATATCTTAGGAATTGCTGAATCAGAAGAATTAAAGAAACAAACAATTGATAATTATTTATCAAAAGAAGACTATGAACGAATCAAAGAGGTATTTCCGGTCCCGCCTAAAAAACAATATAGCAGCAAAACATATGAAGTAAAGATTATTCAAGATAAAACAGGAGCTATTTTTGATGTAGAAATATCCTGCAAACCAATTCTATTTGCTGGCAAACACGCCATCCTAGTAGTGGGGAAAGATATTACCAAAAGAAAAGCGACAGATCAAATGATCAAAAATTTAGCTTATTTTGATCAATTGACGAATCTTCCCAATCGAAACAGTTCAAAAAGCAAACTAAACGAACTTCTTTTTCATCCATCTGTTCAGTCAATGGCTTTATTATTTGTCGATTTGGATCAATTCAAACGAATTAATGATACAAAAGGACATTCCACAGGAGATATTATCTTGCAGCAGGTTGCAAAAAGACTGCAAAAGGCAAGCATAAAAGACAGTTTTGTTTCCCGCCTCGGGGGCGATGAATTTTTAATCTTTTTAGAAAACAAACAACTAGAAGAAATAAAAGAGATTGCCGGCACCATTATGAAAGAAATATCCTTCCCATTCCTCATTAAAGAGGAAGAGTTTTTTATTTCTGCAAGTATTGGCATCAGTTTATATCCAGAGGATGGGTCAGATCAGGAAACATTAATAAAAAATGCGGATGCTGCGATGTTTTTAGCAAAAGAAAACGGAAAAAATAATTTCCAATTTTATTCTTCTACCTTAGCCATAAAAAGTTCTAGAAAAATGGAATTAGAAATGGCTTTAAGAAAAGCGATTCAACATAATGAATTAGTTTTGTATTATCAGCCGCAAGTGAATTTGCACACAAACAAAATCATTGGATTTGAAGCATTGTTAAGGTGGATTCACCCTACGTATGGATTTATCTCTCCTGAAGAGTTTATTCCATTGGCGGAAGAAACCAATTTGATTTTTTCTATCGGGGAATGGGTGTTCACACAAGCTTGCAAACAAAAAAAGAAATGGGATGCACTTGGCACGCCTCCCATTACAATGAGCGTTAATATTTCTGCTAAACAATTTCAGTGTTCAGAACTGGCACAAATTTTTGAAAAGATTATCACAGATTTGCAGCTTAACCCTAATACAGTGGAATTAGAAATTACAGAAAGCATTATGCAAAATATCGATCGCTCCATAAAGATCCTAAATGAACTAAAAAAGATTGGCTTCCTTATTTCTATTGATGATTTTGGAAAAGGCTATTCTAGCTTAAGCTATTTAAAACATTTGCCTATTGATACCCTTAAAATCGATAAATCTTTTGTTGATGATATTAATGATCCTGTTCACAAAGGGTCTTTAGTAAAAGCGATTATCGATATGGGACAAAACATGAATTTTTCTGTCATTGCAGAAGGAATAGAAAAGCTAGATCAAGTTCACTTTCTTGTAAAAAATAATTGTAAAATGGGCCAAGGTTATTTTTACAGCAAACCCCTTCCAAAAGAAGAAGTGGAGAAATTGCTTTTGCGAATGAATGATACAAATCAGTAGCGCTATACTGCTACTGATTTTTTTGCTTCCTTTCTTTTTCTGAAAAGTCAGATATGATAGAATAGATAGAATGAAATAAGAAATATTTTTTTGCGCTTGCATAATGCATAGTCCCTAAAAGGAGCAGATTAGAAAAAAGAAAAGGGGGAAAAATAACCCTAATCTATTTCCTATTTCAAAAAATAACTAGATTTGTAAACTACATAAAGTTGGTGAAAAATATGCCTTGTCAAACAAACAATGAACTAGAAGCAATATTGGAAGAAGCAAAATATTACACACAAAAAGGGAAAGTGGCCGATTACATACCAGCCTTAAGCAAAGCAAATCCAGATGATTTATCCATCGCAGTTTATCATCCTGATGGCAGATGCATCTCTGCAGGAGATATCCAAGAAAGCATTACGCTGCAAAGCATTTCCAAAGTATTAACACTTGCCCTTGCACTGATTGAATGCGGGGAGGAATATGTATTTCAAAAAGTAGGATATGAGCCGACTGGAGATCCTTTTAACAGCATTGTTAAACTGGAAATGAGCAATCCGTCTAAACCGCTGAACCCCATGATTAATGCAGGTGCACTTGCTGTTACTCATATGATTAAGGGTCAATCAGTAGAGGAACGCCTGAATAAAATTCTCTCTTTTGTCAGTCTTTTGACTGGCAATGAACATACTACCTATTCAAAAGAAGTGGCTAAATCTGAATTTGAAACCTCTCATTTAAATAGATCGTTATGCTACTTTATGAAACAGCATGGCATCATCAATGAAGATGTCGAAGAGTTATTAGATTTATATACAAAACAATGTGCGATTGAAGTAAACTGTTTAGATCTTGCGCGCATTGGCATTATTTTCGCTTTAGATGGCATGGAGCCAATTACCAATAAGCGAATTATGCCTGCACATGTTGCGAGAATCTGCAAAACGTTTATGGTAACATGCGGCATGTACAATGCTTCAGGAGAATTTGCTGTTCGCGTCGGCATTCCTGCAAAAAGCGGTGTATCAGGGGGGATATTAGGAGCTGTTCCAAACCGGTTTGGCATCGGAATATCAGGTCCTGCACTCGATGATAAAGGAAATAGTGTCGCAGGTTTAAAACTATTGGAACTCCTTGCAGAAAAATATTCGCTTAGCATGTTTTAATTACAGGATGATCTTTCATGTTTCTTGCCCCAAGTGCACAGAAACATAAAGATCATCTTTTTTTATGATTAAATAGTGCTAAAAAGGGTAAGATAAAAATATTTTCGATGATATTAAAAGTGTGATCATGACTGGGGGAGAAAAAGATGTTAACACCACAGCAGCGAATTGAACTCCACGGATTTAATAATTTAACAAAATCCTTAAGTTTTAATATGTATGATATATGCTATACAAGAACAAGAGAGGAAAGAGAAGCGTATCTGGAATATATTGATGAGCAGTATAATGCAGATCGTCTTACTAATATTCTAAAAGATGTATCAGATATCATTGGTGCTCATGTATTAAATATCGCCAAACAAGATTATGAACCACAAGGAGCAAGTGTCACTTTGCTTGTATCCGAAGGACCTGTTGCTGAGGCTCCAAAAGATGTATTTGAAGAATCGCCAGGGCCTTTGCCAGATTCGGTTGTTATGCATTTAGATAAAAGTCATATAACGGTACATACTTATCCTGAATATCATCCAGATGAAGGAATAAGCACCTTTAGAGCAGATATTGATGTATCCACATGCGGCGAAATCTCTCCCTTAAAGGCATTAAATTATCTTATTCATTCATTTGATACAGATATTATGATTATGGATTATCGTGTTAGAGGTTTTACAAGGGATATAAACGGCCATAAATTATTTATCGACCATAATATCGATTCTATCCAAAATTATATACCAGATGAAGTAAAAGCACTATTTGATATGATCGACGTCAACATCTATCAAGAAAATATTTTTCATACAAAATGTAAATTAAAAAAATTCGATTTAAACAATTATTTGTTTGGCTATACGGCAGAAGAACTTTCCACTCAAGAACAAATGGCGATTACAGGCAAATTAAGAATGGAAATGAATGAAATTTTTTATGGGAAAAATGTTCATTAAAAACAACCATATATTTGGCAGGAAACAAAAAAAGCGGTGGAAAGACGTTTGCTCCTCCGCTTTTTTATCGTATATTTATACATTTATGATTATTTTTACTCGTTTCTAACTATGCATTTATCACTGATTCTGCTAAACTATTTTAGTAGAATAATTGAAAGGTGCTGACAAGCAGTGAAAAAGAACATCGTAGAAGCAATTGACCACTATAAAAATGATTTTGATGACATTAGTATTTATATAGGAGAAAATCCAGAGTTAGGCCACGAAGAATTTAAAGCATGCAAAGTGTTGACAGACACATTAAAAAAACATGATTTTGATGTAGAAATTGGAACATTGGGACTTGCAACTGCGTTTACAGCGACTTTTGACAGCGGCAAACAAGGACCGACTATTGGATTTATGGCAGAATATGATGCTTTGCCGGAAGTAGGACATGCTTGCGGCCATAATTTAATTGGAACAATGGGTATAGCAGCAGGAATTGGCTTAAGCAAAGTGTTGAAGGAAACAGGGGGGAAAATCATTGTTTTTGGAACGCCAGCAGAAGAAACAAAAGGCGGCAAAGTAACAATGGCAGAAGCCGGTTTATTTGATGCATTAGATGTAGCAATGATGGTGCATCCATTAGACAACTATGTAAAAAGTGGTGCATCATTAGCGATGGATGCTATTCAATTTGAATTTTTTGGAAAAGCTGCTCATGCAGCAGCAAGCCCTCATATGGGAATAAATGCCCTTGATGCCGTGCTGCAAACGTTTAACAGTATTAATGCACTTCGTCAGCATATCACTTCAGATGCCCGCATTCACGGTATTATTACAGAAGGAGGCAAAGCAGCGAACGTCGTGCCGGATTATGCGGTTGCCCAATTTTATGTACGTGCAGCAAAACGGGAATATGTGAATGAATTAGTGGAAAAAGTGAAAAAATGTGCAGAAGGAGCTGCCTTGCAGACAGGGGCGAAAATGGAAGCTTCCTTCTACGAATTTTCCTATGATGATATGATTACCAATCATACATTGTCAGAAATTTTTACCAAAGAGCTGATTTCATTAGGGGTAAAAGAAGAAGAAATCTTCTCTCAAAAAGATGGTACAGGCTCTCTTGATATGGGGAATGTAAGCCAAGTGGTGCCAGCGATTCATCCATATATTAAAATTTGCAATGAAGCATATGCTTGCCATACCCATGAATTTAGAGAAGCTGCCATGTCAGATCAAGCAAGAGAAGCAATGATTCTTGGGGCAAAATCGATGGCCTTAACCGCATTTGAAGTATTAACAAATAAAGAACTTCTAGAAAAAATTAAAAAAGAATTTAAACAGCAGAAACAATAATTTCATAAAAAA
>NZ_PISE01000025.1 GCF_002835805.1 Niallia nealsonii | reverse complement strand
AAAAGCCAGCAACGCAAAAACCGGCAACAACAAATACAACAACACAAAAACCAGCAACAACAACTCCAGCTACTAACACATCTACACAAGCAACATCAACTGTAAGTGCATTTGAAAAGCAAGTAGTAGAGTTAACAAATAAAGAGAGAGCAAAAAATGGCTTATCTGCATTAACATTAGATACAGAATTAAGCAAAGTAGCTCGTGCGAAATCACAAGATATGAGCAAAAATAATTATTTCGACCATAATAGCCCAACTTATGGAAGCCCATTTGATATGATGAAACAATTCGGCATTTCTTATAAAGCAGCAGGCGAAAATATCGCAAAAGGCCAAACTACTCCAGAAGAAGTGGTAAAAGCATGGATGAATAGTGAAGGTCACCGTGCCAATATCTTAAGCAGCAAATTTACGCATATTGGAGTAGGATATGTAGAAAACGGCAACTATTGGACACAACAATTTATTGGCAAATAAGAAACTAGCAGCAATTTAAAAACCTAAAAGGCACCATTGCCTTTTAGGTTTTTTTATATCTCTCCTTATAGAGTATGTAAAAATGCCTGTATTATCCCACATGAACGGCCATTAGGAACATTACTGATAGAAATTTTTGTGGTTTTGACTAAAATAGACAAAAAAGTGGTTTTTCCTACAAGAAATTTATATAATATATTTTCCTGCATGATTAATAGTAAAAAAATGAAATACTTTAATCATGTAAGGGGAAAATAGCATAAATATGATTTTTAGGAGAATTAAGCGTGAAAATAAGACAAGGAACGATAGAAGATTTACCGATGATTATGGGGTTTGTGCAAAAATCAGTTACTCTAATGAATCAAGAAGGAAATGATCAATGGTCCTCCAAATATCCAAAAGAGGATGATTTTAAAAAGGATATAGAAAATCAAACATTGTTTGTAGCAGAATTGGATGGAATTCCTATTGGCTCTATCACAATTGATCAAATTGGCGGGAAAAATTATCATCAAATTGATTGGACATATAAAGATAGAGACTTTTTTATCATACATCGTTTAGTGGTGAACCCAGAAATTAGAGGTGGTGGAATTGCCAGTGAGCTACTGGCATTTGCTGAAGTTTATGCAATTGAGCAGAATGTTTTTTATATAAAAACAGATACGTATGCTTTAAATGATAAAGCCCAAAATTTATTTGTAAAAAGTGGATATAATAAAGTTGGGATTTTTCATTTTGAAGGAAAAGAAAATCCCTTTTATTGTTACGATAAGTCTTTTTTGTAAGTAATTAAAGGGAAAAAGCGTTTTTACTAAGAAAAAAAATTAAATCAGCTAATAAATAAAGAAGGAAGCCTCTAAAAAATGCATGGACAAATAGGCTCCTTCTTTTAATTTTGCCGAAAATATATGGTGTAGATGCCTTTTTTATAAGAAGATTGCAAATTATGTTCTTCTACTCTAGTTGGTAGGGAAATTTGTTTGGTAAACTGTAGGTTTTGTCTTTCTTTTAGATAATAAGCACAGTTTTCTTGCAAAGATCGATAATAGCCTTTAACTTCTAGTATATTATTATCCAATAAGCTTACTTGAATTTGGTTGCTATCCATCCCAGGAATTTCCATATCGATATAAAAGTAGTTGTCTTTTTGATATATATCACATGCAGGAAATGTGTTGCTGTTTTTGATGGAAGGAGAGTTTGTGATAGTTAATGGAGTAGAAGATTGATATTGGAATAAGTTTTGCCAATATTCTTCTTTTTGATGGTGTTCAGCAAATTGGTAAATATTCTTTAAATTGTCAAAATTCATAAGAATAGCCTCCATATTTTAATAACTGATTAGTTTATTTCGGTTACATCAATTTCAGAGTAACTCATTTCATTGCTTTTTTGAATTTTAATTTCTAATATATTGTCTTTAAAGGTGGCGGTCGACCCTTTTTTTCTAACGACTGAAGGTAATGTAATGATATGTTTATCTGGTTCTGTGGGAATATGCTGAATAATTACTTGGTTAGAAGTATAATAAATTTTAATATTTTTCAGCCAAGCTTCATCAGCGATTGGAATCCGGACAAAACAATGATGATGGGTTTCAAATACAACATAATTAAACAGTTTATTCGTTGCTTGATTAGTAGGAGTGCTATTATTTGCAGAAGTTATATTTTTAAACATATCTTGAGGATTCATTTTCTGCAAAGAGTCGGGCATCATTTTATCCATCATTTCTTGTACATAGTTTTGTATATCAGCAGGCTTCATTCCGTTCATCTTCGATTTTGCATCTTTATTAAAAGGGAATAAATTCCAAGGGAACATATGAAATTCATCCTTTCTTTGCTTAAGAAGTAACCCACTTTACAGGTCTTTTTATCTTATGCACAAATGCCCAATTGGTGTTTTCCTTTTTATTACTATTTTAAGCTTTTTCCCTATCTCAGAGGATAGGTTAGGGAAAATCTAAGTGGGGTGAATAATAAAGGTAAGGTTCTGTTAAATTTGGCTGTTGATTGCGGCGAAAGGGCATTCACTTTCCCCGGGAGTCTCACAGAATACAAAAATCAACAATAGCTTTATCACACATTAACGGGCTTTTGACCCCCACCTAAGGGATGGTAAGAGAAAACGAGAAATCTAGGTGGGGGATAACTGCGCATAAAAGCCTGATTGGTTCAACTAACAACCCGTGGGGAATGAAGAAAACCCCCACTGGTTGAAGTTTCACTTTATCAGAGCTACAGATAAATAAAAAAGTGGTTTGTCTTTAACAACAATCCACTTTCTTACTACTATTAAATTGGCTTTAAGACGAATTGATTTCTTTGAATAAAATACAATCTCGTTGTAAGAAAAATTGCTCCTGTGCCAAGTCCCGCGATCAAGCCTATCCAATAGCCGAATGGTCCAAAAGAAGAATAGTTTGCGAATAAATAGCCAAGGGGCAATCCAATGACCCAATAAGATATTAAACACATAATTAATGTAATATTTACATCCTTATATCCTCTTAAAGCACCCTGGATTGGCGCTTGAACAGCATCAGAAAGCTGAAAGAAAATAGCATATATAAGAAATTGGGAAGTAAGCTCCAGCACCTTTTGGTCATTTGTATAAATGCCTGCAATATCTGTTCGAAATGCAAGGAGGATGATGCCGCTGATAAAGGCAATGGCTACTGCCAAACTAACCCCTATCCAACTGTATATTTTTGCATCTTTTAGGCGGTTTGCGCCAACCTCAAAACCAACTAGGATCGTTAATGCACTTGAAATGCTAAGTGGTACCATATATAACAAGGAAGCAAAATTAATGGCTGATTGATGTGCAGCAATAGTATGTGTATCATAGTTGCTCATTAAAATGGTAACAGCACTAAAAATGCTTGTTTCAAAAAAGATGGAAAAACCAATTGGAATGCCAATTGTTAGTATCTCCTTCCATTTTGTCCAAGAAAGGTGGTGAAATAGGCTGAACAATTTAAAGGAAGCAAAAGGTTCATTATGGTGGACTATATAAAGGGCCATAATAAGCATCATCCAATAAGTGATGCTTGTTGCAAATCCTGTGCCAACGCCGCCAAGTTCAGGGAAAATCCATATGCCATTAATAAACAAATAATTTAAACCAATATTAATAGGCAAAGATACTAATGTAATAAACATCGTCACTTGTGTTTGTCCGAGTGCATCAATAAAGGAGCGCAAAACGAAATATAAAAAAATTGGAATGATACCAATGCTTAAGGCATATAAGTAACGAGTTGCAATGCTTTGCACCTCTTTTTCAAGGCCCATTGATGCTAAAATAGGATCTAAAGCAAAGTAGCCAATTACAATAAGAAGCAAAGCCATTATAATGGCTAAATAACCAGCCTGGATAATAGAAAAGCTGATTTTATTATGCTCTTTTTTCCCCATCAACTGGGATACAATAGGAGGGATCGCCAGTAAAACTCCGCTTAAACCAGTATAAATTGGAGTCCATAAAGAACTTCCCACAGCTACTCCTGCAAGATCCACAGGATCATAATGCCCTGACATAGTGGTATCAAAAAAAGTTAACCCAAACATGCCAACTTGAGTAACGAAAATGGGAAGTAAAATAAAAAATAATTGTTTTAGTTTCTGTGCTGTTGTATAGGTTTGATTCATATAGTATGCTCTCTTTCATATCAGTAACGCTAAGTATTATACCATACTAAAGAAGGAAATTGAGACCTAAGTATTTTGATAGACGAAAAAAAACTGTATATTTTTATACAGCTTTCAGAGTGTAGACAAAGTCAAACATCACATTTTTATACAGCTCTTTATATTGCAGAAAGCAAGCCAAGATTCTCCTAGTAGATGAATGAGACAGATGGGGAGAATCTTGCCCGTGTAAAAGCCTGATTGGTTCAACTAATTATCAGTGGGGGAGAAAACTCCTGCTGATTGAAGTTTCACTTTATGCTTCCAAACGATCATCCTGATTTTCTTCTATTGCAGAACTCCGCAAAGAATGAAGTGTATATAAATCTTTTGGAATTTCATATAAAAAATAATTGTTTCCATTGTTATTTAATTTTTCTAATAAAGTTTTTCTTGTGTCATTAGCGGAAACAACATATGGGAGTTTTTCGGCAGCTTTTTGGGAGCGAGTATTTTTGCTGTTAATTTTCATAATAACTGATTCTATATTCAGCTCATAAAACAGTTCAGAAAAAAACTGTTCTTTTGCGGGTCTATTATATCCTAGACCATGGTATGGTTTGCCTAACCATGTACCAAGAAATCCAGTATTGTCGCTGATATCAAATAAATTAATCGTTCCAATTGGATTTTGCCATTCATCTAAAATAGTCCGGGAAATCAACTCGCCCTGATCTTCTGCTTCCATGGTTTGTTTGGTTAAAAATAAGTATTCCTCATAAGAATAGGCTTTTTGGCGAACAAATGGAAAAACATCTGGGTGGCTCATCAGTTCAAATAGTACATGGCATTCTTCAAGATCTCTTTTTCTGAGCATAAAAAAATCCCTCCGATTCTACTATGAGGGCAGATTTTCTCTAAAGACAAAAAAGCAAACCCACCCTCGAAATTTTTTATAGCTTTCTAAAAAATTTCGGGGTGGGAATCGAACCCACTAGAACCAATACGGTGGCGCACCATTTGCCTTCCCATTATTTTATTCCCTTAAAAAGACAGGCTTAACCCTTTAAAAGTAAAGATAACATTTATGTGCCTGTCAGGTATTTTTTATTATGCTGTAATAATAAATTCGTTAACTTTATTTTACAAAAAAATACTGGAAATGAAAATAGGAAAAATATAAATTTTATGTTTACTTAATGTTAATTTTTTTCTTGCGAAATTGAAATAGAAAATAAATAAGGATAGCAACAACTGCGATACTAATAATCGGAGTTAAATAAGGTTTTGCGTATATCTCAATATTTTCCCAACTACTGCCGAGTTTCATGCCAAGCAATAGAAAAAGCACTGTCCATGGAATAATGGCAGCAGTTGTATATAGAATAAATTGGCCAATAGGCATTCTGGCAATTCCTGCAGGAATACTAATTGCATGTCGTACAACCGGGATAAACCTGGCCAAAAAAATCATGCCTGTCCCATGTTTTAAAAACCATGATTCTGCAGCATCTACATGAGATTTTTTAATTAATAGGTACTTCCCATACCGATCAATAAAAGGTCTGCCCCCGTAATAGCCGATCCAATAAATAAACAGCTGGGCAATGGTGCCGCCGATTACTCCAGCAATCAGTGCCCCGATGAAATTAACTTCGCCAAGGTGGATAAGATAGCCGCCATAACTTAGCACAATTTCACTAGGAATAACTTCAATCATCAGTCCAAGTGCAATCCCTAAATACCCTAAAGAGGATAAAAAGTCAAAAATAGTAGAAACAAATTCACTCAAAATAATCTCTCCCATATATTTTTCGAAAACATCTATGTATATCATGTAAAAGATGTTAATAATAGTATACATGACCAATCTTAAAAGGAAAAATTTATTCAAGTAATCAATCAAAATAATTGAAACATTTTCTTCCAATAACCGTATATACTAATGCAAACATGCAATAATATATTATAAATCACGGAGGATTTTATATGAATATAAGGAATGAAGATAAACTATTTGCACTAGCTATCTATGCTTCTAGTTTTTTTACAACATTTGTTGGCCCACTAATTATTTGGCTGATTAAAAGGGATTCTGAATTTGTCAATTACCATGGCAAGGAGTATTTTAACTTTTTAATATCGTATACCATTTATCTTGTGATAAGCGGTATTTTAACGCTTATTTTTATTGGGTTTATACTATGTGCGATTGTCAGTTTATTGATGTTTATTTTTACGATCATCGCTTGTATAAAAGCATATGACGGAAAAGAATACCGTATTCCAATGGTTATCCGTTTTATTCGGTAATAATTGGATTATTTTCATTATTCTTTGTGCGGCAAGCATAAAGGTGGAATCATTTATCTCTGTTTAACGGGTTTTTGTCCCCGCCTAAGGAATGATAAGAGAAAACGAGAAATCTAGGTGAGGAGAAAATTGCTGAGTAAAAGCCTGATTGTTAGTTGAACTTTATAAAAAAATCCTTTTTTGCTGTGAAGTTTTTTGCAAAAAGAGGATTTTTTTTAATAGAAGAGATAATATGCTATAATTTCCTGTTAGAAGTTATCGATTAATGGAAGGAAAGAATAGAGAGATGATGGAGAAAATTGGACTCGTATTAGAAGGTGGGGGAATGCGTGCTGTTTATACAGCAGGGGCATTAGAATATTTTTTGGAACATGATATCCATTTTCCATATGTAATTGGTGTATCGGCAGGAGCAAGTTATGCTGCATCCTATCTATCGAAACAAATTGGCAGAAATAAAAAGGTAAGTTTAGATTATGTGAAAGATCCACGCTATATGTCATGGAGCAACTTTCGTCAGAATCGCCAGTTTTTTGGCATGGATTTTATTTATGATGAAATTCCTTCCAAAATAGTGCCATTTGATTATGAAACCTTTTATGCAAATTCTGCGCAATTAAAAATAGGAACAACAGATGTTTATACAGGAGAAAGCATCTTTTATGGCAAGGAAGACTACAAAGAAGAGTTATTAAAAGTATTGCGTGCATCAAGTTCTTTGCCTTTTTTAGCTCCTCCTGTAGAGTTTAAAGATAGATTGTTATTAGATGGGGGCATTTCAGCGAGCGTTCCCATTGATGTTGCTACACAGGATGGATACAAAAAAAATGTTGTCATCTTAACGCGAAACAAAGGATACAGAAAGTCGAAATCTCGTTTTCACTATTTTGTAGAGAAAAAATATCCCCAGTATAAAGGGTTGCAAAAAAGGATGAAGGAAAGATTTGTTTATTATAATAAAACGATGGATTATCTGGACCGAGAAGAAGCAAACGGCAATATTATCCTTATTAGACCGTTAGAGAAGCTTGCCGTTGGAAGAATGGAAAGAAATCCACAAAAGCTTTCTGCACTTTATGTGCAAGGATATGAGGATGCAAAAAAAGCGATGCCTGCTATTAAACAATTTCAGTTCTAAGGAAAAAAACATGTAGAATCAGGCTGTGTCCGATTCTACATGTTTTTTTAATAGCCTTTTAGTTTCATTTTCCCGATTGCGGCATATTCTCTTATATACAAGGGGAGCTTTGCCCATAAAGGAGTTTTTGCAGCGAGTGGATATGCTTGAATCCCTTCTTTTTTGGCAATAGTGATGGCACGGAATAGATGGAAATCATTGCTGACAATAACAGCTTCTTCTATAGAAAAAAGCTTTTTTGCCAATTGAATATTTTCATAAGTAGAGGTAGATTTGTCTTCTAGTAAAATATGATTTTCTGGTACTCCTTTTTCTAGAAAATAGTTTTGCAGCGCTTCTGCCTCAGTGGTTGTTTCTCCGCTTCCTTGGCCTCCTGTTACGACAATTTGACTTTTTTGATTTTTTTCCCAATAAGCAAATGCTGTTTCTGCCCGGTATTGTAATGGTTTTGACAATTTCTGCTCATTTACTTTTGCTCCTAACACAATAATATAAGGAATATTGTCAGGTGGAGTTATAGCAGCAGTTTTTTTTATTTGTATGTAATAAAATGCAAGGATGCCAAAACAGGCAACGGCTAGGATAATCAGCAGATAAAAAAGTTTTTTCAAAAAAGATTCCTCCTTTTTATTCATAGAATGCTATGCCGTTTAATAGAATAAAATAAACAAGCTTTTGATAGTAACTGTTGATTTTTTTGTTAAGGAGATTAATAGAATGGACATTCAAAAATATTACAGGCAAACGGCTTTTGCTTCCTTAAATGCTAGTGTGATAAGCTGTATCCCAATTTTCTTTTTAGCTTCCTTTTTTGTTGCCATGCATCTAAGCACAAAATATTTTTTATATATGCTTCCATTTGCTATATACAGCATGACCTCTTATGTTTTGTATCGGTTGGATAAAAGGCGTTCTATTGAGGCGCTTTTGGAAAACTCAAAGGACAAAGAAACCTCTCTTTTGGAAAAAAAGACGGTTGTGTTATCCTTTCTTCCAGCTCCTTCTTTAAGAATGCTTATTTTTGATTGCGATGGTGTAGCAGTTGGCGAAATTAGAGACGAGAAGTTCCATCTTGTACGCTGGTACCTTCCTTATTTTTTGGATAAGCTGTATGTAAAAAATTATGGTTTTTATAATAGCAGCGGCATGCTTCAATATCTTTTTACGATAAAAGGAAAAACAATTGAAATTAGAAACAAAGAGGGCAAAAAAATCAGTAAAATCATCGAACAAAAAATGGATAAGCCTTCTAAATCTGTATTTACATATGGAGAAAACACCATTATTATGAATAAGAGCTTGGCATTTACCGATTATCGTTTTTTAAAGGCGAATGGTTTGCCTCTTGCAATATTGCAAAAAGGATTATTGCCAAAGGAATGGAACAAAAGATTTTTAAAGCCCAATATACCGTTGCTGTCCATTAATCATGGACTCTCTAATAAAGAAATTATTCACCTTTATGCACTGCTTACAAAAATTTATGCCTATAAAGATCATTAGCAGTATATTAGACGGGTGGTGTTGGAAAAAGTTTCAGCCTGGCTAAAGGGAAACTTTAAATAGGGAGGCCTGCTTGTTAATGAGGAATAAAATCAACATAAAACAGCTAAAGGGAAACAGAAATCTCTTTGTTTCCCTTTAGCTGTTATTCCATGTATTGAATTTTTCTTTAATGCGCCTTTTGCGATAGAGCATATCGCCAGCTTCAGCTATTGCTTCAATGCTGCTCCGATTAGAGAAAGCGCCAAAAATTATGCCGAAAACAGGCACCATTTGAAATAATTTTTTCCATCCAAAAGTGTCTCTGTATGCAAACACGACTTCTTTCCATCCCTGCATTTCGGAAATAACCTCTCTTTGAACATGTTCGTTGTTTTCTTCAAATTCAGCAAGCTGTTTAAGAATAGCTTCTTTTCCCACAATATCCGCAGAAACAAACTGTAGACATTTTATAATAAAAATTCTTTCTTTTTTATCATTTGGATTAAATCCATAGCATATCGCAATATCTTGCAATATTTTAAGCTGCATCGAAAGCAGTACGGGAATATCAATGCTTAATGTGAAAATTCCGCCGACACCTGTACTTGCACCTTGCAGAGTCGCCCACTTTTTTCTGTTTTGTGTAATTTTTCCAACGGCGATTTTCATTTCCTCTATAGGCAATTTCTGTACTTCTTCAAGTGTTTGGATGGAATGTTTTTGGTAAATTTTTTTGACGGAAGAAATATTGCTTAAAAACTTCCCTCCGCTTTGAATATAATGGCCCATCTCATCAAGAAGCTGTCCAATTTTTTTTTGCATAAAAGCAGGTGTCCATCTGTCTAATAGTTTAAATGGCAGTCGTCCAAGTTTTTCCCAAAACCATAAACCTCGCTGCTCTTTTTCCCATTTTTGAATGGCTGTCAATTCTTTTAGTAAATACTGCTGATCTTCCATTTCTAGTAACCCCTCTATTAATCAGTATTATATGGTATGAGAGTTCATACGGATAAGTCAGCAAAAAGTTTCGTTCATTAAAATCTATTCTTTATTAGCATCATAAAAGTTTTCGAAACATTTGTCTTGCTTTAAAAAAGTTTATACAGTAAGATAACATTAATTAAATAGTAAAGGATCATATAGTGACAGTGAACCAAGAAGCAATTTCTTTTGTTTTAATCGATATGAACAACAATTGTTTAAAGCTTCTGTTCAATGGAACTTATTGATCGCCTTCGGGGTAGGGTGAAATTCCCAACCGGCGGTGATGAGTTTATACTCTAAGCCCGTGACCCGACTTATAGAAATATAAGGCGGTGGATTTGGTGAGAAACCAAAGCCGACAGTAAAGTCTGGATGGGAGAAGGAATAGCGAAGTTTGTGTAAATTCTTTTACATATCTTTCGGTGTAGAATTTTTAGCATAGTAAAAATGTTCTTTTTGCGAATGTTTATTTGCTGAACATATTAATTACAATACAAGTATATTTTTATGCTATTTATTCTGCTAAAACCGTTTCTTTGTTATGCACTTTTCCCGTATATACTATTATATACGGGTTGTTTGCGTTATAAAGATTCGGGAATTGGAAAGAGAAAGATTACACAGCTGACCTCCATTTAGATTATTTTGCTCCTAGATGTTTTAATGAGCGTAAAGTGGGCAGCATAAAGGACAAAATCAATCTTATTATTCTGCTCCATGCTTCAAATAACTCTACGTTTTATTCCTCGAAGTTCTATTTAATTGCTGTTTTTTTCCTGATGATAATTTTTAGAAAGGGGGTTGTTTATTGTTTACTGGAATAATTGAAGAAACGGGATTTGTAAAAAAAATTACAAAAGATGGTCATTCCCTCAAACTTACGATACAGGCAAATCGAATAATGGAAGATATGCAATTAGGCGATAGCATTGCTGTTAATGGTGTTTGTTTAACTGTTACTGTTTTTGACAGCCGCTTTTTTACGGTGGATGTAATGCCAGAGACGTTTCAAGATACATCACTTGCTTTGCTGAAAATAGGAGCAGAAGTTAATTTAGAACGTGCAATCATAGCAAATGGCCGCTTTGGCGGACATTTTGTTACAGGTCATGTAGATTGTGTTGGAACAATTTTACATAAAAAAGGGCAGGAAAATAGTCTTGTTATGGAAGTGGAAGTGCCCAAAGATTATATCCATCTTCTTTTAGAAAAGGGCTCTGTCAGCATTGATGGAACAAGTTTGACAATTTTTCAAGTTAGCGATCATTCTCTAACTGTATCAATTATTCCTCATACAGCAGATATCTCCGTATTTGGGAAAAAATTACCTGGCGATATTGTTAATCTAGAATTTGATATGATGGCAAAATACTTTTATCAGTTTATGCAAAAGGGGATGAAATCCTCCGCAAAAACAAATACAATCACTTCCTCATTTTTAAAGGAAAATGGTTTTTATTAATGGGAAAAGAGCGTACGTCAGAAAGGTGGAAATAGCATGTTTCATTCAATAAAAGAAGCACTGGCAGATTTGCAAAAAGGCAAGGTTGTGATTGTCTGTGATGATGAAAACAGGGAAAATGAAGGGGATTTTATCGGTCTTTCAGAGTTTGCGACACCAGAAATGATTAATTTTATGGCAAAGGAGGGGCGTGGTTTAATATGTGTGCCGATACAAAAAGAATTGGCAGATCATTTAGAGCTTGCTCCAATGGTGGCGAAAAATAACGACCCTCGGCAAACTGCTTTTACGGTGAGTATTGATCATAAAGAGACAACAACAGGCATTAGTGCATTTGAACGTGCTTTCACCATCCAAAAAATGATGGATAAAGAAGCGAAAGCACACGAGTTTACACGACCAGGCCATATTTTTCCTCTTATTGCAGCAAATGGCGGAGTATTAGAAAGAAATGGACATACAGAAGCTGCTATTGATCTAGCAGAACTAGCTGGATCCCCAGTAAAATCAGGAGTAATTTGTGAAATTCTAAATGAGGATGGAACAATGGCTAGAGTGAATGAGTTGGGGGAAATCTCGAAAAAGTTTGATTTGAAAATGATTACAATAAAAGATTTAGTAGAGTACAAAAAAACAATTTTTAGAAAAGAGGAAATAATATAATGAAAAAGGTATATGAAGGTCATTTAGTTGGCAGTGGATTAAAAATTGCAATGGTTGTATCAAGATTTAATGAATTTATTACAACAAGATTGCTGGCTGGTGCAGAAGATGCATTGAAAAGACATGGAGTAGAAGAAAAAGATATTGCTGTTATCTGGGTTCCAGGAGTATTTGAAATCCCTCTTGCTGCAAAAAAAATAGCAGAATCCAAAGAATATGATGCGGTCATTACACTTGGGACTGTTATCCGCGGGGCTACACCTCATTTTGATTATGTAAGCAATGAAGTGGCAAAAGGAGTGGCAAGTACATCCCTAAATTCTGGTGTGCCGATTATTTTTGGAGTGCTTACAACAGAATCCATTGAACAAGCGATTGAACGAGCAGGAACAAAAGCAGGAAACAAAGGATGGGAAGCGGCAGTTGGAGCAATTGAAATGGCCAATTTATATAAACAATTTGCTTAAAATCTCTCTTTTTTATTGCTGATTTATCTGGAAGCTTTATTTTGTTAGAGTAGAATGTTAGATGAATAATAAAATGTCTTTCTAAGCAATAATATATAATAATGAAGAAAACTGCTCACTTGATTAAAAAATGAGCAGCTTTTTCTATACAGGCAGAAAAAAACATTTGGCATATTAATGGAAAAATGTTAAAATTATTGTTTGTGGCTCCCTTTAATTTAGATTAAAGATGGAGCGGGTAGGGAGAGGGCTATTGTTTTAAAGGTAATGAATAAAAATGAAAAAATGGCTTAATGATTATTTTCAATTGGGGAGATTAAATGCTACATGGAAAGGTGAATTTTTTGCAGGGACAGTCGGTTTTTTTACCGTCGTATACATCGTCGCTGTTAATTCATTAATACTGGCAGAAGCGGGAATTCCATTAGAAGCAGCCATTATTGCTACAATTATAACTTCTATTGTCGGCTGTTTATTAATGGGGTTTTTAGGGAAAATACCTGTTCTTTTAGTTCCAGGCATGGGCATTAATGCATTATTTTCTTATACAATTGTTCAGTCGATGGGACTCACATGGCAGGAAGCTCTTGGAGTAGTATTTATTTCTGGGCTGCTGTTTATGATTGTGGCCTTTACGAAATTGGCGGAAATTGTCAGCGCCTCGATTCCAGCAAGCCTTAAAGAATCAATAACAGTTGGTTTAGGTTTATTTCTGATGTTAATAGGATTAGAAAAAGGCGGAATTGTTGAGAAAGGAACCAATTCTTTAATTTCCCTGGGTTCTTTTAGTGAGCCACATGTGTTGGCAACCGTTCTTACCTTTCTCGTGAGCATTATTTTGTTTCTTCGTAATGTAAAAGGAAACTTTTTAATTACGATTATTGTAGGTACTGCAATTTCTTGGATGTTTGGATTATTAGATATAAGCAAGGCAAAAGGGAATAGTATTCAATTAGAGGAATATAAAGGCGTATTTGGGCATGTGTCCTTTGAACAAGTGATGACAATTCCATTTTGGGTTGCGGTATTTTCCTTAACGATGGTGTTGGTCTTTGAAAATATCGGTTTGGTGCATAATCATGTTACCTATTTAAAAAGGCCAAATCAATTTAAAAAAGCATTTCAGGCAAATTCTATTTCTGTTTTTTTATCTAGTTTAACGGGAAGCAGTCCAACTGTATCAACAGTAGAAAGTACGGCAAGCATGGCAGCAGGAGGAAAAACAGGTGTAACAGCCGTGGTGGCAGGGTTATTGTTTATGTGTTCCATCTTTTTTGTTCCGGTTATTAAGCTTATACCAGACAGTGCGATTGCCCCTATATTAATGATTATCGGCGGACTTATGCTTCAGAATATCCGTAATTTAGATGTAAAAGATTTAAGTGAAAGTTTTCCAAGCTTTTTTATTATTGCAATGATTCCATTTACGTATAGCATTGCAGATGGAATGGCAATTGGTTTTATATTATACCCAATCTTAAAGATTGCTTTAGGAAAGGCAAAGGAAGTTTCTTTGCCTCTATATTTAATATCTTCTTTATTTCTAATTAATTTCGTGCTTCAATATATGCATTGAAATAATAAAGATGGAACAAATGATTAGATTGGAAAGCTCTATTTTTGTCTATTTGGCAAAGAATAGAGCTTTCTTCGTTCTTTTCGATGTAAACGTTTTTTGAAGGAATAGATAGAATGGATAAAAAAGAATAGTTTATCACGCATCAACGAGCTTTTGCCCCTACGTAAGGGATGATAAGAGAATAGGAGAAATCTAGGTGAGTAACAACGTGCTGAGTAAAAGCTTGATTGAATTTCACTTTATATAACATTTTTTTCGGGAGGATATAATGGAAATTTTTGTGGCTCGGCAACCGCTTTTTAATAAAATGGAGGAAGTCTACGGCTATGAACTTCTTTATCGGAATAATCAAAATAATGAATTTCCAGATGTAAATGAAGATAAAGCAACAGCTGATGTTATCATCAATAGTTTTTAAACATTGGGATGGAAAAAATGTCTGCTGGGAAACCTTGTTTTATTAACTTTACAGAAAACTTGCTGGAATTGGGTGTGCCAGCATACTTTCAACCAAGAGATATCGTCATTGAATTATTGGAAACAATAAAGCCTAGCAAAAAGATTGTTCATATATATAGAGAATTAAAAACAATGGGATATAAAATTGCTTTGGATGATTTTACTTTTCGAAAAGAAAATGCATATGCCAAAGAACTATTGCTGCTTGCAGATATAATCAAAATTGATTTTAGAAATACAATAAAAGAGATGCGCATGGAATTAGAAACGCTTGGCAAATCATTGGATATTATGATGGTGGCGGAAAAAATAGAGACAATGCAAGAGTATAAATAAGCTAAAAAAATCGGCTATTCCTTCTTCTCATAATGTGCCAACATATATACATACATATTTTGAAATAATAAAAAATATTTCAGCCAAAGAACCAGATATTGAGATTATTGCCAATTTAATTGAACAAAATGTCTCCTTATCTTATAAATTGTTAAAATTGGTAAATACATTAGGATGCGGATCACAATATAAAGTCAACGGCATAAGACAAGCAATTGTTTTATTGGGATTTATTGAACTAAAGAAATGGCTGTGTGTACTGGCGGTTCGAGAGAAGGATTCATCAAACGGAATCTCTGGAGAAGTCATGAAGTTATGTTTAGTGCGGGCGAAAATATGCGAGGAGGTTGCGAAGCTTTTACCTGTCGGCTTCTCTTTATCTGGCTATTTTTTAACAGGTATGTTTTCTCTTATGGATAGGATTCTAAACTTGTCGATGAGCGAAGTACTGAACCAGCTGCCATTGGACAAAGAAATTGAAGATGCTCTAAATGGCAAAAGAAATGATCAAAGAAAAGTACTGGACCTAGTTTTTGCAGTTGAAAAGGTGCAGTGGCAGACAATAAGCGCATTTTGCAAGGGATTAATGATTAAGGAAAAAGATGTATTTAATGCATATGGAGAATCATTAAATTGGGCTAAACAGATGATAGAAGAAAACTAGCAGCTGATTATATCATTTATTTGAAGCATCGTTAATCTGCTAGCTAGTTCGGAGTTATATCTATTTTATAAAATATCTGAAAAGATAATTGCGGATTTATGCATGCATTAGTACAATGAAAGAGACTAATTGAGGTAATCTGGGGGAATTAATATGGAAATAAAAGTAACGAAATGCCATGGCAGCGGAAATGATTTTCTTATTATAGATGAAATTTCTAATCCTTATCGTTTTTCAGAAATTAATCGGGCAGAATTGGCAAAGGCATTTTGTGACCGCAGTTCTCTTCTGGGTGCAGATGGTATTCTGTTTGTGCTGCCAAGTGAAAGTGAGAACTGTCATGCGAAAATGCGCGTTTTTAATGCAGATGGATCAGAAGCTTCCATGTGCGGAAATGGAATTCGTTGTGTGGCCCGTTATGTTTGTGAACTATTGGATGTAAAAGAAGCAGTTATTGAAACAATGAAAGCCCATTTAGAAGTGAAAAGAGAGGAAGATATTTTTCCGGAAATTCCAACTTATTTAGTGGAAATATCACCAGTATCATTTGATGTGGCAGATTTGCCATTGCATATTGAACAACCGACATTAAAGAATGAAAAGCTGGAAGCGTTAAATGAGGAATTATATTTTACGGCATTGGCAGTTCCTAATCCACATTTAATTTCCATTGTAAATAAACAACAAATCGACTCCCCTTTGCAAGAAAAGTTGAGCAAATATGTGAATGGTCCCAATGAGTTATTTACAGATGGAGTAAATGTTAGTTTTGTATCTATTTTAGATGAAGCAAGCATTTACGTTCGCACATTTGAAAGAGGAGTTGGTTTTACAAATGCTTGTGGAACAGCCATGTCTGCATCTTCGCTTGTAACGATTTTAAATGATTTTAATCAAGTGGGCGAATATATAGATGTATATAATAATGGGGGGAAAGTTCGCACATTTGTCCATGAAAAAAATGGGAAGTATCGCATTGATTTAATTGGGAACGCAACATATGTATATGATGCCAAGATAGAAGTAGAGCTAGATAATACAGAAGATTTTTCTATTATAGAGAAAAAGGTGAATGAAGCAGAAACAGTGAAATATGAAAAACTTCAACAATCTGCACAAAAATATATACAAGAGAAACTTGTGTAATACAAAGGTTAGTATGTAAAAGGCTGTCTTCACTCTTTTGACAAATCTTGTTCAAGAGTAGAGACAGCTTCTTATTTTTGAAAAAATAAAGGGATTAAAAATTTTCGCTTTAAATAAAAGGATAATGAGGTCTTTAGATGAAAAATTTATATAGATATGTTGTTATCCTGTTTATATTTTTAGTTTTAACGAGCTGCTCATTAATGGATTCAGCTGTAGAAGAAAAATCGGATAATAAACAGGTTAATGTTACACTAGATAAAGCAATTGATGGGGATACTATTTCAGTAATATATAAAGGAAATAAAGAAAGTGTACGATTTTTACTTGTAGATACACCGGAAACGGCTCATCCTCGGTTAGGAATACAGCCGTATGGAAAAGAAGCAAAAGAATTTACGAAACAATTAGTCGAAGATGCAGACAAACTGCAGCTAGAGTTTGATATCGGCCAAAATCGAGATAAATATGGGAGACTGCTGGCATATGTATATGCAGATGGAGAAATGGTGCAAAAACAATTGCTTAAAAAAGGTTTAGCGAGAGTAGCATATATTTACGATCCTAATACGAGATATGTCGATGTTTTCACCGACATTCAAAAAGAAGCGCAAAAATCAGGGATAGGAATATGGTCTGTAGAGAATTACGCTCAAGAGGATGGGTTTCATAAAGAAGTTATTACCGAAGATTCTCAAGAAGAGGTAGAGAAGGAACAAGGGAAGGGCTGCCTTATTAAAGGGAATATAACAGCGAATGATAAAATCTATCATACTCCTGATTCTCCTTGGTATAAACAAACAAAAGCGGAAAAAATGTTCTGCACAGAAAAAGAAGCCCAAGCAGCAGGTTTTCGTGCACCTAAATAAGGGGATTTTGTCTTTATGATAAAACCTTTATCTGTGGGTATGTAATCAACATAGAATTCTGCATACTAAGAAAGAGGCGATATATAAAGATTAGGAGGAGAATATTAGCAGATGGTAAGAGAAAGTCAAATGACGAGGAGATACATTTCTCTCATTTTATTTATTATATTGGCTGGAATCGCTGCATTTATAGGAATTGCCAAATGGGTAACAAGCAAAGATATCATTGTATTCGATTCTAATGTGATTGCATTTATTCAATCCTTTGTTTCTGACCGCTTTACTGCCGTGATGATAGCTATTAGTTTTTTTGGATCTATAAAGTGGATTGCTACTGTATTAATCATTATAGCTTGTTTGTTATGTTGGAAGAAAAAATATGCCCTAGCAATTTTTTTATTAGGTGCATCTGGATTGGGCGCCTTATTAAATAAAGGCTTAAAGTGGTTTTTTAAACGAGAGCGTCCTGATATATTGCCGATTGTCATAGAAAAAAGTTATAGTTTCCCTAGTGGTCATTCAATGGGGTCGCTCTTGTTTTACGGAAGTTTGGCATTTGTTGTCCTTCATTTAATGAAGCCATCTAAATTAAGAAAAATTGCTGTTTTTGTTTTTTGTCTGTTTATTTTGCTTATTGGTATAAGCCGAATTTATTTAGGTGTACACTTTCCGACAGATGTGCTTGGAGGCTATTCAGTCGGCATGGCATTTTTGTTTATTTGTATCATTGTTTTTCATTATTATGAAGAGAAAACAGGTAGATAAAGGGAAAATTCAATGGAAATTTAGTTTAGTGGGGAGAAACATGAAACAGAAAATTATTCCAGCTTCTGCAAATATGAAAGAATTTGAACAATTTTTACAAAGTGATTTTGAAATAGGCGTATTTTTAGAAATTCATATTTCTCAATTAAAAAATATAGCTGCTATGGCAAAACAAGCAGGAAAAAAAATGATTTATCATGTGGATTTAATTCAAGGACTAAAAAGCGACGATTTTGCAACTGAATATATTTGCCAGGAGTTTAGACCATATGGATTAATCTCGACGAAATCATCTGTTATTCAAAAAGCAAAACAAAAGCATGTGCTGGCGATACAAAGGGTATTTTTGCTTGACAGCCATGCGATTGAAAAAAGCATTAAGCTCGTAAAAAGGACGCAGCCTGACTATATTGAAGTATTGCCGGGAGCTATGCCTTGGATGATTGCAGAAATTAAAGAGAAGTTAGATACACCGATTTTAGCAGGGGGATTGATTCGGACTAAAGAGGATGTGGGAAATGCATTAAAAGCTGGAGCCGCAGGAATCACCACGTCCAAAAAAGAACTTTGGGAAAACTTTAAATAGGTTTGCTATAGCGTGCAAAAAATCAGTTTTATTCAGGAGTTGCGTCCTTCAGCTAACATAATCAACAAAAGCATTATTTTAATAATAAAAATCTTTTTAATCAGTTGACAGCGTTTTCAATGTGTAATAAAATAAATTTACAAGTTAATGTATGTGTCGGAGAAAAAGGAGATGCACAAACAGAAATCACATATTATGTATGTGAGAAATTTCTGATGTGTTTCTCCTTTTTTCTTGTTTATCCAAAATTTTCTGATTGTAGAACAATTGGCACAATTCACGTATATTAATGGGTGAAAAAAGAAAAGAGGAAAAACGATGACAGCATTTTTGGGAGAAATAGTTGGCACGATGATTTTGATTGTAATTGGTGGAGGAGTAGTAGCAGGTGCGAATTTAAAGAAAACGTTTTCTAATAGTAGCGGATGGATTGTTATTACCATCGCATGGGGGCTAGCTGTTGTAATGGGAGCTTTTGCTGTTGGGAATATTAGCGGTGCACATCTAAATCCAGCCGTTACCATTGCATTTGCGATTTCAGGAGACTTCCCTTGGCATCAGGTTCCAGGTTATATACTTGCACAAGTGATCGGTGGATTAATAGGAGCAGTTATTGTTTATTTACATTATCTTCCTCATTGGGCAGCAACCGAAGATCCAAGTGCAAAACTAGCCGTGTTCTCAACAAGTCCAGCGATTCCACATACTTTTTCCAATCTATTAAGTGAGACGATTGGCACATTTACCTTAGTATTAGGGTTGCTGTTTATTGGAGCCAATAAGTTTGCAGAAGGATTAAACCCGATTGCAGTAGGATTATTAATTGTGGCAATTGGCATGTCTCTTGGGGGAACAACAGGATATGCAATTAATCCTGCCCGTGATTTAGGTCCACGGATTGCCCATTTTATTTTGCCGATTGCGGGAAAAGGAAAGTCTAACTGGGGATATGCTTGGGTACCGATTGTAGGTCCAATAATGGGAGCTTCTTTAGCAGCGGTTTTCTATCCCTTCATTTATAATGGGGTTATGATTACAAGCTTTTGGATAGTAATTGCTGCCAATATCATTATACTAGCGGCTGCTTTTTTTGCTTCTAATAATAAAAGCAGGATGATAGTAAATAAAGCAGCTTAATACATATAATCAATTTATTTAACTAGGCAAGTCGAAAATAATAAAATTAACATTTTTTAGGAGGATTAACATGGAGAAATATATTTTATCATTAGATCAAGGAACGACTAGTTCTCGCGCTATTCTTTTTAATCAAAAAGGGGAAATTGTTCATTCGGCTCAAAAAGAATTCACGCAGATTTTTCCTAAACCTGGCTGGGTAGAGCATAATGCAAGTGAAATTTGGGGCTCTATTTTATCTGTGATTGCAACAGTTTTGTCTGAGTCTGATATAAAGGCAGAACAAGTTGCAGGAATCGGTATCACCAATCAAAGAGAAACAGCTGTTGTATGGGATAAAAAAACAGGAATTCCTGTCTATCATGCGATTGTTTGGCAATCTAGACAAACAAAAGAAATATGCGAAGAATTAAAGGAGCAAGGATATAATGAACTTTTTCGGGAAAAAACAGGATTATTAATTGATGCTTATTTTGCTGGAACAAAAGTCAAATGGATTTTAGATCATGTAGAGGGAGCTAGACAGAAAGCAGAAAATGGAGAATTGTTGTTTGGTACGATTGATACATGGCTAATATGGAAACTTTCAGGAGGGAAAGCTCATGTAACCGATTATTCGAATGCATCCAGAACGCTGATGTTTAATATTTATGATTTACACTGGGATGATGAATTATTAGATATTTTAACAGTGCCAAAATCAATGCTTCCAGAAGTAAAACCTTCCTCGGCAATTTATGCATACACCGTGGATTATCACTTTTTTGGTCAAAATATTCCAATTGCAGGAGTGGCAGGGGATCAGCAGGCAGCCCTTTTTGGGCAAGGGTGTTTTGAAGAGGGAATGGTAAAAAATACTTATGGCACTGGCTGTTTTATGCTTATGAATACAGGAGAAAAAGCAGTAAAATCAGAGCATGGACTATTAACAACAATAGCATGGGGATTAAATGGAAAAGTTGAATATGCATTAGAAGGCAGCATTTTTGTTGCAGGTTCTGCTATTCAATGGCTTAGAGACGGTTTAAGAATGATAAAAGATGCAAAAGATAGCGAATTATATGCCAGCCGCGTTTCCTCTACTGATGGAGTCTATGTTGTGCCGGCTTTTGTTGGACTGGGTACTCCTTATTGGGATAGTGATGTAAAAGGAGCGGTATTTGGAGTGACAAGGGGCACAACAAAAGAGCATTTTATCCGAGCAACCTTAGAATCTTTGGCATATCAGACAAGGGATGTGCTTTCTGTTATGCAGAGCGATTCTAATATGAAAGTGAAAACATTGCGGGTGGACGGAGGAGCTGTAAAAAATGATTTTTTAATGCAATTTCAAGGCGATATTGTCCATGTTCCAGTAGAAAGGCCTGTTATCAATGAAACAACCGCTTTAGGTGCTGCTTATTTAGCGGGTTTAGCAGTTGGATTTTGGAAAGATCAGCAGGAAATTTCCGAAAAATGGAGATTGGAAAAGTCCTTTGAACCGAAAATGGATCTGATTGAACGGGAAGAGTTATATGGAGGCTGGAAAAAGGCTATCCATGCGACAATGGCTTTTAAATAAAGGCTGTTTTCGTAAACTTTGTTGCTTTTAAAGAAGCAGGTTGCTTTCTGTGGGGCAGGCGGTGAGCCTCCTCAGGCTGTGGCCTTGCGGGGTCTCTCCTGTCCCGCTAATCCCACAGGAGTCTCGCACCTTTCACTCCAATCAATCTATGTTAACCATGGATTTACTCGTGGAAACTATCCGGAAAATAACAATCTTTTAGAAAACATCCTAAATAAATAAAAAGAAAGGTCTATCAGATCGAACTAAGAAAAATATTTTTATAAAAATATTGTAAATACTATGAAAATATAGATTTTTATGGTATAATCAAATTAAGTTAATAATATGTCTGGAGAAAATGGAGAGACCACAAGTCGTTATCAATTACTGGTAATGTTGCTTTGTGGTCTCTTTTTGTTTTTTACTAATAGAATCAATTGGGGGAATAAACATGCAAATGACAAATAGACAAGAAATAGAACAACAATTAAAGACGCATAAATATGAAGTATTAATCATTGGGGGAGGAATAACGGGCGCTGGAATCGCTCTTGATGCGGCAACGAGAGGGATGAAAACAGCCCTTGTCGAAATGCAGGATTTTTCAGCGGGTACATCAAGCCGCTCAACAAAACTTGTTCATGGTGGTCTTAGGTATCTAAAGCAGCTAGAAGTTGGCATGGTAGCAGAAGTAGGCAAAGAAAGAGCTGTTGTATATGAAAATGGTCCACATGTTACAACACCTGAATGGATGCTGCTTCCTTTTCATAAAGGGGGAACTTTCGGCAAGTTTACAACAAGCATCGGGCTTAGAGTGTACGATTTTCTGGCAGGGGTAAAAAAAGCAGAGCGTAGAACAATGTTTTCAAAAGAAGAAACTTTATTAAAAGAGCCGTTAATAAAAAAAGAAAATTTAAAAGGCGGCGGCTATTATGTAGAGTATCGTACAGACGATAGTCGATTAACAATAGAAGTCATGAAAAAAGCGATCGAAAAAGGAGCCGATGCACTTAATTATACAAAAGTGGAAAAGCTGCTTTATGATAAAAAAGGGAAAATTAATGGAGCTTTTGTAAAAAATATGCTGACAGGGGAAAAATACTCTATTTTTGCTGAATATGTGGTGAATGCAGCAGGTCCATGGGTAGATACCATTCGCGAAATCGATGGCAGCAAAAAGGGAAAAGCGCTTCAATTAACAAAAGGGGTTCATATTGTAATTGATCAACGTAAATTTCCATTAAAGCAAGCTATTTATTTTGATACACCAGATAAGCGCATGGTTTTCGCCATTCCACGAGAAGGAAAAGCATATGTAGGAACAACGGATACATTTTATGGAGATGACCCTGTTAGTCCAACCATGCAAGTGGAGGATCGGGACTATCTAATAAATGCCATTCATTACATGTTTCCATCGGTAAAAATTTCTACAGCAGATATTGAGTCCAGCTGGGCGGGAGTCAGGCCTTTAATATTAGAAGATGGAAAAGACCCTTCGGAGATTTCCCGCAAAGATGAAATTTGGGAATCTGAATCTGGTTTAATTACGATTGCAGGAGGGAAATTAACAGGCTATCGAAAAATGGCTCAAACGGTTACGGATTTAGTTGCCAAACATTTTGAGAAAAATGGAAAAACATTCAGATCTTGTCTAACCAAACATTTGCCTATTTCAGGGGGCGATGTAGGGGGGGCAACGCATTTTAAGGAGTTTCAGCTGAAACACCTGGAAAAAGGAGTAGATGCCGGTCTGACAGAATCAGATGCATTGGCAATTGTCAATAAATACGGAAGCAATGCAGAGTCCATCTATCAATTGGTGAAAGAAAATAAACAAGAGGCGGTACTCTATTCCTTGCCAATGCTTTTATGGGCAAAGATCCGCTATGCAATGGAAGGAGAAATGGCTGTAACACCTGTGGATGTATTGCTAAGAAGAACAGGGCTGATTTTATTTCATATACAAGAAGTACAGACTTATAAAAGTCAGGTTGTTCAATATATGGAAGAATATTTGAATTGGAGCAAGGAAGAAAGGGATAAATTCACAAAAGAATTGGAAAAAGAAATTTTAAATGCAACTGTACCAGAGGATGAAGAAAACAAGGCGAAATTAGCTTGACGAGATGGTTGAAATAAAAATGCCTATTATTCACAAATGGTCTTTGGTTGACTATTTGTGAATAATAGGATATGATACTACTTGTATGTATTTGAGGTTCAGAACGGAATTATGTAATAATGTGTAAGTTAAACATCATGTAAACACAATAAGGAACAAACTGCAAAATTAGATTTACACTTCAAACCATCTTCAAAAACACATTTCTTATTCTTCTATAATTAGCGGATTAATCCTTCCATTTTTTTAATACAATCAGTAATGTATTTTTGCCGTTCTTATGAAACATCCTAAATTCAAACTGGCACGGTCTAGGAACCGTAAGGATGAAAGAGAGGTAGGGCTTTCATTGTTTTAGGCGAAAACACGCTAGTTTTTCTGTGCGACTCGAAATTTCTTTTGACTGCATGAAAAAGTGTTATTCCTTAAATATATGCCACATAAAAACAGTGTTTCCTTTTTAAAAAGGCACTGTTTTTTTATTATACAGTAATTTTTATGTCTATTAAAAGGTGACAGCAAAAGGCCTATTATGCATACTGCTTCTGCTATTTTTTAAAAAGATAGATAGTTTAAAAAAAACAATATTTAAATTGCAAAGAAGCTATGTTATGATACGTTTGTAAAAGAAATTACACAGTAACTGACGACAATAATGGAACTAACCATATGGGAGCTGTGTATGTATCGCCGGTCGTCTGGGCAAAAGATGCAAATAATCATCTTTTAACATTTTTCCGGAGGGATATATATGACTGAGAAACTTATACTAGATGGAAATGCAGTAGCAAATGCAGTAAAGGAAGAATTAAAGGCGAGAATTGCAGACTTAAAAACAAAAGGGATCACTCCTTGTTTAGCAACGATTTTAGTCGGGGATGATTCATCGAGTGAAACGTATGTGAAAATGAAAGGAAATGCATGTGCGCGCCTTGGAATCGATTCGAAAAAAATTCATTTAGATAAAGAAACGACAACGGAAGAATTGCTAGACGTTATTTACCAATTAAATGAAGATGCAAATGTTCATGGAATTTTGCTGCAGCATCCTGTGCCGCATCAAATCGATGAAAGAAAAGCATTTGAAGCAATTGATATTGAAAAAGATGTAGATGGAGTAACAAGCTTCGGATATGGACAAACAGCATTAGGATTTGGAAAATACCCATCCTGCACACCAGCAGCGATTCTTAAAATAATGGAATATTATAATATTAATGCAAGTGGCAAACATGCTGTTGTAGTCGGTAGAAGTCCAATTCTTGGAAAACCAGTTTCAGCATTATTGCTAAACGCAGATGCAACAGTGACAACATGCCATTCTCGTACGGAAAATCTTGCAAGTCATGTAAAACAAGCAGATATTATCATTGCAGCTGTAGGAAAACCTAATTTTATTCAAGGAGATTGGGTAAAGCCAGGGGCAATTATTTTGGATGCAGGCTATAATAAAGGCAATATTGGCGATGTTGATTATGAAGCATGTTTGAAACAAGCTTCTGCCATTACTCCGGTACCAGGGGGAGTGGGACCTGTTACAATTAGCATGCTGTTAAAGCATACAGTTGATTCAGCAGAAAGAAGCATTTAATAGTTTAGTAGAATAAAAAAGTTTATTTGACAAATAGAAAAAAATTTTATATGATATATGTAACGCAATTAAGTTCGGTATATGTTTTATGGATAAGTGGTCGTAGCTGCAAATGATGTAGGCGATTTAATTCCTGCATATAAAGGCTACGACCTTTTATGTAGCGAAGATTTATCGATTCCTAAAAGTTATATTAGGTGCTTAAAGGTGTAACACAATTTTGGAGGTTTTACAAATGAACACAGGTAAAGTAAAATGGTTTAACGCAGAAAAAGGTTTCGGTTTCATCGAGTCTACAGAAGGTCAAGACGTATTCGTTCACTTCTCAGCTATCCAAACTGAAGGTTTCAAAACTTTAGAAGAAGGCCAAGAAGTTACTTTTGAAATCGTTGAAGGTAACCGTGGACCACAAGCTTCTAACGTTGCTAAAGCTTAATTAAAGCGATTTTGTATTAAAAGGTGATGCCTTTCTAAAATGCATCACCTTTTTTATTGACAACGACAGTATTCCTTTCTTTTGAAGGATTTTCATTTATACATTTAATGTACTCCATTTCTTTCATCCGTTTCCTATCCACCTATTTCCCACTTATTGAAGTATATAGAATAAGGGACAAATTATCTTTATTGTTTTGGAAATGAAAAAAAGTGAAGTAAAATGGAGAGTATATATTTATACATTTTTAAAATAATACGCTCTGCTAAAGATATTTCAAAACAGATTATATTTTCTTTTCATTGGGGAAAAATAAATGAAGGTTTTTTGTCATGTTTTTTTGACATTACGATTTTGTATTATTACAATTTTGCAGTATAAAAAACATTCTATATGCTTTGACATTTGTTCATTTCATTAGACAGTATCAATTTGCAGAGCCAAATATAAGGAGGAAAAAGTATTGACAACTTTTTCAGATTTTAATTTAAGCAGCAGTTTAGAAAAAGCATTATCGAACATGGGGTTTGAAGAACCAACTCCAATTCAGGCACAAGCATTACCAATCGCCCTTTCAGGCAAAGATATGATTGGACAAGCACAAACTGGTACGGGTAAAACAACAGCTTTTGGTGTACCATTGTTAGAAGCTATTGAAGTAGGCAAAGCAATACAAGGATTAGTATTAGCGCCAACAAGAGAATTAGCAGTGCAAGTAGCAGAAGAACTTAACCGTATTGGTGCAGTTAAAGGAATTCGTACATTGCCAGTATATGGTGGACAAGATATCAATCGTCAAATCCGCGGCTTAAAAAAGAAGCCAGAAATCATTGCGGCAACACCAGGACGTTTAATTGATCATATCGAGCGTAAAACAATTCGTTTGCAAGATTTGAAAATGATTGTATTGGATGAAGCAGATGAAATGCTAAACATGGGCTTTATCGACGATATCGAAAGAATTTTAAGTGAAACGCCTGACAGCCGTCAAACTTTACTATTTTCTGCTACTATGCCAAGAAGAATTCAATCATTGGCAGAACGTTTTATGAAAGAACCAGAAATAGTAAAAGTAAAAGCAAAAGAAATGACGGTTACAAATATTGAACAGCATTATATGGAAGTGCAAGAACGTCAAAAATTTGATGTATTATGCAGCCTGTTAGATATTCAATCACCAGAACTTGCAATCGTTTTTGGACGTACAAAAAAACGTGTTGATGAAGTAGTAGAAGGTTTGATTAAACGAGGCTATTCAGCTGAAGGTATCCATGGAGATATTCCACAAGGGAAACGCGATCAAGTTATTCGTCGTTTTAAAGAACAAACAATCGATATTATGGTAGCAACAGATGTAGCAGCACGTGGTTTAGATATTAGTGGTGTTTCTCATGTTTATAACTTTGATATTCCACAAGATCCAGAAAGCTATGTACACAGAATTGGGCGTACAGGTCGTGCTGGTAAAAAAGGTCTTGCGATTACATTTGTATCGCCAAGAGAATTAGATCACTTGCGCATTATTGAAAATGTAACGAAAAAGAAAATGACGAAAAAGTCAATTCCATCTTTAACAGATGTATTAGCTGGAAGTCAACAAGCAACGATCAATAAAATTACAAAAACAGTAGAAGAAAATGCGTATGCAGAATACAAACGTGTAGCAGAAAGTCTTTTAGAAGAGCAGGATTCTGTGACATTGCTTGCTGCAGCATTAAAGCTGTTAACGAAAGAGCCAGATGCAACACCTGTTAAATTAACAGCTGTTGAGCCACTTCGTTCGAAAAAACCGAAAAAAGAGTATCGTTCTGGTTCTGGTGGCGGTGGACGTCGTCGTCGCAGTGACCGTCCTAGCGGAGAGCGCAACACTTATGACCGTAATCGCGGCGGCGGTTCTGGTGGAGAAAGAAGAAGCAGAAGCCGCAATAAAAGCAATTAATAATTAACAATTTTTAAGTTTTTTGCCTAAAATAAGATTTTTATTCAAATAAACGATTAAATCGACAAAATTTGGGTATACTGAATAAATGAAGGATATTTTTTAAGAATATCCTTCTTTATTTAAATCTAGGAGGCAATATATAATGGCAACAGGCAAAGTAAAATGGTTTAATTCTGAAAAAGGTTTTGGATTCATTGAAGTAGAAGGTGGAGAAGATGTATTTGTTCATTTCTCTGCTATTCAAACAGAAGGTTTTAAAACATTAGATGAAGGCCAAGAAGTTAATTTCGATATAGAGCAGGGTGGACGTGGACCACAAGCTGTAAATGTAACGAAAGCTTAACTATAACAAAGAGTCCCAATTAGTGGGCTCTTTTTTTGTGGAAGTGAATGTAATCGTTTGTTTTTGTTTTGTAATAGACAAATCAATAGAAGGGTATAAGTCTAAACCATTTGAACGAAAAAGCTGATAGACAGTGTTTTAAAAAACAAGAGTTATGTTTTGCTAAAGGCAAAAAGATTATATACAATAGATTGATGAAAGAGGTGTAATAAATGAAAGAATATACAGTAGAATTTCACAAAGAAGACGGAATGGGCAATATAGTTGTAACCAAATTAAATGAGGAAGATTTCAACACAGCAACAAGTGGTGGAACAAGACAACTGTTTGAGTTAGATACAAATATCGGCTTTTTTATTTATTTTGATGCAGTAGATGAATCTGGAAAAGAATCTTATTTAGTTCTTCAGTATGAGGAAGAACAAGAAGAACCAACAGCTTGTTATTCATTTGAATTAAAGGATTTTTATCAATTTGTGGCACTTCATCTGAATGACTTGCAATTAGATGAAGAAGGGGAAGAAGAGGAAGATGCGTTTGGCCCCATCCACTATTTAGCCCACCTAATGCACCATATTGTAGAAGATGGAAAAGCGGTAGAGGCTTAAAAAGAAAAGGACTATTCGGCATAATGGAATAGTCCTTTTCTCTAGTTCTAAATGGATGCAGGAATTAACATAAATTATTCTGCTTCTGTAAAATGTTCTTTGCAAAAAGCAGTTATTTCTGCTAATTCTTCTTCCTCTAATGCAAAGTCCAAGTATTTATCTTCGATACTGTTATAAAAGTGATAATTTAAAATTTTTCCGTGATCTTCTTCTACGAAAAACAACACTTTTAATTGTAAACCTTGCTCTGATGCAAGATCGTCCTCTTCTTCTACTTCTAAGCTTAAAAAGTATTCATATCGTTCACCTGTTAAAATTCCTGTAGGATCATTAATTTTTTCAATCGTATATTCTTTAATTTCCATTATTTTTATCCTCCTCGGAGAGAAAAGCAGTTCCCTCATATGTACATACTAAAAAATAATAGCACAATCCATCGGCAAAAAGCTAATTCTTTCTTTGGAAATATGAGAGTATGTATACAGTATTTTTGGCGAAATTCCCGCATATTGACATTTTTATAGGATGTGTTATAATGAAAGAATGAGTTCTTTTAATTTACAATAGTTGCTTGTCTTAGGTATTAATTGTGTTTTCTAGCGATAAGTTTTTTTATTAAAAAAACTTTATGGAGGTGCTTCATTTGGCAATGGGTTTTGGCAGAAAAAATAATGAAGAAGTTGTGAAAGAAGAAGTAGCGATTTGGGATTGTGTATCAGATACATGTAAATGCTGGATTAGGGACAATTTTAAGAGCAGTGAAAAACCAAAGTGCCCAATTTGCGGAAGTGACATGGTAGCAACGACAAGGGAACTTCAAGTGGTAAATAATAATAGCATCTATTCTAAATAAATGATATAAAAAGGATAAAATCCATTGGATTTTATCCTTTTTTAGTTTTAGCTGCTGCTTACCACTTTCATTAAAAAGGGGATGAGAGAGCTTCCCCAAATAACCGTTATCCATGCTGCAAGAATCATCGCGAGTGTAGAAAAGGTTGCTTCTTGTTCACCAATTTCCATTGCTTTTGATGTTCCAACACCATGGGCTCCCATTCCTAATGCCAAACCTTTTGCAATGGATGATTTTAAGGCTAAAAACTTAATGGCATATGGACCAATGATTCCTCCTATTACTCCTGTTAATATAACAAAAACAGTTGTTAGAGTTGGAAGACCGCCAATTTCCTCAGATACTTCTATTGCAATCGGTGTAGTGATAGATCTAGGAATAAGGCTAATAATAAAATCAGATTGAAGATTTATTAAAATGGATAAAAAATAAGAAGAAATAATTGCTACTAATGTTCCGGTTGTTACACTTATAATAATAACAACAAAGTATTTTTTTAATAAATGCCAATGTTTATAGATTGGAACAGCAAAAGCAATCGTTGCAGGTCCTAATAGATGAGTTAATATCTTAGAGGATTGCATATAACTGTCTGCCGAGATATGGAGTAAGCTGATAAATAAAATTAATAAAATAGGCGTTAAAAGCAATGGATGCAATAGCGGATTATTCCATTTTTTATAGCCCCATTTTGTTAAACGATAAAATAAATAGGTGAGCACTGTCAATAAAACAATTTTCATTTGGAAAGACTTCTCTTTCTATTATAGATTTTCTCTGCTGTATAGCCTGTTGCAACCATTACAGCGAAAGTACTGATAGCAATTAATAGAATGGTTTCCATTCCTTTTATATTAAAAATTTCATCATAGTTCACTATTCCAACTGCCGATGGGATAAAAAACAACAGTAACTCAGCTAATAGCCAAGCTGCCCCTTTTTCTATCCATTCTACTTTGACTACTTTAGTGAATAAGGCGATAAGTAAAATAATAAGCCCCACCATAGACGCTGGGATAGGGAGTGCTATGATCATTTTAATTGCCATTCCTAACAATAAAAATACGTGAAGAAACAAAATTTGTAATAGGATAACAATAAATTTCTTCAAAATGATCACCTTCTCTTTCGTAAAAAATAAAATCAATTATTTTTTGGATAAGATAATCATACGCTACTTATTATCATTCGTATAATACATAGTTATTATATTTATTATAACAAAAAGTTATAATGATAAAATAAAGGGCTTTCACAAAAGGGATAACGTTTACATTTCTCTTTTGTTTTTGTCAAGAGAAATTATTGGATTTCTCCTTATTTTATGACAAAATCAATAAATCTTTTTCCAGCTACAGAAAGATATCGATCTTTTTTTGTAATAATCGCCAATTCCCATTTCGTTACAGGTTTTAAGTCGATAATTCGAACATGTTTATTGGTAATTCTATTGCAAATCGATTCAGGCAGCATGCTGATTCCCAGATTAGCTGCAACAATTTCAGCAATAAAATCCCATTGAGAACTTTTAAAAATAATTTTTGGTTCAAATCCTTCTTGAATGCACTTTGTTCGCATAATTTCATAAAGAGCGAATTCTTCACTATAAAAAATAAATTCAACATCGCGAAGCTCTTTCATATGGACCACTTTTCTTGTAGACAGTTCATGCTGTTCATTTACAATTAGTTTCATTTTTTCTTGCACAAATGGGAAAATATGGAGCGATTCATTTTCGATTGGCAATACAGATACACCAATTTCAAATTCTCCTTCTTCAACACTTTTGGTCACTTTAGCTGCTCCGTATTCTTTAATATTGATATGTATGTTTGGGTAGGCACGGTGAAAGGCAGCAATTACTTTTGGAAAAAATAAACTGCCAATAATAGGAGGAATGCCGATAGTAATAGTTCCTCGGGTTAAATTTGTCATATCATGAAGCGTAGCAGACATTTCTTCTACTTGCGCAATGATTTTTACAGCATAGTCATAGACAATTTGACCAGCATCTGTTAGTTCATGGGTTTTATTGGAACGATGAATTAAGGTAATGCCAACCTCTTCTTCTAAACTTTTAATCACCTTACTTAAAGCAGGTTGGGATATATGCAGCATTTCTGCTGCTTTCGTAATATTTTTTTGCTTTACCACTTCAATAAAGTATGTCAGTTGCCGGATCTCCAACCTTTTTCTCTCCAATCTTTTTATAGATTCTTTTTATTTTACCGATATTTTTAAGAGAAAACAATTTGTATGTAAGATATGGGCATAATAAAGTGAAACTTCATAAAGGAAATTTTTTATCCATTTAGATTTCTCTTTGTTCTCTTTTCACCTTAAGATTAGGGTTACTGCCTGTTAATAGGAGAATGCATAGAATGATTTTTTAGGAGAATACACTTGATCAGGATGCTTTTTAATAAAAATAAAAAAGAGGTTTAAGACTAACAGAAATGAGGTAAATATAATACAACGATGGTTGAAAGGTGTGTGTGTGAAGATGTACATTTTTCACGAATTGAAGGGGAAAAAAGTAAAAACTAATTGGAAAGATAATTTATTGGCAAACAAAAAATTTGAAAAGTTATACAGCAACAAAAATACAATAGAAGTATTAGTAAAAAATATTCATATAAATAAAAATATCCGCTGATAGTATAATTAGATGGAATGTTTAAGTATGTCCCATTAGAAGTCTTGAATAGTTGCGCAATTAAAATAGGCTGCAATAAACTTCTAAGGGACATTTATTTATATTAGGAATGAGCCGGAGCTTCTAATAAATAGTCTTCGAATACTTTATAAATGATTCCATTTTTTTCTATGAAACTAGCACTTTCTAATTGTTTTGTACGGACAACATAAACGGATTTAACAAAAATATGAAGTGCTTCATCCTCTGATAACCCATGGATTTTTTGAATTAGCTGACTGTTAGTACTGTAATTTGATAAGCGGCTAAGAAATTCTTTTGGATAATCCTTTGGCAATTTGCCAGTCTCTTCTTTAAAAATACCTCCTTGTCCTTCAATTTCGACATGATGTATTATTTCTGATAATTCCATCAAATTAAATATCTCCATTGATTAAAAACACCTCTTTCCTAACTAGTATTATAACAGGGCTGTAAATGCTAGTAAATTAATGTTTGCTAATCTTATGTAATAGTCTGAATTTTTTTAGGCAATAAACTGTTATATAAAAGGTTATTTCCGTTTGAGCCGCAAAATGACTACTTGTTTAAAAAAATAGGGAACAATCCATTTTTTAGTGATAAAATATAAAAGAATAAACAGTGGTAAGGAGTTTTTGTCAGTATGTGTAAAGAAAATAATAAAATGTATTATATGGTGAAAGAATTTCATCAAGCATTTGGACATGAAGTGAAAAATAGTCCAACTGCTATATCAGAAGAAACGGCACTCAATCGGGCTGTTTGGACTGGAGAGGAAATAGTTGAATTTCTTTATGCCACAGCAGCAGGCAAAGAAGATAAATTCAAAGAACTATTCCAAGGGCTGCTTTTAGGCCTAGAAAAGGCCGCAGAGAAAATAACAGCAGAAAAAAAACCAGTAGATGATGTATTAGTAGCACAAATGGATGCATTAACAGATATTGAATACTTTAATCAAGGCAGTTTTGTGATTGCTGGAGTGGAGCCTTTTAATTTATTTCAAATCGTGCAAAATGCCAATATGGGCAAACTTTTTCCAGATGGAAAACCAAGATTTAGAGAAGGCGACGGAAAAATTATTAAACCCCCACATTGGGAAGCTGAATTTGCACCAGAAGGAAAATTACAATTAGAAATAGAAAGGCAAAAAAGAGGAGAATGATAAAATATTCTCCTCTCAGTTTATCGACAAAAGGGGTTCAGAATAGTCTCATTCTGAACTCCTTTTCAGATTAAGTTTCATTTTGTTACCAATTTTTTCGAAATTTTGAAAGATGGGTCTTAAAATAGTCTTTCTTTTAGGCTATTTTAGAATTTGCCCAAGTCCAATTCGCCATCTTTTTTAAATTTATGGCAGCGAAAGTAAGCATCGACAATTTTTTGAGTCCCCTTAAAGTTGTCCAACACATGCCATGCTTTTCTTTTCTTTTCTCGCTCAATCGTTTCTTTTCGCTTGGCATATATTTGTTTCATATCATGTTGATGACGAAGATGATCTGCTTCTTCCATATACTTTTCCCATACCTGTCTTTGAATCAGTTTTTGATGGGACTGACTTTGTGTACATGGTAAGAGGAAAGGGCAATTCTCGCAAATACAAGAAGTAGACTTATATTGACGATTGTCTTCTTTCATAGTGGTGGAATACTTTAGTGTTTCTTCTTTCAATCAAATATAACAGTCAAAGTACTCATCATACACATAATCGTGTTTTCGAAAATAACCATCTTTTGTACATGGCCTTGTGTAAGGTAAGGCAGGAGTCATGTCATTTTTCATCAAGTAGTTCGTAATGGCTGGTATTTTATAAGCTGCATCTACTGTAACAGTTTTGGGGTATTAGTTGCTCTAACGTCATCATTTATAATTGGTCTCTTGGGATAGAAGAATGTTTGGAAAGCATGTGTCACCTCTGTCTATTTATCTATCTTTATTTAAAGAATGGAAGTTTCGAATTCTAGGCTGGATTGAAAGGAAGTTGATTGGAGCGGATAGGAGAGACTCCTACAGGATTAGCGAGACAGTCCGAGATCCTGCTAGACGAAGCCGCTCGGCGCTCGCCCCGTGGAAAGCGAACTCTTATAGTGGAAATCAACATCCCGATTTAAAAGAAAAGTAAACAAAAAACCGTAGACAAACTTCCTTTTTAAGGAGCTTTTTTCAACAGTCTGAGAGGAGAATGATAAAACATTCTCCTCTTTTTGTTTTCTCTCAACTATTCTTTATAAAGAGAAGTTGGAATAAAAATGGTTGGATGGCCGGAAACATATGGACCTACTTCATATTGCTGAAAAATCAAGTAGATGCCTCCATCTGCAAAATAAAATTGTGTTTGATTGGTTATTTGAAAAGATGAAAATTCTTTTGAATCTGGATAAAAAATATCTGGTTTTTTCAACATATAGTTTTTGGCATATGCTGTCACTTTTTTATAAACCTTTTTTGTAGGGAATAAGTTATCAAGTGTATACCTCTGACCCGTCTTTAAGTTGAAGTTATAGCTTGTGACCGTTGTGCTTCCATGAGCTCCTCCTGTAAATTGATAATCATACAGCAGGAGGCTTAGCTTATTATGTTTATTGTATTTGACCTCATAATTTGTTGTATATTCATAGATGCAAGCAGAAGGAGAATCTTTGCAAATAGTTTTATTCTGCATATTTTTCATTTCTTGCATCAATGCTTCATAATTTGCTGCTGATTTTTTTATATGTTTCGTTAAGACAGCATTTATTTTTTTCTCTGCTGTTTTGTTTGTTAAACCAGAAACATAAGGATAGATGAGATGTGAATTATGTTGGTACTTTTTTGCTGTCACTGCTGCACTGTTTATTGGCGCTGCACTTGTATAGTGGTTTGGCAGAAGACAAAATAGAAAAGCGAATATAATACTGCATATAAACATGGATGGAATGGAACGCATTTTATTCTCCTTATCTTGTTTTTTAATCACTATCTAACGGGCTTTTGCCTCTCACCTAAGGGATGATAAGAGAAAACGAGAAATCTAGGTGGGCAGAAACTTGCTAAGTAAAAGCCTGATTGAAGTTTCACTTTATAGGATAAGTAGAATAAAGGAAAAAATACATGGAGTTTTATAAAATAATGGAAAATTTAGTATGGATAAGTTACTATTGCAGTAAAAGATAACTATAAAGGATGGGATTTTATTGGGGTTTTTTGACGGATTAATGGGCAATGCCAGTGTAGTGGATGCAAAAGAAATAGAAAAAGAACTAGAAATGATCGTGGGAGAACAAGAGCTTGTAGAGCTAGCCTATAAATTAGTAAGAGATTTAATCGTGTTTACTGATTTACGTTTGATCTTAGTAGATAAGCAAGGTTTAACAGGAAAAAAGGTCGAATATCAATCGATTCCATATAAAAGTATTTCTCGTTTTAGTGTGGAAACAGCAGGCCATTTCGATTTAGATGCGGAATTGAAAATTTGGATATCTAGCGCCATGCAGCCAACGATTTCCAAACAATTTAAAAAAGACAAAAATATTTATGAGGTGCAAAAAGCGTTAGCAGTGTATGTAGCGAAAGCATAGCTAACGGCATTTTTTGATAACGAAAGTAGCGCCACTGGAAAATAAATTAAGTCGATTATGACATTTGTCATGTTGTGTATATGACATGTATGTCTTCATAAGTTTATCCCTTTTCTGTATACTTATCGTATTGATAAAAAAAGGGGATAAAAGACATGGATATCCAAAATTTAAAACAATTGCGTAAAGCGGTTTCGCCTTTTGAAAAAGCCACAACGAAAAACAGTATATGGCAATTGATTAATACAATGCTGCCATTTTTTCTGCTATGGGTGTTAGCATATCAAAGTTTAACGATTTCTTATTTACTGACATTGTTGTTTGCCATTCCTGCTGCAGGGTTTTTGGTAAGGATTTTCATTATTTTTCATGACTGCTGCCATTTTTCTTTTTTTAAGAATCGCAGAGCAAATAAAATACTTGGAACAATTACCGGCGTCCTTACATTATTTCCATACAGTAAATGGCAGCATAGTCATTCTGTTCACCACGCAACGAGCGGCAATTTAGATAAGCGGGGAACAGGAGATTTATGGATGATGACGGTAAATGAATACATGGAAGCATCTTTTTTTACGAAAATAAAATATCGTTTATACCGTAATCCAGTTGTTATGTTTGGATTAGGACCTATTTACGAATTTCTGATTATGAATCGTTTTAACCGAAAAAATGCTCGAATTCAGGAAAGGCTAAATACGTATTTAGCCAACATTTCTCTTATTGCAGTTGTCTTTTTACTTGGATCTGTACTGGGATGGACGTCCTTTTTATTGGTGCAGCTTCCAATTTTTCTTCTTTCAGGCAGCATGGGAGTTTGGCTGTTTTATGTCCAGCATACATTTGAGGATACGTATTTTGAAGAAGATAAGCATTGGGATTATGTAAAGGCTGCTGTTGAAGGAAGTTCTTTCTACAAACTCCCAAAATGGATGCAATGGCTAACAGGCAATATTGGCTATCACCATGTGCATCATTTAAGCCCAAGAGTTCCAAATTATATGCTAGAAGAAGTGCATAACCAAACGACTCCACTGCAAAATGTACCAACAATCACATTAGCTACAAGTTTAAAATCATTAAAGTTTCGATTATGGGATGAAGAGAGTAAACAGTATATTGCTTTTCATGAATTGAAAAATTCTGCAGCCATCCGACGATTAAAGGCTTCTAAAACAGAAGTTTAAGTATATACATGTCTTTATTGAAGGAGCAGCTACCTTTTTATTGCTTATAACCAAAATTACGTTGGCCCCGATTTAGGCATACGCATGATGGAATAAGCTATATAAAAGTAGCTGCTTATTTTATGTTAAGATAACAAGCACTACGGGCTTATCAGTAAACATTTGATACAGATGTTTGCAAATAAAGGGGTAGTTATGATAAAAAAACGGAAAATTTTGCAAAATAATACAGGAATCTCTTTTTATATTTGGACAGTACTAACGATTTTGCCATTTTATTTTATTTTTCATGCATCTACAACCACGGATGTAGTGATCGGCATATTTTTGACGGTATTCTTTTTTTTGCTTTATAGCATTGCATATAAAACAAAAGGATGGCCGATTTATATATGGACGTCCTTACTGATTTCGATGTCTATTACGGCCACTTATTTTTATAGTTATGTATATTTTGCTTTTTTTTTATCCTATCTGATTGGAAATATTAAAAAGCAGCTGCCATTTATTATTTTATATATTGTACATTTAGTGCTGACTTCTCTTGCTATCAATATAAAATTCATTTTGCAAGATGAACTATTGCTTAAGCAGCTTCCCTTCGTGCTAATCATTTGGCTAGGGACTATTCTTTTGCCGTTATCGATCTATAATCGCAAAAAAACAGACCAATTAGAAGAAAAGCTAGAAGATGCAAACAAACGCATCTCTGAACTAGGAAAATTAGAAGAAAGGCAGCGAATTGCCAGGGATCTTCATGATACGCTCGGACAGAAACTTTCTCTCATCGGCTTAAAAGCGGATTTAGCGAAAAAATTAATTTATAAAGATCCTGAAAAAGCAAAATCAGAGTTAAAAGATGTTCAGCAAACGGCAAGAACCGCTTTAAATGAAGTAAGAGTAATGGTGTCTTCTATGAGAGGCATTAAATTAACAGAAGAAATAGTCCGCGTGGAACAAATTTTTCAAGCAGCAAACATTCAATTTATATACAATAAAGAGTTTATTTTATCCAATCTTTCTCCAATTGCAGAAAATATTTTAAGCATGTGCTTAAAAGAAGGGGTTACGAATATCGTTAAACATAGTAATGCGACTGTTTGCAGAGTTAAAATCGATGAATACGCAACAGAAGTGCAATTAATTATTCAGGATAATGGAGAATCGATTGTGACAGAAAAAGACTTTGCCAAAGGTCATGGATTAGTCGGTATGCGGGAGCGATTGGAATTTGTAAATGGAAGTTTACATGTACACTCAGATCAAGGAACCATTTTAACGATAAAAGTACCAAAAGACGTAAAACAAGTAGAAAAGGAGGGGAGTATATGATAAAGATTGTGATTGCAGAGGATCAGCGTATGCTTTTAGGTGCATTAGGTTCATTGCTTGATTTAGAGGATGATATGACGGTGGTCGGCAAAGCAAATAATGGAATGGAAGCTATTGAATTAGTGAAAAAACTAAGGCCGGATATTTGCATAATGGATATTGAGATGCCAGGCAAAACAGGATTAGAGGCAGCAGAAGAATTGAAAGAGCAAAGCTGTAAAGTCATTATTTTAACCACTTTTGCGAGATCCGGCTATTTCGAGCGGGCTTTAAAAGCAGGGGTGAGCGGTTATTTGTTGAAAGATAGTCCCAGTGAAGAGCTTGCTTCAAGCATTCGCAGTGTAATGACGGGAAACCGAATCTATGCCCCTGAATTAATCGATGATATGTACAAAGAAGAAAATCCTCTGACAGAGCGGGAAAAAGAAGTGCTTAGCTTAGTTGCAGATGGCAAAAATACAAAAGAAATAGCAGATGAGCTTTCCATCAAAACTGGAACGGTGCGAAATTATATCAGCATGATTTTAGATAAATTAGAAGTGAAAAACCGTATCGAAGCGATTTCAAGATTTAAGGAGAAGGGCTGGTTTAAATAAAGCTGCTGCAAGGAAAAAGGGCAGAATTAGCTTTTTTATCCATATCTAGCAAATAGGGGAATCGGTAAAAACGATGGTATATTTTTTATATTAGTATTTTAAAGCAGAAAAGGAGCATCCTATAGTCAAAAATTTGACCTATAGGATAGCTCCTTTTCTATTAATTCTGCTTTGTAACTCGTTTGCGAATGAACCAAACGATAGCAGCTATTCCTGCAAACGCAATTAAAAAGTAGATAATGTTAGAATAAACATTCATATAATGAACGATATTTTCCCAAGATCCTCCTACCATTGCGCCAATTTTAATTAAAATAAAATTCCAGATAAGCGTTCCAATTGTAGTAAGAAGCAAAAAGATGCCGAAATTCATGCGAGCCATTCCGGCAGGCAAGGAAATTAAACTTCTAATAAGGGGGATAAAACGGCAAAAAAAGACAGTCCAATTTCCATATTTAGTAAACCAGCCATTTGCTTTATGCAAATCTTCCTTTGTTAAGCGAACGATATGGCCATATTTATTAATTATTTTTTCCATTCGATTCATATCAAGAAAGGACCCGATCCAATAAAGAGTAATTGCTCCAGCAACAGAACCAAGAGTTGAAACGGCTACTACGCCAGCTATAGAAAGACTTGTTGTTGTAGTCATAAAGCCACCAAATGTTAAAATAACTTCTGATGGAATAGGAGGAAAGATATTTTCTAATGTAATAAGCAAAAAAATGCCGAAATACCCAAATTCCTCCATTGTATTTGTGATCCAATTTTCCATGCAACACACTCCTTGAAATGATTGATTTAGCTCGCTTATTTGCACAGTAAGGATCCTTAGCAGACTGATTGTTAAACAGCATATTAAAATAAATAATAGTATAGGGAGAAAAAACATCCTCTTAGAATAGTAATATAAAATGTTTGTTTTGTGAAATCATTTCATTAAAAATAAATGAAAATTTAATGAGAAATAAATGAAAATTTAAAAACGAAAAAATAAAGTTTTTTTGTTTTTGTATTTAGATTATATTGTGGTATAATTGATAGATTGGAGGTTAGGAGAAAATATTCTGGTTGAGCATAACTTTTTTTTCGAGGCTGTACTAGAAATATGGGAAATAACGATTTGTGTTAGTTAATCTGTTTTAATAAAGGAGAATGCCATATGTTAGCGAAAATAAAAAAAGTGAAGTTTGAACCAGATGCGGTAAATGATAAACCTCATTATAAAGTATTGCTTGAATGCTCCAAGGGAAATCACTTGTTTATTCACTTTGATTATACTCCAACTCGCAAAAAATTTATTCCATTATTGTTTGAATTTCGTGGTGAAAATAAAGGGGCTAGATTGGATTGGTATACAAAAAGAGTGGAAAATATGACAGTTGATCATTTTCTTGAAACAATTGCCGAAAAAGTTAATAAAAAATATAATTATAAATTAAATTAATGAATGGGCTCATTCGATTCGTCTGTTTAATGACCGAATCGAATGAGCCTGTTGTTTTATTATAATAATGAAAAGTGAAAAATGGATTATTTGATTGTATCTGTAAATTTATTTTTTATTTTTACGATAAAGTAGATGCAGAAGATAGCTACAATAAGAAGCAATAATTCAATCAATAAGAAATTTTCTATTACGCCTGCTTGATATAATGCAGGCAAGAAATTTACTATTGCATGAAAAATAATTGCATATAAAATGTATTTAAATTGATTTTGTTTAACGCCGTAAAGAACAGCTAAGGATAATGCGATATGTAAGGATAATGCAAAAATGCGCATCAGCAAATTGCGTTTGGATGGCAGCAAGTTGTTCTTTGGGAATTTGTGATCCACCTACGTTGCTTAAAGCCCCTGATTGGACCATGCTATACAAAATAATAGAACTTAGAGCAGATACTCCCCTAATTAAAATAGCTTCTATTCCATCATGCCCTAAACCATATGAAAGACCATCTCTGTATTGATGATTCTTTTTTAATAAGAGTTTAAAAGCAAAAAAACGTCCTATTTCTTCAAAAATGCCAGCGGCTAAACCACCGTATAATGCAAATAAATAAGGATTTGCACTCCATTTTAACTGTGTTCCTGTTGGGGCAAGGACAGCAATATGGAGAATTTTTTCTAATACTTGTGAAGAGACGAAAAAAATCAATACACCCATCCTAAAAGATTTCCATGAAAGCCATTTTTTCTCTGGAAAATAACAAGTAAAATAATCGGCACAATAACAGACAAAAGAATTTGCACGGAAATGCCTATAGATACTTCATTCTAAGTTCCCCCTCTATGTAATGAATGTTCCATTTAACTATAGTGCATAACTGAAAACGGAGTCAATTAAGCCTGCCAATAGCAAAAAAACTAGCTGATCAGCTAGTTAGAAAATCAAAAAAGTTGAAAAGGACTTTTTGGGATAGGCTCTTCCATTCCCATCTGCCGATTTTAGTTAGAATAAGAACCGTCACAAAACTTATTTAAAGATATGATTATTTAGTAAGCTTTTTTCGATCTTCGATTTGTGGCGGCTCTTCCATCCAGCCGTTTTTAATTAAAATTTCCCCACCTTTTCTAGCGAAAGAATATATGTCGTTTGCCAAAAGCGTCATTTTGGCTGGCAGATCATTTCGAAGACTGAATGCTCCACCTAAGGCGTTGCTTCCAAGCCCAAAGGATGTTAATAAACTTGTATTATAAAGCATTAATTTTTCAGAAAATGGCGGAGTTTTGGATGTTGTCGTTTTTCCTGCATGTGTTGCCGGTGGTTCAATATAGCTTTGTCGAAGGAATTCTCCTAAATTAATTTCTATTTTTTTTGATAAGTTCATTCCTTTTACTAAATATTCCTTTACTTCCTGTGTCGATGCAGTCTGTGCAAATCCAATCATCAGCTGCATTCCGACGAGATTTGTCTCAATTGTATGATGAATAAGGGAAACTTCAACGGTATTTAAGGATCTTGTGTCACTGAACAAATGAAACCCATTCATGTATTGTTTGTCTTTTACAAAGCTTACTTCTTTTGGCATGGTAACAAAAGGCGGTCTTGCTAAAATGCCCTTTTGCAGAAGAAATTGTGTTGTAGTATTGTTCATAGCTTGTGAATGTGCCGTAAAAGCCATAAATAAATCATCAATGTCTTTTCGATAGGACATGCTAGCGAAGAGTGCATATAAGCTGCTTTCTAGTTTTGTCATCATATGCAAATAAATCATATCATAATAAAAATCAAATAATTTTGGGGAACCTTTATGCACATCTTGTTCTGTAAAGCCGAGAGGAGTAGCAGCACCTTCACTCTGTAAAATATTTACTATTTTAGCTACATGTTTTTCTGATTGCTGAAAGTGTGATAGTAAAAATTCTTTTTCTTCTCCGGCAGCATGTTCAATAAAATGAGTCAATATTCTTATAATCATTGTTTTTTCTTGATAAGCCATCCATAAATTAGCTAATTCTGAGGATGTAATAGGTATTTGATTCTCATTCATAATAAATTAGCCTCCATGTTTTTTTTTTACTATTTCCTAATCACTAAAAATCTATCCTACATTATACTTAATATGTTGTATTGAATTAAGATAGAGATTATGGAATGGAATAGTAGGGAGAGAAAAGAAGAGATGAAAAAAATATTTGGTTTTCCAGTGGATAAGGAAACAAGGTGCATTCATTATCATGGAGAGGTGGATGTTATTGCGATTAAATTTTTTTGCTGCAATCATTATTATCCTTGTTATAAATGTCATGAAGAAGAAGCCAATCATCCAATCGAAAGGTGGCCGAAGCAGCAATTTAATGAAAAAGCGATTTTATGCGGTGTATGCAAAATGGAACATACTATTGAAGCATATAAAAACATGAATGCTTGTTTGAATTGCGGAGCGAAATTTAATGACAGATGTGAACTTCATTATCCATTGTACTTTGAAGAGGCAGAATAGATCAGTTTCTATTTTGGTAAATATATCCTTTGAGTTTCGCCTTTAAGTATTCGGGAATAGCTACAATAGATTATCAAATAAAGGAGGAACACAAGATGGAAAAAAATATTGCAAGCAAAGTAGATAATAAGCTGGATCAGATGGATAGCAAAGAAAAAGAAGCCATTTTGGAAAATTTTACAGAATTCAAAAGTTTTTTGGCAGATAAAGTAGCGAAAGCAGAAAAACTTGGTCTTGATGAAGAACAGTTAGCAAAAGCAGCGCAAAAGATCGGCGATTATCTTGCAAATAAAGAGGAGCCGCAAAATCGTGAAGAAAAATTGCTGCAAGAACTTTGGAAAGCAGGCAATAAAGAGGAGCAACATAAATTGGCGCATATGCTTGTAAAGCTAGTCAGCTAATTAAGGAAAGCGTCTAGTGATAGAAAAACTATTTAACCTGTTAGAAGATAGTAGCCAATAAGCAAATGAGAACATTTTAAACGGTTCTTATTTGCTTATTGGCTGTATTAATGATGGGAGCATACGCGAAACTCATCTTCCTATAAAAAAGATACCTTATTAAGACTGCATATTTACTTTTTTTTGGGGGATGAGGAAATTGGTATATGCTTCGGTTTTTGTGGAAATGAAGTACTATCTTCTGCTGGTGTTGTTAAATCATTTCGCTGATCAAGCACTTTGCCAGTAAACTCAACGGGATTTCTGTTTTGCATTTTTTTCACCTCCATTTATTAGCATGGATTAAAATGAACCAGTAATGCAAAAAAACAGAACTTGGCTAATTTAACCTATCGCTATTTAATTTTACGCATCGAAAAATACAAGATGTAGATTATTTAGGTGATTTTAGTATTTTTTCTGTTTCTCGTGTGATAATCTTTATAATTAATGAAATAAAGAGAGATTAATTATAAAAACAAGCTGCTTTTCATAGGACGAATTGTCTTATGAAAAGCAGCTTGTTTAATTTTCAGTAGGATGATCAGGGCCTTGTAAATCTAATTGATAAAAGCTGAGGTCTAACCATTTTTCAAATTTATAGCCTGCTCGTTTAATTGTTCCTGCATGATAGAATCCTAATTTTGTATGAGCTAAAATGCTTTTTTCATTGTTTGCATCAATGCCAGCTATAAGGGTTGCATACTTTTGTGATTCGGCAACGGCAATTAATGCTTTTAATAATTTTGTGCCAATTCCTTTTTTTCGAAACTCCTTATGTACATAAACAGAATGTTCAATTGTATATTTAAAACCAGGCCAAGGACGAAATTGGCCATATGTGGCAAAGCCCATCACGATATTATTTTCTTCAAAAACAAGTACAGGATAACCATCCTCTAGTTTTTGTTTATACCAAAGTTGTCTATCTTTGAGTGTTTGAGGAGTATAACTGTAGACTGCAGTCGTATGGATAATCGCATCATTATAAATTTCCAATACTTCTGGCAGATCTTTTTCTTGCATGTCTCTGATCATTTTTATCCATCCTTTTACAACATAATATTAAGTAGTATATCATCTTTTTTCTGGAGTGATAGAAGAAATTTTATAAAAGTTTAGAAAATAAAAAAGGGTGGAGAGGAAATGAGGTTTGCAAGGGAGCAACTGCTAGAAAATTTGCAGATAAACATTTTTCCTTTTGCTTATTAATTCAATAACTTAAAAAACAACCGAAAAGAAGTATCACTTCTAAGCTCCATTCTATCTGATCATATGAGCGTTTTTTTATAGTATCCTCTCCCTTTTTAAGAAAAGTAATGGCGGTAAATTAGAGCAATAGCCATAATGAGTAGGCTAAGGAGTAAAAGGGTGGAAAGAGCGATTGATTTTGCTAATTTTTTAAAAAGAAAATAAAGGAGAAAAAAGAACAGGATAAGTAAAACGAATGAAAGATAGGATGAAAACAATTGCTATTCTCCTTTGCAGTAATAGATGGTAGGGTGAAAAATAGTTTAGACATGCTTTTTTCTTTTTTTTTCTTTTATATCATGCGCTTTTGCAAGATTATGCACTTTTGTAGAAATGACGTCTGATGAAAGTCTTTCTTTTAATGTAGGAAATACTTGGCCAACATAATCTTCCAAACTTTTACGATAATAGCTTTCTTGCATATATATTTGAAAGGAGCAGGAAATCCTTACATATATTTGATTATTTTTTTCAAAAGGTTCGGAAATAGCAAGAACTTTAAATTTATCTCCATAAGGATTTTTGATTTTATTAATTTTATTCGTGATATATTGTTTATATGTAGGCGATTTGGTTGTTCGATAATAAAAATCGACAATTCCACTTGTGTAAATCATAAATAATTCTCCTTAAAAGCAAAGATAATTAAGATTATATCATGGATTAATAGATATCCTAACACTTTTATGGAAAGGCAAAAACAATCGTTTTTTCAGAGAAGCGGCATAGAGGGGAACAGGAAATGGAAGAGAAATACTTGTATAGTGGCAAAATGTTAGGGGAGAAATATGCAACAGTAGGGAAAATGGTATTCCGATTGCCGGTATTATCAAAATAGAATGGCTCCTTATATTTACAGGCATTTTATTATTTATACAAAGTTTCTTTCTAGTTGGAAGCAAAGTACGGCTTGAAGCAGGAAAGCCAGTTGGGAAAGAAGGAGAGTAATCTGTCAAAAACGGATAAGTAGATTTAGCGCTTATCCGTTTTTTTATCTAGATTAAAAAGCTGCGCTGTTTGCTGCTAATTAGGCTCTACATGTACATGGACTTCATACACATTATGTTTTTCTATTAAAATGTCTTCTACTTTTGTGGAAATATCATGGGCATCGCGCAACTCTAGAGTGGAATTAACAAGGATAACAATATCTACAACGGTGTTGCTGCCATAGTTTCTTGCTCGAATATCTTTTACTCCTTTTACTCCAAATGTATTTAGAATAGTTGCTTTGTATTCTTTTATTAAGCCCTCATCAAAACCATCTGTTAAATAATGAGAAGCGTCACGGAAGATTTCCCAAGCGGTTCTGCAAATAAGGAAGCCAACAATTGCTGCGGCCAGCGGATCGAGCCAAGGAAGTTGAAATTGCGATCCAATAATGCCAATCGCTGTGCCAATACCAACCCAAGCGTCGGAGAGATTGTCTTTTGCGGCAGCCATAACAGATTGGCTATTAATTTTTGTGGCCAATTTTTTATTGTAGCGATAGACAACATACATAACGACGGCACAAAATAAGCCAACTGCGGCAGCGAGAGCATCGGGAGATTCAGATTTTCCTTCCCATACAGAAATTATTGCTCCATATAACACTTGAAGGCCGACTGCCATCATAATAAAAGAAGCAATCATAGATGCGACTGTTTCTGATTTCCAATGGCCATAACGATGATCTGCATCTGCAGGTTTTTGTGATATTTTTAAACCAATCAAGACCGCAAGTGATGCAACAATATCTGTAGCGTTATTTAATCCATCCGCTTTTAGCGCCTCTGAATGTGTTGTTAGACCAATTAAATATTTTAAAACAGATAAACATATGTAGGCAATGATGCTGATAATGGCTCCTCTTTCACCCAATTTCAAATCATTGTATTTTTTTTGTTCCATATTTTTTCCTCCGTCTTAAATCCTCTTTGTCCATCATAGCAGGATGAGTTTAGGTGGGTCTACAGCAACCTTTTTTCCTTTAACTATACAATTATTAAGTAGGAAAAAAAGTTTCTTTAAGGAAATAAATCTAGGATAAAAACCTTTGCAAAAAGAACTTTCACATTAAAGTCAAAAAATAGTGGTTGAAGAATGCAGAAAAATTTGATAACATGAAGTCATTCAAAAGGCTGTATGTAACTGGCGAAGCACGGAGAACCGTGAGGGAGCATACAGCGTCGTAGCCGTTCGCCTGGGCAGAGGTAAGGGAATCTCCCTTGCCTCTTTCTGTTTAATAGGAGGGGAGATTTGAAGGCTATTTAATTCTTTATATTTAGAAAATTTAAAAAAAGCAAGTGTTATAGATAAGATGCTAATTAAGCTAGTGAAATTTAATTAATTTTAATTAATTTTAATAAAGAGGAGAAATAAAACATGAGCACAAGCATATTAAATAAAATGAAAACAATTAAAACGTTAAATAACATTGCAGAAAATGGTTTGAAGGTATTCAATAAAGAGAACTATGTTATTGATAATGACAGCGACAATCCAGATGCTATTGTTGTTCGCAGCTTTAACATGCATCAAACTCCACTTGGCGATGATTTAAAAGCAATTGCCCGCGCTGGTGCAGGTGTTAATAATATCCCTGTTGAAAAATGCACAGAACAAGGAATTGTTGTTTTTAATACGCCTGGAGCAAATGCAAATGCGGTAAAAGAAATGGTATTAACATGTTTAATGGCTTCATCTCGTAATCTTTTTGATGGAGTGGCTTGGACAAAAACACTTGTAAATGAAGGCGATCAAATTCCTAAACTAGTTGAAGCTGGAAAAAAACAATTTGTCGGCAATGAGATTAAAGGAAAAACATTGGGAGTTATTGGTTTAGGTGCAATTGGAGCACTTGTAGCAAACAATGCACTAGACTTAGATATGGACGTAATTGGTTTTGATCCATTCATCTCTGTTGATACAGCATGGAATTTATCTAGAAACGTACAGCGTGCTATGACGATTGAAGAACTATTTGCAAGTGCTGATTATATTACGGTGCATGTTCCTTTAACAAATGATACAAGAGGAATGTTTAACCAAGGCACATTCAGCATTATGAAACAAGGTGTTCAAATTCTTAATTTCTCTCGCGGTGAACTTGTAAACGAAACAGATATGGAACAAGCGCTTGAAAACGGAAAAGTAGGCAGATATATTACGGATTTCCCAAATGAAGCAGTATTAAAAATGAAAAATACGATTCCTGTTCCACATCTTGGTGCATCTACAGCTGAGTCTGAAGAAAACTGTGCTATTATGGCTGCGCGTCAAGTGAAGGATTTCTTAGAAACTGGAAATATTAAAAACTCTGTTAACTTCCCAGGGGTTTATCTTCCATATGCAGGAAAACAACGTGTTGCTGCATTCCATAAAAATGTCCCTAATATGGTAGGACAAATGACATTATCAATCTCTAGCTTAGGCCTAAATATTGCTGATATGGTAAACAGAAGCAGAGGAGAATACGCTTATACTATGATTGATATTGACAATGAAGTAACTGGCGATATTTTACCAGCTTTATATGAAAAAATTGCTCAAATCGAAGGCGTTGTTTCAACTCGTCTTATCTAAGGGTTTGAAATAGGGTGTTTAGTAAAAGAGCCTCCATTTTGTGATGGGGGCTCTTTTGGTTGAAAAAATAATAGGTTTTAGGGTTTCACTACTGTTTTTGTTGCTTTGCTGCTGATATTTCCTGCTTTATCTTTAGCAGTAAGAACTGTTTCCTTTTTGCGCTTTTATGAAAATTAATATCCCCGTATGGAAGTAGTTGACTACAAGTTGTTTTATCATAGGATCTAGGATTGGCATAGAGCAAATCATTATTAGGTCCTTTTTTTAGTATGATGTAGTCACTGGAACTTTTGCGATTTTTCCTATAGTGTTAGTTTTTTAGGTGAAGACTGCATTTCTTTTGTCAGTTGCTTAAATAAATCCAATAGATATACAAAAAAAGACTGTTTTTACGCACAAAATTACTCCAATAGTTTTTAGAAAGAACTTGTTTTTATATCAATATATAAAACTTTTAGATATCTAAATAGTTCAAATTATATTTTCCGACAAAAAATACAATTTAGAAGAATGCACAAAAAAAGAGCTGGTTAGTTCCAGCTCTCCATGAATTAATGATTGGTTCTTGCGCTAGTTCTTGTGGCAGTTGCTGATTTAGATGTAAATAATAAGGATAGATTTAAAAGACCGGCAATACCGACTAAACCATAAATAATTCTGGATAATGCAGCATCTTGACCACCAAAGATGGCAGCAACAAGATCAAATTGGAAAAAACCAATTAGCCCCCAGTTTACCGCTCCTATAATAACAAGCACTAATGAAATTCTTTGCAAAACACTCATTATATATTCCTCCTTTAAGTTAGCAAACTCATAATCAATGGATTACTCTATATATACACCTGCAGGAGATTTATAAACCTTTCCATTGAAAATGGCAAAAAATAACGAAGTAATAGAAAACTTCTTGGAAATAAAAAAGAAATTTAAAAAACAATCGCTCTATTGAACGTAATTTAGTACAATAAGAAAAAATCTATTGCTTATAGAATATAAAAACAAAAAAGAGCAAAAGATAAGGAGAAGAATAATAAAATAGGAGAGTTGCATGATGGAACAAACCCTTTATGAAAAAGTTGGCGGAGAACAAGCTATTGAAAAAGTGGTGGAGTATTTTTACCATGAGTTGGTATTGAAAGATGATACGGTTAGCCATTTTTTCAAAAATACAGATGTGAAAAAACAAATTGGCCATCAAACGAAATTTATTAGTTTTGCATTAGGTGGCCCCAAACAGTACACAGGAAAGTCAATGGCAAAAGCGCATGAAGGAATGAATATTCAGCCAGCCCACTTTAATGCAATTGCGACACATCTTCATGATGCTTTAGCACATTTTGGGGTGGAAGAAGCGGATATTGATACTGCATTAACAAAAGTTGCTTCTTTAAGAGATGATATACAGTATAAATAATATTTGCCTTTTTAAAAGAACGATTTGAGGATAATATCTTTGAATCGTTCTTTTTACATGCCTTGAAGGGGGTTTCTATATGTAACGCCGAATAATATAAAAGGAGGTGAAGAAAATGAAATCATACTTAAAAGAAGTGCGGTGGGGAATTATTGGCTGTGGAGATGTGACAGAAGTAAAAAGCGGACCAGCCTTGCAGCAAGCAGAAAATTCACAGATTGCAGCGGTTATGAGAAGAAATGGGGAGCTTGCGAAAGACTATGCAATGCGCCATAAAGTGAAAAAATGGTATGACAATGCGGATGCATTAATTAATGATCCAGAGGTTAATGCCATTTATATCGCGACACCGCCTAATGTACATAATGAATATACGATAAAAGCAGCAAAAGCAGGAAAGCCTGTATATGTAGAAAAGCCGATGGCACGCACGGCAAAAGAGTGTTTGGAGATGATAGAGATTTGCGAACAAGGAGATATTCCTTTATTTGTGGCCTATTATCGCCGTGCATTGCCACGCTTTCGAAAGATTAAGGAAATAATAGAAAGCGGTGTACTGGGTGAACTTCGTTTTGTTCAGACAACACATTTTCAGCCAGCAAACAACGAAGGGCAAACTCCTAAAGAACAGCCTTGGCGTGTCAATCCAGAAATAGCTGGGGGAGGATTGTTTCTCGACCTTGCAAGCCATACACTGGATATTCTTGATTATTTGCTTGGTCCCATTAAAGAAGTTAAAGGGCTTGCATCTAATCAAAATGATGCATATCACGCAGAAGATATCGTTACAGGTACGTACTTATTTGAATCAGGTATACATGGAACAGGAACATGGTGTTTTTCTGCTTTTGACCATATTGATAAAAATGAAATCGTTGGCAGCGAAGGAAAGCTAACCTTTTCAACCTTTGGCGATAGTTCTATCACGCTAGTAACAGCAAAAGGAAAGGAACAATGGACAATAGAAAATCCTCGCCATATTCAAAAATATTTAATTCAAGAAATCGTGGATGAATTAATAGGGAAAAAAGTTAGTTCTAGTACTGGAAAAACTGCTGCAAGAACAAATTGGGTAATGGATCAGCTGATTGCAGATTATTATCAAAAATAGCGGAATGTAGAAAAAGTGCATCATTTCTTTCGATGCGCTTTTTTTAGTTTTCTATTTTCAAACAATAAGATTAGGAATTCTATTTTCTCCATCTTATAATGAAAGTAATAGAGGAAATCAGTTTTATGCAAAATCTATATGGTTTAATAGAAAGGATGATAGGATGCTTGCGGTTATAGGAAAAAATGGGGAAAAATATAGAGCAATTTACAATCGGTATTACCATTATTCTATCGAAGAAGTGTGGGCAATATTGACAGAAAATGACCATTTGAAAAACTGGATGTCCAATCTTCAAGTGGAAGAGTTAAGAAAAAATGGTAGAATTAAATTTTTTATGAATGACGGGACAAATGAATCTATTGATATGAAAATTATGGAGTATGACCCACTTTTTTTGCTGCAATTTGAATGGGGAGAAGGTTCGGTTCGTTTTGAACTTGCTGCAGAGGAAGGCGGGTGTTTCTTTCAATTAAAAGAATACATAGAGGAGTTAAATGACCATGCAGCAAAAGATCTAGCAGGCTGGCATGAATGTTTGGAGTTATTTGAGGCTTTATTAAAAGGACAAAAACTAGATTTTTCGATGGAAAGATGGGAAAATTGGCATAAGGAATATAGAAGAGTTTTGAAGCGGTTCATAGAATAAAAAATACATAGGGCCAACAAACAAGCAGGAGGATTTTTTATGGAAATAGGGATAAGTACATTTGTAGAAACAACACCAGATGTGGACACGGGGGAAGTAATTAGTCACGCAGAGCGACTTCGGCAAGTAGTGGAAGAAATCATTCTCGCAGATCAAGTGGGATTAGATATTTTTGGTGTCGGCGAGCATCACAGGGAAGATTTTGCTGCATCCTCTTCAAGTTTGGTTTTAGCAGCAGCAGCATCACAAACAAAACGAATTCGATTGACAAGTGCTGTTACGGTGCTGTCATCAGCAGATCCAGTTCGAGTATTTCAAGACTTTGCAACACTTGACGGCATTTCAAATGGCCGGGCAGAAATTATGGCTGGAAGAGGATCCTTTATTGAGTCATTTCCTTTATTTGGATATGAATTAGCGGATTATGATCAGTTATTTGAAGAGAAGTTGGAACTTTTATTAAAAATACGAGAATCAGAAAAAGTAACATGGAAAGGAGAGCATCGTCCAGCTATTAATAATCGAGGGGTATACCCTCGACCTGTACAAGATCCATTGCCAGTATGGATTGGCAGCGGCGGCAACTCTGAATCAGTGGTTCGTGCAGGCTTATTAGGTTTGCCCCTTGTTTTAGCCATTATTGGTGGCAGCCCTAGACAATTTGCTCCTCTTGTGGAACTTTATAAAAAAGCTGCTAAACATGCAGGTCATAATCCAGATGAATTGCCAGTAGCTTCCCATTCCCATGGATTTGTGGCAGAGACAACACACGAGGCAAAAGATAAGTTTTTCCGGCCAACACAGCAGGTCATGAACCAACTTGGAAAAGAACGAGGATGGGGACCATATACTCGGGACACCTTTGATAATGCCTGCACATTAGAAGGAGCATTATATGTAGGAGACGTTCAGACAGTCGCAGAAAAAATCATTTATCTCCGCAAAAACGTCGGCATTACTCGTTTTATGCTCCATGTCCCAGTTGGCACGATGCCTCATGCTGATGTAATGAAAGCGATCGAATTACTAGGAAAAGAAGTAGCACCAATCGTCAAAGAAGAGGTTAGCCGTTGGGAAAAGGAGAATAAGAAATAGGAAGAACACTTTTTCTGACATAGATGATAAAATAAAAAAATGTCCATTTGATTTTTTCAAATGGGCATTTTTGTCGTTTAAATAAATTGATATTATTTTTTTGGAAACTTATTGGCGATAAGAGAATAATTTGAAGTATTATGTAGCATCTGTGAAGTTGATCAGATCTTATTAAAAAAACAGGCTAGTTGCGAAAAAATAAGTAAATAATTCTGTACATCTAAAAATAGATGTGCTACAATCACCATAAAAGTTGCATTAGGGAAAAATAATTAGTGTGGGTAAATAAACTTGTCTCAATGAAAGAGGGATGGAAATGGAAATTATAAGGGTGAAAGATTTAGCGGTTTCTTATAAGGGCAATCCTGCTTTATTCGACTTAAGTGTGGAGCTGGAAAGCGGCAGATTAATTGGGATTGTTGGTCCAAATGGAGCAGGGAAATCTACATTTATGAAAGCATTGCTAGAGTTAACGCCAAAAGATAAGGGAGAAGTGGAAATATTCCAGGAACCAGTCAAAAAAAATAAAAAAAGAATTGCCTATGTGCCACAGCGCAGCAATATTGACTGGACATTTCCAATAACAGTCATTGATACGGTGCTATTAGGTACGTATCCTTTATTAGGACTCTTTCACAGACCTGGAAAAAAAGAAAAAGCATGGGCTTATGAATGTTTAAAAAGGGTAGGAATGGAGGCTTATGCCAAAAGGCAAATTGGTGAATTGTCGGGTGGACAGCAGCAGCGTGTATTTATGGCAAGAGCGCTTGCTCAAAAACCACAACTGTATCTTTTAGATGAACCTTTTGTTGGAATTGATATGGCCAGTGAAGAAGTAATTGTCAGAATACTCAAAGAATTGAAAGGTGAAGGCAACACAGTTGTTGTTGTTCACCATGACTTAAGTAAAGTGGAGAAGTATTTTGATGATCTTGTTTTATTAAATAAAACGATTATTAAAGCAGGTCCTGTTTGTGAAGTGTTTAAGCGGGAGCATATTATGCAGGCATATGAAGCAGAATTTCAATTTCAGTCTTTTTTGCAAGAAGAAACATTTCAGCAGTCTGTTAATGCAGAACAAGTGTAGAAAGGAAGATACATGATGGAATTTATTCAGGCGGTAATGGATTATGCATTTTTGCAAAAAGCATTGGTCACTTCAGTAATGGTTGGAATTATTTGCGGGGTAATTGGAAGCTTTATTATTTTAAGGGGCATGTCTTTAATGGGAGATGCAATTAGTCATGCTGTATTGCCAGGTGTCGCCATTTCTTATATTTTTGGTCTTAATTTCTTTTTTGGAGCAGTAATTAGTGGACTTATAGCAGCACTTGGCATTGGTTATGTTAGTCAAAACAGCAGAATAAAAAATGATGCAGCAATCGGCATTATGTTTAGTACGTTTTTTGCACTAGGAATTATCTTAATAACGATGGTGAAAAGTTCCAGTGATCTCTATCATATTTTATTTGGCAATGTGCTTGCAGTCCGATCGTCGGATATGTGGATTACATTTTTTATCGGCGTGTTTATCTTAATTATTGTATTTGCCTTTTTTAAAGAATTATTAGTAAGTTCCTTTGATCCTACAATGTCACAAGCTTATGGACTGCCAAATAGAGTAATTCATTATTTGATTATGACATTATTAACCTTAGTGACGGTTGCTTCCTTGCAGACCGTAGGAATCGTTTTAGTTGTTGCCATGTTAATTACGCCGGCATCTACGGCATATTTATTAACAAATCGCTTGTCCGTTATGATCGGCCTTGCTGTAATCTTCGGTACTTTGTCTTCTATTATTGGCCTTTACTACAGCTATATTTATAACTTGGCATCTGGTGCGACAATTGTGGTAGTTTCTACGATATTTTTTCTCCTTGCCTTTATTTTTTCGCCAAAACAAGGAGTTTTGTGGAATAAATTGCGAGCACATAAACAACGTGCTTTATCACGTTAACATAAAGGGGGGGATTTTTTATGAGAAAATGGTTATACACAGGATTTATTCTGTTAGTTTGCTTGTTTGTATTTGTTGGCTGCAGCCAAACAGAAAAGAAAAAGGAATCAGATGGAAAGGTGAAAATTGTTGCGACCTATTCAATTCTTGCTGACATCATCGAAAATGTGGGAGGTGAGCATGTAACGGTTCATTCGATTGTTCCAGTCGGTAAAGATCCTCATGAATACGATCCACTACCTGCTGATATTCGTGCAAGTACGGATGCAGATATGATTTTTTACAATGGACTAAACTTAGAGACAGCAAATGGCTGGTTTAATAAGATGTTAGAGACAGCAGGGAAAAAAGATAAAGAAGATGAAGAAGTTTTTCGCATCAGTAAAGGCGTAGAACCGAAATATTTAACATCTAAAGGAAAAGAAACAGAACAAGATCCTCATGCATGGCTGGATTTAAACAATGGCATTAAATATGCAGAAAATGTAAGGGATGCATTAATTAAAAAAGATCCAAAAAATACAGAGGCATATGAGGAAAATGCAGATAAATATATTAGCAGTTTACGTGAATTGCATGAAGAAGCAAAAGCAAAATTTGCCGATATTCCAGAAAAACGCCGGGTGTTGGTAACAAGTGAAGGAGCTTTTAAATACTTTGCAGAAGCATATGGCTTAAAAGGAGAATATATTTGGGAAATCAATACAGAAAGCCAAGGAACAAGCGCCCAAGTAAAACGAATTGTTGATATTATTAGAGAAGGCCATGTACCTGCGCTATTTGTGGAATCAAGTGTAGATCCACGAAGCATGGAAATGGTTTCAAATGATTCAGGTGTTAAAATAAAAGGAAAAGTATTCACCGATTCTGTTGGAAAGCCAGGATCAGAAGGAGATAGTTACTTAAAAATGGTGAAATGGAATTTAGAAACCATTCACGAAGGGCTGGCAGAATAGGATATAGAAAAAAGGAATGCAAATAGAGAATGCATTCCTTTTCTCCTATAAATCACTCTGCCTGTGCGACTATTTCTAATGTTCCATCTTCTGCATAATGAATAATATTGATGACTTTATAATGAACCTTATCTATTTTGACCGTTTCGCCGATAGATGGAGGAATTTGATAAATGATTTGTTTCGATTGCCAACCTTTACTTTTATGATGGTATAAAGTATTAAGCCTTACCATTATACTACCTCCCCTTTATATGTCTTTCATTAAATTATATGGGGGATTTTGGCATATATTTTTAGTTTTTTTACATTTATTTTAACAAATTTAGGGTATATAGCTATAGGGAATTTTTTGATTTATTAAAAACGTTGGATAAATGGGTACACACTAATTTTACATAAATGCAGAAATCTACATTTGGAAGGTTGTTTTATCTTATTCACTTTTTTCTGTTTTTTAAACAACAGGCTTACATAATTTTTGTCTGAAGCAAAAAGTCTTCCTGCAAAGCAAGAGTAGGCTGGGCGCTGATTCTTATGCAATTGGAATAATGGAAAAGAAAGGAGTATTTTGATGAATCAAAATTCTAATAGAAGTGTAGATATTACGAAATTTATTAATAAAAATAGAAAGGATTTTGAAGAAAGATTATTGAAAGAGGCTGTTAATAGTGCTTCCAAAATTAATTATTTCAATAATGTTGATTTTGACAGGAAAGATGAAACAAAAATATATTAGAAGGTAAATAATAATAGGAGATTCTGAATTTATAATAAGAAGGGGATTTACATTCCCTTTTTTTGATAACGAGTTAAGGGACTTAGCTAAAGAACGGTATCCCTTTTTGTACATATCGTCAGCTAACTTACAATAATCACTATATGGCTTTTCTTCTTTTGGATAATGCTCCTCGCTAAAAACTGAAACATTTCTATCTGAATCAAATTTACCATAAAACCAATAACTGTGTGATAAATATCGTCAAAGAATACAATAATTATCATAAAAATATTTGTGCAGAAACGAAATTAAACAGCCTATCGCCGGCAACCATACGACAAACAGCTGTTTAATAAGGTCTTTTTTTATTGTCTCCATAAGAGGAGGCACTGCCGCCCTCGATACAAAAGTTGTATTATTATTGTTTCATTTTTAACTTACATATAATCGTAAGCTGAATCTTCAAAATAGAGCCAGTGATAATATTCAATCTGTGGATCAGTCATCTCAATAATTTCTTTTTGATTGAATTTTTGTTTTTCTACTAAATCTTTCACTTTGGATTCTCTTGCTAATTGGCTCATAGTTAATTCCTCCTTATGTATAAAAAGTAAAGAATCAGTTATATTATTTACTGTAAACGCTTACTATTATTGTTGTTTTTATTATATATCTCAAATTGATATTAAACAAATATCAATTTGAGATTGTTTTTCCGCAACTAATATAGAAATGTTATTTATTGTGGCAAAAGAGGCAAATTTAGTTGGCCGTTATAAATCTGTGTTTATATGGTTCACTCTCATTATGTGGATATAGCTGCAACATTGGGCAGATTTTGTTAAAAAATAATCGATAATGCATTAAGATAGTAATAGGGACTGTTTTAAGATATAGAGTGTAGACAAAAGCTTAAGTAAAAAGTGGGTATTAAAGGTAGGTACAAATATGGTAGATGTTTTAACAGAAATAGTGATTGAATTGCCTAGTGAAGGTGTTTCAGAGTATGCTGCTAATCTTGATAATGCTCCACAATGGTATGTGAATTTTAGAAAAGCATTATTAAATTATTAAACTTGAATAAAAGTTCAAAATGGATGGAAAAGGTCAGAGATAGCACTGATTATTAGACAAATAAGGGGATAAATCAGTATTGCTGAAAGTGGAAGGAAGAGATTTGACCAAACGTTAAATAAAGGAGCAGTATGTTATGACAATTATCAATAAATTAAATCTGAATAAGTATAAAAATTTGACCGTACTTAATCAACCGAGTGATTATGATTTGTCTAATGGATATAAGACAACATTATCTGGAGACCATGATGCTATTTTCATCTTTGTCGAAACAATCGATGAAATGGTGGACCATACTCAAAGCATAATCAATGAGGAACAGTTGCTTGAAAAAGGGTATTTATTTTTTGCCTATCCAAAAAAAGGAAACAAGAAGTATAAAACGTTCATTCACAGAGATGCTATCTTTCCAGCAATGAAAGTTGGCCAAGATGGATATGTGGAAAATAGCGATATGAAATTTTCACGAATGGTGAGTATGGATGCTGTATTTACTGTCGTTGGATTAAAGCGTGAAAAAAAGAAAGCTCAAAAGACATCAGCTGCAAGTCAATGTGTAGCTGACTATGAGAATAATGTAGAAGATATAAAAAAGCTGTTAATAGATCATCCTAATGAACTCAAGCTCTACAAGGGTCTAACACCAGGTTATCAAAAAGATTGGGCTCGTTATATATTTTCGGCTAAGCAGCAGAAAACACATGAAAAGCGCCAAGCGCAAATGGTTGATATCTTATCACAAGGATATAAATCAGTTGATTTATATCGTCAAAAAAAGAAATAGGAATTTAACTGTCACATAGAGAAGTTCCTAAATAATAGTATTAGATCCAATCATTAATAGGGTGGTTTTTCGGATAAATAACGCCACTAATAATTTGTGTGTCCATTATGGTAAACCAGGTGGCAATCAATAGTCTAAAATGGAATAAATTAGTCTGCTTTTTACAATAATGAAGTAGGATTACGAACAGTATTGATAGAATACATACTAGGTAAGAGAGGGAAAAAAATTTTAAAAAAATTAGGAGGAAATTATGGGAAGACTCGTTCATTTCGAAATTCATGTGGATAATATGGATCGGGCAAAAAAGTTTTATGGAGAAGTATTTGGGTGGACCTTTCAAGACTGGAGTGAATATGCAGGGATTCCTTATTTTGGAGCTGTAACTGGCGCTGAAAACGACCCTGGAATTAACGGTGCTTTGATGCAGCGTCAAAGTCTTCCCCCAGAACTAAACCAAGCTTTGAATGGCTATGCTTGTACAATGGGAGTGGAAGATTACGATTCGATTGAAGCACAAATTCTAAATAACGGAGGAAAAGTAGCGTTGCCAAAATATGCTTTGCCAGGAATGGCATGGCAGGGATATTATCTGGATACGGAAGGAAATATTTTCGGCATTCATCAAGCAGATGAGAATGCCAAATAAAATCATTGCTTCATATGAATACTTAGACGTTATAAAGATGATGTAATGAAGTGTCTATCCCAATAAATCAAAGGGATAACTCTATGTTACACCGATTATAAATGGTGTAAATGAAGGCAAGATAGACCTTGATAGGCTTAGAAGTCATATTAGATATATGCTTCGGTAGTTCAAAAACATACTGGAAAAGATTTAGGAATATCTGAGATATAGGTTATAGGACAATAAATAACATTTAATGCTTAAATTAAGTTAGGTAAGCTCTATTTAAAAAAGCTTTTTTTTGACAATTTAGTCGGAAAAAGCTTTTTAAGTATATTTTTTATTCAATATTCAGTAAGCTCCCATTCAAACAACGCATATAAAAATAACCATCCTCCCCGTTACACTACACCCAGAGACTCAAATTTTTTTACCATCTACTTCTTCAAAAAATCCTTCAACAAGCATTTGTACAATCAAAACGGTAAACGCTGAAACAGCCTTCTTCAACGGCATAGATGGGCGCCTCATTCAAACCGTTATGAGGGAGTTGAAACAGCTATGAAACATGATTATACTAGCGTGAAAAATATCTACATCATTTGTGGGAAGGCCGATATGCGATGGGCAAGGGTCATTATCTGATAATGACCGTCTTTTACTGATTCTGAGCACGCAGAAGAACAAAGTAAGCAGATGATTGCTTATACTGTTGTGCGAAATGTTCAAAAGAAAAAGAGAAATGATTCATTGCATGATAACTTGGAGGTGGAAGTTATTCACCATCATTCTGAAAATATAAGCTGCGACTGTTGTAAAAATCAAATGGTTGAAATTGGTGGCGCTATTATTTGTGAAGAAGCAAGGCAATGCTTTAGTTCTTTTTTATAAAGTTTGCAAAATTTAAGTTATAAACAGCAATATTACATAATAATAGTGGACATATGAGGCCTGTTTAATGAAAGGTTCTCTATATATTATAAAGGAGATTCCTATCGCAAAAAACCAAGAATTATCCTGTTTAGGCAATTACTTAACCGTTTATAATACGTAACTTCACTTCGTTGGACTTGGAGGAAAGCAAATTGCCAGTGACAAATAGTTTGACTCTGTAGTTACTATAGAGTTTATTATTTCCTTATAACTTGCATCTTTCTAAAAATAAAGGAATGCATGACATTTATAAGGAGGTTATTCATATGAAAAAATCTAAAGTATTTATGGAGGAGAATCCTATGGTTAGCGACTCTTCTAAGACGCTGCGTTTACTAATGCCGCAATGGCAAGGAGGAAATAATCCAGCGTATTATCTCGGTGCACAGCTTCTTAACTGGCTGGCTCCTCACTCAAATGATACTTTTGAAGAAGTACCTATCGACCGAACAGAAGAAGGACTTGGTGTAGAAAGAGGTATTTTCGCACGAAGTACGCTGCTCAAGCAGGCTCATGCTGCAAAGGGCATTCTTAAGAAACATAATCCTGACCGTGTTGTAGTATTTGGTGGGGACTGTGGAGTTGAGCTGGCTCCTTTTGCTTATCTTAATGATAAGTATGATGGAGATGTTGCAATTCTTTGGATCGATGCTCATCCAGATGTAAATACTCCTGAGCATTTTGAAAACCATCATGCTCATGTACTTGCAAATCTGCTCGGTGTGGGAGATGAAGATTTCGTTGCGGAAGTACCGAAACTGGTTAATCCTGATAAGGTATTATATGTAGGGTTAAATGATGGAACTGATTCTGAAAAAGAAGTAATGAAACAATTTGACTTAAGTGTGGTTAGACCTGAGGCGATTTTGAAGGACAGTTCACCTGTGCTAGATTGGCTGCATAAGACAAACATTTCAAAAATAATCGTTCATTTTGATTTAGATGTCCTAGATTTAAGAGAATTCCGTTCGTTGTTAATTGCGAATCCGTCAACATATAGCTCTATGGTTGAAAAGGCACCAACTGGCTCAAACATGGAGACTATTATTCGTGTACTTCAAGATGTAGCAAAGGCTTATGATATTGTTGGTCTTGGCATTACAGAGCATTTCCCATGGGATTCTTATGCACTGGCCAATATGCTGACACGCCTTCCTTTAATCGGAGATATCAATAAAACCGAAAAACCATCCTTTAATTGGATATTTTAATGAGTTACAACCAAAAGGTCATCAGGACTTCACTGATGACCTTTTGGCAATTTTTTATTGTTTTCTCCAAAATCTCAGTACAGCTATATCAAATTCTAAATATCGCAACAAAATTATAAAATAGTAAAGCTTAATTACAAATTTTGAGACGACAATTACTATATTTGAATTTCTTTAAACACTAATAAGGATTTTTTGCTATCTGCAGTAAGTTCTGAGATATTGTTGTGTTTCTTTAAAACTTTAAAGCCCACCATCTCTTTGTAAAACTATAATGACCGTTCTAGTTTGTTTGTTTTTAATTTGATTTCATCGGAATTTATACGATTCCACTCATAAATCAATGGTTTTAAAATTTTTCTTCAAGATTAAATTTTGCCAAAGAAAAACTGTACCTTCAATTATTTGCTTGTGTACAAAGAAATGAAGTGCAGTTCAAAATTGTCTGTTAGCTTTTTATTAAAACTAGGTATAGTCGCTTTCAAATTTTATAGATTACAATGATAATTTCTATCTGTTTATGGAAATTTGTAATTCTGTAATAAAATTTTCTTCTTTAGAAGAAGTATAGTTATTGGGTAGAGAGACTTCGTAGACGAATCCATTTGTTGATACATGTGCTTTTTTTATTGTTTCTAGCAACTTTGTATAGTATGTATAGTAATCTTCGGGTGACCATTCAAAAGCAATGCATATATATTCTCCTTCTGGCAGTGTATCGACTTTAATATCCAAAGGCAAGTCGATTTTTGGCTCTTCTATAATGGAGGTATAAACTGCATCGTAATATATTTCTTGGCTGTGTGAATAGTTTTTTAACGGATAGATACAGCCATAATGATTATCCACCATACTTCCTTCCTTCTCTAGCACCGTTGCCAATTTGCGTATATATAAATCAGGATTGTCGTGAGGATTAACTTGATCGCAGGAAACTTTTAGAATAAATCGCTCTTCGATTGTGCGTTTGTATACCACGCCTAGCTTTCGTTTTTGTAGTAGCAGTTGTTCATAGAGTTGAGATTTTCTCTTATTTATAAGCAGTTGGCTGTCCTGAAGCTTTCTAATTTTTTCTTGAATGGTTATTTCCTGTTTATCTAAAAATGAATACATAGATTCAGGATTGCTTTCTATAATTTTCTTCATTTCCTCTAAAGGCGTGCCGATATACTTTAAATACTTAATAATGTCTAAATAAAAAAACTGCTTAATCGTGTAATAACGATAGTTGTTTTCTGGATTTACATAGTTGGGTTTAAACAAATCGATCTTGTCATAGTAGCGTAGGGTTTGGATAGGAATATTATTTAGTTTCGACATTTCTCCGATAGAAAAATAAGGTTTCATCCATCTATTCACTCCCTTTTTATATTGAAAGTATGAGTGCCTTTATTAAAAAGAAACAGTTTATGTTATATAAAAAAACTGTTCATGTTATAAAAAATAACATTTAACGCTTTCATTTTTTTTTTTTGCTTTACTATCCTTGACTCTATACTAACTATAGACTTTATTATACATCTATAAGATATCTTGTACAGGATATTATTTGATTTATATATTTCTAAAAGATGGAGGAGATTTTATATGCATTCTATTATGTTTATTTTCAAAAGAAAACCGGATTTAACTATTGAAGAATTTTATTATCATTACGAGCATGTACATGGCCCGATTGCAAAAAAACTACCAGGATTAGTTGAGTACCGTCAACATCAAACTAGAGCTGCCGGCCAAGGTGACGGAGGCTATGTTGGGGAAGCGAATCAATATGATGCTGTTTCCGTGTATACGTTTGAAAGTGCCGAGGCAGCAGAAAGTGCGTGGATTTCTGCTATAGGAGATGAAGTGGAAGAAGATACACAGAAGCTAATTGATACTGCTACTATGATAACCCTGCCAGTCACTGTTAGAAATATATTTTAAAAAATATAAAAGTCTGAATATTCAATAATTTAATTAGAAAGCTTTTACGAGAATAAGAAATTGATATCGAGCATTCGTAGTATAAAATTTGTAAATGTCCGATATCAATCTTCTATTTGGCAAAATTCAAGGGTGGCACCAGGTTTGGAAAATTAACCCAAATATTGAATTTCATTCTTAAAGATACAAGGATACCCATATTTTTGTACTATGTGAACATTCCTTCAATCGATTCTATATGTAAAATGAAATCGTTAGAAAACAGGAGAAAATAAGAGAAAAACTTTAATTATAGTGGAGGATAAAATATGGATTTCCAAAAGCTTGCTCAAGAAATTTTAAAAAATGTTGGCGGAGAAAAAAATATTTCCAATTTAACTCATTGTGCAACAAGGTTGAGATTTAATTTAAATGATAATTCTAAAGTAAATGAAGGGGTATTAAAAAATACAAAAGGAGTTCTTGGTGTTGTAAATAAAGGTGGTCAATTTCAATTGATTATTGGTCCTGAAGTTCCAAAAGCATATGAAGCATTGATGAATTCAGTTAATATCTCATCAAATAATAGTGAAGAACCTAAAGAGAAAAAAGGTTTTGTAACAAATCTTCTTGATATAGTAGCAGGGGTATTTACACCCATTTTACCAGCTATTATTGGTGCAGGTTTAATAAAATCTGTATTAGCAATTGCCGTATTATGTGGAATTAATACAGAAGGTCATACTTATTATTTCTTGAACTTCATAGGCGATGCCCCGTTGTATTTCTTGCCAGTTATGTTAGCTTTTACGGCAGCAGTTAAATTTAAATGTAATCCATTTATTGCTGTAGCTATTGCTGGAGCTATGATACACCCTAGTTATACAGCATTAGTGACAGATCAGTTTAATATTCATTTTACATCATTTTTAGGGATTCCAGTTACTTTAGCAACTTATTCTTCAAGTGTAATCCCAATCCTTTTAACTGTTTGGATATTGTCATATGTAGATAGATTTCTAGAAAAGCATATTCCAAAAATGATTAGATTTTTCTTAAAACCGCTATTATGTTTACTAATTGTTACACCACTGGCATTTATAGTACTTGGACCACTAGGATTTGTAGCAGGAACAGGCATATCAACAGGATTAAATATGCTTAATTTATATGCGCCATGGTTGGTTCCTACAATAATAGGTACTATATTCCCATTAATGGTTACAACGGGAATGCATTATGGTTTAGTACCATTTATGATACAATCTTATGCTTCTATTGGATATGAGACAATTGCAGGGCCAGGGAATTTACCTAGTAATATTGCTCAAGGAGCAGCAGCCCTTTGCGTTGCATTAAAAACAAAAAATAAAGATTTAAAACAACTAGCATTTTCATCAGGTATTACAGCGATATTAGGTATTACGGAACCAGCACTATTTGGAGTGACATTAAAAATTAAGAGAGCGCTTTATGCAGTTATGATTGGTGGAGGTGTTGGAGGGTTTTATTCTGGTATTACAGGAGTAAAAGGATATGCATTCAGTTCTCCAGGATTGCTATCACTTCCTGCTTTTATAGGTCCAGACGGATGGACAAATTTAATAAATGCTTGTATTTCCATGACAATTGCATTTATAGTAACTTTCGTTATTTTATGGTTCTGGGGATTTGAAGATATGCCATCTGATGAAGATAAAAATATGATGAACAATGTAGCAGAAAATCAAACTAATTTTGAAATAAAGGCAGTTAATGAAACAATCCAAAGTCCAATTAAAGGGAAAGTAATAGATTTAAAAGAAGTAAAAGATCCAACTTTTGCAGAAGAAATGCTAGGAAAAGGAGTTGCAATCGAACCAATAGAAGGAAGAGTGGTATCTCCGATAGATGGTGTGGTATCTGCTATATTTCCAACAAAGCATGCAATAGGATTAACATCAGATAAGGGAACCGAATTATTAATTCATATTGGAATAGATACTGTGAACTTACAAGGGAAATATTTCACTAGTTATGTAAAAACGGGAGATAGGATAAATGTAGGCCAGCTTATGGTTGAGTTTGAAATGGACAAAATTAAAGAAGCAGGATACGAAATAGTGACGCCAGTTGTTGTTACTAATGTAGAGAGATACAAAGAAATAAATAAAATAGCATCAGGATTCGTAAATGAAAAAGAAAATATTATGGATGCTATCTTGAAGTAATAAAGAGAAGATAATTCATTCAGCGTTATATTAGACAAACGATTTATTTGAATATAAGACGAGGAGTTAAGATAGGAATAATGCATTAATAATATTTTAAATTATATCAATATTTTTATAATTAAATCTACTTGTAAAGAATGAAAACATTAGAATCAGGAGAAAAACTATAATTATTATGGGAGGAATTTATTTTGACAAAGACAGATATAACCAAATTTCCAAAAAACTTTTTATGGGGAGGCGCTTTAGCAGCGAATCAGGTAGAAGGAGCATACCTAGAAGACGGGAAAGGCCTGACAGTAGCAGATGTTTTGCCCGATGGAATCTGGGGTCCTATTGTTTATCCGCCACAAGGCGAGTACTTAAAGCATAATGCAGTTGATTTTTATCATCGTTATAAAGAAGATATTGCACTTTTGGCTGAGATGGGTTTTAAATGTCTACGTACTTCCATCGCTTGGGCAAGAATTTTTCCTAATGGAGATGAAGAAACACCAAATAAAGCAGGTTTACAATTTTACGATGATTTTTTTAATGAACTGGCGAAATATAATATTGAACCACTCATTACCCTTTCACATTATGAGATGCCTATGCATCTAGTAGAAGAGTACGGTGGTTGGACAAATCGAAAAGTTATTGCTTTTTTTGAGCGATTCGCTCAAACCGTATTTGATCGCTATAAAGATAAAGTGAAATATTGGTTAACGTTTAACGAGATTAATATACTGCTTCATGCTCCATTCATTGGAGGAGGAATACGCCCTGATAAGGTTGAAATTACTAATCAACTGCTTTATCAAGCTATTCATCATCAATTTGTAGCGAGTGCTAGCGCGGTGAAAATATGTCATGATATGATTCCAAATGCGCAAATTGGCTGTATGGTCGCTGGTATTCCTTTGTATCCATTAACAACGGATCCTAATGATGTTTTAGAAGTGATGAAAAAAGACAGAGAAACATTTTTCTTTTCAGATGTCCAGGCCAGAGGTTATTATCCAAGCTATATGAATCGTTTCTTTAAAGAAAACAACATTACGATTGAGATGGAAGATGGAGATGAAGAAATATTAAAAAATACAGTTGATTTTATCTCCTTTAGCTATTATATGAGTGGATGTGCCACAGCAAATGAAGAATTAAATCTCCAATCCAAAGCTAATATATTAAGTACAGTGAAAAATCCACATTTACCGAGTTCAGAATGGGGTTGGCAAATTGATTCCAAGGGATTACGTTATACATTAAATACTCTCTACGATCGATATCAGAAGCCGCTATTTATAGTAGAAAATGGATTAGGGGCAGCTGATAGCATCAATGAAGAGGGAGAGGTTATTGATGACTATCGAATTGACTATTTGAATGATCATCTTTATCAAGTAAGAGAAGCACTTGAAGATGGTGTAGAGGTTCTGGGTTACACTAGCTGGGGGTGTATTGATCTAGTAAGTCAATCTACTGGTGAAATAAAGAAACGCTATGGTTTCATTTACGTTGATCGACATGATGACTTGACTGGTACATTTAAAAGAACAAAGAAAAAGAGTTTCTTCTGGTATAAAAACGTTATAGAAACAAATGGGGAATCTCTTAAAAATAAATAATTAACAGTGTAAAATGACTTATACTGCCAGTGTGTTCTAATATTCTACCGAACACACTGGTTTTATTTTTTCATTATAATTACCTAGAATAAATCAGGATATTTCCAAGTTAAAACTGTCTTATTGAGAGTGAATAGGGAATAGCTTCTAAATACCTCAGTTCCCTCCCACTTGGTGGCAGTGCTGCGCAGCCTGCCTAACACTATTCTGCCATGAATGAGTGCAAGAGTTAAAACAGCAACGATTTTTTACCTCGTTGCTGTTCTGCTTTAAAGGTATTTTTGATAAGATTCTTATAGTTACTTGGCGAATATTTAAAGAATAAATGCCAGCTTATGGGTTTGACATCATTGCAAGAGGGCTATCAATGATGGCTACTTTACTTTTGTCTTAATAGATTGTCATAATAAGATGTAACCGTTAAATAAGACGCCAAATACGAAAAGAAGGAGTTAATTAATCGAAAAAATGTCAGAATAGTATAATAAGTACGATATTTCAGCTAATATTTCAATTACTTGTTGACTCACAGCTAATTCTAGGTAAGGATAGTAGTAATAGATTATATTTTTTTCTTGGAGGATATTATGAAATATATTAGTACACGCGGGAATGTAAGTAAAATTGGTTTTATTGATACAGTCTTAATGGGGCTGGCGACGGATGGAGGACTTTTAGTTCCAGAAAAAATCCCACAAATTTCTGCAGAAAAGCTGCAGGCTATGTCTCAGTTGACTTATCAGGAATTAGCATACGAAATTATTTCCTATTATGTTGACGGGGAAATTCCAGAGAATGAACTTAAGGAATTAATCGAGAAAAGCTATGGCACCTTCCGTCATTCGGAGGTAACTCCTGTTCAAAAGGTAAAGGATAACATGTATGTGTTAGAACTGTTCCATGGTCCAACCTTTGCCTTTAAAGATGTTGCACTGCAATTTTTAGGGAATTTGTATTCTTATATAGCAAAGAAGACAGGTGTAACAATCAATATTGTGGGTGCTACTTCAGGGGATACAGGCGCATCAGCTATTGAGGGAGTAAGAGGAAAAGAAGGAATTCGTATTTGTATTTTACACCCTCATGGAAAAGTAAGTAAGGTACAAGAGCTGCAAATGACGACTGTTCATGACGAAAGTGTTTTGAATTTAGCGATAAAAGGAACGTTTGATGATGGTCAAAGAATTATCAAGGAATTATTTGCAGATTTGGAATTCAAAAACAAGTATCATTTGCGTGCCATTAATTCCATTAACTTTGCTCGCATTTTAGCGCAAACCGTTTATTATTTCTATGCGTATTTCCAAGTGGCAAAAGAGAAAGACATCAACAGTCTCAACTTCAGTGTACCGACAGGAAATTTTGGGGACATCTTTGCCGGTTATTTGGCGAAGAGAATGGGTCTTCCAGTTGGCAAGCTTATTGTTGCAACGAATGAGAATAATATTTTAGAACGTTTTATCAAGGATGGGGTGTACCAGCCTGGTGAGTTCCGCAGTACATATAGCCCTTCCATGGATATTCAAGTTGCCAGCAACTTTGAGCGTTATCTGTACTACTTGCTTGATGAAAATCCAGAGGCCGTAACTGCCGTAATGGATCAATTCAAATCTGAAGGAAAAATTGCTGTGAATGAGGAGCAGCTTCGTCAGGTAAAAGGGGATTTTGCAGCATATGGAGTAGAAGGGGAAGAATGCCTGAACACTATCAGCAAGTACTATGCTGAAACCAATTATTTGCTTGACCCTCATACTTCTTGTGGAGTCGCTGCTTACGAAACATGTAATGATTCTAGTGAAGTATGTGTCACACTCGCAACGGCTCACCCAGCAAAATTTAATGAATCCATTGAACGTTGTGATATCGAACAGACATTCCCTGAACAAATTAATCAATTGTTTGATAAACCACAATACCTAGAAGTTGTCGAGGCGGTCAATGATGAAATTGTCCGTAAGTTAGAGAAGCATTTTAGTTCTTCTCCATTAAATGTGAAATAAAAATTTAACAAGAAGAAATACCTTTTGAAGACTGATATAAAATTAGGGGTTTAACTCGTGTTCTTGAGAAAATAAATAAAAAAGAGCCTTTCCTTCTGGAGAGGCTCTCAGAGTGTAGACAAAGTAAAAAATGCCCATTTTTAGGCTGATTGAAAACGTCTGTGTTTCGAGGCGCGAAGCCTTGAGAGGAGAGGAGTTACCAAGGTAGGTAATGAGCATCCGAACAAGGCGAGCAACAAAGAAAGCGGGCGTTTTTCAACAGCCTCAGAGCCTTTCCTTCTGGAGAGGCTCTTTAAATGAATACGGAGGAAAGCTGTTAAGATTTTAAGTTATCTATTTGTTCAAAATGTCTAAGAAAAGAGCTTATAAAAGAGGAACCCAGGTATACGAATAGTCATACGAATTAGCTTATAAGGGGGATTAAGTGCTTCTTGATATTTTTTCAATCCTACTAAAAGTGAATAATTGATCGTTACTATGCTTTTGTATAATTCCACCAAGATACCTTAGAAAAGATGATTCCATTATGGATGATGGTTGGTCTTGAGGAATTCTTTCTGTTATGATTTTTGTATTTGTAACATTATTGTACGAAAAGAAAACAATAAGAAAGAGCATAAAGAATGAAACAGCTAATTCAAAATCTACATGGTTGCGAAACCCAATTAATTGAACTTTATCGTCATTCTTTAAAGCAGATACGATTGAATCGAAGGCTGCTTCAACTGCTTTAGTTACATTCTTCTTAGATAATTTTCCTTTTTCAGCTGCAGCATTGATTAGTTCAGCTTTGTTTATTTTATATTTAAACTTTGGAAAATCTCAGATAAAAGAAACTGTAAGGACAAATTCAAATGTTCCAATTGTAAAGCATCATCCTCATAGCCTCCAATTTTCTAAGCTGTCTGTTATCTTTTGAGAAAACAGTTTTACCAACTCGCCGTTTTTTTCATCCATTTCTTTAGATACACGAACAGAAGGGCCTGATATTGCTATTCCTGCAATAACCCGTCCGTCTCTCCATATTGGAGCAGCAACACATCGAACGCCTATTTCCGCTTTTTCGTTATCTACAGCAAACCCGCCTTCTTTGATTTGCTCTAATTCTTTAAAGAATGATTTTGAATCAGCTGGTAAATCCGATTTAACTTTATTCTTAAAAACATCTTGAATTTTGGCAGGTTGAAAAGCTAATATGCACTTTCCTACTGCACTTTGATAGACTAAATGTTTATCGCCTTTTTCAAAATGTGTTCTTGTTGGATATCTCCCAAGAATGACATGGGTAGCAAGTACGTTTGTACCGTTTAGTACACCTATAAAGATTGTTTCTCCTGTTAATTCTTTAAATTCATCAGCAGCTCGAACAATACTTGAATCAAAATCAAAGTTAAGATTGTTATCATGGCTTAATAATTTTTCAACCAATTGGTTGGACATTTTATAAGTATTATCAGTAGTCTTTTGGATCAAATGATTTTGTTCTAAAGTACTTACTAAACGATAAGTAGTGCTTCTGTTGTATGGAAGAATCTCCATTATTTCAAGAACTGATAGGCTTCCTTTTTCAATAATTAACCACAATATATCAATGCCTTTTTTTAATGTACCAACTTCACTCATAATAGCCCATCCTTTAAGCTTAGTATTCAATAAAATAATTTTATTACGTTAATAGATTATAATCATGAGGCACACTAATATCAAATAGAGAGATTTCGCTTTTGAGGGTATCTTATAAGGATACAGAAGAATTTAGATAGATAAATGTGGCAGAATAGAGTTAGAAACAGGAGAAATCAAGGGTTGGAACGTTTACTTAACAATATAATCTCCTTAAGTTTTTCTTCTATTTATCTCCCCAACTAAGTGCAACCTATCCAATTTAACAGAGCAGGTTTGGAAAGGGGATTATTTTTAGGATAACTTGCTTTTTTATGATAAGGAGAGTCTTCCGTATAAACGCAAATAAAAACACTCTAATTACGAGTAAGTGCATAATTAGAATGTTTACATGATCAGCTTGAATTTAATTTACTGCATCTCTTCTACCTTAATAATTTTTGAAATAAATTTTTTAACTATTTTTGGCAAGAAAAAAGAAGTGGTATATACAAGTATGAATGCTATTAGCCATGACTTGTACCAAGCCGATACCCTAAAAGGTTGAACATTAAGAAACGTAAGAGTAAAAGAAATAATTGCAGTCATTATTAAGTATGTAAGAATCGTGCAAATGAAATTATGCATTTTTAGATTTACGAACATATTACAGCCCACCTTTAAAATAAAAATTCTTATTAATTTATAATAAAAATTATGTATTATGTCAAATTAGCTTTATTAATATAATATTTGATTTATAGCGGTATATTCTTAGTTTTGCGACTCTAAATTAATGCTGAAATGCTTTGGAGAATAAAAGATGTGTATTTCTTGCAAAATTTAAAATTAATTTGATGGAGCTTTTAAACGAATCTATATCCAATTTAATACATAATCAACACAGGATTGTGACCTTTCTGGGCAAAAACTAAGTTGATGAGATTGCTGAACATTTGCAATATTACTGCTGGTCTAGTTTTTTAATTGCTCAGTCGTTATGGAAGTGAAATCTAAAATATAATTAGAAAAATCTTTAACAACAATATGATCTTAGCAGAACCACAAGGTAAAAATGAACTCTGTTTAATGGGGATAGGGATGGCTTTTTGAAAGTAAGTTAGAGATTCTATTAACTGATATAAAAATGTTATTGCAAGTGATGGCAAATGTTTAGAATAAAAAGATAGCGCTGCATTAATTTCCGTATATGGATGTAATTTTTTTTTTGCTTTTATGTTTGATCGGAAGCAAAAGGCATCCTGATAAAATAAATCAAGGCGCCTTTATAGATAGTGAAAGACAACAGGTTTTGCCAGCAAAAAAGGTAGCATATTTAATCACTGAGGAGTATGCTGTAACAAACCTTTATAATAAATCCTTCAATTCGGTATCCGAGTAAATGGAAATAAAGATTACCGCTTTGTCCTCTCCAATATTTTTTACGTAGTGTGGAACACTTGCATTCCAGCTAAAAGAATCACCTTCTTCTACAATAAAGGAATCTTCGCCTTGTTCAGCCAGAATTTTACCTTCTACTACTAAATGGCACTCTTCTCCTTCATGTGAATGTGGTTCTTCAATAGCGGCACCCGGGGGAATTTCGACTATCATGTTTCTTAGTCCGCCCTTTGAGGCCAAGTGCTCAATCTTTAAGTTATTAAAAGAAGAAATTCTTCTTGCTTCTTTTCGAACAACACGCATATGCTGCTTTTTTTCTAACAGTAAGTAAGGTAGAGGAACTCCAAGAAACTCTGCAATTGTACTGAGTGTATTAATAGAAGGTGAAGTATTGTTGTTTTCCATATTGCTTATAAATCCTTTGGAAAGACCTGTTCCTTCACACATTTGGGCAATCGTGATTTTTTTTCTATTTCTTATGGCGCGAATTTTTGTACCAATATCCAATTTAATCACCTCTATGGTTTTCTTTTAAGAAACATATTTATATATTAGCAAAAAAAAAATTGACAATCTATAGATTTATGGTTATCTTATAAATAACTCTTATTCATATAAGAAAACTTTTTTGAGGTAAGTTCTTTTTTTGATCTTTAGTTTTCTAATAAGAATATTTTTTCTGTATGGATAAATAAAGCTATTATTAATTTCTTTGAGGAAAACTATTAAGAAGGGATGATGTATTTTGAATTCACCCATGATTTATGAACTTTGTAAACCATCTCAGATTGAGCCCAATAAAACCTATCCAGCTATATTTGTCCTGCATGGAATGGGAAGTAATGAACAAAATATGCTGTCACTAGTCGAAGGGTTAGAAGAAACGTTTTACATTTTTAGTGTTCGCGGTCCTTTATCCCAACCACCAGGCTTTGCTTATTTTTCCATTCAAGGTTATGGTAAACCGCACAGGGAAGTATTTGATCATGCAATCAATCAGTTAACTAGCTTTATTGATTATACAGCTGAACAATACCCACTAGATCTCGACCATTTATATTTACTTGGATTCAGCCAGGGAGCCATTGCATCTATGACTCTTGGGTTAACATTAGGAAGTCGAATGAAAGGGATTGTCGCTCTCAGTGGATATATTCCTGGATTCGTTAAAGAAGAATACATGATAAAAACCGTTGATCAGCTTTCTTTGTTTATTTCTCACGGTGAATTTGACAATGTTCTTCCTTATGAGTGGGGAGTAGAAAGTAAAGTGTTTTTTCAAGGATTAGGTGCAAAAGTAATCTTTGAAGCTTATCCAGAAGGACATACCGTTTCATTAAAGAACCGTCAAGATTTTAAGAAATGGATTCTTGCTGATTTAAAAGAATAAAAAGAGAAGGGATGGATATGCATGCTTCCGGCTTTATTTATTGCTCACGGAGCACCACTACTATCTATTGAAAATAATGAATACACTCAGTTTTTACATTCGTTAGGTAATGAAATGCCGAAACCTAAAGCCATTGTATTGTTTTCAGCACACTGGGAGTCCTCTGCCCAAAAAGTGAGTGATGTAGATGAGTTTGAGACCATCTATGATTTTGGCGGATTTCCTGAGGCTTTATATCGGATTAAATATCCGGCTAAAGGAAACAGCGCTATTACAAAGGAAGTTATAGAGTTGTTTGCCAAACAGGGAGTACCTTTTGAAATGGATACAACACGCGGCTTGGATCATGGAGCTTGGATAGTTCTTAGAATGCTCTATCCTAAGGGAGATATTCCAGTGATTTCCATGTCTGTAAACCCTCAACTTACACCTGAGGAGCAATATGAAATTGGGAAATCTTTATCATCATTAAGAGAAAAAGATATTTTAATTATTGCGAGCGGAGGAACCGTTCATAATCTTAGAGCTTTAAGGATGGGCAGTGATAATGGAACTGTTGATCAATGGGCATTTGATTTCGATAAGTGGTTAGAACAACATATAAGTAATTGGAATTTGGAATCCTTATTTAAATACGATACATTAGCTCCAAATGCTGAATATGCAGTACCTTCATATGGAAATGAACACTTTATTCCACTTTTTTATGCGATGGGTGCAGCAGATCAAGAAAAGATTGGAAAATTGCTGCATTGCAGTTATCGATATGGCAATCTTAGTCACAGTGTATGGCAATTTGGAGAGTCAAAATAGATGATCATTAATGAAGTTGATTATATTAATTTTAAACATGGGGGTAAGAAAAATGGAAAATAAATACGAATTAAGTACTTTAATTTTACGGGTAATATTAGGAGTTAGTTTCTTTATTCACGGAGTAGTAAAGTTTCAGGGGGGGATTGAAAATACAGTTGGATGGTTTGGAAGTATTGGGTTGCCAGGATTTCTTGCTTATGGGGTTGCATTAATAGAAGTTGTGGGTGGACTTGCAGTAGTACTTGGGTTATTTACTAGATTGATTTCTGTCTTATTTATCTTACTAATGGTCGGAGCCATCGTAAAAGTGAAATTAGCTGTAGGCTTTTTAGGGAATGGGCAAATGGCTGGATATGAATTAGATTTGGCATTTGTAGCGATGGCAGCAGCTATTGCCATCACTGGTTCTAAATTTTACGCGCTAGACCAATTGATTTTCAAAGGCAGAAAGACAGAAAATACAACAACTATAAATTAATTTTATAAAAAAACATGATTTATTTAGGCATTACTTCAATTTTAGAGGTAATGCTTTCTTTTTGAGGATTGTACAGAGGGAGAAAAAAATATGCCAATTATTCAGATTACAATGCTTGAAGGAAGAAACCAAGACACGATTGAAAAGTGTATACGTAATGTTGCACATACTGTTCACGAGTCACTCGGGGCTCCTTTAACAAGTATTCGTGTTATTGTGAACGAGGTGCCCAAAAACCATTTTGCCGTGGGGGATACGCTAAAAAGTGAGATGCCGGAATAGGGGGGAATAAATGCTCGACTATAGAGGCCTTGCCGAATACTTAATTAAAGCTGAGAAACAGAAACAAGCTGTTTTTTGTATTTCTAAACAGCATGCAGATTTTACTCTATCAATGGGATACAAGGTACAAAAAGAGCTGGTAAAGTTAAAAATTGAGTCAGGCCACAAGGTGACTGCCTACAAGATGGGGATTACCAGTCAGGCAAAGATGAAGCAAATGAATATTAATGTGCCTATTTACGGGTATATTTTTGATTATATGAATGCCCAAGATAAGGATCAAATCGTAATGGAAGATTTCATTCATCCAAAAGTAGAGGCTGAGATTGCCTTTATCCTTGGAGAAGATATTGAAGGACCAGGTTTGACTGGTGAGCAAGTTTTAGAAAAAACACAATGGGTTCTTCCTGCACTTGAAATTATTGATAGCCGATATGAGAATTTTCGGTTTCAACTACCTGATGTGATTGCTGATAATACTTCTGCATCCAGGGTCATTTGGGGGAATCAGTTATTCCATCCTTATGATTTTGCATTCGATTTGATTGGGGTATCTATGACCATAAATGGGGAGTTAAGAGCGAGTGGGAAAAGTTCAGCTGTTCTAGGAAATCCGGCAAATTCGGTTGCGATGTTAGCCAACATGTTATATGAGGAAGAAAAAGGGAAGATTAAAAAGGGTTCTGTTATTTTGACAGGAGGAATAACGGAGGCTGTCTTGTTAAAAAAAGGAGATCATGTCATAACGGCATATGAGGGCATGGGAGATGTATCGTTTCATGTCCAATAAGTAAAGAAACGGGATTAAATACAGCAAAAATAAGAAGGAATGATATTGAATAGTATATAAAGCGAAGATAGAACACTAATCATTCAATACAAATTCTCCGCTAAATAACTCTTTTTGTTAGCGGGGAAGATTGCTCTGACTGTTTTATCAAAGATGAATCTCTTCTCTTCTAAATTTTCTCTAAAGAAACTGTCAGAATTTAATAATAGGCTGTTTTCGTACACTTTGTTGCTTTTAAAGGAGTAGGTGGATTTCCGTTTCAGGATGCTCGCTTTTCGTGGGGTGGGACAGGTGAGCCTCCTCGGCTTATCACCTATCCCGCTAATCCCATAGGAGTCTCGCACCTTTCACTCCAATCCACCTGTTTTAACCATGGAGTTGCTCATGGGAACTATCCGAAAAACAACAATCTTTTAGAAAACAGCCTAATAATAAGACAAGGCCCTCTTTGCTGTGTTGGGTTTGGTTGTTAGGGAACCATCTGCTTATATTTCCTTGTTTTTATTTACTTATTTAAATAATGCAAAGCTTCCTGCTTAATATGTATGATTTTCCTCATCTATTTTAAGTTCCATACTGTAATGTAATATCTATATTAGGGATTTTTATTTATAATTATCTATATTTGATATTAACTCTTTTTGATTCTATAACCAATATAGTTTTCAACTAAGCATATAAAATCAATAACAAAGGAAGATGCCATATTTTATAAATAATGAAATAGGTTTAAGAACACTGAACAAAAGGGGGAGATTAGAAAATGAAATTTGATACGAATAAAACAGCGTTATTAATTATTGATCTACAGAATGATAATTTGACAATAGGCGGCAAGTTTGAAAAATCAGGAGCTGTAGAGCATGCCAAAAAGCAAAATGTGGTTGAAAATATCAAAGCAATTTCAGAAAAGGCAAGAGGGGTAGGAATCCCTGTTTTCCATAATCATTTTGTTGTAGAAAAGGGAGCAAAGGGAATTGGTAATAGAGCTTCAATATTTAGAGCTATAGCTGAAACAGAAAGCATTGTTAAAGGAACTTGGGGAGCTGCACCAGTTGATGGAGTAGAGCCTAAGGAAGGGGATTTTGTAATTGAAAAATCTCGTATGAGTGCATTTAATGGTCCCCAATTAGATACATTATTAAGAGGATTAGGTATTGAAACTATTATAGTTACAGGTGTATGGACTAATATGGCAGTAGAGCATACTTGCAGAGATGGTGCAGATTATGGATATAATGTTGTAATTGCAACTGACGGAACTGCAACAATTAGTGAAGAGTGGCAAGAAGCAGCATTAAACTATGCTATGAATAACATAGCAACAAAAATGACTTCAGAAGAGATAGTTAGGAATATGTAATAACTGAATGGATAAAAGGAATTGTATCGTATCTGGGTCATTTCAAGAATTTGACCAAGAATACTTATTAAAGGCACTTAAATTCCCATTAGATTAAGAATGAAATATTAAAGTTTTTGAGTGTGTACGCTTAAACTACTATGAAAATAAACTTCTGTAATTTAGGAAAGAGGCAACACTTAAAAAGGCGCAGCTCATTCATGGGAGTGCGCCTGATTCATTGATCCATTGTAGAAGAGTGGATCAATGAATCAGGTTCTTGTAACATATAAACTTTCGAGTCTTCGGAGTAAATGTCGTACAATAGATTGCTGTCTCTATTTAGCGAAGTAGTCTTCCCCTTCGGCAATTTTGTTTTTTACATTACTGTTTTTTAATCACATTTTTTTGTATTGCTGTTTTTTTAGGCATAAAGCATGCAAAAATTAACGTAACAAAAGATAAGACTAACATTAATAGATAGGCATCACTTGAGCCAAAGATAGAAGCTAATTTCGCTAGTTGCATAGTTGGAATATTTTCATTTTCCATAGATAGCTCAGAGGCATGTGAAGTTGTTTGAACTGTATACAATGTAATGACAACTGCTGTTCCAATGGCACCTGCTAATTGGCGAATGGTATTATTTACTGCTGAACCATGTGAACCCAATTCTCTTGGTAAAGCATTCAACCCTGCTGTATTTAAAGGCATAGAAATAAAGCTTAATCCAATTCGTAAAATAACGGTGCGAATCATTAAATACAGATAGGTTGTGGATTCGGTTAAATCGATTACTCCCCACATGGAAATAATGATAAATAGTAAACCTGTAATAAAGAGTGGTTTAGCACCGTATTTATCATACATTCTACCTGTGACCGGTGATAAGAAGGCATTAATTACAGCCCCAGGCAATAAAAGTAAACCTGCTTCGAAAGCTGTAAAACCACGTCCATTTTGCAAGAAAATTGGTAAAAGGATTAAATCTGCATACATAATCATGGTAATTAGTATATTGATGAATGATGTAAGAGTGAAAATTTTATACTTAAATACAGATAAATTTAATAATGGGTCGTTAGATTTCATTTGCCGTAAACAGAATAGAGTCGTAACGATTATTCCGACAATAATGTTTGTAATGACAACGGGATTATCCCATCCTTTGCTTCCTGCCTTGCTAAATCCAAATAAAATACAACCAAAGCCAATCGTTGATAAAATAACACTTGCGATATCTAATCTCGTTTTTGTTGTTTCTGCAACATTCATTAGATATTTGAACGCAAGAACAATGACGATTAATAAAAATGGGACTAGCCCAATAAATAGCCATCTCCATGATACATATTCAATGATAAAACCAGATAATGTAGGAGCGATGGCTGGTGCAAAAATTATTGCAAATCCAATTTTCCCCATAACGCTTCCACGCTTTTCGCTAGGATATAAATATAAAATAACTGTCATCATTAGAGGTATAATAATTCCAGCGCCAATCGCTTGAATCATTCTTCCTGTTAACAGCATACCAAAATTCATTGCACACGCACAAAATACAGACCCAATGAACAAAAAGAACATCGAGCTAATAAATAGCTGCCTTGTTGTAAAACGTTTCATTAAAAACGCCGTAATCGGTACTAAAACACCGTTTACTAGCATAAAGCCTGTTGATAACCATTGAACAGTTGCTGCCGTTACATGAAATACGTCCATTAAATTACTCAATGCAACATTTAATAAAGTCTGATTTAATGTTGATAAAAAGCATCCAGCAATCAGTACAATTAATAAGATTTTTTTATTACTTTCTGTTATTTCCTTATTCATTCATTTACCCCTTTATTCTAGACTTGCATTATCAACATTGTGTCGATAAAATCTATAGTAACAAGAAAATAAGTTCCTGACCATGAACAGTTTTTTTCAAAATGTTCACTAATCGACAAAAAACATCTAAGATGTTGAGAAAGTCAAGGGAAAATCTATAAAGGAGTTTAAACTGTCTATGCCTAAAAAAGAAGATCCTCGTACAATTCGTTCAAGAGAAATGTTTAAACATGCTGTCTTTTCTCTCTTATGCGAGGACTCTGCTATTTCAAATTTAACAGTTCAGAAAGTCGCAGCCAAAGCAGGATTAAATCGGACCACATTTTACTTGCATTATCAGGATATTCAAGATTTACTAACGCAAATCACCAATGAAATTTTAAATGAGCTTTCTGATAAAATAGCTGCTTTAATACATGCAAAAGATTTATCAGAAAAACAACAGCTAACACAATTGCTTGATTATTTATATATCCATCGAAATTATTTACTTATTTTATTTACTATTAATCAGTTTGAGGAGCAATTGTTTTTATTATTAAAGCAATTAGTGGAAACAAGAAGAAAGAACACCAAGGAGAGTTTACCTGCTGATTATGTTACGATTGATATTAAAACAGCCTCGTTGGTAGGCATCATCATGTGGTGGATAAAGAAGGGGCTTCATTTTAGTTCAGATTATATTGCAAATCAAATTTATTTAATGTACAGAGTGCAATGATTCTGAAATCATTCATTAATAAAATAGAAGTAACTTTTATTAATAAGCAATGAAATTTTTGGTTATTGACTTGACTGTAAAGAAAACTTACTTTCTTTATTAAAATAATCGTTTGCTTTAACATAACAAGGAAATAAAATTAAAAAGCCTAAAATATCAAGTAATGCATAAAATCTTGTATATTGTGGCTTATTAATTATGATTATTTTTTTACTAAAGCATCCAGTTCGTTTAAGTATATTCCCACAATCTTCGTTGTATATGAATAATTATTTTCTAACTATAAATTCCTATCTAATAAAATTCTCACTTGTTCTGCCACTACTTGAGTTGGCTCTGATAATCCATTGGTGATCCATGCTTCTACTATCTCTACGATGGCAGCTCCAAAAAATTTAAGAATTAAATCTTTACTTAATCCTTGATTTTTTCCTTCGGTTACATCTACTTCACCCTCCAACTCCTCGATTACAAATTCTAGGAAATGATTCCGAAAAGCAGAGGCTCCTTTACTCGCTAGCATTGTTGAAAAGAATGAATAATTACGTTCAAAATATTCAAACCAAATTAGATTTCCCTCAACAAAACTTAATTCAGCTGCCGATTCACACAATTTCCTTAGTTCGTTAATATGTTCTTCAATGAGCCTATCCAGCAAATCAAATTTATCCATGTAATAATCATAAATGGTTCTTCGACCGATATTTGCCTGGTGGGAAATATCTTGTATCGTAATTTGATCAAAACTTTTTTCAGACATGCTTTCTTTTTCCATTTTAGTTGTTGGAAGTATTCTGACAGTATCACTTTCAGGTTTCTTCTTTTTAATAGTAGCTCGAATTGTACTTGCTATAGGAACAGGTGTGTTTGTAGTAACTGCTATGAGTGTCGCACCTAAACTCGCACAACCAGAACGTCAGGCCGGGGTAATTGCTACTGTTTTTGCAGGTTTTAGTCTAGCCCTTGTTATAGGTGTACCGATTGGCCGTGTTGTTGCGGAATCATATGACTGGAGAGTAATTTTCTGGGGAATTGGTCTATTATCATTACTCGCGATTTTTGCAGTTGCAAAGTCAATTCCAGCCACACAAGCGGAAGTGCCTGTACCACTTAGAGATCAGCTTGCGCTTTTAAAGAAACCTAACATTACTTTTGCGCTAGGCATCACGTTCTTTGTATTTATCAGCTATTCAATAGTTAATACCTTTATGTCTCCTTTCCTGTCTACCATAATGTCACTAAGCGATGGAGAAATTAGTGTAGTTTTCTTTGCATTAGGAATTGCAATAAGTAGTTTATCTATAATGGTAATCACTTGGGTTAGTGCAATTTCGGTAGTATGCGCTTCGGTTTTATTTATAAATGCCCGCTCATTTTCACGTTCTGGGAATGAAGAAATTAACAATCTATCATAAATTTGAACAGTACAATTTTATTGAATCCCAAGAAATTATGGTATCGTTATACGAGAAATCCGAATTGCCATCTTATATAGTAGCAATAGATGGGATGCTTATTCTACCTATATATATGCTTATTTAAGTATAAAAAATATTTCTAATGGAACTGTTGGCATTTGCAGTTCTTTTTTAGTTTGCAATTCCTTTCGGTTTAAACGAGGCAGTTAGTTTAAAAAATCCGTAGAAATCTGTTTTTTTATTGATAATAATTATTTATATAGGTATAGACTTCACTGTAGATGCCTCTTGTTTTCCATAATACAAATTTTATGGCATTTTATCACGATTAACATTCCAATATACAATGTCATTTTTAAAAATTAATGAACATTTTCGATTTTTTTGTTCATTGTTAAACAAATTCTTCTCATTTAACAATTGTAAGAATCATGTATATTTTTATAATGATAATGAAAGATTAAAATATTTCGAAAGTGAGGAATTACAAATGGAATATACCAAACTTGGTAACACAGGATTAGATGTATCTAGACTTTGCCTTGGGTGTATGGGTTTTGGAGTGAAGGAACGTTGGATGCATCCTTGGGTAATTGATGAAGAGAGCAGTCGTACAGTTATTAAAAAAGCTATTGAGTTAGGTATCAATTTTTTTGATACTGCCAACGTTTACTCAGATGGAACGAGTGAAGAATTTCTTGGACGTGCCCTTAAAGATTTTTCAAATCGAGATGAAATTGTCATTGCAACAAAGGTTTATTTCCCCTTGGGAAAAGATTTAAACAGCAAAGGTCCGAACAGCAAAGGATTATCCCGAAAACATATTATGAGCGAAATTGATAAGAGTCTTAAACGCCTTGGAACGGATTATGTGGATCTGTACCAAATTCATCGCTGGGATTACAACACACCAATTGAAGAAACGATGGAAGCACTCCATGATCTAGTGAAGTCTGGTAAGGTAAGATACATAGGTGCATCAGCCATGTACTCATGGCAGTTCTTAAAGGCGTTACATGTGGCTGAGAAAAATGGTTGGACCAGATTTGTATCGATGCAAAATCACCTCAACCTCATATACCGAGAAGAGGAACGGGAGATGTTACCGCTATGTAAGGAAGAAAAAATTGGAGTAATTCCATACAGTCCTCTTGCATCAGGTAGATTAACACGTGATTGGTCGGAAGACACTCTTCGTTCTGAAACAGATGGAACTCAAAAATCTAAATACGGTGCCACTGAAAATTACGACCATCTTGTTGTGGAGCGAGTTGCGGAACTTGCTAAAAAATATGGTGTGCCAAGATCTCAAATTGCACTTGCTTGGTTGCTGCAGAAAGAACCAGTCACAGCTCCAATTATTGGTGCAACGAAAGTTGCTCATCTTGAAGATTCGGTGGGTGCTCTATCGGTTAAGTTAACGGCTGAAGAAGTTGCATATTTGGAAGAGCCTTACGTTCCACATCCTGTAGTTGGTGCTTTGAGTTCTAAATAATAACTATTCTTAAACAACAAAACCTCTGGTTTGTGATGCACCCCAAAAGTTAGAGTTAAAGATCTAACTTTTGGGGTGTTTATTTATGGCTAAGTATAGTGATGAATTTAAGATTATGGTAGTTCAGGAATATCGAGAAGGAAAACTTGGATATAATCTTTTAGCTAAGAAACATGGTGTGAAGTCACATAAGCAGATTATTAACTGGGTGAAAAATTATGAGGAGTTCGGAACAGAAGGGATAATAAAGAAGAAACAGAAAAAAACTTATTCTGTTCAATTCAAGCTGGATGTATTAAGCTTTATGAAAAGAACAGGGTCTTCAGTAATAGAAACAGCCCTTCAATTTGGGCTAACGAACCCTCCTATGATAACGGCATGGAAGAAAACATTTTTAGATGGTGGTGCTGAAGCTCTGGATCGATCGAAAGGACGGCCACCTATGTCTGATGAAGCTAAGAACAGAAATAATAAATACTCAGGTGAAAAAGAACTGACGTATGAACAACAATTGGAAAGAGAAAATGAGCTTTTTCGTCTAGAAGTAGAATACTTAAAAAAGTTGCGAGCTTTTCAGATGGATCCGGACGGCTATCTCGAAAAGCACAAGCAACGTTATCATTCGAACTCAAAGAAACGTTCCGATTAAAGGATGTACTGCAGGTAGTGGGTATACCGGAATCCTCTTATCATTCTCATATAAAAATGATACAGAAGGAGAATCCCGATCAGGAACTAGAAGCATGTATTCTATCTATCTTTGAGGAGAACAACGGCAATTATGGCTATCGTCGTATCCACTTGGAATTGAGAAACCGAGGACATAAAGTCAATCATAAAAAGGTTCAACGTATCATGAAGAAACTAGGCCTCAAAGAGGATAAGTTCATAAGAAAATCACGTAAGTATAGTTCTTATAAAGGGACTGTGGGGACTATTGCAAAGAACCGTATTAATCGCCGTTTTTACACAAATGTATGCCATCAAAAGTTAACTACTGATATTACAGAATTCAAGTGTTTAGACGGTGTAAAACTATATATGAACCCAATCATGGATATGTTTAATGGCGAAATTCTTTCATATGGTATAAGTACACGCCCAACCCTAGAATTAGCTCTTAACCCACTCGGGGAAGTTCTTGAAATCGTAGAAGATTCTAAGTACAGAACAACGATTCATTCTGACCAAGGATGGCATTATCAACATAATAAATGGGTAAAAAAACTTAAGGAAAACAAGATATTCCAGAGTATGTCACGAAAAGGCAATTGTATAGATAATTCACCAATGGAGAACTTTTTCGGTTTATTAAAACAAGAAATGTATCACGGCGAAGAACTATGCTCGTTTGAAGATTTAAAGAAGAAGGTTGAAGCATACATAGCATATTATAATATCAAGCGTATAAAGCAAAAATTGACAGGCATGAGTCCCGTTCAATACCGGATTCATACCAGCCAATTAGCTGCTTAATATAAAACTCTAACTTTTAGGGGTCACCTCAGTTTCCTTATACGGAAAGTAGGGGTTTTTTAATGGTAAAAGATTTCTATCTTAAATTAATTTCAAGTGGGCGTACTTGTACATCACAAAGTGCATCTTTACTAAAGTTTACCACTTATTATAGATTCCTCTCTAACAAAATTCCAACTTGTTCCGCCATGATTTGAGGTGGATAAGGCATTCCATTCGTTATCCACCATTCCACAATGCCTACATATGAAGTAACAATAAATTGAAGAATAATATCTTTGTTTAATCCATTATTTTTTCCTTTGGTTATATCTATCTCATCCTTGAACTCGTCAACAAGAAATTCACGGAATTGACTCCGAAAAGATGGGGCCCCTTTACTAGCTAACATCGTAGAAAAAAATAAATGATTGCTTTCTAAATATTCAAACCAAGGTAGATTTGCATCTATAAACTCCAATTCAGATGTTGATTCGCATATTACTCTCATTTCGTTAATATGTTCTGCAATGAGTTTATCTAAAAGGTCATATTTATCTAAGTAATGAAGATAAATGGTTCCACGGCTGACATTTGCCCTATCAGAAATATCCTGTATGGTAATATCATCAAAATTCTTCTCCGACATTAGTTCAAGTACAGCCTTTTTGATGGCTTCTTGGCTTTTAGCTATTCTTCTATCTACTTTAGGCATTGTAAATTCACCTAACTTTCTTAAAGATACTTAACAATTTTTATGAATTTGTTCATTACTTAACAATATGTACTTAATTAACTATTGTAAGAAATCGGTATGAGAATATAATTATAAGCAGATGTTCATTAACATACCAATGTTTATTATTTTTTAAATATTGATATGTAGATAATTTAAAAAAACTTAATTTCCTGAAAGGATTGTGTCCAGTATGTGCAATAATCATAAAAACATTACAACCCGTGTACTAAGTGTTCCAAGTGCAAAAGCACCATTTGAACAAACAATAATGGAAAGGAGAGATTTACGACCAGATGATGTCTTAATTGATATTAAATATTGTGGTATTTGTCACTCTGATATTCACAACGCACACAATGATTTTGGTAGTGGTGTCTTCCCAATGGTTCCTGGTCATGAAATAGCTGGAATTGTAACTGCTATAGGATCAGAAGTAACAAAATTCGCTGTTGGTGATCGAGTAGGTGTGGGTTGCTTTGTTGACTCTTGTGGAGAGTGTGAATTCTGTCTTAGAGGTGAGGAGCAATTTTGTAAGAAAGGTGTTGTTGTAGTATTCAATTCAGTAGGCTACGACGGTAAATTAACTTACGGTGGTTATAGTCAAAAAATCGTTGTAAAAGATAAATTTGTTGTCCGTATACCGGATGGATTGGATTTAGCAGTGGCAAGCCCTCTATTGTGTGCGGGAATAACAACGTATTCTCCTATGAAACATTGGAATGTCGGTCCTGGTAAGAAAGTTGCGATAGTGGGAATGGGTGGTCTAGGTCACCTTGCGGTACAATTTGCCCATACAATGGGTGCAGAAGTTACTGTCCTAAGTCAGACAATGAATAAAAAAGAGGAAGTTTTTGGTTTTGGGGCAGATTATTATTATGCAACCAGTGATACTGCTTATGTTTATAACTTTAGACGTTCTGAAGAAATTCTAGGAGAATGCATTTCTACAAAAAACTTTGAAATTGCATAGACTTTAGTGGATGCTGATTTTTTTCATAATTAATTTACGAGTTAGAAAAAGGACTATGCGGCTTTACATCTTTTTCAGATTAGGAGAAAAGGATATTCAGTTAAGGGCTGTGATGTATCAGTTGCTGATTGTATAGGTAGCTTTTTTCCTTAACAGGAAGAAGAATTTTTAAAAAAAGGTTTATTTTTACAATTGGTTTTTTATCAGTTATACTTAAATTACTTGTTCAGTAGCATAGTACTTTGCATAAACTGATGAGAAAAAAAGAAAAAGTGGGATAAATATAAAAATAGTAAATCCAGAATTAAAGTATAATTTCTATTGGTAGATAAATGTTCATTTCTTGACTTATCATAAATCTATACACTACAATATGTAGTGCGAGGTGTTTCTACTTGAAAATTAATCAGTTTAAGTTTAATGAAAAAGGTCTAAATCGTTTTTTTGGACCATTGGAGTCAAAAATTATGTCCATTTTATGGGAAGGGGAAGAAATGACCATTAAAAATGTACAGCAAGTTTTAGAAAAAGATAGAGTGGTAAGTTTTAATACGGTAATGACCGTAATGAACCGATTAGTAGAAAAAGATATATTACAAAAACGTATTGAGGGAAGATCAGCTCTCTACAAACCAGTTCTTTCTAAAGATGTTTTTTTAGAAAAACAGTCAAAAGATCTTTCTCATGAATTAATGGATGAATTTGGTCCTCTCTTTGTTAATCATATGTTGGATGCGTTAGAAGACGTCGATCAAGGTTTAGTAGAAAAATTAGAACAGAAATTAAAAGATTGGAAAAAGGAAAAATAGTATGACAAAAAATTATGCTAATGCTCTTTTTATGACAAGTACTACCATTTCCCTCATTTTACTTATTCAAATGGTTTGTTACCTTTTTTCTCTTAGTTACGGTTCTGCTTTAAATTTTAATCTTTTTCAAGCATGCGAAAAACTCTTTCAAGTTGTCGGTATCCCTTTTATAGAATATATGCTTCTAGGATTAGTTTGCTATACCATTTTACATGCTTGCTTGCTAATTGCTAAACAAGCTATCCAAATAAGGAAAATGAATAAAAAGCTATTGCGTTTTGTGAATGAAGAATACAGTTTAGAACTAAAAAAAATGTTGGAGAGTGGCCAAAAACATATATTAGTTATTGAACATGATGAGCCAATTGCTATCACCATGGGATTTTTCCAACCGAAAATTATTCTTTCCACCGGATTATGGAAGCTTCTATCAAAAGAGGAGATCCAAGCAGTATTGTTTCATGAAGCTTATCATCAAAAAAAACTTGATCCATTAAAATGTTTTCTTACACACTTATTTTCATCCATCATTTGGTATATCCCTTTATTAAAGTGGATTTCCCAACAATATATTATTATTCAAGAAGTGTTGGCTGATGACTATGCCATGAGCAAGAGCGGCAATCCGATAGATATTAGTAACGCTTTAATTAAAATGATAAAAAATCAGCAACAAAAAAAACAATCATTGACTTATGTTTCTTTTGCAGAAACCTCTGTTAATTATCGGATCAAATATATCCTAGATCCTGAAAATATTTATTCTGTTAAATTGCCGTTTTTATCTACTGTAGTTTCTCTGAATATATTTTTGATTGTTTCGATATTATTTATGATTACCTTAATTTAATTTTTTTTTGCAATATAACACTACGATACGTAGTGTAAGCTGCTGATTAATTTGTTTCGTTGATCTCCTCAACAATCAACTTTTCGATTAGTTTAAAAATAGCTAATAGAAATGTTATTTTAAAAAATAACTACAACATGTAGTTTTTATATAAAAAATCATTATAACAGGAGGAATAATATGTTTACATTACAACCGATTGGAACCCTATTTATTCGTTTCGTTCTAGGGATTATTTTCTTTATGCATGGTTTAACAAAGATGCAAAATGGGATAGAAAATACAGCAGGATTCTTCACAAGTTTAGGTTTACCTGGTTTTTCCGCTTATCTAGTAGCTGGTATAGAACTTATCGGAGGTTTGCTTATTATTATTGGACTAGGAACACGAATCATTGCCGTATTATTTGCAGCAATTATGTTAGGTGCTATTTTGATGGTGAATGGAAGTAATGGCTTTGTTGGCGGCTATGAATTTGAATTATCGCTGCTTGCCATGTCTTTATTCCTAGTATTTAACCAAGCGCAAGTATTTGCATTAGATAATATCCTCCCGTTTTATAAAAGCAAACAACAAAGTGCCTAACTAATTATGATGGGGTATAGGGTAAGAAAAGTTTAATTACTATAAATGGGATAGCGTCAGGAAAATGCAGATTTACAATGTTAAGGAAATTACGATATTAAAAAGAGGCTGGGACATAAGTATTCCAGTTGAAGAAAAACACGAATTATTATACGCTAATTACGTATAATAATTCGTGTTTTTAAATTTTTTAAAGGGCGATTTCAGTGAATTTTGTTGTTATTACCCGCAGCCTGAATACACTTCGCTTTCCGTGGGGCTCGCGCTGAGCCCACAGGAGTCTACGTGTATTCAGGCTGCTCAGTTTTTCCAAATAATTAATTTTTTCTATTTTTTAAAATTTTTTCAGATAACAACCTTTAAAAACGAAGTGGAATGGAGTGTCTGTAGCGCAATGGAACAAATTAGTTTTTACACTTGACTATATTTAAAACCACAAGTAACCAAGATTGCGAAACCAGCCTTTATTTTAAAGCTAAATTAGAGATTATTCGTCTTTACAGATTATCTAATTAGTTGTGTCCCAACCTCTTTTTTCGTTACTGCAGAAAAGCGTCCGATTGTTGAAAATCTTAATATTTAATAATTGTTCAAATTCTTTCTCCTTTTATTTCTAAATATCTACATACTGAAAGGAACTCCTATTTATAGAGTTTCTTTTTTTATTGTTAAAATCAACAATATGATTTAACATAGCTGAGTTATTACTTTTATTCTGCATAGCTTATATGTGAATATAATTAGATGTTTATTTAAACCGGTAATATGGAAATAAACATAATCTTAATTTGTTTCTAGCAATTAATCTATGTATGTTTATAAACTATTTATAAATTAGTAAACTAAAAATAGTTTATAAATACTAATCTTTATCGGGCATTAACGGGCAGTAAAACCCCCACTGATTGAAGTTTCACTTTATGCATGCTTGACATATATTGCTTATTATATCCATGGGGAAGGATGATTGAAGAAGGAGCAGGACTTTATCATATAGAATTAGTATAGAATTCTATTAGGTCAGTAAGGAGGAGAATACAATAAACTATCAAGCTATTATTAACATTCCGATATTTAATAACGAAGTTCCAGAATTAAGAGAACTTATTGGCTGGGGTAGACGAGATAAAGATTACCCGGCATTATTTGAGCGTTGTAACTTCTGGGCTGGGGTTCGAAATGAAAATAATAAACTGATTGCCTTTGGTTATGTTTGTGGAATGGGCTTAGAACATGGATATATGGAAGATATAATGGTTCATCCTGAATATCAAGGACAGGGAATTGGAGTTAGATTAGTTAAAGAATTATTGCGAGAGTCTAAACGTTTTGGTTTGGGGATTGTAACAGTAACATACGCAAAAAATAATACAAACTTTTATAAAACTTGTGGCTTTACACATGGGGCAGGAGGAGTATGGCAATCAGATAAGAAGAAAATTTTATTCAGTTAAGGGGGGCAATACATCAGTTACTTCTATATGCATTGGATTTGAGTCA